>WLIV01000019.1 GCA_009702045.1 Actinomycetota bacterium | reverse complement strand
TCGATCCACCACCGCAACCTGACCGCGGCTTGCTGTCGTTGCAGTTTCGCCAACCCATCATCCGCCCGCGCTTGGCGCACCACCGCCTCGACGAACCGGCGGAACGCGCTCTCGCTCATCGTCACCGCGGCCCGCGCCAACTCGTCACCCCGCGCCGCGACCCGGGCTTTCTCCGCCGCCGACAAACCAGCCGTCGCCGCGGCAACCACATCGACCCGCTCACCAGTCGTCGAACCCGACAACAACGCGTCGCCCAGCTGCGGCACATCGCCCGCAGCCCGCGCCCGCTCACGAACCCGCGACCCCTTCTTCACTGACGTCTTTGCCGCGGCAGTGATCTCGCCCTCGGGGAACACCGACGGCGACACGGCCGCCAACTCATCGAGCCGCACCGCCACGCGCATCTCGCGTGCATCGAGCAACGACCGCACGTGTTGAATGGCCGCCAACTCGCCACGACACGCGACCAGATCAGTGAGCGGTGCCGCCCCGATCACGTTCCGAATCAGCCCGAGGTCCACACGAACAAGCGTACGCAAGGGGTGTGACAAGGTTCCCACGGCCCGCCGGGAAACGCCTACTTCTTCAAGAACGCGTTGACCTTCTCCATGTACTCGGGCGATGTGAACAGCAGCGTCTGTGCCAGACGGTCGACTTCCCGTGCAGTGCGCCGATCGACTTCGGCAGCGATGTCGATCGTGACCTTGGCAACGCCCAGAGCCTCACGGGAGAACCCGGCCAACTTCGATGCGAACGCGGTGACGGCGGCATCGAACTCGGCAGCGGGGTACACCTGGTGCACGAAGCCCATGTTCAGCGCCTGTGCTGCGGGCACCAGTTCGCCGCTCATCACCAGCCACTTTGCCCAGTGCGGGCCGACCAGCCGGGTGAGGCGGCTGATGCCACCCGAGCCGGGGATGACCGACAGGTTCTGCACTTCGGGCAGACCGAACGCAGCGGTGTCGGCGGCCAGGCGGAAGTCGCACGACGAACCCATCTCCACGCCCACACCGAGGCATGGACCATGCACGGCGAGGATCACCGGCTTCTCCACGGCCTCGATGCGATCGAACAGGTCGTGGTTCGCCTGCGCCCGGTACTGGCGGCGCATGTTGCTGCCGCGCACCACACCGTCAGTGCCCTCGCCGAGGTTGCCCGACATGCCGGCGATGTCGACCCCCGACGTGAAGAAGCGCCCCTCGGCACGAATGACCATCACGCGCAGGTCGTCCTGCGTCTCGAGCTCGTCGAGTGCCAACGCGATCGCGGCGAACATCGCGGGGCTGACCGCGTTGCGCTTGTCGTCGCGCGTGAACGTGACGGTGATGACCCCACCGTCGACGTCGGTGCGGCTGTGGGCGGGTGCAGGGCTGTCGCTCATGTGGGCAACGGTAATCGGGATGGCTCGGCTCGGCGCCTTTGGATTCAGCGAGTCACGACAGGGCGGGCGCGGCGCTGATCCGCCCGGGGGTACCGGTGAAGCGGATCGGTAGTCCGGTGTGCACGATGTCGTGGCCCAGTTGTGGCTGATGCACGGGGGTCGGAAAACCGCGGGCGACGATGTGCGGGTCGGCCATCGTCTCCTCGGGCGACAAGATCATGCCCACGGCGAACCCGCGGCGTTGACCCAGCAGGAAGAAGTTGTCGGCGGTGTGGTGCTCCGCCAACAACACGATCGCGTCGCGGCACGTGCGGAAGCACTCCTGCGTGAACTCGTCCTCGTACAGCTTGGCGAGATCCATCCCGCCCTGCTCGATCGCAAGGTCGAGCAGGGTCGTCAGCGGCAGCTCATCGCGCAGGCCCTCGTCGTCGATCCAGCGCACGAGCTTGATCAACTCGTCGAGCGTGCGCGGCGGGAAGCCGGTGTGCACCTCGCGTCCATCGGCGGCGATCGCGACGATCGACTCGGTGGGCAGGTGCAACGCGTGGCGACCTGTCTGACGTTGCACGGTCTTCTCGGCGACCAGCCACCACTGCGTGGCCTGCTCCGTGGTGACGTTGACCGCGGCGTGCATGCTGACGTCGACCAGCTGACCTTCACCCGTACGCGCTCGGGCCTCGATCGCAATGAGCGCTCCGACCGCCGCCCAGATGGATGCAGTTTGGTAGCCCTGATTGCCGAGTGGCGCCATCGGCGGCAGCGAGTGGTCGTCGTATCCGCAACTCCAGGCAAGGCCGCCGCCGGCGATTGCAGTGAGGTCGCTGAACGGATCGAGGCTGCGCGGGTCGGAGCGTCCGAACGACGTGACACTGACCCACACCGTGGTCGGCGAGTCGATCTGCCCGTGATCCAGGCCGAAGGCCGCCAGCCGGCCCGGTGTCTCGCCCTCCAGCACGATGTCGGCGAAGCCCACGAGGTTGCGGAATTGATCCGCACCCTCGGGTGTGTCGAGGTCGATCTGCACACCCTGCTTCGACGTGTTGTAGTGCCAGAACCAGAGCGACCGGTCGGGGTGCGCCTCGGGCAGCGACTCGGCGAACGGACCGAATGTGCGGGTGTGATGGCCGCCGATGGGCTCCACCAGTAACACCTCGGCGCCGTAGTCGGCCAGCAACTTCCCGGCGAATGCAGCATGTTCACTCGCGAGTTCGATCACCCGCAGTCCGGTGAGTGGCCCGGTGTGGGTGCTCGCTTCAGATGACACCGTCGGCCTCCAGTCGTGCGATCTCGTCGTCGTCCAATCCGAGCAGCCCGGCGAGTACCTGATGGTTGTGTTGCCCGAGCAGTGGTGCCCCGGTGGACATCGACCAATCGGTGGCCGACAGGTGCAGCGGGATGCCATCCACGCGCACAGCGCCCATCAGCGAGTGCGTCACCTCCGGGAACAGGCCCCAGCGGGCGGTCGACGAATCGCGATCCGTGCGTTCCTGCGGTGATTGCACGGCGGCAGCAGGAATACCCGCGGCGAGTAGGCGGGTCTGCACCTCGAACTTGTCGTGCCGTCGGGTCCACGCGGATACCCGCGCGTCCAGTGCGTCGTGTGCTGCGAGACGAGCATCGACGGTGGCCCACGCTGGCTCATCCACGCCGAGGATGGATGCCAGCGTTGCCCACTCCGCATCGGTGCGGCACACCACCGCAACCCACTCGTCGTCACCCAGTGCGGGGTGGATGCCGTGCGGCGCCATCAGCGGATGGTGTCCGCGGTTCGATGCCGGCATCCCCGGTCGGCGCGCTGGCCGACCGTTGACGGTGAAGTCGAGCACCATCGGTCCCAGCATCGCTGCGCCGGACTCGACCGTGCTCATGTCGATCCACTGACCCTCGCCCGTGCGTCGTCGATGGTGGAGTGCCGCGAGGATCGCGAACACCATCAGGTTCGCACCGTGATGATCCATGTACGAGAAGCCGAAACCGGCCGACGGTTCGTCGGCCTGACCGACCGACCAGGTGAGCCCGCACACGGCCTGCACGATGGGGCCCCATGTGCGGAACTGGCGGTACGGACCGGTGTGTCCGAACCCGCAGTTCGACACATAGATGACGCCGGGTCGCAGCTCACACAACCGCTCGTAACCGAACCCCCAACTCTCCATTACCTCGGCCGAGAAGTTCTCGGTGACGACATCGGAGATGCTCACGAGTTCGGCGAGCAGGCTCCGTCCACGTTCGGTGCGGGTGTTCAGGGTGATGCCCTGTTTGCCGACGTTGTGGTTGTTGAACGCACCGCCGGCGTCGATGCCTCGTTGGCCTTCCCTGAACGGTGGCACGCCGCGCAGCAGATCCCACTTACCCTTCCGAACAGGGTCTTCGATGCGGATGACCTCCGCGCCGAAGGCTGCCAGCGTGCGTGTCGCTCCGGCGCCGGCGAGTTGCCCAGAGAGGTCGCAGATGCGTAGGCCGGCGAGTGCCGTGGAGTTCACCTCAGGGCTCCAGCACGACCTTGATCGCGCCCGACTTGCGGTCGCGAGCAGCGGCGAAGGCCTCGACCGCAGCGTCGAGTGGGAAGCGGTGGGTGATGAGCGTGGCGCCGATTTCAGGACGATCAGCGAGCACCTGGGCGGCGAGATCGAAGTCGCGTACACGGCCGTGGCTGCCGTACATCATCGACGGGATGATCACGATCTCCTTCGACATCAGCTCCATACCCGGTAACGGCACCGATCCGTCCCAGTACATGCCGACGAGCACGATGCGTCCGCCGGGGCGGCACATCTTCACTGCCTGAGCCAGCGACTCGCCGGTACCGACGGCGTCGAACACGACATCCCACTTGTTGCGGCCGAACTCGCCGAGTGTGCCGCCGAGGCGGGCCACGGCGTTGACCTGGTGGTCGTGGCGGGCCAGCACGTCGACAGCGCTCACACCGACGGCCTGCAGTGACGGCACGAGGCACAACCCGATCGTGCCGCCGCCGATGACGGCAGTGGATAAGCCGCGTAGGTTGCCCGCCATGCGCACCGCGTGCACCGCCACAGCGAGCGGTTCGACGAGCGACGAGTCCTTCGCTGGTACGGACAGGGGGAGCGCGACGATCGTGGACTCGGGCACGATGCACAGGTCGGCCATTCCGCCGTCGTGTGCTCCACCGAACATCTGCAACCCGCTGCGGCAGTGGTACGGGCGCCCGTCTCGGCAGGGTTCGCAGGTGCCGCATGCGCCGATCGGTTCGATCGCGACGAGACGCCCGTCGGGCAACCAACCGGCGAACTCGTGACCCAGCGTGGCGGGTGTGGGCATCAGGTCGACCATGTGCAGGTCGCTACCGCAGATACCCGCCGCTGCGATGCGCACCTTGACGCCCTCACCGGTGGGCTCGGGGATGTCGACGACCGACACCTGATGATCGGCACAACGGACGGCACGCATGGCGGCGAGGCTAACCCGCCATCCGTCTGCCCCCCGGGGTCGCGCACTCAGCTCGGCAGTTTGCGGAAGTCCCAACTGGCGATCTTGGTGGGTGTGATCTTCAACCACGCGTGGCGGCCATCGGGGGTGTAGGTGCCTCCCCCGTACTTGGTGCCGAAGCCGGACTCGGCGACCTGTACCAGCGGGTCGGGACCGCTGTCGGTGCGCGGGATATCTCCCACGGCTTCGATGGTGCCGGTGATCTCGACACCGCGCAGTTCGAAGTACTCGGTGCCGGCATCGACGGTGAGGCCGACGAGTGGGTGACGTACGGCGTCGGTCCAGCGCTGGCTGCGGGTCAGCGAGTTGATCCAGACGTGCTCGCCGTCCCACACGAACCACACCGGCGACACATGCGGCTGACCCTTGGCATCCACCGTCGCGAGACGGCAGGTCTTCTCCGTCGTGAGGAACGCGTCGAGTTCGCCCGTGGTCATCGCGATCGCCCTACCGCGCTTCTGTTCTTGTGCCATCCCCGTTCCCCCTGCGTTCACCGAATGTGCGGAGCCTAGGCTCCGCGTCATGAAGTTCTTCAGCGCCGCCGCGATGGCCGAGATGTCCGAGGATGTCCCGGCGGCTACGGCCACACTGCTGCCGCACTGGGTGGAAGGGCCCCACATCGCCTCCCGCCTGGATGTCGGCATCGTGACGATGAGCGCCGGCGGGTGCACCCCGCAGCACAGTCACGACGGCGGCCAGGTGCTGGTGGTCACGGCCGGAACCGGCTTCGTGGAGGTCGTCGGCGGCGAGCGGCGGATCGTCACCGTCGGCGACATGATCGTCGCTCAGCCCGGCGAAATTCACATACACGGGGCGCTCGGCGACGGTGCGTTCGCTCACCTCACGGTCACCACTCTTGGCTACCAGTTTCCGGCCGCGCCTGTGGATGCTGGGCCCGTGGTTGCTGCGCCGATTGCGCCGTCAGCATGATGCCGCGGTAATTTGGTCAGTTGTTTGAACCGGCTGTCGTGGCCGACCGCACAAGGAGCTGCCATGTCCGAAGCTTGGATCATCGATGCCGTCCGCACACCCCGCGGTATCGGCAAGGTCGGCAAGGGCGCCCTCGCCGACATCCACCCACAGGAGCTGGGTGCCACCGTGCTGAAGGCGATCGCCGTGCGCAACAACCTCAACACCGCTGATGTCGATGACGTGATCTTCGGTTGCAGCACCCAGGTCGGCACCCAGGGTGGCGACCTCGGACGTATGGCGTTGCTCTCGGCCGGATACGAGCAGGTCGTCAGCGGCGTCACCCTCGACCGCTTCTGCGGTTCGGGCATCACTGCCACCAACCTCGCCGCAGCCTCGATCATGGCCGGCTTCGAAGATGTCGTCATCGCCGGCGGCGCCGAGATGATGTCGTCGTATGCCGCCAACGCTCACCCGGCCGTACGTGGTCCGTTCATGGACGCTGGTAACGAGGTGTTGCGTGCGCTGCACCCACAGACCAACCAGGGCGTGGCCGGCGACGCAATCGCCTCGCTGGAAGGTATCTCCCGTCAGGCGCTCGACGAGCTGGCGCTCGAGTCGCAGCGTCGTGCAGCCGTCGCCATCGCGGAGGGTCGCTTCGACCGCAGCCTTGTGCCCGTGTACCGCCCCGACGGCACCCTCGCCCTCGACCGCGAAGAGTTCCCCCGCCCGCAGACCACGATGGAATCACTCGCCGGCCTCAAGCCGTCGTTCGAGGCCCTCGCCGATGTCGTGCTCAACGAGGCTGGCGACACCTACCGCAGCATGGTGCTGCGCCGGTTCCCCGGTCTGGAGATCACCCACGTGCACCACGCCGGCAACTCCAGCGGTGTCGTTGATGGCGCGGCCGCAATTCTGATGACTAGCCCCGAGTACGCCCGGGCGCACGGTATGAAGCCCCGCGCTCGCGTGCGTGCGGCCGTCAACATGGGTGACGACGCCACGCTGATGCTGAACGCTCCCGGACCGGCAGCGCGTAAGGCCGTCGCCAAGGCCGGCCTGACGCTCGACGACATCGACCTGTTCGAGGTCAACGAAGCATTCGCCGTAGTGCCCGAGAAGTTCATCCGCGACCTCGGTATCGACCGCGACAAGATCAACGTCAACGGTGGCGCCATCGCCCTCGGTCACCCCATCGGCGCCACGGGTGCCCTGTTGATCGGCACGTTGCTCGATGAGCTCGAGCGTCGCGACCTGCAGTTCGGTCTGGTCACGATGTGCGCCGCCGGTGGTATGGCCCCGGCGATCATCATCGAGCGGATCTGACCACACGTATGTCCCTGCGCGGCGCGGCGTTCATCGCTGGTGCGTACGAACATCCACGACGCGATATCCCCGACCGCACCGTTCCGCAGATTCATGCGGAGGTCGCGGTCGGGGCGCTCGCCGACGCCGGTCTGACGATGGCGGATGTCGACGCGTACTACTGCGCGGGCGACGCCCCGGGCTTCGGGCCGATCTCGATGGGGGAGTATCTCGGTTTGCGCTGCCGCACGTACGACAGCACCGAGACCGGCGGTTCGTCGTACCTCGTGCATGTCGGCCATGCGGCAGCGATGATCAAGGCTGGGCACGCGTCGGTTGCGTTAATCACGCTGGCTGGCACGCCGCGCAACGGCGGTGCACAGCCGGGCTCGTCGGGAGCTGCCCCTGCGCCGGAGAGCGAGTTCGAGAACCTGTGGGGCGCCACCATCGTGGCTCACTACGCACTCGCCGCACAGCGGCACATGTACGAGTTCGGCACCACCAGTGCGCAGCTAGCGGAGATCAAAGTGGCGGCATCGCTGCACGCACAGCACAACCCTCACGCCTTCCTCCGCGATGTCGTCACGGTGGAGGAAGTGCTTGCGTCGCCACTCGTGGCCGATCCGCTGCACCGTATGGACTGTTGCGTAGTGACCGACGGCGGGGGAGCGATCGTGGTGGTCAGCCCCGAGATCGCTGCCACCCTGCCGCGTCGCAGCGTGAAGCTGCTGGGTCAGGGTGAAGCGGCGAAGGACACCAACCGTGGCCGCATCGACCTGTCCCACACGGGCGCCGTGTGGTCGGGTGCGCGAGCGTTCGCCGAGGCTGGTGTCACGCCGGCCGACATCGACTATGTATCCATCTACGACAGCTTCACGATCACGGTGCTCGTCACGATCGAGGATCTCGGGTTCTGTGAGAAGGGTCAGGGTGGCCGCTTCGTGATGGACGGCGGTCTCGTCGCCCCGTTCGGCCGGCTGCCGTTCAACACCGATGGTGGCGGACTGTGCAACAACCACCCGGCCAACCGCGGCGGCATGACCAAGGTGATCGAAGCCGTGCGTCAACTGCGCGGTGAGGCACATCCGGCGGTGCAGGTACCGAACTGTCAGCTCGCGCTGGCCCACGGCACCGGTGGAGCGCTCGGCACCCGTCACATGAGCAGCACGCTGATCCTGGGGCAGCCCGATGCCTGAGACACCGTTCCTGCCCACTCGGCCCCCGCGTCCCACACATGAGACCGTCGAGTTCTGGGATGCATGCGCGCAGGGTCGCCTTGTCGTGCCGCGCTGCGACGACTGCCACGAGTACATCTGGTACCCGCGTCTGTTCTGCCCGCACTGCGCGTCTCAGCGGGTCACGTACAACGAAGTGCGCGGCACCGGAACGGTGTACAGCTTCACGATCATGCGCAAGGGAAGCGGCCCCTACAAGGAGTTCGCCCCCTATGTGATCGCCTACGTGGAACTCGACGAGGGGGTGCGTCTGATGACCAACATCGTCGGTGTGTCCGTCGATGATGTGCGCGTGGGGATGCCGGTGAAGGTCGTGTTCGACGATTCGATCCCGCGCTTCACTGCCGCCTGACGCGTTCTCCAAGCTCGCGGGTCGCGCACGGGCCACGGGCGTCCGTGGTCCGTGCGTGACACGAACGGTATTGGTGGGATCAGGGGCCGGTGAACAGGCGGCCGGTGGTGCGGTACTCGGTGTTAAGTCCCGCAGCCTTCTCCGACTCGCGGGTCTTCACTTCGGCGCGGGCCACCACCATGTGGTGCACCTCGTCGGGCCCGTCGGCCAGACGGAGCACGCGCTGGGCGTGGTACATCTCGGCGAGCGGGAACCACTGGGTGACGCCGGCGGCGCCGTGCATCTGGATTGCCTGGTCGATGATCTGTGCGCACTTCTCGGGCACCATCGCCTTCACGGCGCTGACCCACACGCGGGCCTCGGCGTTGCCGAGCACGTCCATCGCCTTCGCCGCACGCAGCACCATCAGGCGCATTGACTCGACGTCGATGCGGGCACGTGAGAGCACTTCCATGTTCTTGCCCAGGTTGATCAGTTTCTTGCCGAAGCCCTCGCGGCTGAGACCACGGTCGATCATCATCTCGATGGCCCGCTCGGCAGAACCGATACTGCGCATGCAGTGATGGATACGTCCCGGTCCAAGCCGCAACTGCGAGATCTCGAAACCCTTGCCCTCGTCCCACAGGATGTTGCTCTTGGGGACACGCACATCGTTGAAGCGGATGTGCATATGGCCGTGCGGTGCCTCGTCGTTGCCGAACACGATCATCGGGCCGACGACCTCCACCCCGGGGGTGTCCATCGGGATGAGGATCTGCGAGTGCTGCTTGTAGGTGTCGGCGGTGGTGTTGCTGCGCACCATCGTGATCAGGATCTTGCAGCGCGGATCGCCGGCGCCGGAGGTGAAGAACTTCTCACCGTTGATGATCCATTCCTCGCCGTCGAGCACGGCGCGGGTGTCGATCTGCTTCGCGTCGCTGCTCATCAGACCGGGCTCGGTCATTGCATACCCTGAGCGAATCTCTCCGGCCAGCAGCGGCTCGAGCCACTTGGCCTTCTGCTCGGGCGTGCCGACACGCTCGAGCACTTCCATGTTGCCCGTGTCTGGTGCCGAGCAGTTCAGCGTCTCGGGCGCCAGGCGGTTCTTGCCCAACTCGTTGGCGATGTACGCGTAGTCGAGGTTGCTGAGGCCCACACCGTCGGCGTTGGGGAGGAAGAAGTTCCACAGACCCAGCGCCTTGGCTTTGTCCTTCACCGTCTGGAGCAGTTCGAGCTGACCCGGGGCGTACGTCCAGCGGTCGGCGCGGCCCTCGCCCATGTGGTGGAACTGCTCGGAGATGGGGTCTACTTCGTCGCGCACGAATGCCTTGACCGCTTCGTACAGCGGGCGGACGCCGTCCGACATACGCAGGTCGAGATCGTCCATACTCGACATCTTCAGTGCGCCACCAACCATGTTCCACTCCTCATGTTCGTCAGGATCTGACGTGGTGGACGCTAATCGGTGTGGCGTTGGTGCGTTCAGTCCGTGTCCGACCGGCGCTCAGTCGGTGCGGCGCACGGCGGTGAACAGCCGTCCGGCGTAGCACCGTGGTGCGAGCGGCAGACCGTAACGAGGCGGCAGCAATTCGGCTGCTTCGTCGTCGATCACGTCGAATCCGGCTCGGTCCAGCGAGCCGAGGGCGTCCGGCAGGCCCCCGCGGAGCCGTTCGCCGCCCTGCACCAAACGCTGCTTGAGGTCGGTGGCGGTGCGCTCGAACTGCGTGTCGCGGAAGAAGTTCATCTCCACGTAGTCGGCAATCACTGTGCTGCCGGAGGACAGGAAGCTGCCTAGCGCGTGCACAACCGCCTCGGCTGCTTCTGCGGTGAGGTAGTTGATCACACCTTCCCACACCACGATCGTGGGCACGTGTGGGTCGAAGCCGGCAGCGATCAGTGGTGCATCGAAGGGCTCGTTGGCGAGGTCGACCGGGACTGCCACTCGCGGCGTGGCCACTGCTACTGGGGCGTACACCGCCTCGCGGAGTTCGAGTGTTGCCGGGAAGTCGACCTCGTAGAACGTTGCCGACAGCGCCAGTCGATAGGGGCGGGCGTCGTAGCCGGCACCCAACAACAGCACCTGAGCGCCCGGGTGCTCAGCGCAGAATGCGAGGACGGCATCGTCGATGTACTTCGTCCTCATGCGGATGACCAATTGCAGCGGTTCGTCGGCGCGCGCATGTGCGATGGCCTCCTCGTCGCACACGAGCGACGCGAACGGATCCTCGATCAGTCGTTGGTCGGGCGGGAGTTCAGCAGCCAGTAGCCGACAGGCTGCGACCAACATTGCGCTGCGACTGGCACCGCGGGGAGCTTCGCTCATGCGCTGACGATAGCCACCACGTTGCGATCGTGACCGGATGACAGACGCTCAGACGCTCTGCAGTTCCCACTCGAAGCGGAGGCCGGTCTGTTCGCCCATCAGCGAGTTCTGGTCTGCCTGGCTCATACCGGTCGTGTCGAACTCCCAGGTGACCTTGTAGCTCATCGACTCGCCGGTCGTGTTGCCGTGGGTTACCCAGCTGCCGGCTCCGGATTCGAAATCGGCGAACTGCTCGGCGGCAGCGGCGAACGATTGGCGGGGGATGACCTGCCCTGCGCCGTCAGCGACGAACCCGACGCAGGTGCCGGTTCCGCTACCGCGGCCCTGTTCGACGGTGATCATCATGTGGTTCTGGAACCCGTTGGTGGTGCTCACCAGATCGGTGAGGTACATCCGCACGGATCCGGCATCGCCAGCGGTGGAGGTGACCTTGACACATTGGGTGCCTGCCGCCCCGGGGACCACCGGGCCACCGGGGTGGAACAGCGCACTGCCATGGGCGTCATCGGTCAGTGTGACCTGACCGGGTGCGTCGGCCGAGCGGGGGACACCCGGGTCGAACGCTGCATAGGAGGCTCGCCAGATCAGTCCGGCTGCAGCGGCGAATGCCATCGCCGACACCCCCACGTAACGGAGGGTTCGACGAGATGCGGTGCGGTGACCGACCATCTCGTCCCCCTTCACAGGTGCGTTCGCTAATCTGTCCGAGTGTTGTCTCGGTCGGCGATCAGCAGCCCCTGAGAAATAACGTTCTCATCGATTTACTGTCAGCGTGACTGTCGCTATCGCGTGCAGTCCTCGGCGTGCCCGGGGGTCTGCTCAGCGTGCTGCGTAGTGGGCAGCGATGCGTGTGCTGGTGAGCACCGTGGTGTACACCGCAATATGGTCGACGGTGCCGGCAAACGTGGCGCTGGTGGGGAACGTACCGCCGGTGCCGATGGTGCCTGAGCCGACTCGCCAGAACCCTGTGTAGTTCGTGGTCGCGGTGGTGGTGCCGCTGATGGTGAGTGCTCCGTCGATGTAGATCGAGGAGGTCTGCGTACCGCCGCTGGCACCGGTGGCGGTGACCACCAGGTGGTGCCAGACGTTGTCGTTGTACACCTTGGCCGCCGGTGTGGTGATAACGGTGTTGGCACCCCACCCGCCGTAGACGATGCGGCCGTTGTTGCGCATGTAGACGAGTCGGTCGGAGGTGGGCGACGTCGCGCCAGTGGTGGACTCGAACCCGATCAACTTGCCACCGGTGGTGGTGTTGGTCTTGAACCACATCTCCAACGTCAACGCCGTGGGGTTCGCGACCGAGGTGTTGCACACGATGCGGCCGGCGGCGCCCAGCAGGACTGCGGTGCCGGCGTTGGTGGCGAGGCCGTCGGCCTGGTTCATGGTGTAGGCCGGGGTGTACGTGCCGTTCTTTCCGTTGCCGGAGAAATCCGCAGCGCTGGTGCCGGTGGTCTCGTCGAGCAACCAGTAGATCGAAGGGTTGTCGGCGCGCACTGCCGCCGCGTACGGCTGGAACGCAACTGCGGTCGTCCACGTGTTGGGGCCGTCCGTGACGCGGGCGCTGAAGGCGGCCGATGCCGCGTTGCAGGGGAGCGCGATGGCCGCTGCAGTCACCGCGATCGCCGCCATGGCCCCACCGAAGGTTGCCCACCTGAGCGTGCCGAACTGGTTGTCGCCCGATAGGTCGTCGGGGTCGCCATCGCCGGGGCCGCCGGGGCCGCAGGGATCTCCGGGTTCGCCGGCTTGGTCGTTGTCGTCGTCGGCGGGCGTCTCGGATTCTGATCCGGCGATCGCGCCAATGATGGAGATGACGAAGGCGAGGGCGAGGGCGAGCAGCTTGAGCATCTCGCCCTGCTGCAACCACATCTCTGGGAGGCCGATGAACGGAATTCGCAGCCGCGACACGGCATGTATCGCCGAGGGCTGAACGGACTGAGCGTCGCTGGTGTGGTTCGCGTCGCCCTGGGTGATGTAGCTGCCATCCGACATCACGTTTACGATGCGGTGCAGTTTGGTTCGACCGGGGTGGTTGGCGTCGTCGGCGACGACCACCAGGCCGATGTTCAGCGGCTGATCCTTGGGGACTGGTGAACCGATCACCAGGTCGCCGGGCGCGATCGACGGGCGCATCGACCCGCTGGGGACGAGGTACGCCTTCCAGCCCATGGCCAACGGCACAAGGGCCATCACCAGGAGCGAGCCGCAGAACCCGAGGAACCAACGGCTGCCGAGGCCAAACAGGAAACGACCCCACCCGAGAGGGTGAACAGTGGCCGTGTCGGTGCGACCCCGGGTGGGGGCGGTCGTCGTGGCGGTCATGTTCATCTCACCTCCCAGGCAGGGGTCGGGTTTTCCGGTCAGTTACCAGTGGTTCAGGGAGTAAGGATCAGGTGTTCTGGTTCTCCCAGGTGAAGGTGATGCCGGCAGTTGCGGCCTGCAGCGCATCGATCTGCAGCTGCGACAGGCCGGTGGTGTCGAACGTCCACTGGATCTTGTAGGTCTTGGTTTCCGTTCCCACGCCGGTGGTCACCCACGATCCAGCTGCCGTGGCGTACGAGGTATTGGCGAGTGCCGCGGCGGCGAGGGTCTGGTTGTTGATGATCGTCCCGCCCGTAAGGTCGGCGGTGAAGCCGGTGCACGTGCTGAAGTCGCCTCCGGTGCCCTGTTGCACCGTGAACTTCAGGTATGTGTCGAGGCTGGCGGTTGCAGTCTTGGACGCGAGGTACAACTTGACGTTGCCGGCCACGTTGGCGGTCGAGGTGACCTTGATGCACTTCGTGTCGGTCTGGGCAGGCACGATGTTGAGTGCAGTGAAGCGAGCCACACCGGCGTCATCGTCGGCGAGCACCACCGTGCCAGCCTTCCATTGGTTGGTTGCGTTACTGGTAGTGGCCGAGAAGGCGGCGTACGACGCCTGCCACACGAAGCCGCCAGCGGCGAGCAGAGAAAGCGGCAACACGCTGTACTTCAGTGCCTGCCGAACAACACGCTTGTTGGTGAACATTGACCCGTCTCCTTGGTTGTGCCGGCCGCCACTCGGCCGTTCGGACTATTTCTTCGGTCACAATTTTTGTTTCTTAAGGTTTTTCACGAAACAAATTTCTGGTAATCCTCAAAAGTTCGACGCAGCGGGAGATCTGCCCCCAATTTCGTGACGATTCGCAGGTGTTCGATGCGTCTCGAAGTTGCCGAGTGGTGACGGTTGACACACTGTGTCAATGGTGGGTACCGTGCCCGCCTCGGGGAGTTCACACACCTACAAGGAGTTCACATGTCAAGGAGCTTGGCCGGCAAGGTCGCGTTCATCACCGGTGCAGGTCGTGGCCAAGGCCGCGCCCATGCAGTCCGGATGGCTGAGGAAGGCGCCGACATCGTCGCCGTCGACATCTGCCGCCAGATCGAGTCGAACCCGTACCCGCTGTCGTCGTCGGAAGATCTCGCCGAGACAGCCGGTCTGGTGAAGGCGCTCGGCCGCAAGTGCATCGCCATCGAAGCCGATGTGCGCAGTCGCCCGGCGCTCGCCGAGGCAACGTCCACCGCCGCCCGCGAGTTGGGCAAGATCGACATCGTCGTGGCCAACGCAGGCATCCTGCCGATGGCCATGGGCGACCCGGATCCTCAGGACTTCATCGACGCCACCGACGTGGACCTGCTCGGCGTGATGAACGCCGTTGCGGCCTGCTACCAGTACCTCCCCGACGGTGCCTCAATCATCATCACCGGCAGCACCGCTGGCATGATGCCGAACACCACCGCCAACCCGGCGATGGGTCCTGGCAGCCAGGGCTACGGCTGGAGTAAGCGTGTGCTCATCGAGTACACCGAGCAGATGGCGCTCGTGCTGGCACCGCGGTTCATTCGCGTGAACTGCATGCACCCGACGAACTGCAACACGCACCTGCTGAACAACGACGGTCTGTACCGGGTGTTCCGCCCCGACCTGGAGAACCCCACCCGCGAGGACGTGCTCCCGGCGTTCACCCACTTCCAGGCGATGCCCATCCCGTACGTCGAGCCCAGCGACATCGCTGCGCTCGCCGCGTTCCTTGCATCGGACGACGCCCGCTACATCACGGGTCAGCAGATCCGCGTCGACGCCGGTTCGCTGTTGAAGTTCCCCAACGGTCCGTCCTGACCTGAGGGCAGGTCGATACACAGGAACCCCGGCCGCGGCCGGGGTTCCTGCCGTTTTCGACTGCACCGGTGCTGTGGGTTCGACCGCACCGACCTGGAGTGAGAGCATGCCGCCATGGATTTTGACCTTCCCGCTGAACTCGTGGACTTCCTCGCTGAACTCGACGAGTTCATCGAACGGGTGATCAAGCCACTCGAGGCTGAGGACGACAACATCCGCTTCCTCGACCATCGTCGCGAGTACGCACGCACCGACTGGGAACGCGGTGGCGTGCCGACCGACGAGTGGGAAGACCTGCTGTTCCGAGTGAAGCGACTGGCGGACGAAGCCGGGTTGTTCCGCTACCCATTCCCGACCGAGTTCGGCGGGCGCAACGGCAGCAATCTTGGGATGGCCGTCATCCGCGAACACTTGGCGCGTAAGGGTCTCGGGTTGCATAACGACCTGCAGAACGAGCACAGCATCGTCGGCAACAACGTCGGCCTGTTGCTGATGCTGCAGTACGGCACCGATGAGCAGAAGGCGCACTGGGTGGATGGCCTGGCCGAGGGTCGGCGCGGATTCGCTGTCGGCATCACCGAGCCAGAGCACGGCAGCGACGCGACGCACATGGAGACCACCGCTGTCCGCGACGGGGACACCTGGATCATCAACGGTGAGAAGACCTGGAACACCGGTATCCATCGTGCTGAAGCGGATCTGATCATGGCTCGTACCAGCGGCAAGGCCGGCGACGGGTTGGGCATCACGGCGTTCCTCGTGCCGGCCGACAGCCCTGGCTTCGAGGTGCTCGAGTACCTGTGGACGTTCAACATGCCCACCGACCACGCCCATGTGCGGCTCACCGATGTGCGGGTGCCCGACTCAGCGATCTTCGGCGGTGAGGGTCGCGGGCTGCAGGTAGTGCAGCACTTCTTCAACGAGAACCGCATCCGCCAGGCGGCGTCGTCGTTGGGTGCGGCGCAGTACTGCGTGGACGAAGCGGTGCAATACGCCAAGGAGCGCAAGCCGTTCGGCAAGCCACTGGCCACGAACCAGGGCATCCAGTTCCCGCTCGTGGAACTGCAGACGAAGTGCGAGATGCTGCGCGCGCTGATCCACAAGACGGCCTGGCTGATGGACCGCGACGGAGCGTTCAGCGTGAGCGACAAAGTGTCGATGTGTAACTACTCGGCCAACCGACTGTGCTGCGATGCCGCCGACTACGCGATGCAGGTACACGGTGGGATGGGCTACTCGCGGTACAAGCCGTTTGAGCACATCTACCGCCACCACCGTCGCTATCGCATCACCGAAGGTGCCGACGAGATCCAGATGCGTCGGATCGCCGGCTACATGTTCGGGTTCATGAACCAGCGCGCGCCGAAGGGTGTTGTCGAGGACTGAAGCTGGCTGGGTGTCAGATCAGGCCAGCGGCAGCAAGGCGCTTCAGCACGGAGTCGCGCACGAGGTCGGCAGCGGTCGACAACTCGCCGGTGGTGGGCTGGTGCTCGTATTGGGACGCATCCGGCCATCCCGTGTAGCCCCAGCGGCCATAGAGGGAGAACGAGAACACGTACTTTCCCCACCGTTCGTAGAGGATCACGCTGGTACCGGTGACGGCGTAGTTGGTGCTGTCCAGAGTGGTGGTGTAGCGCTGGTCGACGAACGCTTGCACGGATTCGGCCGCTTTCGTGTCCTTGTTGACCGTGGCTCCCGGCTGCTCCTCGACCGACCACTGGGTTGCATCGAGCGAACCATCATCGCTGAACCACTGGGCGTCCGCTTCGCTTATCGTGTAGCTCACCGGGTTGCCCGTGCAGGAGTTCGCATCCTTGAGGATTGCGGTGAGAAAGGACGCTGCCGAGTCGGTGTCGGGGAACGCGTAGAGGTCGAGCATGAACGAGCTCTGGTCGGGGAGGTCCCAACCCGGTCCGTACGCTTGCGCGGTGCTGCCGGCCAACTGGGCGCGCCCCACCGAGTTGGTGAGACCGCAGAAGCCGGTACCCGGCCCGGACCGCGACGTAGGCGCCGGGTCGGCGTCGGAGTAGCGCGTCCAGCCAGCGGGCACATCCGCATCGGTGGGCAGCACTGCCACCAGTAGGTCGCCGGAGATGGTTGGCTCAGGTGCGGTGGTGGGCACCTCGGTGGTGGTCTCCAGCGGTGTGGTGGTGTCGACCACGTCGGTGGTTTCAGGGATGGTGGTGGTGATCGTGGCTACGGGTGTGTCGTCGCCCTTCAGCAGGAAGAACGCACCCACCCCGATGGCCAATACCGCGAGGACACCGCCGACGATCAGCGGTGTGCGGTTCGGTGCGAGCGGGGGCGGCGTCGCAGCCCATTGCTGCGGTACGCCGTACGTGGGTTGGGCGACGGTGGGCGGGTACAGCGGCTGGGCGATGGTGGGCTGGGCGATGGTGGGCTGGGCGATGGTGGGCGGCTCGAACGACGGCGGTTGCAGCGTGTGCGGTTCGACGATGGGCGCGACGCCCGGTGGAGTGGCGGCCGGTGGCGTGAACGGCTGCAGTGGGTCGGCCGAGGTGAGGCCGTGGTCGTTCACATGGTCGGTCCAGCGTTGACCGTCCCACCATCGCAGCTCGTGGCGTCCAGACGGGTCTGCTTGCCAGGAAGGGTTCGTCATGGCGTGCTCCAAGTTCGTCGTTGCCACCGTTCTAGTCTGCGCCGGGTGGCGCAACGGTTATCTCGCAGGACCCTGGTCGAGGCCGAGGGTACGTAACACCCGGTTCTGTGTGGTGCCGTGCAGACGAAGGATGATCTCCGCGCGCTGCGTTGGGGTGAAGTGCAACTGCAGTTGGCGCACCAAGTCGGCAGGAACCTCGTCGGGATTGCCGAGGTACGCATCGACGAATCGCAGGGCGGTCTTGTGTGCTTCGGGTAGGTCGGAGGACTCGAAGTGGTCCACGGCGTCCAAGGTTGCGTCAGTGACGCCGGCGCTGCGTGCGGCCTCGTCGCGGTGGCTCTGGCACAGCTGGCAGTCTTGACGGCGGGCGTTGCGCCAGCGGATCAGTTCGCCCGTCACCGGGTCGAGTGAACCGATGGCAATGGCCTCGGTGAGCACCCGTGATGCGGCTCGGTCGATACCGGGTGACAGCGCCCCGGTGCTGACCGCTCCCACTGCGTTGCGACGATCGGGATCCAGCGGCAGACGTACTTTCATGATGGATCCCCCAGGTGGACGGCGGGTGGTTCCACGCCCAGTACGAGGCAGACACGTTGTAGCTGCTCGAAGGCCCACAACGCGCTGACGAAGGCGTGGCACTCGGCGGCACCGATGGCCTCCACCACCGCTGCAACCTGTTCGTCGGTGATGCCGTTCACATCGATGACGAACTGCTCGGTCAGCCCCAGGCAGAGGCGTTCACGCTCGCCGTAGAGCGGTGACGTGGGCCACTGGCGCAGGTCGGCCACCATCTCGTCGGTCAGCCCGGCCCCACGTGCTCGTGTCGAGTGGAGCGCGTGTGCCGTCGTGGCGCCGATCAACTGCGCGATACGTAGGCGAGCAAGTTCCAGCAGCATCGCGTCGCCGCGGTCCCACATCAGCCGCTGAGCATCCTCGGCTGCAGCGAACGCGGCAGGTGCCAGTAGCGCGGCCTCGGCCCAGGTGGTCACTCCGGCATCGTCGAGCAGGTGCATCATCCCGTGGTCCCGAAGATCTCGGCCTTGGTGAGGATGTTGCTCATCGTGCTGCCGCCGCCATCGATGGTGAGTTCGGTGCCGGTCACGAAACCCGACTCATCCGAGGCCAGGTACACGACCCCGGCGGCGACATCCTCTCGTCTGCCTGGACGCGGTACGAGATGCTGTGCACGCAGCTTGGGGCCGACCACAGGGTCGGCCTGAAACACCGGCACTACCTGTGGCGGCAGGATCATGCCGGTGATGATTGCGTTGGCGCGTATGCCCTGCTGGCCGAAATCGACGGCAATCGAGCGGGTCAGCGAGTTCACCGCCGCCTTTGCCGCGGAGTACGCCGCCATCTCGGCCGGCGGGCGGTATGAGGACTCGGACGAGATGTTCACGATCGCCCCACCGCCGGCCTCAATCATCCTTGGGATCGCGTACTTGCTCATCAACATCGTGCCGGTGAGTGTGACGCGAATGATCGTGTCCCAGGCGTCGAGCGTCACGTCGACGATCGAGCCGTCACCCTTGTTGATGACGTCGGTGGAGGCCGCATTGTTGACGAGCGTGGTGAGTGTTCCGTAGGTATCGATCGCCGCCTGTACCACTGCCCGCACATCGTCTTCGTTGCCGATGTCGGCGCGCACGAACGTCGCCTCGCCGCCAGCTGCGCGAATGGCCTTGACCATCTCGTCGCCGCGGGTGATCGTGCGCCCGGCGAGGACGATCTTGGCGCCCTCAGCCGCCATCATCGCGGCGATGACTCGGCCGATCCCTTTGGTTGCACCAGTGACGATGGCCACCTTGCCCTCGAGTCGCATTCGGTACCCCCTGGTCCGTACTGGTCGACACACTACTCAGACACTGTCTGCGCGAGGAGTCCCCTGTAATGGTGCAGACTGCGTGAATGGGATTCGAAGTACACATCGTGGTGGAGCTTCGTAAGCCACCGACCGAAGCATTGATGAGCGAGCTCGACCACAAGTTCGAGGTGGCTGCGCACGAGCACGGAACGAGAACGGTGAGCATCACCGAGCATGTGTCGGTTGCCAACCAGGCCGACGCGATCGCGTTCGTGCAGTCGTTGGTGATGGACGCGATGCCCGAGAACTCGAAGGTGTTGACCGTCGAAACCGAAGCCGACTGATCAGCTGCCCTGCAACTCCGCAGCGGTTCGCTGTACGGCCTCGACGATCTTGGTGTAGCCGGTGCAACGGCACAGGTTGCCCGACAACCCGACGCGCACTTCCTCCTCCGTAGGAGCAGGTGTGCGCTGCAGCAGTGCAGTGGCCGACATGATCATCCCGGGTGTGCAGAAGCCACACTGCACGCCACCTGCTTCCAACAGGTTGCGCTGCAGCGGGTGCATCGCGTCGCCATTCAGAACACCCTCCACGGTGGTGATCTCGCGGCCTTGTGCCTGCAGTGCGAGATAGCTGCACGAGTTCACGGGTTGTCCGTCGAGCAGCACCATGCAGGCACCGCACTCGCAATCGTCGCAGCCTTCCTTGGTACCGGTGAGGCCCACCTCGCCACGAATGACGCTGAGCAGGTTGCGACCTTGGTCGATCGTGACGGGGTACTGCATGCCGTTGACGGAGAGGATGATGGATTCGCTCATGATGCGGCTCCGATGCCGAGAGTGCGGTTGACAGGAATGGCGATGGTTTCGCCCGCCGCTCGGCGGGCTGCGGTTTCTACAGCTCGGCGGGCCATGACGCCGACCGTGTGTCGGCGGTAACGATCGCTGGCGCGGACATCGCTGATCGGTGTGGCTTGGGCGGACGCCGCGGCCGCGGCTGCTTCGGCCGCATCGGCGACACTGCTACCGACGAGCGTGTCGAGACCCATCACCGACACGATGGTGGGGCCGACAGCGGACAATGCGACTTGTACCGCAGCGACCGTGCCATCGGCTGCGAGCGTGACGTTCGCCGCGGCGCCGACGACGGCGATCTCCATCGCCCGGCGGTATTCGAGCCGCAGATACGCGCTGCCACTGTTGGCCGCCGGTTGCGGCAGGTGCACTGCCACGCACAGTTCTTCTGGCTGTGCGATCGTGCGTCCCGGACCCGACCACAGTTCGCTGATCGGCACGCGCCGGGTGCCGTGCAGTGAGCGCAACTCGACTTCGGCGCCGAGCACGACGAGCCCGGCCCCGGTGTCCATCGCCGGGCTGGCGTTCATCACGTTGCCGCCGATGGTGCCGACATGGCGTGTGGCCGGCGATCCGACGAGCGCGCTGCCGTCGGCGAGCGCGGAGTACGAACCGGCGACCACCGGGTGGTGCTCGATCGCGTGGTGCGACGCGTTGGCTCCCAGCGTGAGGCCAGCGCTGCCGGCGGTGATGTCGTCGAGGCCGGCGATGCGGTCGATGGCGACGAGGTCGGCGGGGAGTGCGGCCTTCCCGTGGCGGGCGCCGACGACGAGGTCGGTACCGCCTGCGATCGGGCGTGCTCCGGCAGCGATCGCGGCCAGAGCGTCCTCAACAGTGCGAGCGATGGTGAAGCTCATGCCGCACCGCCGATCGTGTTCTGTGCAACCTCTTGCAGGGTGTCCCACACACGTTCGGCGGTCATCGGCAACTGCCGAACCGGCGCACCGACCAGCTGTGCGATCGCGTTTGCAATCGCCGCTGCAGTGGCAACGTTCGGCGCTTCGGCCAACCCCTTTGCGCCGCGCGGACCAGCGTTGGGAGTGTTGATCTGCACGAAGTGGATGTCGATCGGTGGGGCGTCGGCGCAGGTCTGCAGCTTGTAGTCCAGTAGGCCAGCGGTGCGTTGATGCGCCTCGTTGTCGTAGCCGGTGCCCTCGGTGAGTGCCTGGCCGATACCCATCAGTACCCCGCCTTGCACCTGCCCCTCAGCGCCGAGTGGGTTGATGATCGTGCCCGAATCGTGTGCCGCGGCGACGTGCATGATGCGGGCGACGCCGGTGTCGCGGTCGAGTTTCACGCGCACGGCGTGGCAGCTGAACTGCGGGGCAACCCAGGCGGCCATGCCAGCGTCACCCACGCACGTGGACCCGGAGATTGGAGGTGGCCCGGGCGGCATTCCCGAGCCGTGACCGATGAGCAGTTCGCCGCCGGCGGCGATGCCTGCGAGGGTGGCGATGGGGACGGCTCGGCCGGGGGTGCCGGCGACGAACGCCTGTCCGTCGGCAAGCACGATGTCGGCCGGATCAGCCTCGAGATGATCGGCCGCCAGCGCCCGCAGTTGTTGGGCGATCTGCGCTGCTGCAGCAATCACCGCACGGCCGTTGTTGAAGAGCGTCTGTGATCCGGTGGCACCCATGTCGTACGGGGCGACGCTGGTGTCTTGGTAGACGAGTTGAAAGTCTGCTGCCGACATACCCAGTTCATCAGCGGCCAGCTGTGGCAAGGTCATCACCGAGCCGGTGCCGCACTCTTGCGCGCCGGTGATGATCTGTGCGCTGCCGTCGCCGTCGATCTTCACGTAGGCGCCCGACGGCACTGCGAAGCTCGGCCACCAGCCGATGGCAACGCCAATGGCCTCGTCGTCGGGTAGTTGTTGTCCGTAGCCGGCCATCCGCGCTGCCCGCTCGATGCACTCCTGTACGCCGATCTCGCCGTAGATCTGGCCGGTGGGCCCTTCGAGGCCGGTGTCGACCGCATTGAGCTGTCGGAATGCCACGGGATCCATGCCGATCGCACGAGCGACTTCGTCGGTATGCGACTCGAGCGCCCAACATGTCTGCGGTGCTGTTGGTGCCCGCACGGAACCTGAGGGTTGGTGGTTGGTATACGCGAGGTGCGCTTCGGCGAGCAGGTTGGGAATGCGGTACGGCCCGAGGGCGTGCATTGCACCGAGCTGGCTGAAGAAGCCGGCGTCGGCGGTGTAGGCGCCGTTGTCGAGCACCAGCGTCACCCGTCGGGCGACGATTCGGCCATCGCTGCTGACCCCGGTCTCGAAGTCGTAGCAGATGCTCTCGCGACGCTTGTCGGGGGCAAGGAACTCCTCGCGACGGCTGAACAGCAGACGCACCGGCCGGCGCGCTGCTTTGGCGAGTGCGGCGATGTGCGCCTCGAAGTGGAACCCGCACTTGCCGCCGAAGCCGCCGCCGAGGTGGGGGACGATGATGCGTACGCGGTTGGCCGGTAGCTCGAGGGTTTCGCACACACCGGCGCGGGCGTCGTACGGCACCTGGGTGCTGGTCCAGATGGTGACCTTGTCGCCTTCCCACTGCGCGACGATCGCGCGGGGTTCGATCGGGGCTGCGTGGCAGCCATCTGCGTCGTAGCGACTGCGCACCACAACGGCAGCCTCGGCCATGCCGCGCTCGACATCGCCCTTGGCGATCGACGAGAACGACGCGTCGTTGCGTTCGCGGACGAGTGCGCCGCTGGCTCCGTAGCTGGCCCAGTCGGTGTGCACGAGGGGGGCATCGGCGGCGAGTGCAGTCTCCGGATCGTTGACGACGGGGAGCAGTTCGTACTCCACCACGATTGCGTCGACGGCACGCTGGGCGGTGGCTGCGTCGACTGCAGCGACAGCGGCGACGATTTCTGCCTCGAAGCGCACCACACCGTCGGCGAACAACGTGCGGTCCTGCACGAACGGACCGAACCGCACATTCGGCACGTCGGCCTGCGTGAGCACGGCGAATACGCCGGGGATCGCTTTCGCAGCGGTCGTGTCCAGGCGGGTGATGCGACCGTGGGCGATTCCGGCGTACTTGAATTTCGCCGCGAGCATTCCGGTGAGCGTCAGGTCGGCGGTGTAGCGCCCGCTGCCGGTGACCTTGTCGGGGCCATCGGCGCGGATGAAACGTGCGGGATTCGGGGCAGGTGTGGTGACAGTCATCGAGAGGTGCTCCTTCGGCCCCCCAATATGCCAGATGTGGGGCCACCGGCCGAGTTGGAGGGTTGTGTGTGCACATGATGAGGTAATGTGCACACATGAACGTCGGCGTGCGCGAACTGAAACAGCACCTCTCCGACTACCTCGATCGTGCCGCTGGCGGTGAGGTCATTCAGGTCACCGACCGTGGCGTGCCGAAGGTGCAGATCGTTCCGGTCCCGGGGGCTGGTCAGATGGCCCGAGGTGTCGATGAGGGTTGGCTGCGTCCGCCGGTTCGTTCCGAACCGCTGTCAGCGCTGCACCGCGCTGCAGGACGCCGACGGATCACCGAAGTGCTTGCGGACGACCGCGGCGAATGACCACCTACGTCGATTCCAGCGCGCTGCTGAAGCGCTATGTCGATGAGGCCGACTCGACGCTGGCTGATCAACTACTCGCTGCCGACCCGGTGCTGGTCACCTCATGGATCACGTTGGTGGAAGTTCGGCGAAACCTGGCTCGTCTCATCGATGCCGCCGATCTGCACACCATGCGACGGCAGTTGGAACGCGACCTCGATGGTTTCGCGCTGGTCTGCGTTGACGCGGTGGTGTGCCAGGCAGCAGCGGAGATCGGTGAACACCTTGGCGTGCGAACTCTCGATGCGCTGCACCTCGCGAGCGCGCAACGGCTGCTGGTACCGGGGCTGACGTTCGTGACCTTCGACCTGCGCCAGGCGCAGGCGGCGCGGTCGCTCGGGTTCACCGTGCTCGGCGCCTGAGCGACGAGCGGCCTACTTGCTGGCGATCTCGACGGGTGTGCCGTACTGGTCGGCGACGTCGGTGCCCAACCCGACTGGTGTCGGGTCAATGCCGAACAACTGGCGGACCCAGGCGATGACGACGTGGCGGATGATCGGGAACGTGGTGGTGACAGCGACGGCCGGCGGCTTGCAGCCATCCTCGCCGAGCGTGCGCAGCGAGGGGAACGTGTCCAGCAGCGGTCCAAGGCCTGATGCATCGGCGATGCCGATGATGCCGGTGCCGCCACCGAATGTGCAGAAGTCGTCGAACGCATTGTGGCCGGCACCGTCGATGACCCACAGCGCAGACGGTGAGGGAGCTGCCTCGTAGGCCGGACGTGTGACGGTGGCGGGCGGGACGACGGCGTCGATCGAGCCGGCGACGAACAGCGACGGTTTGGCGGGCATGACCATCGGGGTCGTGCTGGTGGTGGTGCCACTGTCGCCGCCGCGCAGTACCCCGGAGGCCAGCGACACGTACCCGTCGATACGAGCATCGGCGGCAGCCCCCAGCACCGTCGCACCACCCGCCGAGTGGCCGACTGCGGCGACATGGTCGCTGTCGACATGTCCAGCGAACAGCGTCGAGGAATCGTCGCCCTGGGCGATGATCAGGTCGAGGCTCTTCAGTAGGTCATCGACGGAGTCGTTCGGGTCGATCGGGCCACCCGTGAGCGCACCACCGAGTACTGCGCTGAGATCGCGCGAGGGGTGCTCGGGGGAGACCACGATCATTCCCCAACTGGCCATCTCGGCCGTGAGGAATGTGCTCTGCAGCCGCACACCAGAGAACCCGTGGCTGAACAGCACCACCGGAAAGGCGCCGTCGGCGACCGCTGCGTCACGGCTGGCGGCGTAGCTTGCCCCAGCAGCGATGTCCGCGGTGAACAGGGCTTTCACTTTCTCGGGGACGAAATCGCGAATGTCGTAGGTCTCGGTACCGGAGGTGCCCGCAACCGCCGGATACCAGATCTCGACGCTCGGACCTTTCGCCAACTGCAACGTGGTGACGCCCACGGGGTACGGCCCAGCCTCGGTGTAGGCGGCTGCGGCGTCGGCCGGCGACACGGTGGTCTCGGTCGCTGCCGGTGTTGTCGTGTCGGACGTGGGTGAGGTGATGGCCGCGCCAGTGGTCGTGGGCGCCGAACTCTTGGTGTCGCTGCAAGCGGTGACGGTGGTGAGCACAGCGACGAGGGCGAGGGTCAGTCGGCGAGGAGTCATCGGGGAAGAATGCCACACGCGGTGGGATTCTTGGTGGCGCAGGCGATCTGCGAGTTGGGGCGATCAGCCGCTATCGTGCTTGAGCCGCTGCTGGGGCAACCCGGCAGGTCGGTGTCAGCATGGCGACGTGGCCGAGTGGCTGAGGCAAGGGCCTGCAAAGCCCTCCACATGGGTTCGATTCCCATCGTCGCCTCCCGGATGATCGAGCGGGACTCCTCCGGGGGCCCCGCTCGGCGCGTTCAGCGCCAGCCGTGGTCCTGTTGCACCTGCCGCCACTTTCTTGGGTGCCAGCAGTCCTGGTCCTCGCCCCACCCGTGGAACCCGTCCGCCTTCCATTCGACGAGCGCATCCCAACAGAACATCGAGGGGTAGGCGGTGAACACTTGGCGGCTCACCATTACTCCAGCGGCACGAACGGTGCGACCGAGTTCGTCGGTGGCTTCAATCTCGTAGGCCTCGGGTTTGCCCTCCGCGCCGCGGTGCACGATGCGGTGCCCCGATGCCATCCGCGACCACACGCCGCCGACGACGTTGAAGCCAGTGGTGACCTGGTAGTTCATGCCCTTGCCAATGGTGACCGTCAGCCACGCGTTGTCGGCGTCCTGTGTGGCGTACGAGTAGCCGACCTGCGGTTGACGTCCGTCTTGGCGTGGCCCCCACGACCGGTCGCGCATCGCGAATGAATCGACCGGGATGGTCTCGCCGCCCATGACCATCGAGCCGGTGACGTGGCAGATCTGGTCGATGTGTCCCTTGTTGAACGGGGGAGTGCCGCGGGTCAGCAGTGGTTTGACGACGCCCTCGGCGCGTAGCGACAGCGTGAGGTCGCGGTTCTCGAACTCCAGTTGGAAGACACGACCAGGCTCCTGGCACTGAATGCGCATCCCGTTGTTCAGCGTCGTGTTGCGGAGGTCGCAACCGGGTGGGATCTGTTGGTGCCAGTGGTAGTCGAACACGGGCAACTCCCATGGCAGTTCGCCGTGCGGGTCCATCACCAGCACACCGCCGGCCTGCACACCCAGGTTGGGGCGGAACACCGGGTAGAAGTAGCCGAGCAGCCCGCGCTCAGGCACCATCCACGCGAACCACACGGTCTCGGTCCACCACGGATCGTCGGTGCGTTCGTGGAACGTGTCGTCCTCTGTCGTGAGGCCCCAACTTCCGTCGTCGATCATGCCGTACCCAATCCGATCTTCTGTGCCCGCTCAATGCGACGGACTGCCTTCTGCGAGGTGTGCGCGCGTCGATCCGCATCCCGGGCCACTACGCCGGCGACAGCGAGCAGTTCCGCCGGCGGGCACACGTCGATGTGCTCGTTCAGCCGCTCGGGTTCGATGCCGAGCATCGTTCGGCAGTCGTCGGTCAGCGACTGGCGCAGCCACTGGCTGAGCGCCGCCGAGTCGCGCAGGTACTCCAGCACGGCGCGCTGGTCGCCGGGCAACGGCGCCAGCGCCAGCAGTTCGTCGGCCAGGTTGGCCTCGGTGGTGGCGGTGCGCACAGGTGACAACTGCAGTAGGCCCGTCGACCCTCCCAGCACCCGCATGACTTGTGCGCCGAGCAACGCGTCGTAGGTGAGCGACACGATGAGTTGCACCATCGCCAACTCGCCGGGTACGACATGACGGAGGCGCGCGTGTAGGGCCGTGACCGATTTCCACATCACCAGCGCCAACTGCCAGGTGAGGCGGTCGCGGTCGATGCGGTGGCCGGATGCAGCTTCGTACTCGGCGAACCGCGTCTCTGGGTCGCCGAAGTTGGTGTGCGCGCCGCGCATCCATAACCACGCAAGGTCTTCCATCGGATCGCCGAGGTGGGCCAGTTCCCAATCGAGCATTGCGCTGACCTCGCCGTCGAGGGCGAGGAAGTTCCCGGCGCCGACATCGCCGTGTACCAATGAGGGAGGACCGTCGCCGGTGGGCATCCGGTCGCGCAACACCCGTTCGGCCAGCGCGAGCAGGGGTCTGTCGGCAACCCCGCTGTCAGCAGCGTCGGCGCACCACGCGTCGAAGTCGGCTCGCATCGCCTCGCCCATGGTTGCGTACTGGGTGACGGGGAACTGGCTGGCGTCGCTGCCGTGCACCTTGGCGATCAACGCCAGGTACTTCGCGGCGACCATCTCGATTTCCGCTGCGTCGGGGCGCGCGTTGCCGGGCACGAACTGCATCAGCAGTGCATCGGGCTGTTCGAGTGTTCCGAGTACAGGGGCTACTGGGAAGCCAAGCCGCGCAGCTACTTGGAGGATGACGCCCTCTCGATGAAGCGAGTATCCGAGGTTGCCTGTATCGCCGCCGCCCAGGCGAGTGCGCAGGAACGCCGTGGGTTGTGCGTCTGCGGCGTCGACGAACACCTGGTAGCCAGCGTTGGCTGCGCCGCCGAGGAACGGCCGCAGCTCCACGGTTGCCACGCCAAGGCGCTCCGCAGCCCACCGTGCGAGGTGCTGTTGTCGCTCGGCGGCGGTCTCGTCAGTCACGTCAGCATCCTGCCATTCCTGACTCAGTAGGTTCGGGGCTTCAGTGGAACGGTTCGTGCTGAGCGGTGTCGAGGTATTCCTCCCACCCCACGATGAGCCCAGCCTCCACAGTGACGATCTGGCACACGTGTGCTGCCTGCTCGGTGAAACCAGCGGGGGTTCCCTTCACCGCCAGTCCGACGATGAACCCGGTGGGCATGGTGCGGCATGACTCCACCTCCAACCGGTAGTCGGGCATGTCCTGCGGCGGGTGGCCAGCGGCGAGCGCTGCAGCGAATTGGTCGCCGTCGATGCTTTGGCCGTCGGGGCGTACGTTCCACCACAGGCGCACCTGCTGGGCGAAGATCTCGGGTGCTGGTCCCGCGCCATGCACCAGTGAGCCGAGATAGCGCTCGGCAATCTCACCGGTCGTCAGCGCGCTCACTGGCCGTCCACCAACACGATCATGACTTCGTCCATCGAGTCCCCCTGCGCTGTATGTGCCACATGTGCGCGTGCGGGTTGCACCGCGGTACAAGGACGACTATAACTCATTCTTCAACGCCGTTGAAGAGGGCACTCGGGGGAGTGTCGTTGATGGCTTCGAGCATTGGGGGCACTGCACATGATCGATCTCGACGGTTCGTCGCCGAACGTACGCCGTACCACTACGCACGCATGGGACACGCTGGAAACCTGGTTCGCCACAGCGTTGGTGCACTCGCACGTCGATGGCCACGTGACTGCCATCAGCAGACGGCTGCCCAACCTCGCCTCGGTGCGAGTCGTCGTCAGCTGACACCACGCGACTCGCACCACCACCAACCATCACCACCAACCATCACCAACAACGACTCACAGAACAAGGGGAACACTGCAATGTCCGAAGAACTGACCTGGATGCCTGCGTGGCAGATGCGCGAATTGATCGGCAAGAAGGAACTGTCGTGCACGGAGGTGACCGAGCATTTCCTCGGCCGCATCGAGGAACACAACCCCACCCTCCATGCCTTCGAGGAGGTCGACTGGAACGGCGCCCGGGCGCAGGCCAAGTCGGCTGACGCCAAGGTGTTGGCCGGTGAGGAGTTGGGATTGCTGCAGGGCCTCCCCACGTCGGTGAAGTCGCACATCCGCGTGGAGGGACTTGGTGTCACCGGCGCCACCGGTTCGACGGTGTCGAAGTGGGATGACCTCTGTGTTGAGCGCTTGCGTGCTGCTGGGGCGATCATCGTCGGCACCAACACGATGATGGGTGCCGGTGGCGGGGCTCGGATGGATCCGGATCGTCCCGGGGTGTTCCTGCCGTTCAACTGGCAGGCGGAGGCGCTCAGCCCCTGGGACACGACTCGTGTTCCAGGTTGGTCGAGCAGCGGTGGCGCAGCGGCCGCGGTGGCGCGCCTGCTGCCGGTGACCATCGGCTCGGATGGCGGAGGATCCACGCGTCTGCCGGCCGCGTACTCGGGTGTGGTTGGCCTGCACACATCGCGCGGTCTGATCCCGCACATCGACTACGAGAAGCCGAAAATGTTGTTGACCGCGAGTTTCGGCCCGCTGGCCCGCGATGCTCGCGATGCTGCGCTGTTCACGCAGGCGATGGCTGGCCCCGATGGTCGGGACTACGTCACTCTGCAGACGCCGACGCCCGACATCCTGAGCACCATCGACGACGGCGTTGCCGGGATGAAGATGGCCTGGAGCGAAGAGTGGGGCCACGCATTCCGTTACGCCACGGAGAAGAGCCCGCAACTTGTGGACATTGCCCGCGCCGCAGCGTTCTCGTTGCGCTCGCTGGGTGCCACCGTGGAGACCACCGACGAGGTGTGGGAGGACCGCGCCGAACATGGAACCGTGCGCTGGACCGTCGAGCCAGCGGTGTACGAAGCGATGGTTGGCACGCTGACTCAGCCTGCGCAGCAGGTCGATCCCGACCTCTACCAGGCGCAAGCGGAGAGTCGGGGACGGAACTGGGAAAAGTTCCGCAGGCTGTTCCAGGAAGTCGATGTGGTCATGTCAGTGACGGCGCAACGGACGGCCGACACGACCGACGACTGGGACGCGAACTGGTCAACCCGCGGTCCGTCGTTCCCCGGCGGAAGTTTCGCCCCGGTGTACTGCAGCCACACGATGATCTTCAACTGGATGGGGTTCCCGGCAGTGTCGGTGCCGTGTGGGTTCGTTGACGGTCTGCCGGTCGGTCTGCAGATCGCCAGCTGGCACGGCCGGGAAGACCTCGTGATGCGTGTCGCCCGTGCCTTCCAGCAGGCGTTCCCGCGGAACGAACGCCCGCCAGTCAGCTGATTTCCTCGCCGCGTCGACGTGCTTCAACGCCGTTCAAGATTTTGTCTGAACGGCGTTGAACGGCGGCGCAGGTGTTGCTACAGTCCCGTGTGTCACGCCGTTGCGGGCTGGGGGGTTCGCAGGCGTGGCACATGACTCGGGGGTTGATATGGGGGGCATGGAATGACGGCGAATGCACCGCTCGGCGGGCTGGAGGCGCCGTCGTACCGCGTCACCGATTCGTACTTCGGCGCGCCCTACCTGGACGAAGACATCCACCGCGACACGCCACTTCCGCACCGACTCGTGCACGGCGGCTTCGCCGACACCGACACTCGATTCACGTTCTACTTCCCGGACCTGGGGTACCAGGGTCGCATGTTCCAGCCGATCGAAGGCGGGCACGGCGGCCACGAGCGCAGCTTCGACGGGGAGCTGGTGTTCGAGCGCGTGGGTCTCCCGATGATCACACGTCTCGGCGGGTACATGGTGGAGTCCAACCAGGGCCATATCGGTGACGACATCGATCAACGTGCTGGCGACGATCCGCGCATGTACGGCTATCGCGCGAGCGCCGAATGTGCACGGTTCTCGAAACACATTGCGGCTCAGATCTACGGCGACCAGCCGCATCACTCGTATGTGTTCGGTGGCAGTGGCGGCGGCCGTCGCTCGCCGCTGTGTCTGGAGAATGCTCCAGACGTGTACGACGGAGCGCTGCCCTATATGGGCGGTGGCGACATCGCCCCGTTGGGCAGCACGTCACGCATCAGGGGTTCGCAGGTGATGTCGTTCGCCTCGATGTTCAACGTGCAGCGAGTGCTCGGCACGCAGATCCTCGACGTCACGGATGCAATGGCGCCCGGTGGCAGCGGCGACCCGTACGAGGGCTTGGACACGCACCAGCGCGAGGAGCTGGCCAGCCTCTATCGCCAGGGCTTCCCAATGGGCGACGAGTTCATCATCAGCCAGCCGTTCGGACAGATCTGGCTCTGGACCTCGATCGCCGACATGCTCGTCGAACAGGACCCCACGTACTTCGCCGACTTCTGGACCAAGCCCGGCTACGTGGGCCACGACCAACCCGACTTGGTGATGCCCGACGTCATCGACGTCACGGCCACTGTGCGGCGGGTGCTCACCGCACAGGACTTCGTCGCGCTGGAGGGCTACTCCGGCGCCGAGTACGAAACGCTGCGCAACCTGGCACTGATCATGGCGACGATGTCGGGCGACTGGTCGCTGCCCATCGCCGTTGAACTCGACGGAGTAGGAGCTGGGTACCGGCTCGGCACCGGGGTGCGGGTGCTCACCGGCCCTGCAGCCGGCCGTCAGCTGTACGCCTCTGGGGTGTCCGGCGATTTGTTCTCCTGCGACGGTCCTGCCGAGGCGAACATCGAGCGCTTCCGTGGCGTTTCCGTGGGCGATCAGGTGCATGTCGACAACCGCAAGTTCCTGGCGTTCTGCTACTTCGCCCGCCACCACCTGATGGAGGACGAGCAGTTCGACTCGCTGCGGGTGGACGGTGTGCCCGTGTATCCGCAGCACCCGGTGCCGCTGATGTCGCCGTTGATGGGGGTGTCGTACTCGGGCGAGTTGCAGGGCAAGTTGCTGTGGGTTCATCACACCCACGACGCATCGCTGTGGCCGCCCCAAGGTGTGATCTATGAGAAGGCTGCACGGGCTGCACTGGGCGACCAGGTGGACGACCACTTCTGCATCCGCTGGACGCACAACGCCGAACACATGCCGCCGGTGATGATTCCGTCGCTGCCGAACCGCAGCGCCGCCACCTGGCTGATCGACAGTTCGCCGGTGATCGAGCAGGGCCTCGCCGACCTCGTCGATTGGGTCGAGCACGGTGTGCGTCCGATCGCCACCACCTACACCTACGCCAACGGGCAGGTCGCCCTGCCGGCAACTGCCTCCGAGCGTGGCGGTATCCAGCCCGTGGTCACCGTCACTGCCAACGGCGGCGTGCGAGCAGAGGTTGCCGTCGACGAGTCCGTCACCGTCGAGGTGTTCGCCGAGGTACCGCCAGGCACGGGTGGCATCATCGCGGTCGACTGGGATGTCGACGGATCGGGCACGTTCCCGCGGCACGAGGAAGGTATCGACGGCACGGCGGCCAGCGTTACTCGCACGATCACCCAGTCGTTCGGCACTCCGGGTACGTACTTCGTGACCGCCAAAGTGTGGTCGCATCGCGCCGGCGATGTCGGTGCCACTTCCCGGCGTGTGCCGAATCTTGCTCAAGCGAGAGTGGTGGTGCACTGATGGAACGTCGACTCGAAGGCAAGGTGGCGATGATCACCGGCACTGCCAGCGGGATGGGCCGTGCGGCAGCAATCCGCTTCGCTGCCGAGGGTGCCCTCGTCGAGGGTTGCGACCTCGATGTCGAGGGAAACGCCGAGACGGCGGCGCTGGTCGCCGCGTCTGGAGGAGTGATGCGCGCTACGGCGCCGATCGACTTGGCCGAAGAGGCATCGTGCCAACTGTGGGTCGATGCCGTGGTCGCGCGTCGCGGACGGATTGACGTGCTCTACAACAACGCGTCGGCGTGCGTGTTCGCGCTCATCGACCAGATGACGCGCGAGCAGTGGGACTTCACGATCCGCAACGAGCTGACGCTGGTGTTTGTTGCCACCAAGGCCGCATGGCCACATCTGTGTGCAAGCCAGGGTCTCATCCTGAACACCGCATCCGTTGCCGGGCACGGTGGCGGCCCCGGCGGCATCGGCCACTCAGCTACGAAGGCCGCCGTTCTGGCAATGACCCACGTGATGGCCGCCGAAGGTGCACCGCACGGGGTGCGGGCACTCAGTATCAGCCCGGGAGTTGTGCAGACCCCCGGCTCGGCAGACCAACTCGCGCAGCCCGGGGCAATGGACGGCCTGCTGATGGCATCGCTCGTCAAGCGTGTCGCTCAGCCTGAGGAGATCGCCGCCGTCGCCGCCTTCCTCGCCTCGTCCGAGGCTTCGTTCATGACCGGTTCCGACGTCCTGGTGGACGGCGGACTGATCAATCACTGACCCACCGTCACAATCTCCGCATTTACGAGGAACTCAACGTGAGCGATATCGACCTCTCCGGCTACCAGGTGACCGACACGTATTTCGGCGCCCCGTACATCGAGATCGATGAAGCCCGCGAACGGCCGTCGCCGCACCGCTTCATCGAGGGTGGCTTCGCGGAGACGGACACCCGTTTCGCGTTCTACTTCCCGCCGGCCGAGCAGTACCAGGGCCGCATGTTCCAGCCGCTCGAGGGTGGCCACGGGGGTCACACGGTCACGTTCGGCGGTGGCATGCTCGGCGAGATGTTCCAGCGCATCGCGCTCGGTGCACGCCTCGGTGGGTACATGGTCGAGTCGAACCAGGGTCACATCGGCGACAACTTCGATCCACGCCACGGCGACAACCCCACGCTCTACGGTCACCTCGCCAGCGCGGAGTCGGCGCGGCTGTCGAAGTATGTCGCCGCGCAGGTCTACGGCAGCGCACCGCATCACGCATATGTGTACGGGGGCAGCGGTGGCGGTCGCCGCTCGCCGCTGTGCCTGGAGAACAGCCCGGGTGTGTGGGACGGCGCGATGCCGTCCACCAGCGGAGGTGACATTGCCGAGCACGGCAACACCAAGCGGGTGAAGGCCGGTTCGGTGATGTCGTTCGGCCAGATGTTCAATGTGCAGCGATTGCTCGGCAAGGCGGGCATCATCGCTCTGGCCGACCGGATGGCGCCGGGAGGCAGCGGGAATCCGTTCGAGGGCCTGACATCGCACCAGCGCGACGAACTCGCCAGCCTGTACCGCCAGGGCTACGCGCAAGGCAACGAGTTCATGATCAGCGAACCGATGGGTCAGATGTGGTTGTACACCTCGCTGTCCGACGAGTTGGTGACCAACGATCCCGAGTACTTCCGCAAGTTCTGGACCGAGCCCGGGTACGTGGGTCACGACGAGCCCGATGCCGTGTTGGGCGATTTGATCGATCAGGAGTGCACTGTCGTGCGCACGCTGTCCGCCCGCGAACTCAACGAGCTGGTCGAGTACGCCGGACCCGAGTTCCAGACCATGCGCATCCTCGCCGCCATCGTCGGCGCGGGAAGCGACGCGTACGACTTCCCCTATGCGGTGGAGCTTGCCGGTATCGAAGGCGGTTACCGGGTGGGCGCCAATGTCAAGGTGCTGACGGGTGGCGCCGCTGGCCGCTCATTGCACGCCACCGGGGTGGCTGGCAACGTGTTCGCCTGCGACGGCACCGGCGACGCGAACACCAAGCGGTTCATGGGCGTGCAGCCCGGCGACAAGGTGCACGTCAGTAACCGAGTGTTCCTGGCCTATTGCTACTTCGCCCGCTACCACGTCATGGATGACGAGCCCGCGTTCGATCATCTACGCCTCGACGGTGTGCCGATCTTCCCGCAGCATCCGGTGCCGGAGATGTCGCCGTTGATGGGCGTGTGCTACTCGGGCAAGTACGAGGGCAAGTTGCTCTGGATCCACCACACGCACGACTCGTCCGTGTGGCCAGGGTGGGGCACGCTGTACCACCGAGCCGTGTTGCAGGCGCAGGGTGAGGAGGGTGCGGCCAAGAACTTCCGCATCCGTTGGACCGAGTTCGCCGAGCACGGGCCGTACCACATGGTGCCGCCCGAGCCGCGGCGAGTGGCGGCCACGAGGTTGATCGACAATCGGGGGATCATGGAGCAGTCGTTGAGGGATCTCGTCGACTGGGTCGAACTTGGGGTCGAGCCTGCGGGCACGAACTACTCGGTGCGCAGCGGTCAGGTCGTGTTGTCCGCAGATGCCAGCGTGCGCGGTGGCATTCAGCCGGTGGCCCATGTCGCCGCCAACGGTGTGCTGCGGGCCGAGGTGAAGGTCGGCGAGCCGGTGCAACTGGTGGTGAAGGCGACAGTGCCGCCAGGTGCAGGCACCATTGTGGAGGTGCTCTGGGACTTCGACGGTTCGGGAACGTACCCGTTCCGTCACGACGAGGTCGACGGCAGTCGGAGCACGCTCACGCTGAGCACCACGAGGACGTACGACACGCCGGGCACGTACTTCGTGACGGCGCGTGTGAACTCTCACCGCGCCGGCGAACTGAATGGCGTGCTCGACCGTATCGAGACGATCGGCCAGGCGCGAGTTGTCGTGAACTGACCCCACGGCCGATCGGGGGATCGGTGTGGGGATGTCGAACTACACAGAGAAATGGGGATCCGAGGATGAGCAATGACCGTGTGATGGTGATCTCGGCTGATGGCCACGCTGGCGCGCCGCCCGAGTACTACCGCGACTATCTCGAGAGCAAGTACCACGATGCGCTCGACGGACTCGTGGCCATCGACCGCGAGTGGCGCGACAATGCGATCTCCCAGCGCCGGTTCAGTGACGAGACGCTCGACCTCATCGACCGCGGCGGGGCCATTCGTGGCGGCGGCGAGTTCGGCGCATGGGAACTGGACAAACGCTTGGCAGAGATGGACCGCGAGGGCGTAGTTGCTGATGTGCTCGTGCCTGGTCACCAGGTGTCGATGCTGCCGTTCTTCAGCCATATCAACGGCACGTTCCCGCCCGACATGCGTCGCGCTGGCGGCCGGGCGTACCACCGCCAGTTGGCGGACTGGATGGCTGAGTCGAATGGCCGGCTGTTCGGCATCGCCGACCCTGGCCCCTGCCTGGATCTGGACGACACCGTGCAGGAGTTGCAGTGGCTGGCGGCCCACGGGTTCGTCGGCGTGGCGCCTCCCGGCAATGTGTTCGACCCGAGCCTGCCGCCGCTCACCTCGCGTCATTGGGATCCGTTCTGGGCTGCGTGCGAGGAGCTCGGGTTGGTGCTCACTGTCCACGCTGCATTCGGGCTACCGCAGTACGGCGACACCGCCCGCGAACGCCGCCAGATGGCGCCGGATCCGGAAGCGGCGTTGAAGGAACACATGGCGATGGCAACATCGATCGACCAGTTCCCGAAGAACAGTCCACAACTTCCGGCACTCACCATCCCGCGTCGGGTCACGTGGCAACTGATGATGGGCGGTGTCTTCGACCGCTTCCCGGGCCTGAAGCTCGTGCTCAGCGAGGTACGTGCCGATTGGGTGCCAGCGGTGAAACAGGTCGCGGAAAAGTGGTTCGGCCCAGAGCACCGCGGACTGCAGCGTTCGCCCAGTGAGTACTGGGCCGACCACATCTACGTGGTCCCATCGTCGCCGCGACCCTACGAGGTGGAACTCCGCCACGAGATCGGCCTTGATCGGTTCATGTTCGGCATGGACTTCCCGCATCCGGAGGGTACGTGGCCCAACACCCGCGAGTGGATCAGCGATGCATTCCACGGGGTGCCGCTGGACGAGACCCGGCGGATCATGGGTGAGAACGCGGCCGAGTGCTTCGGTCTCGACGTTGCTTCGCTGCGGGCGCTCGCCGACCGAATCGGGCCGACGCCAGCCGAGGTCACCGGCGAACGGCCAACTGAGGCGTTGGTGCAGCACTTTCACCTGCGCTCGGGGTATCGCCGCCCGCAGGAGCGCGTCGAGTCGACGTTCTACGACGACATGATCGCCGCCGACCAGGCCGCCCTCACTGCGCACTGACGCACCCTGACCCACCCTGACCCACCCTGACCCACCCGATTCCGGACCCATCCCAGCCGCGTTTGAAGCCTGAACCGCACAGGGTGCGGTTGCGGCTTCAAACGCAACAGAACTTGAACACAGGAGAGCGAGAGCAATGAGCACGATCGATCTGACCGGGTACACGGTGACCGACGATTTCTTTGGGGCACCGTTCGTCGATCACGACGGGTTAATGGACGAGCCGGCGCCGCACCGTTATGTGCACGGCGGGTTCGAGGGGACGGATACGCGGTTCGCGTTGCGGTTCCCAGTGGACGGCAGTTATCGGGGTCGTCTGTATCAGCCGTTGGAGGGCGCGAACGCCGGGCATGAGGATGTGTTCGCGGGTGCCTTGGGCAGCAACATCGGCGGGTTGTCGATGACGTTCCGTCTCGGTGGATACATGGTGGAGACGAACATGGGCCACATCGGTGATGTGATGGACCCGAAGGCCGGGCCTGACCCGACGATCTATGGGTGGCGTGCAGCGGCGGAGAGCGCACGGTTCTCGAAGTTCGTGGCGGCGCAGATCCTGGGATCGGCGCCGACGTACTCGTACGTATTCGGTGGCAGCGGTGGAGCGCGTCGCAGCCCGCTGTGTCTCGCGTACGGCGGGGGAGTGTGGGACGCGGCGATGCCGTTCATGGGCGACGCGCTCGACGGCGAGCACGGCGACTTCAGCCGCGTGAAGACTGTTGCCGCTCACTTCTGCTCGATGTTCAACGTGCAGCGTCTGCTGAAGGACAAGATCTGGGACGTCATCGATTCGATGCTGCCCGGCGGCAGCGGCGACCCGTTCGCTGGCCTGGACAGTCACCAGCGCGAAGAGCTCGCCACGCTGTACCGCCTGGGCTATCCCAGAGGTGACGAATTCATGCTGCACCAGCCGATGGGACAAATCTGGCTGTGGTCGTCGTACGCAGAGCGGCTGCAGAAGGACCACCCCGAATACTGGGATGCGTTCTGGACCAAGCCCGGTCACGTGGGCTTCGATTCGCCGCAGCACGTGCACGGCGACCTGATTCACATCACCACCACGGTGAAGCGCCCGGTGTATGCGAAGGAGATCCTCCAGGACCCGCAGTTCGCAGGACCAGAGTGCGACCAGCTGCGAACGATGACAGGATTGTTCGCGTCGATGCACAACATGTGGGACATCCCGCTGGCAGTGGAGCTGGAGAACGTGCCGCCTGGCTACCTCTTGGGCATTGGCATCAAAATGCTCTCCGGTGCTGCGGCCGGTCGTCAGCTCTACGCGCTGCAGAGTGGCAACAAGGTCTTCCTGTGCGACGGTGAAGGCGAGGCGGCCAACCTGCGCTTCACCGGCGTGCAGCCGGGTGACGAGGTGGAGCTCTCGAACAAGGCGTTCCTCGCCTATTGCTACTTCTACCGCCATCACAGCAACGCGATCGAGGTGGACTACAGCTGCCTGAAGGTGGACGGGCTGCCGATGTACCCGCAGTACGTGGTGCCGGAAAGCTCACCCTTCATGTCCACGTGCCACACGGGGCGCTTCGAGGGCAAGATGATGTGGATCCACCACACACACGACGCATCGCTGTGGCCCTCGCAGGGCCTCGGAATGTTGAACAACGTGAAGAAGGAGCGCGGCGACGCCTGGCAGGACTACTTCGCCCTGCGCTGGACGGAGAACGCCGAGCACGTGCCGCCGAGCATGGCTGCATCGCCCCCCGGGCGGCACAACACCACCTGGCTGATCGACTACGGCCCGCACATCGAGCAAGGACTCCTCGACCTCGCCAAGTGGGTGGAGGAAGGTGTGCGCCCCGACGACACGAGCTTTGGGTATCGAGACGGCAAGGTGACGTTGGCCGCCACCGCCGCCGAACGTCGTGGAGTGCAGCCGGTGGTGACGGCCCTCGCAAACGGTGCCGTGCGCGCCGAAGTGAAGGTGGGAGAGCCGGTGACGCTCACAATGTATGCCGAGGTGCCGCCCGGCAAGGGTGGCATCGTGACCGCCAAGTGGGACCTCGACGGGTCTGGCGCCTACCCAATCTCCCACGAGGTCGACGGCACACAGGCCGCCGTGGAGTTCACGATCACTCACACGTTCGCTGCACCAGGTACGTACTTCGCCACGGCATACGTCGAGTCGCACACCGAGGGCGACACCGCGGCGACGGCACGCCGTCTTCCCAACCTCGCCGCCGCACGCGTGGTCGTCCACTGAACCGAGTGGCACAGGATTTCAATCGCTTACCCCCTCGAGTGACGCGGCGGAGGCTGCAACCAACTCCAGGGAACAGAACACACAAGGGGAACAACATGGGGAACAAGGTCACGATCGTGTCGGCGGACGGTCACGTCACGCCGACAGTGCCGAGCATCATCAAGTACTTCGAGCCGGTGATTCGGCGGCACGTCGACGATCTCATTCGTGAGGACGTCAGCTACATCGGCAACCGCGCCACGCCAGCTCGTCCGCCGCGCAAGACGTTGTCCGTCTTCGACGACCGCGGCCTGGTGGCTGGCGGCGGGGAGTTCGGCGCATGCGATCCAGCCATCCGTCTCGAGCAGATGGACGCCGAAGGTATCGCCGGCGACCTGCTGCTCCCCGGAACCCAAGTGGCGATCTTGCCGTTCTACAACGGCGTGAATGCGCCATGGCCAGCAGAGATTCGTGCCGCCGGAGCGCGGGCATACCACCGCTGGCTGGCCGACTTCATCGCGCAAGGCGACGGTCGTTTCTTCGGTGTGGCCGACCCCGGCCCGTGCCTCGATATGGACGCGACGATCGCCGAACTGGAGTGGTGTGCTGCCCACGGATTCGTGGCGGTCGGCCCGCCGCTGAACACGTTCGATGCCACCCTTCCGCCGCTGTACGACGCCTACTACGAGCGCTTCTGGGCAGCATGTGCCGACCTCGGTCTGGTGCTGAACTGTCACGCTGGCTGGGGAAGTGATCAGCGTCCGATGAGCGAGTGGGCGCCGGCACACAAGCTGGGTGACGGCGAGGAGACCGGCGGTCACGACTTCGAGGAGATCCACCGCGCGATGCAGGAAAAGGATTCGCCGATCCGCATGTTCCTGCAGATGCCTCGTCGCCCGATGTGGCAGTTGATGGCCAGTGGCGTGTTCGATCGTTACCCGAAGCTGAAGATGGCGCTCACCGAGATCCGCGCCGACTGGGTGCCCGACACGATTGCGCATCTCGAAACCAAGTTCCGGGAGATGCAGCCGCCATGTGCCCGCACGCCGCGCGAGTACTACGCCGACAACATCCTCATGGTGCCGTCGTGCCCACATCGCTCCGAGGTGGAGATGCGTGAGAGCATCGGGATCGAGCAGTTCGCGTTCGGTCAGGACTTTCCGCACTGGGAGGGCACATGGCCGAACACCAAGCCCTGGCTGCAGCACGCGTTCGGCGACTGCACCGAAAGCGAACTGCGAGCGATGCTGGGTGGCAACACGATCCGTTTCTACGGTATGCCGGAGGCCCATCTCGACGCAGTGGCCGATCGCATCGGGTTCGCTGTCGACGAGCTCCTCGGCGAGCACTCAGTGTCCGACGCCCTGCTGCAGCAGATGAACCGACGCTCGGGCTATCTGCGCTCGGCCGACCCCGTCTACACCGACGAACTCGACCGGCTGATCGAACCCGATCTGCGCGGCGCATCGCTGGCGCTGGCTGCTGGCGACTGATCCGGCTTCCCGATTGAGCGGTGCGGGTCAACGAATTGACCTGCACCGCTCATCTCGTTTTCGGGTAGATCACAGCTCAGTTGACGACTACACGCACCTGGGCCAGGTTGGGGACGCGACGCGAGGTGGCGTCCACGTCGCCCTCGCGGTGTGACTCGGCGAGCACGCTGACGAAGTAGGTGCCAGGCGAGGTGTAGATGTGCTCGAGCACCTGCGACACCTCGGCGGACGAACCGTCGATTCCGCCTATGTGGGTGCCGAACTCGCCGCTGCCGTCGAGGTCCCAGTGCAGACCGATCAAGGTTCCGGTGCCGACCGGTACGCAGGCGTTCACGGCCAACGTCACCGTCTCGCCGGCGTTCACATCAGCTCGTTGGCCGCCATTGGCCGACAGCTGGATGACTGGCTGGATACCGCCGCGTTCGGCCGCCGTCTCGGGCAGCGTCACCTTGCCATCTGCGTAGCGGTACTGCGTCTCCGCCGGTCGAATGCCGTCCTCCACCCAGCTGGCGAGGTCCTTGAGCGACTGCTCGATCACGGGGAGGTAGTCGACGAGAATGGTGTTGTTCGGTCGCCCGCTGGTGGACGGCGGGAAGATCATCGGTGGCACGTGCTCGGCATGGTCGGTCCAGCGCAACGCGAAGTGCTCCAGGCCGGCCTCACCCTGCGAGCGCAGGACGGCACCCTTGTAGACCAGGCCCTGCGGCGGCCACAGCGAGGAGTCGTGGGTGTGGTGCACCCACATCAACTTGCCGGTGAACTGGCCGGAGTAGGCGACGCCCATCAGTGGCGACTGATCGGGAGCAATGTGCTGTGGGTAGACCGCGACTCCATCGAGGCGAAAGCTATCGAACACCGGATCGGGCAGGAGGTGGTGACGTGCCCAATAGCAATAGGCCAGAAAGCGGCGGTTGTCGACGTGCACCTTGTCGCCGACCTGTACGCCACCGAAGCGAACGATGCTGGCCTCGCCGCGGCCATCGCAGAAGTAGAAGTCGTGAGCCGACTGGGTGCAATACAGCTGGCGTCCGCCGGCTACACCGTCGAGCACCTGAATACCCATGCCGAGGCGGTAGCCCGCTCCGACGCCGGTGATCTGAACGGCGACCGCGAGGTCGGTGGGGGAGCCCATGTGACTCCAGGTGAGTGCCGAGCGGTACATCTGTGCGTACTCGGGTGCGAGGAACATCGGGTCGCTGACGATGTCGCCGATGGTGACCACCCGAGCGACGGTCAACTCGACGTCGATGACATCGCCGGCGACGGCATCGGGTAGGTCGTGGCCGACGTAGCCGGGCCTGGTCCAGAAGTTGGTGAAGTACTCGGGGTCCTGCTCGAACAGCAGATCGGCGGTGGCTGACCACAACCAGATCTGCCCCATCTGCTCGCCGATCATCTTCTCGTCGCCGCGAGGGAATCCCTGGCGATAGAGGCTGGCGAGCTCCTCGCGCTCGTGGGTGGTGAGGCCCTCGAAGGGGTTGCCAGAGCCTCCCGGAGCCATCGCATCGACCACCGATGCGAGGCGCTCGCCCAGGAGTCGCTGCACGTTGAACATGGTCGCAAACGAGATGTTCTGCGCGCCCTTGACTCGCTGAGTGTTTCCCGGCTCGGCAACGTCGCCGCCGCCCATGAACGGCAACGCTCCGTCCCACACGCCAGGTGCGTTCTCCAGGCACAGCGGCGACCGCCGACCGCCGCCGCTACCGCCGAACACGTATGAGTGGTGCGGCGCTGCGCCGTAGATTTGCTCGGCGACATACTTCGAGAAGCGCGCCGCCTCGGCGCTCGCGCGGTGACCGTAGAGCGTGGGATCGCCGCCGGCGCGTGCATCGAGGTCGTCACCGAAGTGCCCCTGGTTGCTTTCGACCATGTAGCCGCCGAGCCGGAAACATGTACCCAGCCCGCCGATCATCTCGCCGAACGGTGAACCGAAGAAGTCTTCCGTGCCGCCGTGCGCGCCCGACAGCGGGTTGAACATTCTCCCGCCCCACTGATCCTTGGGCGGAAACCAGAAGCGGAAACGGGTGTCGGTGTTCTCGAACCCGCCGTGTACATGACGGTGCGGAGCGGGGAGCGCGCGCTCTTCATCCACATCGATAAACGGTGCCCCGAAATAGGGATCAGTGGGGACGTACGACGAGAGGTCGATCATGGCAGTACTCCTACGTGTGGTGTGTACGTGTGTGGGCCGAGGTTCACTCGGCGGCGGCAGCGTTCTCTTCGCGAAAGCGCGAGGTGCCGAGGTATGCGTCGATCACGCGATCGTTGTTGCGGATCTCGTCGGGCGTGCCCGTGCCGATCACTTCACCGAACTCCAGCGCCACGATGCGGTCGCAGGTGCGCAGCACCATGTCGACGTTGTGTTCGACCAACAGCACCCCCACGCCGCGCTCGGCGGCCAGGCGCCGGATGGACTCGCCCAGCAGGCGGGTCTGGACGTCGTCGAGACCGGCGGCCGGCTCGTCCAGCATCAGCACCGAGTGCCCACCCGCCACTGCACGGGCGACGGCCAACATGCGGCGCTCGGCGTAGGACAGATCGGAGACCTTTGTCTCCAGCCTGCCCTCGAAACCGAAGTCGACCAGCGCAGCAGCTGCCGCCGGGGTGAGCGTGCCGCGGCCCGGCTTCACCAGGTCGGTGAGATAGGCGGTGACATCGCGCCGGTCGCATGCAGCCAGGATGTTCTCGAGCACGGTGAGGTCCTCGAACAGCTCCAACGACTGGAACGAGCGGGACAGGCCGGCGCGTGCACGACGGCCAGTGTTCCACTCGCTGATGTCCACGCCGTCGAACCGCACCGAGCCGGTGCTCGGCTTGACGAACCCGGTCATCGCCTCGATGGCAGTGCTCTTGCCAGCGCCGTTAGGACCGATGAGACCGACGACCTCGCCGGGGTTCACGTCCACGTTGAACTCGAACAGCGCGACGACGCCGCCGAAGCGCACGGTGAGACCGCGCACCTCCAGCACCTTGGCCGGCACGTGCTCGGTGCTGTCGGCGCCGAGCGCCCTCAGGTCGTACGCCCGCTTGCGCGACGGCAGCTTGGCGCGGATCCGGTCGAGCCACCATGCGTTCTGGTGACGCATCTGGAAGGCCAGACCGTCAGGCGACATGGTGAGCATGATCAGCAGACCGAAGCCGCCGACGACCGCGAGGATGACGCCGACGTTCGAGCCGATGAAGGAGAAGATCTGCTGGCTGACGCCGCCGGCGGCGAAGCCGGAGCCGACGAGTGGGCCGCCGAGGGTACCGACGCCACCGAGCACGGCGTTCTGCAGGTGCAGGATCGAGGTGACGGCGCCGAAGTCGCCGAACTGCACGATCGGCAGACGGAAGATCAGCAGGATGCCGGCGGCCGCTGCGATCATGCCGCTGAGCACGAAGGCATAGACCTTCGCCCCGACGACGGAGACGCCGAGCGCCGCGGCAGCGCGTTCGTTGGTGCGCACCGCGATCAAACGCCTCCCGGCACGGCCGCGGCGCAGGTTGGCGATGGAGAGCATCACCACGACGAGAATGATCAGGCTGAGCGTCGTGTACCGCTCGAGGTGGCGGGTGACGGCAATCTCGATGCCGAACACTTTCGGGTTCTTCAGTCGGTAACCGGTCATGCCGCCGCGGAACTTGACGTTCCCCAGGACGACGGCTTCCAGGGAGACTGCGAAGCCGAGTGTGAGGATCGCCAGGTTGACGCCACGGGTGCGCACACCGGCGAATGCCAGGATCAGGCCGACGGGCACGGTGGACAGCACGCCTCCGACGAAGGCGAGTTCCAGCGGCCAGTGCCAACGGGTGGCGAGGAATGCGCAGATCAGCGAGCCGAGACCGCCCATGGCCATCTGTGCCAGAGAGATCTGGCCGGCGTAGCCGGTGATCACGACGAACGAGCAGATGACCAGGCCGATGAGCAGTTGGACCTCGAACGCCTGGATGTAGGTGCGTGGGAACACGAACCAGATCAGGAAGAGCGACACGACGAAGCCGAACAGCACCAGGCCGGGCGGAATCTTGCCGGTGCCGAGTGCGGGCATGCGGCCGAAGCGCTCGTCCTTGCCGGCGACGGTGTTGCCGCGAGCGATGAGGTAGACGGCGACGAACAGGAAGGGAACTGCTGTGGCCCAGCCCGAGGTCTCGACGTAGCGGGTGATGAGCGATTGCGTCACGCCAAGGGCGATGCCAGCGCCGGTGACGATCGGGAACGACGAGAACTTGCCGATGACCGCGGGGGCGAGGACCGGCACCACCAGGAATGTGATGTTGCCCGGCCCCAGCCCGGTGATCGGCACGAGCATGATCACCGCCAGACCGGCGAGCGCTCCGCCGACGGACCAGTTGATTGCGGCGATCGTGTCCGGCGACACTGCCAGCGAGGCAGCAGCGCGCGGATTCTCGGCAACTGCGGAGGTGGCGACACCGAATGTGGTGTAGTGATAGATCGCCCAGAGCACGAAGGTGATCACGACCACCATCAACACGATGATCATGCGGTCCTTGCCCACTGCTGCGCCGAACACCGTCATCGGCCCGGTCGGCAGCAGGCCACGAACGACCCGAGGGTTCCCGCCGTAGCGCCAGAAGGCGACGCTGGTGATCGTGATCATCAACGCCAGCGTGGCGACGATGCGGGCGAGTTGCGATGCCTGCCGCATACGCCGCAGGACGAGCAGGTGGAACAACCCGCCCAGCGCCGCAGCGGACAACAGCCCGGCGAACAGCGCGAAGTATTGCCCGGCGGTGGAATCGAAGCCGTGCTGCATGCGCAGTTCGAAGTACACGTACGCGCCCAACATGCCGATGGCCACCTGGGCGAAGTTGACGACACCCGACCCTCGATAGACGAGCACGAGACCGATCGCGGCGAGTGCGTAGAGCCCGCCGGCTCCGACACCGAGCAACGAGAAGCGGAGGACGTCCACTTGATTCCTACCTTTCGGAATGGCTTTGGTCAGAATGGCTTTGGTCAGAGTGGCTTCGGGCCGAGAGGATCACTGGATGGGTACCGAGAAATCGGCTGGTCGATGACCGTCGTCTGTCTCGGGGACGCTCACCGATGAGCATCCCCGAGACAGACGACGGTGTGGCCGGCCCGAAGGCCGGCCACACCGTCGAGTGCGTTGCACTCAGTGCTGATCAGGTGTAGGCGCCGCGGATGGCGGTGAGGTCGCCCTGCTTGGCGAGCTTGCCCGACACCACCTGGTACACGATCGCGTACGGGTTCATGAAGCGCTCGAGGCCCTTCATCGGCAACGACTTGGTGCTCGCCGGGCCGGTGAGGCCACCCATGTCGAGGCCGTCGATGGCGTCGAGTGCCGTCTTCAAGCTGTCGGCGGTGACGTCACCCGTGATGCTGGCGACCGCCGTGGCCAGCACGTAGCCCGCCTCGAACCCGAGTACCGTTTGCACGGTGAGGACAGTTCCCGACTTGATGGCCTCAACGCCGGCCAACAGCTCGGCCATACCCTTCGAGTCTTCGACATTGTTCAGCGTCGAGCTGATGGCATAGATGCCGTCGGCGTCGCCCTTCATGTAGTCCAGCAGCTTCTGCGGCAGGATGGCAGCCACGGCCGAGACCTTCGGGTTCTTGCCCGACGCCTTGATCGCGGTCATCGCCTGGATGACCATCGGCGGCGACACGCTGAGGATGATCAGTTCGGCGCCGTCACCCAACAGCTTGGCGACGGCAGGGGCCAGGTCAGGAGCGTTGTTCGGCACGGAAGCGCGGGACACGACCGTGCCCTTCTCGAACTCCACACCCTTCTGGATCGCGTCGACCAACTGGTCGGTGCCTTCCAGGTAGAGCACGCCGATCTTGGTCGCACCGGCCAGCACCGAGCCGGCCCCGAGGCCGACGTAGTTCCCCGTGCCGGACGCGAACGAGTACGACAGCGGGTCGGTGGTGTTGCCTTGACCGCCGAGCACCGGGATGCCGGCCTCGTAGAGGGCGTCCTCACCGGCCCCGCCGCCGCCGCTCCAGCCGACGACTACTGCGTTGTACTTGCCGTCGACGGCCTTCTGCTGGCAGTTGAGGTACTCGTTCTGGTCGCCCTTGGCGTCGCAGACGTCGATCGTGGCGTTCGGGAAGTTCTTGAACGCCAACTGGACGGCCTGGTAGGTCTCGGGTGCCGAGTAGGCGATCTGGCCCTGGGTCACATCGGTGAGCACCATGACCTTGACCTTCTGGTCGCCCTTGGTCGTGGGCAGACCGTCCACGGGGGCGGGGGCAGTGGTAGCGATGGTGGTGTCGCCGCCTGCGCTCGGGACGGTTGTCTCTGCCGCCGCTGGTGCGGTTGTCGTTGTCGACGTCGTGTCATCGCTACAGGCGACGGCGGCAAGAGCCACGACGGTCGCGAGCGCGACAAATTTGGCCCGTGAATATGTTCCCACTGTTCCCCCTTGGTGTGATCCGCGATGCAGTTCCCCCCGCATCGTCGGACATTGTTGAACTGCCTGATCGTGCCAGTGTCTGACGCCGGTGTCAAGCCGTGAGCGCAGATTGTTGAACTAAGTTGACCTGGCGACGTCGATTGCTTGAACAGTGTTGACCGGAAGGGTTCGCGCGGGTACGTTCTGGCACTCGCGGGCTGTGTGTCGCACCCGCAGCACCATGAGCTTGGGGGCATCATGATCGAGGTAAGTGGCTATGGTGTGACGGACCCGTTCTTCGGAACGCCGTACATCGACGAGGACGAGGAGCGCAGCGAGCCGACGCCGCACCGTCACGTGCATGGTGGGTTCTCCGGTACCGACACTCGGTTCCAGTTCGCCTTCCCGTCGAAGGAGCAGTGGCAAGGCCGGATGTTCAACCCGCTGTCGGGTGCTCACGGCGGTGACGAGAAGTTCTTCTCCACGCCGCTCGGCGAGATGATTGGCGGTATGGGCCTCAGCTTCCGCTTGGGTGGCTACCTCGTGCAGTCGAACCAGGGGCACATCGGCGACAACGTCGACCCCAAGGGTGGCGATGACCCCACGCTCTACGGCCATCGCGCCAGCGCTGAAGTTGCCCGCTTCTCCAAGTACGTGGCGGCACAGGTCTACGGCGCGCCGCCGCACCACTCGTACGTGTTCGGTGGCAGCGGTGGCGGTCGTCGTTCGCCCTTGTGTCTGGAGAACGGTGGCGACGCATGGGATGGTGCGCTGCCGTTCATGGGTGGTGGCGACGTCAACCCGCGTGGCAGCACCAAGCGCATCAAGGGGGCGCAGACCATGTCGTTCGCCTCGATGTTCAATGTGCAGCGTCTGCTCGGTCAGCGCATTCACGCAGTGGTCGACGCGATGTCCCCCGGTGGTAGTGGCAATCCGTTCGAGGGTCTCGACTCGCACGAGCGCGAAGAGTTGGCATCGCTGTACCGGCAGGGCTATCCCCGCGGTGACGAGTACAACATCGCAGAACCGATGGGGCAGATCTGGCTCTGGACATCCATCGCCGACGAGTTGGTGGAGCAGGACCCCTCATACTTCGAGAACTTCTGGACCAAGCCGGGTTATGTGGGCCATGACCTGCCCTCGGCGGTCGAGCGTGACCTGATCGATGCGCGGCTCACGGTCAAGCGTGTGATCACTGCGGCCGACATGCTGTCCGATCCGGCGTTTGCCGGCGATGAGTACTCGATGCTGCGCATCATCATCGGCATCACTGCTTCGTCCAGAGGCGACATGAACACGCCCTACGCCGTGGAGATCGACGGTTTGTATGGCTACATGCTGGGTGCGGGTGTGCAGGTCGCGAGTGGCGAAGCGGCCGGCCGTCAGCTGTACGTCACGCAGGCGGTGGGCAACCTGCTGATGTGTGACGGCCACGGTGAGGCCAACCTGCAGCGGTTCAACGGCGTGAAGGTCGGCGACGTGGTGCACCTGAGCAACCGTCGCTTCCTGGCGTTCTGCTATTTCGCTCGCCATCACGTCATGGAAGATCCGCAGTTCGACTCGCTGCGCCTCGACGGCGTGCCGGTGTACCCACAGCACGAAGTGCCGTTGATGTCGCCGTTGATGGGCGTCTCCTACTCGGGCGAGTTCGAGGGCAAGATCATCTGGGTGCACCACACGCACGACGCATCGCTGTGGCCGCCGCAGGGCATCATCTACCACCAGGCCGTGCTCGCAGCGCAAGGGGAGGCCGGGGCCGCCGAACGGTTCCGCATCCGCTGGACCGACAACGCAGAGCACATCCCGCCGATGATGATCCCGTCCAAAGGCCCGCGTGCGGTGAACACCTGGTTGGTGGACTACGGCCCGGTTATCGAGCAGACCATGGCCGATCTCGTCGACTGGGTCGAGCGCGGCGTCGAGCCCGCCGGCACTTCGTACAGCTACGCCGACGGCAAGGTCACACTGCCCGCCACTGCCGCAGAGCGGGGCGGTATCCAGGCCGTGGTGAGGGTCTCGGCAAATGGTGGCTCGCTGGCGTCGGTGAAGGTGGGACAACCGGTCTCCGTCACGGCTGACGCAGAGTTGCCGCCGAACGCCGGAACGATCATCTCGCTCGAGTGGGACTTCGACGGCAAGGGCGCCTATCCGTTGAAGGACGACTCGATCGACGGCAGTGCAACGTCGATCAGTCGCACTGTCACCCAGACCTACGACGCACCCGGCACGTACTTCGTGACGGCGCTCGTGCACAGCCACCGCGCCGGTGACGTCGCCGCGACCACGCGTCGGGTACCCAACCTGGCACAGGCCCGCGTCGTCGTCACCTGAACCCACCATCGATCGAGGAGAACCACACATGGGCGACACGAGCTATGACATCGTGGCCGACACCACCGCTGGGCGAGTGGGAGGCGTCAACTCCGCAGGGGTGCACGTGTTCCGTGGCGTCCCCTATGGGGCGCCGACGGGCGGGGAGCGACGATTCAAGGCGCCCACCCCGCCGGACGCGTGGGACGGAGTGCGTGACGCCACGAACTACGGCCCCACCGCACCTCAGATCGGCCACGCAGAAATGGGCGGCAGCACGCCGACCGACCCGGCGGCCATCGAGCGGATGAAGGCGTTCGGCGACTTCCTGCACGGTCTGTCTGGTGACGAGCCGGAGCAGAGCGAAGACTGCCTCGTGCTGAACGTCTGGACGCCGTCGTTGGTGCCCGACACCTCGCGAGCGGTTCTGGTCTGGATCCATGGCGGCGGCTTCGAAACTGGCAGCGGTTCGTGGACCATGTACGAAGGCACTCCGTTGGCCCAACGCGGTGACGCCGTGGTGGTGACGATCAACCACCGTCTGGGCGTGCTGGGCTTCATGCACCTCGACGACATCGCTGGACCGGACTACGCCGGTTCCGGTAACGCCGGGATGCTGGACATCGTGTTGGCGCTGCACTGGGTGCGCGACAACATCGCCAACTTCGGTGGTGACCCGTCGAAGGTGTTGGTGTTCGGTGGCTCTGGTGGCGCGTCCAAGACGTCCACTCTGCTGGCGATGCCGAGCGCGAAGGGGCTCTTCCAGCGCGGTGCGCTGTTGAGTGGTCCGTACGTGAAGGCCCGTTCGGCGGCGACTGCGACTGCGATCACCGAGCAGTTCTTGAACATCGCTGGCGTGGGCAAGAACGAGATCGGTCGGCTGCACGACATGCCGGTCGCGGCCCTGTTAGCCGCTGCCAAGGAGTTGGCGATGCCGATCGACGCGGGCCTCGCCTCGTCGGCAAGTCCAGAGGCATTCATGCCACTGCAGCCGGTGCTGGACGGCGCCGTCATCACCCACCATCCGCTCGATCCGATGTGTGCGCCGCACGGTACTGGTGTGGCGATGATGGTTGGATCGACCAAGGACGATATGAAGATGATGATGTTGGGTATGCCGTGGTTCGGTGTGCTGGACGACGCAGGCCTGCAACAGATGGTGCAGGGAATGTTCGGAGATCTCACCGAGGAGGCGCTCGCGGCCTATCGCCAGAGCTATCCCGACTTCACTCCCACTCAGATCGCAGCGCAGTTGGTCACCGATCGTGTGATGTGGCACGGCAGCATCGACTGGTGCGAACGCAAGGGCGCTGCCGGGGGTGCACCTACGTATGCCTACCGCTTCGATTACGAGACCACAGCGCTGGGCGGCATTCTCGGCGCCACCCACGGTGGCGACATCCCGTTCGCGCTCGCCAACTGGATGCTGCACCCGATGGCCGGCGATCGGCCCGAGAACGCTGCGGTCTCGAAGACGGTGAGCGAGGCGTTCGTGCGGTTCGCGCACACCGGCAACCCGAACCATCCTGGGCTGCCCGAGTGGCGGCCGTACACGACCGACGACCGTTGCACGATGGTGCTGAACGTGGAGTCCGCAACGGTGAGCGATCCGATGGCTCGTCTGCGGGCACTGTGGTCAGCCAGGAGCGTCTGACCGCCGACCTTCTCGGGCGCGCTCAGCGTGTGTGCGTCGGGCGGAGGCTCAAGCCTCTGCCCGACGTGCCTTTTTGTCGGCTCTGAGTTGCGCTGCCGCGCCCTCCAGGAGAAGGTCGAGGCCAGCCTCGAATCGTTGCGCGACCATCGACGTGGTCAGCCCAGGCTGATCGTGGGTCATGATGCCGGTGGCCGTGACACCACTGGTGTAGAAGAACAGGGCGGCGATGAGCGTCAGGCTGCTGTCGGTGGAGAACCCCGCGTCGGCGAGCATCTGCATGATCGTGGCCTGTGTGTTGACGGGACCTGTGGCTTCCACGTTGGCCAGGTGGTAGCGGGCCATTCCCGGGTAGCGGGTGAACGCTGCAGCGAAGTCGATCATGAGCGTGCGAAGCGTGGGTTGCCACGACTTGGGCGTCGTGGATAGCAACTCGATCGTGGTCATGATCCGTTCGGCGACCAGCTTCAGCAGTCCATCGCGGTTCGGGACGTAGTGGTACGTCGCCCCTAGGGCCACGCCCAGTCGCTCGGAGAGGCGGCGCATGGTCAGTTGGTCGGCGCCCGACTCGGCGATCAGTTCGCACGCAGTCTCGACGATCACCTCGATGCTCAGCCCGGGACGGGATGCGGCCGGAGTGCGGAGTGCGTCCTTCTTCTTCTGCATTCGTGTCGCTCGGTTCGGATCGTGGCGCTGTCTTGGACATCTGCTGAACAGTGTTGAGCAAACGGCCAAGTGGGGCTACTGTAGCGACACATCGGGCCGCGCGCCTGCTTGGGGTTCGGGGGAACCAACGATGAGCGAGACGACTGCGCACACCAACAGCAGTGACGGAGTGACACCGGTGATCGAGGCGATCGGTATCGACGTCGGCTATGGCTCAGTGTCGGTAATCAAGGGAATGCACCTTTCGGTGAAGCCGGGCGAGGTGGTGGCGCTGTTGGGGGTCAACGGTGCAGGTAAGAGCACCACGGTGAAGGCGCTCGCGGGAGAACTGCGGCTGACCGCTGGAGAGATCCGGCTGAAGGGTGAAGTCACCACTGATCCGCTACACAAGCGTGCTCGCCGCGGATTGCGTCTGATCACGGAGGAGCGCTCGGTGTTCATGGGTTTGTCCGCTGCCGACAACCTGCGCCTCGGCGGCCACAACAAGGATGCGGTGCTGGAGATCTTCCCCGAACTCGAGCGGTTGCTGCGTCGCAAGGCTGGCTTGTTGTCGGGTGGTGAGCAGCAAATGTTGACACTCGGACGTGCGCTGGCGTCCAAGCCCGACATCTTGCTGATTGACGAACTGTCACTGGGTCTGGCCCCGCTGGTGCTCGAGCGTCTGCTGACCAAGGTGCGCGAGGCTGCCGATAGCGGCACCGGCGTGCTGCTGGTCGAGCAGCACATCCGCTATGCGCTGGAGATGTCAGATCGGGCCTACGTGCTCAGTCGTGGGCAGATCGTGCTGCAAGGCGACGCCGCCGACATGCTGCTCCGCGTTGACGAGATCGAGCGTTCGTACCTCGAGTCCGGCGAGCTCGCCGACACGACGCACTGAGCATCCACCGCCTGTGCTCGATTTCGTCATCAAGAACGGGTCATTGCTCGACGGCAGCGGCACCGCCGCCATGCGTATGGACGTCGGGGTCAAGGACGGGTTGATCGTCGTCGTCTCGCCGTCGATCGACGACGAGGCGACCGAGGTGTTCGATGCAACCGGCCGAGTGGTGACCCCAGGTTTCGTCGATGTGCACAGCCACTACGACGCGCAGGTGATCTGGGACGACCTACTCGAGCCGAGCAGCCCACACGGGGTCACCACCGTCGTGTTCGGCAACTGCGGTGTCGGGTTCGCTCCGGCCCGGCCTTCCGACCGTGAGGGCCTGATCCGGTTGATCGAGGGGGTGGAGGACATCCCGGGCGAGGCGCTCGCCGCCGGGATGTCCTGGAGTTGGGAGACGTTCACCGAGTATCTGGATGAGCTGTCATCGCGTCGTTGGGCGATCGACGTCGGCACACAGCTGGCGCACGGCCCCTTGCGCACGTTCGCGATGGGTGCCGACTCGGTGGAGAACCGGCCGGCCGATGCAGCACAACTTGACGCGATGGCCGCAATCGCCCGCGAGGCGGCGCAGGCCGGTTCGTTCGGTTTCAGTACGTCGCGCACACTCGGTCACCGGGCGCTCGACGGCACCCCCGTGCCCGGTACCTATGCCACGTTTGAGGAACTGGTGGCGATCGGCAATGGCATCGCCGCTGGCGGTGGCGGTGTCTTCGAGTTCGCCCCGGCAGGAATTGCGCGGAGTGACGAACCTGAGGTCGTCGTTGCTGAGTTCGAATGGATCGGTGCGTTGGCGAGAGCCACCGGGTTGCCCACCACGTTCCTCGAACTGCAGGCACACAACGATCCGCAGCGGTGGCGGCGCGAGATGGATACCGCAGCTGCCTGGTGCGCTGCTGGTCTGTCGGTGACACCACTGGTGGCGGGCCGATCTGGCGGAGTGTTGTGGGGTTGGGATGTCCGCCATCCGTTCGTGACGCGACCCTCGTACACCCGCGTCGCACATCTCCCGCTCGCCGAGCGATTGGAGGCGCTGCGTCGTCGCGATGTCCGCGCTGCGATCCTTGCCGAGGACGATGAACCCGTCACCTCCTATGAGCGCAAGCAGCGGGCGTTCATGCGGTCAGCGTTGCCGTCGTGCTACCTGCTGACGGGTGTGCCCGACTACGAACAGCCTCGTGATCGATCGCTCGGCGCGCGCTCCGAGGCGGCGGGCTGCACTCTGGACGAGGTGATCTACGACGGCATGCTGGCGGCCGACGACGTGATGGTGCTGTACCCGATGTACAACTACGCCGACGCCGACCACACGGTGCTCTACGAACAACTGCAGTACCCCGACGCAGTGGTCGGCACGAACGACGGCGGCGCCCACTGCGCCTACACATGCGACGCCTCGATTCCGACCTTCCTGCTCAGCCACTGGGCGCGTGATCGCCAGCGCGGCCCGCGTATCGCTCTCGCCGAAATCGTGCGCCGGCTGACATCGCAACCCGCCGCCCTGTACGGCATGTCCGACCGCGGGACGGTGCGGGTGGGTCTGCGCGCCGACCTCAACGTGATCGATGCCGAACGTGTGCGCCTCACCGTGCCGCGAGCAGTGCACGACCTTCCTGGAGGAGCGACACGGTTGATGCAGGATCCCGTCGGGTACGACCTCACGATGGTGCACGGCACGGTGACGCGCCGTAATGGCAGCGACACCGGGGCTCGCCCAGGACGACTGGTGCGACGCTGATGGCACTCGATGTGCGGCCCCATATCGACCCCGCGTGCACGGCGATCGTGAACATGGAGTGTCAGGTCAACCTGCTCGGCGAACAGTCCATCCTGCCTGGGCTCGCAGCAGCGGCGCAGCAGCTCGGTCTGGTGGACAACTGTGCGGCGATGTTCGCTGCCGGTCGCTCCAAGGGCGTTCGCATCTTCTACTGCACCGACGAGCGCAGACCCGATGGCTTCGGTTTCGCACGCAACACGATGGTGCACTTGCGCATGTCCGGCGGAGGTGATGGTTCGGGAGGCCACGGTCCGGTGATGTCGAAGATCGCCCCGCAGCCGGAGGATGTCGTGTTCCGGCGCGAGCAGGGCCTCACCGGCTTCTACGCCACCGGACTCGACTCGTATCTGCGCAACACGGGTGTGTCGACGCTGATCGTCACCGGGGTGTCGCTGAACATCGCCGTGTTGGGAACCGCGATCGAGGCGATGAACGCCGGCTACACGGTGGTGGTGCCATCCGACTGTGTCGCCAGCGACCCGCCCGAGTATGCCGAGCACGCGCTGAAGTACACGATGCGCAATATCGCCTTCGTGGTGCCATCGGCAACGATCATCGACGCCTGGTCGTAGAGGCGCTCAGGACTATGAGTGCGCAGCGATCCCAGCCCTGCGCCTTGGCGGACCGTGGGTCGTGGCTCATCTGACTCGTCTCGTCTTCTTGGTCAGTGGCCACCGGCAGTACGGTCGACCAGGATCCGCAGTTTCGTCCATTACGGAGGTCGATGCCACTTGAGCGCAACAACTCGCACCGGAGGTCTGCTCGACGGGCTGAAGGTCATCGACCTGTCGCTCTGGCAGCCTGGCCACGTCGCCACGCAGTTGCTTGCCGACCTTGGTGCCGACGTGCTGAAGGCCGAACCCCCGGGCGGCGACCGGATGCGCCCGCAGGGTGATCGTTATCTGAACTGGAACGGCCACAAGCGCAGCGCCGTGTTCGATCTGAAGAACCCTGACGACCGGGCGCGATTGCTGAGCCATGTCGCTGAAGCGGAAGTGGTGGTCGAAGGGTTCCGCCCCGGTGTGGCCGATCGCTTGGGGGTTGGCTTCGACGCGCTCCGCGCTGCGAATCCATCGATCGTGCTCTGCTCGCTCACCGGCTTTGGTCAGTTCGGGCCGCTGTCGAATGTGGCCGGGCACGACTACAACTACCAGGCCTACGCAGGTGCATTCACGTTCCGCGAAGGTGAGCAACCGGCGCATGCGGGAATGCTGGTAGGGGATATGGGTTCGGGCATGGCGGCCGCGTTCGCAATCCTGGCTGCCGTGCTGTGTGCCCGTCGCACCGGCGAAGGCGAACACATCGATCTCGCAATCACCGACCTGCTGGCGGCGTGGGTGCTGCCCACTGGCCCGATCGACGGGCGCGACGGTACGACCGCGGCAGCGGAACACCTTCCCGGTTTGGGTTGCTACCGCACGCGTGACGACAAGTGGGTCGAGCTGGGCGTGTACAGCGAGGATGTCCTGTGGGGCCTGATGTGCACCGGGCTCGGCCTTGAGCACATCGCCGCGCTCGACATGTCCGCTCGTGCTGCGCAGGCAGTGCATCTGTGCGCCGAGTTGACTGCCGCGATCGGGTCACGCGATCGCGCTGACCTGATCGCGGTGATGCTGCCGCTCGGCGTCCCGATGGCGCCGATCCTCACGCGAGACGAGATGCTTGCGCACCCACACTTCTGGGAGCGCGGGGTGCTGCAGCACGACGACAGCGGTCGGCTTCGCGCCGGTCACCCCATCCGCTACGGCGAGCATCCGGCGCTCGCGCCCGGCGACGCCCCAACGTTGGATCAGCATCGTTCTGGCGGCTTCGGCTGATACCCTAGGGGGTATGTGCAGACGAGTGACGTGCAAGACCTGTGGCAAGCCGAACTGGGCCGGATGTGGCGCCCACGTGGAGACAGTGTTGGGCGATGTGCCCAAGGCCGAGCGGTGCCGCTGCCGTGAGGGTGTGAAGCCCGCGGCGAAGGCGCCGACGAATGCGAAAGCGACTGCCGCTACCGGTGCGACGGACGACGCCTCGACGGTCGGTCGCTTCAAGCGTTGGCTGCAGCAGTAGTCGGCGGGTTCAGTTGACAGGTGCGTTGGTGTTCGCGCGCAGCCCGGGGAACTGACCCAGACGCTCCAGCGCGGCCACCGTGCTGCGCATTGCGTCGGCAGGCACCGGGTGGCTGATCAGGAAACCCTGTGCCTTGGTGCAGCCGAGATCGCTGAGCACCTGCAACTGGTGGACACTCTCGACACCTTCGGCGACCATGTCGAGGCCGAGCGAGCGGCCCATGGCGATGATGGTGCGCACCAGGCTGCGGTCGTTCGGGTTGTCGGCGACACCGTGCACGAACGCCCGGTCGATTTTGATCCGCTGTAGCGGGAACTTCTGCAGCAACGACAGCGACGAGTAGCCGGTGCCGAAGTCGTCGAGCGCCATTCGCACGCCCAGTGAACGCAGTCGGCGCAGCGTCGCCAAAGCCAGTTCCGGTTCGGAGATCATGATGCTCTCGGTGATCTCCAGCCACAGCAGTTGCGGCGAGACCCCCGAGCGGGTGAGCGCCTCGCTGACGATGGCCGGGAAGTTCGTGTCGCTGAGTTGACGCGGCGAGACGTTGACCGACATCGTGGCCGACGGGCTGCACACCCCTTCGTCGATCCAGCGGCGAAGTTGCGTAAGGGCCTCGAGCAGCGCCCAGGAACCGATCGGCACGATCGTGCCGGTGTCCTCGGCGATGGGAATGAACTCGGCAGGAGAGACGATGGTGCCGTCCGCCTGCTGCCAGCGCATCAGCGCTTCGAAGCCGACGACATCGCCCGACTGCAGATCGAGGATCGGCTGGTGGAACAGACGGAGCTCGCGGCGGTCGAGAGCGCGGTAGAGCGCAGTTTCGACGGCGAGGCGATGGGCGACCCGCTCGTGCATCGACTCGTCGTAGACGGCCAGACAGTTGCGGCCGGCATCCTTGGCGCGATACATCGCCGTGTCGGCATGTCGGACAAGATCCTCGGCTGTCGTGCTCGCCGTCGGGCTGATGGCAGCCACGCCGATGCTGGCGGTGACGAAGACATCGCCCTGGCTGAGGGCAAGTGGTTCGCGGAACACAGCGAGCAGGCGCTCGGCGGAAGCCATTGCGGTGCCCTGCGACTTGGCGTGGGCATCGAGCACCACGTATTCGTCGCCCGACAGGCGAGCCACGACGGCGTCGGCAGGCACTGCGTTGATGAGGCGGCGGGCCACGGTGACCAGCACCTCATCGCCGGCGGCGTGGCCCAGCGAGTCGTTGATGTTCTTGAAGCGGTCGAGGTCGACGAAGAACAGCGTGGGGTGCTGGTCGGAGTCCCAGCTGGTGCGCAGTAGCTCGTTGATCTTCTGGAGCATCACGACGCGATTGGGTAGGCCGGTGAGCGGATCGGTCTGGGCGCCGTGTAGCAGTTCGGCCTGGGCCCTGCTGTTCGAGCGCACGGCGGTGACCACGCGGATGGTGACCACTGCCGACAGCACGAGCGCCGACGCGAAGCGCACGATGCGATCGGTGGAGTCGTTGGGGGAGGTGGCTGCCAACACGATGATGGGCAGCAGCAGCGAGGTGGTGGTGATCACCAGGCGGCCGATGGAGTCGGGTTTCGGGCTGGGTTGGGGGCGCCCAAGCTCGTGGATGCTGGGGTGCAGGAATGCGGCGCTGGCAACGAAGTACGCCATCACATACATCGGCAGCGCGAAGCGGTCGGCGCCGGCGCTGAGGTGGCGGGCGTCGATCATCGCGTAGGTCATGTCGCCGCTCATGTTGAACGCGAGTGCGACGGCGACCATCCAGATGGCCGGTGGGCGCTGGTGGCGGTTGAGCAGCAGCACCACAGTGAGGAACAGCACCACGGACGACGTGGGTTGGTAGAGGCCGTACAGCACCACACCCGCCGAGCGGTTGTCGGTGGCCTGGTTGATCGACTGCACCAGCGTGGCCCAGCTGATGATCCAGGCGCCGATGGCGACGATCAGTGCATCGCCCCAGATGCTGCGTGTGGGGCCGGGCAGGCTGCTGCGGACGAGTGCGACGAGACCGCCGACCAGGCTGGTGACAGCCAGGAGGACGAAGATGACTGCCAGTGGCGACTCGTACGTGGGCTGGTCGCCGGAGATGACCTGTTCTCCGACATATAGGACACCCACTGCGCTGAACAGGATGATCGGGCGCCACGACACCTGGCGCAGGCGGCGAGCGATGAGCAGAGTAGGGATCACCTGCAGAGCAGCGACCACGTACACGCCGTCGCGGATGGTGGATTCGGACGCGGCAAGTCCAGCGGCAGTCAGTGCGACGCCGATGACGAGGTACACCCAACTCAACCGTGCCGGTTCCTTGCTCACTGTCCTCCCAGAGATGCGGTGAGGCGGGGCATCCCGCTGCGCTGGACACTATCCACCAGTCCACCCCACAACGGTGCATATGCTACGCGCATGGCCATCAATTCGCGCAATAGGCGTCAATACTCGCGCGCAGCGCGCGAGTGCCGGTCGTGCCGTTGGTGCCTAGGTGATCGGGGCCGCTCGTGTACGTGACTCGTCACTCCAACCTCACCGACCCGGTGCTCAGCGATCGCCTCTGGGATCTCTACGAGGCCTCGTACTTGCCGATGAACGACAAGTCGCCCAGCCACGAGATGTTGTTTCGTGATGAGTTCGAGGACGCCCTGCGCGAGCCGTCGAACCGGATCTGGGTGCTCTGGGATGACAACTCGCCGGTCGCGATGGGTCTGATCGCCACTGAGATCGGCCGTACTCGCTACCTCAGCCGGGCGTACTTCGAGGGCCGGTTCCCCGATCATGCTCGCCGCGGTGCGGTCCACTACATCATGTTGCTCGTCGTCCACCCGGTCTACGCAGCGCAGGGTGCCATCGTTCGCTTGGCACGTGAGGCACTCCAGCGCGAGGCGGCGGACGGGGCCTTGCTGGTGTTCGATGCTCCCGAGGCGCATCAGCCGGGTGAGACGGGCGGGTTCGCCGAGATGATGGAACGGTTGACCAAGGCGTTCGTCGGCCCCGCTCCGGTGCTGCACCTCGGTGCGTCGTATTACTTTGCTGTCGATTTCGCGGCGATCGGCGAGGCCGACCCCACCAACCCGCTGCGCATCCCCGCCCGTCAGCGCCGGTGAGCACCTCGTATTCGCTACCGTATGCGTGAATGAATCCACCGACGGGCCGTCCATGACCACCTTGGCCAAGCCGTACACGGTGATCGTGCCGGGTGATCACTTGATGTCCGCACTCGTCGGTCAGCGCGACGTGCACCTCCGTCAGATCGAGGCAGCGTTCCCCGCGGCCACAGTCGTGGTGCGGGGTAACGAGATCATCATCGGCGGCGCCCAGGCAGAACACGTCGGGCGCCTGTGCGAAGAACTGATCAGCCTGTTGCAGCAAGGTCAGCACCTCGACGACTCCAGTCTGCGCCGCAGCATCGACATGATGGGTCAGAACGAGCGGCCCAGTCGCGTGCTCACCGACGACATACTCCGTGGCGCCAAGGGCAAGCCGATCCGGCCCAAGACCGCTGGCCAGAAGCATTATGTCGATGCCATCCGGCACCATGTGATCACCTTCGGCCTCGGGCCCGCCGGTACCGGTAAGAGTTGGCTGGCCGTGGCGATGGCGGTGCATGCCTTGCAGACCAAACAGGTGCAGCGCATCATCCTCACCCGCCCGGCGGTGGAGGCCGGTGAGCGACTGGGTTTCCTTCCTGGCGATCTGATGGCCAAGATCGACCCCTACCTCCGTCCGCTGTACGACGCGCTCCACGACATGGTCGAGCCCGAGGGTGCCCAGAAGCTGCTCGAACGACAGGCGGTGGAGGTGGCACCGCTGGCCTTCATGCGCGGCCGCACGCTGAACAACAGCTTCATCATCCTCGACGAGGCGCAGAACTCGACCCCCGAGCAGATGAAGATGTTCCTCACCCGCATCGGGTTCGGGTCGAAGGTCGTCGTCACCGGCGACACCACGCAGATCGATGTCCCGGACGGCCGCAGCGGCCTGATCGGTCTCGAACGTACGCTCACGGGGATCGACGGCCTCACCTTCGTGCACCTCAAAGCTGCCGATGTCGTGCGTCATCGCATTGTCGCCGACATCGTCTCCGCCTACGAGAGGGCCGATGAAGCTCGTCTCCAGAAAGAACCCCGCCGTGGCTGACCCCTCCCGACCGCACATCGATGCTCCCCGGCGAGTAGGTGGCGATGGCGAACCCGAGGTGTTCGTCGCCGACGAGCAGAAGGACGTTCCCGTCGATCTCGAGCGATGGCAGGAGTTAGCCACCGAGGTACTGCGGTCTGAGGGTGTGCGCGGGTTGGCCGAGCTGGCGCTGTTGTTCGTCAGCGAGACCGAGATGTCCGAGTTGAACGAACTCCACATGGGCAAGCCCGGGCCCACCGATGTGCTCGCGTTCCCGATCGACGCGTCCGAGGCCGAGATCGTGTTGCACGGCCAACCGATCAGTCGTGGCCCCGACCGGGCGCCCGCGGATCCGGGCGATATGCCCCTGCTGCTGGGCGATGTCGTCATCTGCCCCGCAGTGGCGCAGCGGCAGGCGCCGTCGCACGCAGGCACGGTCGACGACGAGATCGCCCTCCTCGTGGTGCACGGTGTGCTGCATGTGCTGGGTCACGACCACGACGACGACGATCAGACCAGAGCGATGCGTGCTCGGGAGGTCGAGTTGTTGATCGAGCACTACTGGCACGGTCCGGCACCCGAGGCCTTCCGCCAAGGGCACGACGAATGATCGCCGACGCGGTCACCACCGATCTGCTGCTGGTGGGCGGAATCCTGGTGTTGCTGATCATCCTGGTGTTCTGCTCGATCGCCGAGATGGGCCTGTCGCGCATCTCCCGACCGCGCGCTGCGTCACTGGCCGACAAGGGCCTCAAGTCCGGGAAGGCGCTGAAGCGCCTCGTCGACGAACCCGCCAGCTGGGTCAACGCACTGTTGCTCACGATCAACGTCAGCCAGATTGTGCAGACGACGTTGTGGGGGATTCTCGCCGGCCGGTTGTTCGGCGGCTGGGGTGTCGTGGTGGGTGTGGTCTTGAACGTGGTGGTGTTCTTCGTCATCGCCGAGGCAATGCCGAAGACGTATGCAGTGCTGCACCCGCAACGCGCAGCGCTGATGGTTGCTCGGCCCACCGCCGCGCTGGTGGCGTTCCCACCGTTGCGCTGGATCTCGAACTGGCTGATCAGCCTCACCAATGTGTTCATCAAGGGCAAGGGACTCGAGCAGGGTCCGTTCGTCTCCGAACAGGAACTGTTGGGCATCGTCGAGACGGCCGTCGAGGACGGTGTCGTGGAGCACGAGGAACGCGAGCTCATCGAGAGCATCATCGAGTTCGGCGACACCATCGCGCGTGAGGTGATGGTGCCTCGGCCCGACATGGTGGTGATCGAACCGACCAGCACCGTCACACAGGCACTCGACGCGGCGCTCGAGCACGGCTACAGCCGCTTGCCGGTGATGAACACCGACGAGGACGATGTGTTGGGGTTGGCGTTCGCCAAGGATCTGATGGGTGCTGAACGCAAGGGTGACGGCGCTCGTCCTGTCACCGATTTCCTGCGTCATGTGCACTTCGTGCCCGAGAACAAGGCGGTGAACCGCCTGATGCGTGAAATGCAGGCGGAGAAGTTCCACCTCGCGCTCGTCGCTGACGAATACGGCGCGATCGCCGGGCTGATCACGCTGGAGGATTGCCTCGAAGAGCTCGTCGGCGAGATTGTCGACGAACACGACGAGGAGGACGCAGAGGTGCAGCGACTGGCCGATGGCGACTACCTCATCGATGGCGGTATCGCGATCGGCGACCTCAACGATCTGCTCGGAACCCGTCTGCCCGATGAAGACTGGGACACCTTGGGTGGCTTCGTGTTCGGCACGCTCGAACACGTGCCGGACGAGGGCGAGTCCGTTGTGCACGAGGGCTGGCGATTCACGGCTGCCGAAATGGATGGCCGCCGTATCCGCCAGGTGAAGGTCACCGTGGAGCACCCGCTCGAGGTCGAGGGAACCGAACCGGCCAACTGACGCTGCCGCCGGTCAGGCGTCGTTGGTATCTGCGGTGAGCAGATACCGCTGCACCTTGCCGAGTGCGGTGCGGGGCAGCGATGCGACGGTGTGCAGCTCCTTGGGAGCGCAGAACGCCGGCATGTGGTCGGCGACGAGTGCTCGGCATTCGCTGAGTGTGGGCGCCGGGGCGCTCGCCGCTGAGACCACCCACGCGACCACGCGTTGCCCCCATTCGGCGTCCGCCACGCCGGCCACGGCAACCTCTGCGATACCGGGGTGTGTCGCCAAGATCGCCTCGACGGCCTCTGGCCACACGTTCTCACCACCGGTGATGATCATGTCGCCGCGGCGACCCTCCACGTGCAGTCGGCCATCCGGCAACCAGCGGCCGAGATCGCCCGTGTGCAGCCATCCGGCGTCGTCGAGGGGAGTGCTGCCGTCGCGGTAGGCGCGGAGCAGCATCGGGCAGCGCAGCAGCACTTCGCCGATGTCGCTGCCATGAGGCGCGGGGGAGATGCGCACCTCGACACCATCGAGAGGGCGACCGTCGTACACCACGCCACTGCCAGTCTCGGTGAGGCCGTAGGTGGTGTGGGTGTTGCGCGGCAGAGTGGACGGCGGCCGTGCGCCGCCGAGAACGATGGTGCGGAACACGCCAGGGTCGATACGGGCGAGCGCAGTCGCCACGAGCGACACGGCGGTGGCGCCTTCTCGGGCGGCAGCGGTGACACGGGCGGCATCGAAGCCGTCATGCACGACAAGACCGGTTCCAGTGTGCAGCGCGCGGGTGATCACCGACAGGCCGCCGACGTGCGCCAAGGGCAGACACGCCAGCCAGGTGTCGGCCGGGGTCATGCCGAGGCGCGCACTCGTGGCCGTGGCGGAGGCAGCGATGGCTGCGTGGGTGAGCACGACACCCTTCGGGGCGCCGGTGGATCCGCTGGTCGCCATCACGAGTGCATCACCGGGCTCGGTGGGTCGTGCGTCCGGCAGCGTGTGGCGTCCGTGCTCATCGACGACGAAACCGGCAGCCATCGAAGCGAGGAGCGCCGCTTTGGCCGCATCGGGAAGGCGACGATCGACCGGCAGGACGGCGTTCCCTGCGCTCCATTCGCGCTGGAGGGCGTCGACGAACGCCGTGCCGCCGGGTATGTCGATCGCGACCAAGTGAGGCACGAGGGCGAGGATAGGCGAGACTGGACGGAATGAATCGTTGGATGATCGGTGCCCGCCCTCGCACACTTCCCGCTGCCGTCGTGCCCGTGGCACTCGGCGCTGCTGCAGCCGCCGGTGGCGCTCATCCGGTGTGGTGGCGCGTGGCACCGGCATTGGTGGTGAGCCTGGCGCTGCAGGTGGGCGTCAACTTCGCCAACGACTACAGCGATGGCGTACGCGGCACCGACGAGGTGCGCGTCGGTCCGGTGCGTTTGGTGGCCAGCGGGCTGGCCACGCCAGCGGCCGTGAAGAAGGCGGCACTCGCGGCGTTTGGCGTGGCGGCGATCGCCGGATTGGCGTTGGCGTCGGTGACCACGTGGTGGTTGCTGGTGGTTGGCGTCGCGGCCATCCTCGCCGCATGGGGCTACACCGGCGGGCCTCGGCCGTATGGCTACATGGGCCTCGGCGAGGTGTTCGTGTTTGTGTTCTTCGGACTCGTGGCCACGCTCGGCTCGATGTATGTCGTGGGTGAGCAGATCACGCTCGTCGGCTGGCTGGCCGGGTGTGCCGCAGGGTGTCTGGCCTGTGCGCTGTTGGTGGTGAACAACCTGCGCGACATCCCCACTGATCGCGAGGTGGGCAAGCACACCTTGGCCGTCCGCATCGGGGATCGACCGACACGGTGGTTCTACGTGGCGCTGCTGTCGGTAGCACAGGTGTTGGTGATCGCGATCGCATTGGTCGATCGACCGTGGGCGGCCATCGGGCTGCTGGGCATCCTCGTGGCGCGTCCGGCAGTGAAGGCGGTCCTCGGCGGCGCCAAGGGTCCGGCACTGATTCCGGTGTTGGGCCTCACCGGCAAGGTGCAGCTGGCCACCGGATTGCTGGCTGCGCTCGCTATGGCCGTCTCCCGCTGACCTGGCTCAGCGCGGCAGGGCAGTGGCAATCGCCTCGGCGACTGCCTGGGGCTGTTGCAGGTGGGCTGCGTGCGCCGCATCTGGAATCAGCACGACGCGCCCGGCGGGGACGGTGGATGCGATCTGCTCGGCGATGGCGGCGAACTTTGTGTCGAGCGCGCCGGCGAGGGCAAGCACAGGCATGTTCAGCTCCCGCAATCGCGGCCACAGCGGCAGCTGTTCGCCGGTGCCCGCTGAGTGCAGGCTGGCAGCCAGGCCGTCCACGGTGTTGCGCAGCCGGTCGGCTCGATCGGCGTCGGTGAACTTGAAGCCGCCGAACAGTGGCAGCGAGGTCCATTCATCGAGGAACGCTTCCAGGCCGATGTCCGTCAGATGCTCGGCGGTCTGGTCATCATGCGCGCGCCGCAATGAGCGTTCGTCCGCGTCGGCGATACCAGGATGAGCACCGATGAGTACGAGCGACTGCACCAGATGCGGGTACATCAGCGCCAGATGCAGGCACACGCGTCCGCCGAGGCTGTAGCCGATGTACGTGCCGCGTCCGCCGATCGTGGCGATCATGTCGGCTGTGCGTCGCAGATCGGCACGTACCGCTGCAGAACCGCCGTGACCGGGCAGGTCGATGACGATCGCTTGCAGACCGCGAGCAACGAGAAGCTCAGCGATCGGCTTCCACGAGTTGCCGGTCTGGGTGAACCCGTGCACGAACACCATTCGCGGGGCGTGCAGGTCGCCCAGCCGTTCCGCCGCGAGAGGTCCCGACAGCGGAGTCCAGTCAGACATCGCACGCCTCGTCGTCGCAGGTGGGCCCGGAGACAGCGGTCTCGGCCGCTTCGTCGGCAGCTTCCTGCTCCTTGCGGGCCAAGAGCCGGCGGATGACGTTGATGAACGTGTCGGCGTCTTGTGCGCCGGGCACCGACCACCTGCCGTCGAGCACGAAGGTGGGCACCGCGGTGATCTCGGCGTCGGCGGCGTACTGCAGCATCGAGCGCACGTGGTCGGTGCCGTCGTCGCTGTCGAGGAACGCCAGCACGCGGTCGGCCGGCATGCCGACATCTTCTGCCAGACCAGCCAGCACATCGGGGTCGCCCACATCGGCGCCGTCGCAGAAGTATGCCTGCAGCAGGCGCTCCTTCAGTGCGTACTGGTGGCCGGTGGCCTCGGCCAGCCACAGCAATCGGTGGGCCAGCAACGTATTGGCCCGCAGTGCCCGGTCCATGTGGAACTCGAGTCCATCGCCGGCGGCCACCTCCGTGACCTGCGCGATGATCGCGGCAGCGCGCTCGTGTCCGCCGAACTTCTTCGCGTAGGCCTCGATCACGGGTGTCGCGCCTGCCGGGGGCGCCGTTGGATCGAGCTGATAGGGGCGAAACACGACCTGCAGATCGACCTCGTCGGCGAGAGCCGCCGCAGCCGTTTCCCAGCGGCGCTTCCCGATGTAGCACCACGGGCAGACGACATCGGACCAGATCTCGACAGTGAGTGAAGGACGCACAGGGCGAGGATACGCCCCTATCGTTGCGCTCATGACGCAGCAGTCCACCACCGTCCCTGCCAACGGCATGTCAGGCGAGCCCGCCGATGTGCAGGCCACGTTCTGCGCCACGGTGGTCGACCAGTGGGTGCACATGGGGCTGCGCCACGCAGTCATTGCTCCCGGTTCGCGCAGCACCCCGATGGCACTCGCGCTAGCAACGCGTTCCGACCTCGATGTGCAGGTGGTGCACGACGAGCGCTCAGCGTCGTTTATCGCGCTTGGTATTGCTCTGGCCACGGGCGTGCCTGCCGCGCTGTTGTGCACCAGCGGCACCGCCGCCACCCACTTCCATGGTGCCGTGGTCGAGGCCGACCTGTCGGGTGTGCCGATGCTCGTGCTCACCGCCGACCGGCCGCCCGAGTTGCAGGGCATCGGTGCGCCGCAGACGATCGATCAGATCGACCTGTACGGCGCCGTCGTGCGCTGTTTCGCCGATCCCGGAGTTCCCGAGGCGGTCGACGCTCACGTCTGGCGCGAGTGGGCCGCCGATTGGTGGATGAGTGCGGTCGACGGCGATCCGGGACCGGTGCACATCAACCTTCAGTTCCGCGATCCGCTGATCGGTACACCCAGTGCGCTGCCGCCCGTCGTCGACTGGCCGGCTGTCGACCCGGACAGCTGGTTCATGATGAGGCCCGAGATCGCCGGCCTGGCAGGGATGATCGATCAGCGCCGTGGAATCATCATCGCCGGCGCTGGTGTCGATGATCCTGCGGCAGTCGAAGCCTTGGCCGCGGCGTTGCAGTGGCCGGTGTTGGCCGACCCGCGTTCGGGATGTCGTCACCTGCCGCAGGCCGTGTGTTGTTTCGATTCGCTGCTGCGCCATGCGCCCTTCGCTCGCGACCATGTGCCCGCTGCAGTGCTGCACCTCGGCGCCCCGCCGGCGTCGAAGGTGCTCGGCCAGTGGTTGCAGTCCAGCGGTGCCACCCACGTACAGGTGCACTCGCAACAACGCATCCTCGATCCGTTGGGCATCATCACCGAGCGTGTCTACGGCCGTCCGTCCACGCTCTGTACCGAGCTGTTGCCGCTGGTCACGGGTGCCACTGGGACGCCGTGGTTGGCCCGCTGGCAGCATGCCGAGCGACGCGCGCAGCACGCCATCAGCGACACGTTGCGAGCTGAGCGCGACCTCAGCGAACCCGCTGTGTCACGTTGGCTGAGCACCGGGGGTGAGAACCTCGTCGTCTCGTCATCGATGCCGGTGCGCGACCTCGAATGGTTCGGGCGTGGAGAGGTGCGCACCACGGTGCACGCCAACCGCGGCGCGAACGGTATCGACGGTGTCATCGCCACGGGAATTGGCGTGGCGCTGGGAAGTGGTCGGCCGACGGTCGTGCACCTCGGCGACGTGGCGTTCTGCCACGACCAGTCATCGCTGACGGCGCTCGGCGCTCGTGGCCTGCCGCTCACGATCGTGGTCTCCGACAACGACGGCGGCGGCATCTTCTCGTTCCTGTCACAGGCGAATGCGCTTCCCGCTGAGCGTTTCGAGCAACTGTTCGGCACCCCCCACGGCACCGACGTGCTTGCTCTCGCAGCTGCCCATGGTCTGGTCGGTCGCACGGTCGTCGATCTCGTCGGTCTTGAGGCCGCCATTGCCGATCGGTCGGTCACGGTGGTGCGGGTGGCGTCACAGCGAGCCGCGAACGTGACAACCCACGACCGCCTGCACGCCGCCGTCGCCGACGCCCTCGGCTAACCCCGCGAGTGCCCGTGCGAGTGCCACCCCGCCGGTGCGAGTGCCAGCCCGCCGGTGCGAGTGCCAGCCCGCCGGTGCGAGTGCCAGCGGCGCACCCGAGTGCCAGGTGGCACCCCGGGCGTCGCTCGGCACTCGGGTGCGCGTCAGGCACTCGCACCGGGGCTGTGGCACTCGCACC
>WLIV01000018.1 GCA_009702045.1 Actinomycetota bacterium | reverse complement strand
TGCCGCCCTGGCCGGCTCGGCCGCCACCGGTGTCGACATGACGATCGATTCGTACAAGATCGGCTGGACCTGGAACGACAGCACCAAGCAGTACGAGCGCACACAGAACAAGAAGGCCGACACGGAGCGCAACGGCGACCGAGTCACCACCGAGAACGTGTTGATCCTGAAGATGGTCTACAAGTTCAGCGTGGGTAGTCCCGCAGCGCAGAGCGTCGGCAGCGGCGAGGCCTTCCTGTTCACCGGCGGGAACATGGTGCACGGAACCTGGAGCCGCGCGGACAACCACGACGTGTACACGCTCACCGCCGACGATGGCAGCACGTTCCTTCTCACGCCCGGGCGCACGTTCGTCGAGTTGCCGCGCAAGGAAGACATCGTCACCCCGAAGTAAGTGCCGGTGCGGCCGGGGTTCAGCCCCGGCCGCCGCCGTCGACCACGATCCGCTGGCCGGTGAGGTAGCTGGCAGCGCTGCTGCAGAGGAACAGCACGACGCTGGACACGTCGGCGGGCTGACACGCCCGACCGAACGGTGAGGTGGCGTCGAGTGAACGGAGATCTTGTAGTTCCCGGTTACCGGTCTGCGCACGCGCCAGGCGCACACCCATATCGGTCTCGACGATGCCCGGGGCGACCACGTTCACGTGGATGCCATGCCCGCGCTCTTCCTTGGCGAGTGTCATTGCCAACGCCTCCATCGCCGCCTTACCCATGCTGTAGGGCGCGCCACCGGCATCGAGGTTGGTGGTGGCGATCGACGAGATCATCACGATGTCGCCACGTCCACGTGTGCGCATGGACGGCAAGGCCAACCGGCTGAGATGGTGCGGACCGATTGCATGCATGGCCACCACCCGAGCCACTTCGTCGGGGTCGGTGTCGGCCACGAACCGCCCACGCGAGGCGATACCTGCGTTGCACACGAGGATGTCGATTCCGCCGAAGTCGTCGATCACCTGCTGCACCATGCGGGTGCAGTCGTCGACCGACTCGACCCCTGCCTGGTATGCCGCCGCTGCGCCGCCCGCAGACGTGATCGCGGCGACGGTGTCGGCGGCGGCCTGGGCGTCGCGTACGTAGTTGACGGCGACGGTGGCACCGGCCGCAGCCAGCACCTCACTGATACTGCGGCCGATGCCGCGGCTGCCGCCGGTGACGAGGGCGACGCGCCCGTGCAATGGTGTCGACTCACTCATGGTGCCATTCTGGCGCACGGGCTCCAGATCGTTGCCACTCGGTAACCTGGCGCCCGTGCAAGACGGAAGCCGCAAGGCCATCATCGCTGCGTTCTTCGCCAACCTGGGTATCTCGGTGGCCAAGTTCGTTGGGTTCCTCCTCACCGGTTCTGCGGGTCTCCTCGCAGAAGCCGGCCATAGCGTCGCCGATACCGGCAACCAGGGCCTGCTGATGTTCGGCTCCAAGCGCGGCAAGCGACCGGCCGACAGCGCCCACCCATTCGGCTACGGACCTGAGCGCTACTTCTGGTCATTCATCGTCGCCCTCGTGCTGTTCAGCATGGGCGGACTGTTCGCCCTCTACGAGGGAATCAGCAAGGTGCAACACCCACACGAGGTGGAGAGCGCCACCATTGCGTTCGTCATCCTCGGCATCGCGATCCTGCTCGAGTCGTACTCGCTGCGCACCGCCGTGAAGGAAGCCAACCACGTGCGCAACGGCCGCACGTGGTGGAACTTCATCCGCACCGCGAAGGCCCCGGAACTGCCCGTGGTGCTGCTGGAAGACGTCGGCGCCGAGACGGGTCTGGTGTTCGCACTGTTCGGCCTCACGATGTCCGAGGTCACCGGTAACCCGCGATGGGATGCCGTGGGTTCCATCGCCATCGGTGCGCTGCTCGTCGGCATCGCCATCGTGCTGGCAGTGGAGATGAAGGGGCTCTTGATCGGCGAATCAGCCAGCGACGAGGACCTCGTGGCCGTCAAGGTCGCGCTGTCCACGACGCCACGGGTGCTGGGCATCATTCACCTGCGCACGATGCACCTCGGCCCTGACCAGTTGCTGGTCGCCGCGAAGTTGGAGTTCGACCACTCGCTGACTGTGGCGCAGTTGGCCCAGGCGATCGACGATGCCGAGCAGCAGTTGCGGGCCGCCGTGCCCATTGCACGAACCATCTACATCGAGCCCGACATTCGCCGACAGCCCCAGGAGTGAGCGCCGAAAAAGCAGTGCTCGTCCCGACGACCCGACGGCGCCTCGAAGGACGGCCCCTGGGTCTGGCGGCGCTGGGCATCGTGATCCTGTTGTTCAGCCTCGGCTCCACGTTGGTGAAGTTGGCGCACACGCCGTCGGTGGCGATCGCCTTCTGGCGCATGCTGCTGTGCTCGGTGATCTGGAGCGCCATCCTCCGCGTCAGCGAGAAACGCTGGCTGACGTGGGCAGATATCCGACCGGCACTCCTGCCGGGTCTGGCGTTCGGGTTGAACCTCGTCCTGTTCTTCACCGGCGTCACCAAGACCACGATCGCCTCGGCCGAGTTCACCGGTGCGCTCACCCCACTGTTCGTCGTTCCGCTCGCTGCAGTGCTGTTCCATGAGAAGGTGCGGCTGGCCTCGTTCTCGTTCGGGTTGGTCTCGTTGGCCGGGCTGGCGGTGGTGTTGTTCAACGCTCCGTCCAACGGCGAGTTCTCATGGCGCGGGGTGGCCTGGATCGCGTGCGCGCTCGTGATGTGGACCACCTATCTGCTCACCAGTCGCACACTGCGCCAGGGCCGATCCGTGGCGACGGTAATGGCCTCGATCACACCGGTCGCCACGCTGGTCACCCTGGTGGTGGGTCTCGTCTTCGTACGCCACGATCTCACTGCGATCACCTGGCGATCGGTCGTGTTCATCACGCTGCTGGCCGCACTCACCGGCACCATTGCGCACGGGTTGATGGTGTTCGCACAGCGCTTGGTGCCGATCGGTGTCATCAGCATGCTGCAGGTCTCCCAGCCCGGGCTGTCGGTGCTGTGGTCGGTGTGGTTCCTCAGCAGCAGCGTGCGACCCATCCAACTCGTGGGGATGGCCATGGTGGTGCTGGGCCTCGTGCTGGTGACGATCCAGACCCAGCGCGACCGCGACTGACCGCTACACTTTCAGACAACCGAACGGGGAGCTCACAGGAACGTGGGCTGAGAGGGTGGCCGCCGCCACCGACCCGAGAACCTGATCTGGGTAATGCCAGCGGAGGGAGCCGATGAATTCGATGGCAGAGACACCTCGCGATGCGCCACTGACCGCTGTCGTCATCATCGGTGGCGGTCCGCTGCACGCCCGCGCACTCGCGGCGCTGGAGGCAGTCAACACCGACGTGCGCATCATCGCTGCGGACAGCGGACTGGATCATGCAGTGTCGGCCGGGTTGCGGCCCGATGCACTCGTCGGCGATCTCGACAGCATCAGCGCGTCGGGGCGGATGTGGGCCTACGCCCACGAGTTACTGATCGACACGCACCCCGAGGCCAAGGATGAGACCGATACCGAGTTGGCGCTGGCCGCAGCGGTCGCGCTCACCGACGCCCAGTACTTGTTGCTGCTCGGAGGCCTCGATCCGCTCAGCGATGACCGGCTCGATCACCTACTGGGAACCCTGCTGTCGTTGGGGCACCCGTCGCTCGCCCGCTTCAGTTCGGTGTCCGCCGTGGTCGGCTCGTCGGAGGTCAGAGTGGTGCACAGCGGCCGGTCGCTCGCGCTGCCGCTCGACGGTGGCCAGACCTTCTCGCTCCTCGCATTGCACGGCGTCTGCACCGGTGTCACTCTTACGGGCGCCACCTGGCCGCTGGCCGACGCCACCCTCACCGGCACCGAGGCTCGCGGTCTCAGCAATGTCTCTGATGGCGACACCGTCGTGCGGGTCGCTGACGGAGTCCTCACGGTAGTCATCCCATGAGCCAGCCGATGGGCCGCCCAGCGATCCTGCTCACCTCCTTTGCCGTCATCGGCGTCCTGCTTGCCGCCTGCGGCGACAATGCGCCGGCGGCCACCGTCACCGATGGCCCCGTCACCATCACGCTCGTGGCCTACGACTCGTTCCCCACGAAGGACACTGCGCTCAACACAGCGCTCGCCACGTTCACCGCGCAGACCGACATCACGGTGAACATCGTCACTGCCGGCGATGCCGGAACGATGGTCACCAAGGCTGAACTCACCGCCGGGAACCCGGAAGGTGACGTCATGTGGGGCGTGGACAACACGCTGCTGTCCGCGGCCACCGACGGCAAGATCTTCGCCGATGCCCCCACAGTGGTGGACTTCGGCGACGTCTGTGTGAACTACGACATCGCCTGGTTCCAGCAGCACCAGCTCACCCCGCCGGTCACGCTCGACGACCTGATCGAACCCGAGTACAAGGACCTACTCGTGGTGCAGAACCCAGCGTCCTCCTCACCCGGTCTTGCGTTCTTGTTGGCCACGATTGCCGCGTCCGGCGAAGGTGGATGGCAGACGTATTGGAAGTCGCTGAAAGCAAACGGAGTTGAGGTCACCGAGAGTTGGGACAGCGCCTACTACGAGCGCTTCAGTGGTTCTGCTGGCAGCACCGGGAACAAGCCGCTGGTGGTCAGCTATGGCAGCAGCCCGCCGGCAGAGGTCGTGTTTGCCGACCCGCCGCGCACTGACGCACCCACCGGCGTCGCCGCTGGGACGTGCTTCCGACAGATCGAATACGCAGGCGTCCTACGCGGCACCAAGCACCCCGAGGCGGCCCGGCGACTGGTCCAGTTCCTCACCACTCCCACATTCCAACAGGAACTACCGCTCACGTTGTTCGTGTACCCGGCCAACACGGCCGTGGCGTTACCCGACGTGTTTCAGCAGTTCGCCGTAGTGCCGACCGATCCGTACACGCTGGAACCCGCGGACATCGCGGCCCACCGCGAACAATGGCAGGACGAGTGGAACGGGATCGTGCTGCGCTGAACCGACTGCCGCGCTGGGCAGTGCCCGCCCTGGCGGCGCTGCCCGCCGGCGGGTTGGCACTGTTCTTCGCGTACCCGGTCGGCACGTTGCTGACACGTGTGCTGCGCCCCGGTTCGGTCACCGACGTGCTGCGCGCCCCCGGGCTGGCGGGCGTGCTGTGGTTCACCGTCTGGCAAGCCGTCGTCAGTACGGTGCTCACGCTGGTCGTCGGGTTTGCACCCGCCTACGTGCTCGCCCGCTACCGCTTCACCGGGCGGCGCGCGGTCCTTGCCGCGGTGACCGTGCCGTTCATGCTGCCCACCGTCGTGGTCGGCGCAGCCTTTGTCGCCCTGCTGCCCGCCAACTGGCACGGAACTGCACGCGCCGTCGTGGCAGCACATGTGTTCTTCAACATCGCGGTCGTCGTGCGACTGCTGGGTTCGATGTGGGCAGTGGTGCCTGAAGGGATCACCGCCGCAGCGCGCACACTCGGCGCATCACCGTGGCACCTGCTGCGCCACGTGGTGCTGCCCTTGCTGCGCCCCGGCCTGTGGGCCTCGGCGACCGTCGTGTTCCTGTTCACGTTCACCTCGTTCGGCACCGTCCGGCTGCTGGGCGGTCCAGCCCATGCCACGCTGGAGGTGGAGATCGCTCGCCGGGCCACGCAGTTGGGCGACGTCGATGGCGCTGCGGTGCTCTCCGTGCTGCAGCTCCTCGTCCTCGGTGCGGTGGTGTGGTGGTCCAGCAGATTCCAGCGGCGGACCGCGGTGCAACTGCCCGGAGCGCGATCACTGCGCCGAGCGCGCAGCCGCGAGCAGCGACGGCTCGTCGGAACGGTTGCCGCAGTCGCCACGATCGTGATGGCCACACCGTTGGTGGTGATGGTCAGTCGTTCGTTCCGGCTCGGAGGTCGATGGTCGATGGCCGCGTGGCGCACGCTCGGACACACCGAGGTTCGCCCGGGAGTGAGCCTGGGCGTCGACCCGCTCGCTTCGCTGTTCGTCTCACTGCGCTTCGCTGCACTGGCGGCACTGTTGAGCGTGGTCATCGGTGCGCTAGCAGCACTGGCGATCGGATCGGCACGCCGTCACGGTCGCTTACTGGACGTGGGTCTGATGCTGCCGTTGGGCACCTCCGCCGTCACCATCGGTCTCGGCATCCTCATCGCGTTCGACACCGCGCCGATCGACTGGCGAGCGAAATGGTGGCTGATCCCAGTCGGTCATGCACTCGTCGCCACACCGTTCGTGGTGCGCGCCCTGGTACCAGTGCTGCGGGCGATCCCGGCCGAACAACGGAACGCAGCCGCCGTGCTGGGAGCCTCTCCATGGCGAGCGTGGTGGGCAGTCGATGTACGCCGCATCAGCGCACCATTGGTGGGCGCCGTGGGCTTGGCGGCGGCGATCTCGTTGGGCGAGTTCGGCGCCACGACGTTCCTCACCCGCTCGGGACGCGAGACATTGCCGATCGCGATCGCCCGGTTGCTCACCCGCGCAGGCGAGACGCCTCGTGCGCAGGGCTTCGCGTTGGCGACGATGTTGCTCGTGGCGACCGCACTCATCATCGTCATCGCCGAGCGCCGAGTGTTCGGCGAAGGGAGCGTGCTCGATGCTCGAGGCGCATGACATCACCGTCCGCTTCGACGAACGCAACGTCCTCGACCGCGTCTCGATCACCGTCGCCGACGGTGAAGTGGTGGCGCTGCTCGGCCCGTCAGGTGTCGGCAAGAGCACGCTGCTGCGTGTCATCGCCGGCCTGCTCGTGGCTGATGCAGGAACGGTGTCCCTCGACGGCGTCGACATCACCCGATGGGCATCACACCGACGCAACATCGGGCTGGTCTTCCAGGACGAGCAACTGTTCCCCCACCTCACCGTCGCGGGCAACGTCGGCTTCGGTCTGCGTATGCGACGCACACCTCACCCAGAACTCCATCGGCGAGTGCAGGAACTGTTGGCCCTGGTCGGGTTGTCAGGGTTCGATGACCGCGCAGTAGGAGGACTCAGCGGTGGCGAAGCCAAGCGCGTTGCCTTGGCCCGCTCGCTGGCGCCGCGCCCACGGGTGCTGCTGCTCGACGAACCGCTGACCGGCCTGGATCGCGACCTCCACGACCGGTTGGCCACCGACCTCGCCGCGCTACTGCGGTCCACCGGTACCAGCGCACTGCTCGTCACCCATGATCGCGACGAGGCAGCCACGATCGCCGATCGCACGATCATGCTGGCAAGCTGAACACATGACGTCGACGCCTGTCCGCATCGGTTTCCCGGGTGCCGTCCAGCATCCTGTCCGTTGATGAGCGCCATCGCGATCGTCGAACTGACGGCCGAACAGACACACCCTCTGCGGCTGTCGGTACTTCGTTTCGACACCGTCACCAAGGACGTTGCGTTCCCAGAGGACACATGGCCAGGCGCCCGCCATCTCGGCTTGCGCGTCGGCGACGGGTTGGTGGCAGTCAGTACTTGGGTGCCACGCCCACACCTTGGCCAACCGGCAGTGCAGCTGCGCGGTATGGCGACGTCACGGGCCGCACAGGGGCTCGGGCACGGCGGCACGCTGCTGGAGGGTGGCTGCCAGCGAATGGCGCAGGGCGGCACCACACTGGTGTGGGCCCGTGCCCGCGATGCGGCACTGGAGTTCTACCTGCGCCACGGGTTCAGCGTGGAGGGCGACGGGTTCATCGACCAGAACACGCAACTGCCCCATCACCTCATCGTCCGCTCGCTCGCATAACACTGCCGGGTGGGTCACCTCGCCGTACCCAGTGAGGGCGTATGCCGCTTGTTCCCGTCGCTCCTCTCGCTGTGCTGCGAGCGACCGAACTGCGTCGGCTGGCGCGCCGCCTTCAAGCGCTGAGTGCTTTGACACTGCATCGGTTCGCCGGCGACGAGACGTGGGTAGGGCCGGCCGCCCTCGCGTGCCAGAACGACCTCGCGACCCATGCACGGTTGCTGAGCTGCGAGGCCGAGCGCTTACTAGCGGTGGCCCGACGGTTGGAACTCAACGGAGTGGTCGCCCCGTGACCGACCTGGCATACGACCCACAGCGTTTGCAGGCACTCGCTCGCCGCATGACCGCTGCGGTGGCCGAGCTGCAACGCATCGAGAGTGCCGACCCTGCTGCGGCCGACACCGTGCACGTGGCTCGAAGTGCGCTGCACGGGATCGACCGCCAATGGCTGCCGTTGATCCGGCTGCTGCTGACCACCGATCCGCTGGCGCTGCGCAACGACGGCACCGACCTGATGGATACAACGGTGCTGCGCCTCGACTCGGCGGGTGCACGCAGCCTGGGTCAGATGCTCGACACGGTGAACCTCGACGAACTGTGCAACGACCCCCAACAATGGACCATGCTCACCGCAGAACTGCGGCTGATCGATCGCGATCCTGCGCTGCGCGCCGCATTCCGCGCCAACTTCCGCGGCTGGACGCGCGTGGCCGATGCGCTCGCTGGCGAACGAGCATGGCGTGCCAGCGCGGCTGATGCCTCGTCGGTCTCGCGACTCGACGCACTCTTCGCACGGCTGGCAGGCGAGCTGGACGACGACCTCGGGCAACTCGCCACGTTGCAGCCGTACACCGCCGCGCTGATGGTGCAACACCTGCAGCTCGACCCGTTGGCCCTCGCGGAGGTGGCCGACGCGCTCATACTGCGCTGGTGCGATGAACCGTGGACCGAGGCCAGTATCGGCACCGCCAGCCAGTTCGCCGAGCGGTCGCAGCCCAACCCTGCCGACATCTTGTTTCCCTTGATCGCCGTCGATCGCCGAGCAGCGCTGCGCTATGTCGCATTGGCGGGCACCCACCCGCGAACCCTGTTCGCGGCGACGACTCAGCCACAGCTGGCGCACCGCATCGTGCTGACCGCCACCGACCCGGCACACGTCAGCGTGGCCACGGCCGGACGACTACTGGTGCCGTTACTCGACTGGTTCCGCGCTGGCGACGACCGATGCGTGGGCACGGTCGTGGACGACGAACAGTGGGCGCTGTTCCTCGCCGACGCGGTCGCCCCCTGGACATGGCAGCTGGGGCCGTTGAACCACGACTGGCAGCTGACCCCAGATCACCAACGTCAACTGGTGGCGCTCCTGGCGCAGGAGGACGCGACCCTCGACCGGCTGGTGCAGCAGATCGACACTGTTCGCCAGGGTCTCCTCGCGCACGCCGCCGGGTCCACCGCGCTGGAGGAGTTCGGCGCCTATCTCGGGATGCTGCAACAGGTGATCGTCGACCGGAGGCTGACGGACGCTCGACGCGCGGCAGCTGGCTGGTCGATGCTCATCGGCTTGGCTGGTTTGGCCGGGGGGTTGATCCCGGGCGGCTTGGCGGTCTCACTGGTGGTCGGCGTCGGCGTCGGCGTGCTCGGCAGCCTTCATCCCCGCGGCACCGACCTGGCTCGCCACGATGCCGAGTTCGCCAAGGAAGCGACGCTCACCACCGCAGCTGCGTCCGTCGCCGCGGCAGTGCACCAACAATGGATCGCGAACGGCGCGCTCCCAGCAGGTTTCCCGCCGCCGCCGACGCCGCAGCCCGGAGTCCGGCATCCCGGTCTGCAGTTTCGCGATGATCTCGATACGTGGCTCGCACACCTACCTGGTGGCATCGACGGCGGCATGGCCGACCATGTCGATCGAATGGTGAGCACCCTGATGAACGCTGCCGATGCTGGCGCGGCAGTTGCCCGGTGACGATGGTCGGCACTAGCTCGGTGCAAGTGCAACACTCACGGGGTGACGCCGGAGGACATTGCCGAGCTACCGAGGCCCTTGGCCTTCGTGCTGCCGGGAGGCGGTGCACTCGGTGCGTACCAGGTTGGTGTGCTCAAGGCGCTCACCGAACACGGCATCATCCCCGACCTCCTGGTGGGAGTGTCGGCCGGATCCGTGAACGCCACGCTGTTCGCATGGAACGGCGGAATCGAGGGTGTGCACCGCCTTGAGCGGATGTGGCGGTCGATCAAACGGCGCGACCTGATGCGGCTGGAACTCGGCCGCCTGGCAATGGGATTGATGGGGCGCCGCCCGTCATTCCTCGACAGCATGCATGGTCACCGATTCATGCGTCGCCATCTCGGCGAGCGTCTGCTCGAACACGCCCCCACCCGCGTTGCGGTGATCGCCACCGATCTCTCCAACGGAGAGGGAGTCGCACTGAGTACCGGCGATGCTGCGCGCGCAGTGTTGGCCAGCAGCGCATTCCCCGGTGTGTTCCCGCCGGTACAGATCGACGGCCGCACCTACGTCGACGGTGGAGTCGTGGCCGACGTGCCGCTCGACCTCACACTGCAGCTGGGTGCTGCGACTGCGCTGGTGTTGTGCGTACCGGCCTTGGCCGCCGGGCCGGCCCCGAAGCATGCGCTCGACATCCTGTTTCGCGCCAGCTCACTGGGCGTGGAGGCACACGGACGTTCCGTACTGTTCAGGCCACCAGTCGGTCTACGGGTGATCGAGATTCCGGCGCTGGCCAGCGCACTCACGACGTTCGACGTGGGGAAGTCGGTCGGCATGATCGACGAGGGGTACGAGCGCACCGTGCTCTGGTTAACCCTGCCCTAAGACCCCGCTACGGAATGGGCACCACAGCCTTCAACGACTGCGTCTCACTGGGGGTCACCTGCACGATCAGTTCGAGTCGCCAGGCGCCCGAGCGCGGGAAGGTAACCGCCCCGCTGTAGTGGTTCGGCCCTTCCTGCTTCAGCGTGACCGGCGATTCCGGAATACCCCCGTCGGGCAAGGCCACACGAGCAGTCATGCCCGCCACCGGTGCGAGCGAACCACCGGGCGGGGTGAGGTTGATGTGAATCTCGTTCGAGCCGACGTGCCCCGGGCCGAGCGAGACGAGCGCGATGAGACCGTTTGTCGCGGCCAATTCCTCGGCGTACGACTGCGCCCGTATCGGTTGCTCGGGCGGGAGCGAGACGATGCTGGCAGCGACGCCGACGATCACCAACCCGATGAGTGCCTCACCCCACACCGTGTAGCGCATCGATGCAGCCGAACGGCGACGCAGCAGGAATCGTGAGCGGCCGGCAATTGCCAATAGCACGGCGACGAGTGCGACCTTGATGAGCACCTCGCGACCCCAGTCGGTGTCGGTGATGCCGTCCAGGCCGCGGTTCAACTTCCAGGTCAGCGCGCCGCCAGTGGCCACCACTACCGGCACAGCGATCAGCGCCCAACGAGAGAAACGCTTCGCCAGTTGCGCACCAGCATCGTCGGCCAGCGCGGCGCGAGGTAGCAGCGCGAACGCGATGAGACCACCCAACCAGATCGCGATCGCGGCGAGATGGAACAGGTCGACCGCGATCCATACCGGCGCCGGGTGCAGCGTGTTCGGGTGACCGACTGCAGAGAACGTATAGAGCGTGCAGAGTCCGATCACGAAGGCCACCGGAACGAGCGTGCCCTGTGGCAGACGACGGTGAACCCCCACCAATGCCACCAATGCCACGGCCAGACCCACCCGACCCAGCAGTAGCGCGCCCGTTCGAGTGCCTGCCACATCACCCCACACCGAGGGCGAGAACGCGTCGCTCAGCGATCCGGCGACTGCCTCCGCGCCGAAGAACAGGAAGGCCGCCACGGATGAGAGCACCAGCAGCACTGCAGCGACGAGCGGGAGTTGTCGCCAGCGCCGGCCAGCGAGTCGTGCGAGCGCTGCGCCGCCCTGCGTGATCCACCAACCGGCACCCAGCAGCGCGACCACCGAGAGATAGCCGACGTAGCGGGCGACGCCGTACCAGAAGCGCACGGCCGGTGCGGCACGCACTCCCCGTCGCGCCTGATCGATCAAGGCCTGACCGTCACCGCCCGCGCCCTTGCCGACCTGGAAGCTGAAACCGCCGTCGACGACGTGACCGTCGACCGAGGTGACCCGCCAGATCACCGCGTACACGCCCTCACCCAACTCGGGCACGGTGGCCGTGACGCTGTTCGCGTCCGAACCGGCGACGGGCTTCCCCAATCCGATCTGGTGCACCTCGCCGTCGAACAACGTGATGCTGGCCAGCCCGGCCTCGATACCTTCGTCGAACTGCAGCACGATCTGCGGCGGCCCTTGTTCGAGCACGCTGTTCGCCACGGGAGTGCTGCTCTGCAGCGCCGCATGGGCCACGACGGTTCCGGCGGTGCCGCCGACGAACGTTCCGGTCAGGGCAATCGCGGCCAGCAGGGCACTCAGCACCCAGCGAGACGTACGGGTCATCAGAAGATTCCGGCCGGGTCGAGACCCGCGACCGCGGTGCGGCCGAGCATCCAGGCAAGGCGTTCGTGATCGGGCAACGTCGCCGCGGCCGCGGGCAGCGAGGTAAGGCCCATCGGCTTGCGACTCGCCCACAGCATCGTCGAGCGCGCCAGTTCCAGTCGCACGTACTCTGCTGGCCAGTCGCGCCAAGTGAACCCCACTCCGAGATCGGCGTGATGCACCACCGTCTCGCGCCAACGGCGGAACGGCAGGTCGTCGACCTTCACGGTGCCGGCCACCGAGCGACCTTCACCCTGCCAACCGGTGAGCGTCATGGCAGCCCAGGCGGCCTCGAGACCGGCACAGGCTGTGGCCACGTCCGCGACCTGTTCGACCGCTGACCGGCGCGCTCCCTGCTCGATCTCCTCGTTGCGTTGCTCCATCCCACCCACGTATTGATGACCCACCTCACCGCGATTGGCAGCGAGCAGCATCAGCGCGTGACCGTCGGCATTGCGGGCGATGTGCGTGAGCACGTGACCCACCGTCCAGCCCGGCAGCAATGAGGACTGGGCCACCTGGGCATCGGTGAGATCGATGATGGAGTCGAGGAGCGCCGCATGCGCAGCGGTCGCGCCGACGAGATCACGAGCCAGTTCGCGGTCGATGTCGCTGGGGTGGGCGCTCACGAGATACCAACCTAACCGCCCCGGCCGATGACCGCCCGGAGCTCAGAGGCTGGAGCGGCGCGGAACCACGACCACGGTGCCGTCGGGTTCGTGGTGAACGCTGACGCTGACGCCGTAGAACTCACTGAGCGTCTCCGGACGCAGCACGTGGGCGGCGTCGCCGCTGGCGACCACATGACCCTGGTGCAGCAACGCCAGTCGGTCGGCGTACAGACCCGCCAGCGTGAGGTCGTGCATCGCCGACACGACAGTGAGGCCGTGTTCGCGACGTAACCGGTCGACCAACTCCAACGCCTGCTGCTGATGTCCGATGTCGAGCGCACTCGTCGGCTCGTCGAGCAACAGGATCGGCGCCTCCTGAGCAACTGCACGGGCGATGACGAGTCGCTGACGCTCACCACCGCTGAGCGTGCCCAGGCGCCGGTGAGTGAACGCTCCGAGGTCGAGCCGATCCAACACGTCGGCCACCAAGGCTCGGTCGTGTTTGGTCTCACTGCCGAAGTAACTGATGTAGGGGTTGCGGCCGAGTAGCACGTACTCACCACCGGTCATGTCGTCCGGCATCAACGGCGTCTGCGGCACGTACGCGACGAGTGCAGCCCGACGGCGCGGCGAGCGTTCGAAGAGCGGCGCGCCATCGACAGTGATGATGCCGCGGTGCGGCACGATGCCGGCCACGGCCCGCAGCGCGCTCGACTTGCCAGCACCATTGGGGCCGATGAGGCACAGCCACTCGCCCGGCTTCACTTGGTCGGTGAATGCGTACAGCGCCTCCTGGGTTCCGTAGCGAACGTTCACACATTCGAATCCGAGCGAGCTCATACGGCAGTCCTCCTCGAACGCAACACGAAGATGAACATGGGGGCACCCACCAGCGCAGTGACCACCCCGATCGGTGTCTCGCCGCCGTGCTGGAGTACGCGACCGGGGATGTCGGCAAGGATCAGGAACGCGGCACCGACGACGATGCTGAGCGGCAACACCAATCGGTACGACGATCCAGCGACCAGACGGACGAGGTGCGGCACCATGATGCCGACGAAGCCGATCAGCCCGCTGACGCTGACGACCGCTGCCGTCCCCAACGTCGCCGCGATCACGACGACGAGCCGGATCCGGCGTACCTCCGACCCCAAGGTGGACGCTTCCTCATCGCCCACACGCAGCACATCGAGGTGGCGGCGGTGCACCAGTAGCACCGCCCCGGAGATCACCACGTAGGGCAATACGAGTTTCACGTCGCTCCACGTCGCAGTGTTCACCCGGCCGCTGATCCAGGAGTAGACCTCCTTGATCACATCGCTGTGCCTCAGCAGCAGGAACTGCTGCACCGCGGTGGCCAGCGCGGCGACCGCCACACCGGCCAACACGAGGCTGAGACTGCTTCCACCGAACGACGCGCCCACTGTGTAGGTGACGAACACCGCTGCCAGTGCACCGAGGAAGGCAGCAAGCGGTAACGGGTCGACGGGCCAGCCGGACGTACCGCTGCGCGCATAGACGAACACCAGCGACGCCCCCAGCCCAGCACCGGCAGCCGCACCCAACAGGTACGGGTCGACGAGCGGGTTGCGGAACACGCCCTGGTAGCTCGCGCCGGCGAGCGACAACATCGACCCCACCACACCGGCGAGCGCCACACGCGGCAGGCGGATGTTCCACACGATCTGCCAGTTGGCCGACGAGATGCCACCGGCCGGGCCGATCATCGCCCCGAGCGCGACGGCAGCCACCAGCACCACGAGGGATGCTGGGAGCCACCACTTGCGCGAGAGGTGATGTGTGGCCATCAGGTGGTCGGAACCTTCGCCAGCGCCGAAGCGACAGCCTGGACGAAGCCGACCAGACGTGGTCCCCAGCGGGAGGCAATGTCGTCGTCGATCACCACGATCGCGCCGCGCTGTACCGCGGTGATCCCATCCCAGCCCGGACGAGCAGCGACCGTGCCGGCCGACTCGCCGCAGCACTTCGTATCCGCGAGGAAGATCAGGTCGGGGTTTGAGGTCACCAGGTACTCGGCGTTGAGCTGCGGGTAATCGTTCCCCGCCTCCACGCCGTCGGCGAGGTTCTTCAAGCCGAACAGGCCGTAGACCTGACCGATGAAGGTGTTGCCGGTGACGCTGTAGAACGTGTTGTCGAGCTCGTGGTAAAAGCTCGGCGGTGTGGCCCACTTGGGAGCCGAGTCGACGGCCGTTTGGATGTCGGTCTTCATCGTCGTCACGAGGGCATCGGCTTCGTTGACGTGCCCAGTGTTGAGGCCGAGCTGCTGGATCTGGGTGTAGACGTCGTCGAACGAGGTCGGCGCGGTCCCAACCCACACCGCGATGCCCAACTTGCCGAGCTGACCGGTGAGGTCCTTGGAGTCATCGGCGATGACCACCAGATCGGGGTGCAGCGCAGCGATCGCTTCCACGTTGGGTTCGAAACCCGACAGGTCGTGCGGCTTGGCCAGCGCCTCGGCCGGGAAGTTCGACTGATCGTCGATGGCGATGACCTGGTCGCCGGCGCCGATCGCGAACAGCATCTCCGTGGCCGTCGGCGACAGGCTGATGATTGCGTGCAGCGGCGGAACAACGGTGTCGGTGACCGCCGGGACTGCGCTGGTCGTGGAGCCGGACGTCGAGGCGTCGCCGCACGCCGCGCTGGTGAGCAGGATCGCCGCGAGTGCAGCGATGGAAGTGAACCGTTTCATCGGATCCTCCGTTTCTCCGGAGGCTCATGCCTCCGGTTCGGGAGGACAAGCTGGGATCCGACGGGCACCCCCGTCGCGAACCGCCCTTGCCTCGAGGGTGAGTTGCGCGCTCGGCTTCAGGCGACCGGACTCGTCGTGTGCCTTGGAGGGCCTCACGAACTACCGTTGCGGGACAGTGCCGGGATCTCACCGGACTTCGCTGAACACCGTGCATCCGTTCATCTCAGTGGGCACCGAGGTGGCCATCGAGGTGAACGAACGGCGTAACCGTACCACTCGCTGCCTAAGCTCGCGCCACCCATGGATGAGCAGCCCGAAATCCCCATTGCCCATGAACCCGGCACGTTCCCGCTCGAGGACGACCCTGTTCCCGCCGGCCTCACCAACGCCGATTCGCTCGTGCTGGTCAACACCGGCAACGGAAAGGGCAAGAGTTCGGCTGCCTTCGGCGTGATGATCCGCGCCGTCGCCCGCGACTGGAATGTCGCCGTCGTGCAGTTCATCAAGGGCAGCGGGTGGAAGGTCGGCGAGGAGAAGATCGGCCGCCAACTCGGCGTCACCTGGCATTCCCTCGGTAGCGGATTCACCTGGGATTCTGCCGATCAAAGCCACGACATCGCGCTTGCTCGCGAGGGCTGGGCCCTCGCTGCGGAGATCATCGCCGCCGGCGAGCACCAGCTCGTGATCCTCGACGAACTCACCTATCTGTGCACATGGGGCTGGGTGCCCACAGAGGAGGTCGTCCACGCGATCACCAGCCGCCCACGTCACGTCAACCTCGTCATCACTGGCCGGGACGCTCCAGAAGCGATCATCGACGTTGCCGACACGGTCACCGAGATGCTCGAGGTCAAGCATGCATTTCAGCGCAAGATCAACGCCAAACGCGGAATCGACTACTGATGCTCACGTTCCTCGTCGGGGGCGCGCGGAGTGGCAAGAGCACGCTCGCCGTGCAGATGGGTGAACACCACGGTGGAGCGGTCACCTTCGTCGCCACCGCAGAAGGGTTCGACGATGATCTGCGCGAGCGCATCACCCGACACCGCGATGAGCGACCCGAGCATTGGCTCACGGTGGAGGCTCCGCTCGATCTGGGCGCTGCGATCGCGGCAGTCCCCTTTGATCACCTGCTGATCGTCGACTGCCTCACCCTGTGGTTGGCCAACCTGTTGGTGCACGAACCCGAGGACGCACTGCGCTCGGTGCGCGTCGAACAGTTCGTCAGCGCTCTGCGTGCGCGTGCTGGGCACACCGAAGTGCCCACAGTCATCGTGAGCAACGAGGTCGGTCTGGGAATCCACCCCGACACGTCGCTGGGTCGCAGCTATCGCGACGAACTCGGCCGGCTCAACCAGACCGTGGCTGGTATCGCCGATCGCACCCTGCTGATGGTGGCAGGACGCGCGCTGCGCCTGGAGAACCCGTGGGACCTCTTACGGTGAGCAGCGACTGGTTGCGCGCGTCGCTGGCCGCACTGCCCGCGGCTGATCTCGTCGCCGGCGATGCCGTTCGCGCCCGTGCCGCCGACATCCTCCGCCCGGCTGGCGCGCTGGCCCGGCTCGACGAACTCGCCGCCTGGGTGGCCGAGTGGCGGGGAACCTCGCTGCCTGCCGTGCATCGGCCGGCCGCGCTGATCTTCGCCGGCGACCACGGTGTGGCCGCAGCAGGCGTGAGCGCCTACCCGATCGAGGTCACCGGCGCGATGTTGGCTGCGTTTGAGGCACACCGCAGCACCGTCACCGCGTTCGCCGACATCGTCGGTGCATCCGTGCAGGCGATCGATGTGGGGGTCGGTCGCCCCACCGGCGACGTGAGGGTCGAACCAGCGCTGTCGACCGAACGGTTCGATCAGTGCGTCGCCGCTGGCAGAGCCGCGGTGGAGTCACTCGACGCCGACCTGCTGGTGCTGGGCGAGATGGGGATCGGTAACACCACGGCCGCAGCCGCGGTCACCGCCGCGCTGCTCGGTGGCGACCCCGCCGACTGGGTGGGCCGCGGTACCGGTGTGGACGACGACGGTCTCGCCCGCAAGCGCGCCGCCGTCATTGCTGCGGTCACCCGCATCGCTGGAGTTACCGATCCGCTCGAGGTGCTTCGCGAAGTTGGTGGCGCCGAACTGGTGGCGATCGCCGCTGCCGTTGTCGCTGCCAGGCTGCGCGGGATACCGGTCTTGCTCGATGGCTACGTCGTCACGGCGGCGGTGCTGCCACTTGCGGTCGCCGTGCCCGGTGCGCTCGACCACTGTCAGGTCGGCCATTGTTCGGCCGAGCCCGGACACCGTCGCCTGGTGGAGCACCTCGCCAAGCAGCCGCTGCTCGACCTCGGCATGCGCCTCGGTGAAGCCAGCGGCGCGATGGCGGCCGTACCGCTGGTGCGCATGGCGTGCGCCGGCATCACCCACGTCCCCACGTTCACCGAGTGGTTCGGCTGAGGGTTTGGTCGTGCCACTGCTCGCTGCGCTGCAGTTCCTCACCCGTGTGCCCATCCGGTTGCGGCGCGAGCCATCGCTCAGCCGCACGGTTGCCTGGTTCCCGCTCGCCGGCGGATTGATCGGAGTGACCGTCGGTGGTGTTGCCGCCGGCATGTGGGAACTGACCCCGCCACTCGTCGCGGCAGCCGTCGCCGTCACTGTCGGACTGTTGCTCACCGGCGCGTTCCACGAGGATGGCCTGGGCGATATCGCCGACGCGTTCGGCGGTGGGTGGACGGTCGAGCGTCGCTTGGAAATCCTCAAGGACAGTCGCCACGGCACGTACGGCGTCGCGGCGATGTGCGCATCGATCGTCGTCCGTATCGTCGCCCTCGGTTCGCTGCCCGGCCCGGCAGCGATGTTCGCCGCGGCGGTCGCCGCCCACACGATGGGCCGCGTCGCTGCAGTGGGTCTCGCCGGCAGCATGCGACTCGCCACGAACACCGGCCTCGGCGCCGACTACGGCCGCAGCACCACACCGCTGCGCGCCACGATCGGTGTGGTGAGTGGACTGGCGGTCACGGCGTTGGCCACGGGCTGGTGGGTCGGCCCACTGGCCGGCGCCGCGCTCGCGGCGGCAGCGGCAACAGGTCTGCTGGCGCGGCGCAAGATCGGTGGCATCAGCGGTGATGTACTCGGCGCCGCGGAACAAGTGGCCGAGTGTCTGACGCTCGTGGTGATCAGTGGCCTAGCACTACACCAAGGCCTCTACTGGCCCTGATCTGAGCGGCGTACGCTGCGCCTATGAGCTTCGAAAAGGTCGCCGTGCTCGGTCTCGGCAAGGTCGGCCAATTGGCCGCCACGTTCCTGCGTCACGCCGGCTTCCAGGTCACCGGCATCGACCAACGCCTGCCACGCGACGACGGCGGCTTCCCGGTCCACACGGTCGACATCTCTGACCCCGGTGTGCTGCGTGCGGAGTTGGCGCAGGTGGACGCCGTGCTGTCGTGTCTGCCGTACACGTTGAACCAGGGCGTCGCCACTGTGGCCCACGAAATGGGCATCCACTACTTCGACCTCACTGAGGACGTCGGCACCACCAGTACCATCGCCGAACTCAGCCGCACCTCGGCAGGCGTCATGGCCCCACAGTGTGGCCTCGCACCGGGGTTCGTGGCCATCGTCGCCGCCTCGCAGGTGGAGTCGTTCGACGTGTGTCGCTCCGTGCGCATGCGGGTGGGAGCGCTGCCGCAACACCCGACGGGTCTACTGGGCTACGCGTTCAACTGGTCGCCGGAGGGTGTGGTGAACGAGTACCTCAACGACTGCGAGGTCATCGAGGAAGGCGTGCGCAAATGGGTTTCGGCGATGGAGTGGCGCGAGACGCTGTACGTCAACGGCGTGCAACTCGAAGCGTTCACGACGTCCGGCGGTCTCGGCAGTATGTGCGACACCTACGCCGGGCGTGTGGCGAACATCGACTACAAAACGATCCGCTACCCGGGCCACATGGACCTGATGAACTTCTTCTTCCACGAGCTGCTGATGCGTGAGCGCCGAAGCCTCGCCGGCGAGTTGCTGACGCATGCCAAGCCGCCGGTGAGTGACGATGTGGTGTACATGCACGTGTCGTCCGAGGGTTCGATCAACGGGCAACTGCGAAGGCTGGAGTTCGTGAAGGCCTACACCCCCCAGGACGTCGACGGCATCAGCCGCACCGCCATCGCCTGGACGACCGCCGGCTCGGTGGCCGCGGTCATCGAGATGGTGCACAACGGCTCGCTCCCCCAGCGCGGGTTCATCACTCAGGAGCACATTCGCCTGGCCGACTTCCTCGCCACTCCCACCGGCCAGCGCTTCGCCTAACTGCGCGCTGGCTCAGCCCGCCATGCGGGTGACGATGTCGCGCAGGATGGTCGACGACGTGGCGAAGTTGAGGCGGGTGAAGCCACGACCCTCGACGCCGAAGTTGGGACCTTCGCTCAGGCGGACACCGCGCTCGGCGAACACCCGAGAGGGGTCGTCACCCCAGCCCAGCGCACGACAGTCGAGCCACGCCAGGTAGGTCGCGGCTGGCATGTGATAGCCGATTGTCGGGAAGGCTTCGCGCAGCAGGTCGGCGAGTAGCTGCCGCTGGCGATCGAGGTGAACCAGCACTGCGGCCAGCCATTCGTCGCCGTCGTTCCAGGCAGCGGTCGTCGCCGCGACTCCGTGCAGGTTCGGCGCTCCCCAGAGGTGACCGGGCAACGCCTTCACCCGGCGGAGCGCGTCGGCCGACCCGAAGTGGGCAACCGCATAGCGCAGACCGGCAAGGTTGAAGGCCTTCGACGCGGCATGGATGCTGACCGTGCGTTCGGGCGCGAACAGGGCCATCGGCTGATGCTGGAGCGGCGCGTAGGTGAGGTCGGCGTGGATCTCGTCGCTGATGATCAACAAGTCGTGGCGTTCGGCGAGTGCGGCCAGCTCGCGCAGCTCAACCTCGGAGAACACGTGGCCGGTGGGGTTGTGCGGATGACACAAAAGCAGTGCCGTGGCCGGTCGGGCGGTGAGCTCAGCATCGAGCGCGCCATGGTCGAACGTCCAGCCGGATGGTGACGCTGTCGACGGCTGTGCTGGCACGCGCACAACCTCGCGGCCGCTGTCCTCCACGCTGCTGAGGAACGGCGGGTAGATCGGGGTGTGCACCACGATGCGATCGCCCGGCGCAGTGGACGTGTGCAGCACGATCTGGATGCCCTGCACGACATCGTTGAGTTCCATCAACTCGCCCAGCCCGATCTGCCAGCCGTAGCGCCGAGCACAGCGGGCGATGAACGCCTGCTCGGCGGGTGAGCCGCCCGCCGAGCGCCGCCAATCCGGATACCCGAAGTCGCCGCTTCCCGTCGTGTTGCGCAATGCCGTGAGCACTACCGGCGGCGGAGGGAAGTCCATGTCGGCCACCCACGCAGAGACATCACCCGGATAACGCGCCCATTTCTGACCAGGCTTGGCCCGCAGCCATTGGATCGAAATCGATTCGAGGCCGTACGGGTCGCTGCTCATGCCCCGACGCTAGATCGGTCAGGCGCCGACCCACTGCTGGATTCGGCGAATGCCCTCTTCCATGTCGGCGTCGGCCATCGCGAAGCTGAAGCGCGCGTAGCCGGGAGTGCCGAACGCCTCACCGGGCACGAATGCCACCTTGGCCTCGCCGAGGATCGCGTCGGCGAGCTCGAGTGTGGTGTTGCTGACCGTGCCGTTGGGGCCGAGCGGGCGACCCAACAGCGACGAGACGTTCGGGTAGCAGTAGAACGCGCCCTGCGGCACGATCGCGGTGACGCCGGGGATCTCGTTGAGCATCCGGTGCATCGTGATCGAGCGGCGGCTGAAGGCCTCGCGCATCATCGCCACAGCTGACAGGTCGCCGGACACCGCTTCGAGTGCCGCGATCTGCGCCACGTTCGACACGTTGGAGGTGCTGTGCGACTGAAAGTTGGTGGCGGCCTTGATCACATCGGACGGCCCGATCATCCAGCCCACGCGCCAGCCGGTCATCGCGTACGTCTTGGCGACACCGTTGACGATGATGCACTGGTTCGCCAGCTCGGGGACGACAGTAGGCATGCTGACGAACTTGTTGTCGCCGTACACGAGGTGCTCGTAGATCTCGTCGGTGAGCACCCACACGCCCTTCTCCACGGCCCAGCGGCCGATGGCCTCGACCTCGGCCGGTGAGTAGATCGCACCCGACGGGTTGTCGGGGCTGACGAACAGCAGCGCCTTGGTGCGCGGCGTGAGCGCGGCATCGAGCTGCTCGACCGTCACCTTGAAACCCGCGGTCTCATCGGTCTGCACCACGACCGGGACGCCGCCAGCGAGTGTGATCGCCTCGGGGTAGGTGGTCCAGTAGGGGGCCGGGCAGATGACCTCGTCACCCGGATCGCACAATGCGGCAAATGCGGTGAACACGGCATGCTTGCCGCCGTTGGTGACCAGCACCTGACTGGCCTGGCAGGAAAACCCCGAATCGCGCAGCGTCTTGGCGGCGATCGCCTCGCGCAGCGCGGGCAGACCGGCCGCCGGCGAGTACTTGTGCATCTTCGGATCGCGACAGGCGCGAACAGCGGCCTCGACGATGTTCTCGGGCGTCGGGAAGTCGGGCTCGCCAGCACCAAAGCCGATCACGCTCTCGCCCCCGACCTTCAGCGCCTCGGCCTGCAACGCCTTGGCCTTGGCGTCGACAGCCAGCGTGGCGGATTCGGCGATCGCGGCAAGACGGGCGGAGGTGCGGTTCACTGGAAAGACCTTTCGATACACGAGCACACCGATTCTACGGGAGGGTGCCGCCCGCCGCCCTTGAGATTTCATCCATCTGCCTTTGTCACAACGCCAGTTCGGCGGGAGACTGTCATGGTGAGTATCGATCCGAGCACCATCGTCATTCCTGCCCATCTCCTCCCCACCGATGGACGCTTCGGTTGCGGTCCCTCCAAGGTGCGCCCCGAGCAGGTGCTTGCGCTCGCCAAGGCCAACGGGACGTTGTTGGGTACCTCACACCGCCAGCCGCCGGTGAAGCACCTCGTTGGTTCCGTCCGCGACGGCCTCAAGGCGTTGTTCAACCTGCCCAAGGACTGGGAGATCGTCCTCGGCAATGGTGGCAGCACGATGTTCTGGGACGCGGCCACGTTCGGCCTCATTCGCGAGCGCAGCCAGCACTACGTATTCGGTGAGTTCTCCTCGAAGTTCGCCGAGGCTGCCGCCAGCGCGCCCCATATCGGTGATCCGATCATCGTCAAGAGCGAACCGGGCACCCACCCAGCGATCCAACCCGTCGCCGAGGGCGTCGACGTCGTTGCATTCACGCACAACGAGACGTCCACCGGGGTATCAATGCACCTCACCCGCCCCGAGGGCGACGCACTCGTCGTCGTCGACGCCACGTCGGCGGCGGGTGGCCTGCCATGGCTGCGCGACGAGGTCGACGTGTACTACTTCGCACCGCAGAAGTGCTTCGCCGGCGACGGTGGCCTGTGGTTGGCGGCATGCTCACCCGCCGGCGTGGAGCGCATCCGGGAGATCGGGCACAGCGACCGCTGGCGCCCGGCCTCGCTCGACTTGAACATCGCGCTCGACAACTCGGTGGCCAACCAGACGTACAACACGCCGGCACTCGGCACGTTGGTGCTGCTGAACGAGCAAGTGCAGTGGATGCTCGGCAATGGCGGCCTCGACTGGTGCATCGAGCGCACTCGCTCGTCGGCTGCGAATCTCTACTCGTGGGCGGAGGCTTCGCCGTACGCCAGCCCGTTCGTCACCGACCCGATGCAGCGCTCCAGCGTCGTCGGCACCATCGACCTCACTGGTGTCGAGGCACACGATGTGAACGTGGCACTGCGCGCCAACCACATCGTCGACACCGACAGCTACCGCAAGCTGGGTCGCAACCAACTTCGCGTCGGCATGTTCCCATCCGTCGAGCCCGACGATGTGCGGGCGCTGACGGCTTGTATCGACCACGTCGTCGCCGCCCTGTCGTGAAGGACAACGCGTGACAGTCCTCACCACGGCATTCGACGGCATCGCTCCGTTGCACCAGCCGATCATGGTGCTGGCGTTGCGCGGCTTGTTCGACATCGCCGAGGTGGCGACGGACGCCGTCGACACATTGGCCGAAGGTCGAATCGCTCCGGTCGCGGCATACATCGATCCCGACCCGTTCTTCGACTTCACCCAGGAACGCCCGCAGGTCGAGTTCGACGACAACGACGAGCGCTGTATCCGCTGGCCCTGCAACGAGTTCCGCATCGCTCGTTTCCCGGGAATGGCCCACGATCTGGTGCTGCTGGCAGGCGTCGAGCCGCACCTGCGCTACGCCACATTCGCCGATGCGATCGTCACGGTCGCGCAGGAGCTGGGCTGCGAGGTGATCGTCACACTCGGCGCCGCACCGGAGGCCGCGCCACATACGCGGCCGGCACAGGTGGTCGGTAGCAGCACCAACGACGGCCTGGTACGAGCGCTGGGCCTCAGCCGTCCGCGCTACCAAGGCGTCACCGGCCTCGTCGGTGTGCTGCAGGAACGTCTCGACCACGCCGGCCTTCCCGCAGTCTCCCTGCGAGTCGGCGTACCGCATTACCTGGGCAACGCCAAACACCCGCAGGCGTCGGCAGCACTGTTACGCCATCTCGAGCATGTGCTCGGCGTACCTACCGGCCACGGCGCGCTCACCGAGGACGCGTTGCGCTGGCGCAGCCTGCACGATGAGGCAGTGGCCGAGGATCCCCAGGCGGGCCGCTATGTGGAAATGCTCGAGCGCGAGTACGACCGGCGGTTGGAGGCTGCGATCCCCACCGGCGACGACCTCGCGGCTGAGTTCGAGAAGTTCCTGCGCGAGCAGCGGCCCGACCAGTAGACCGGTCAGGCCAGTTTCGCCAACTGTTCCGGAGTGACACCGCAGCGGGTCGCGGAGGTGGCCAGCATCGCGTTCACCGCAGCAGGTCGCGGGTTGTCGGCGATACCCATCGCCATCAGATCCGCTTCGGGCGTCGTGGCCAACAGATCATCGGCAGCACACCGGGCGATACCGGAGTCAACGCCCACTGCGACGAGCGCGTCGTAGAACACGCCAGCGATCAGTCCCGTTGGCCGCTCGGCCGGCCCGGCCGGAAGCGTGGCGTCCGGCGCCAACGATGTGGTCGGGGCGGCGGTGGTGCTGGCCGGAATCGTGGCTGGCACCTCGACGCGGTCGGTGGTGCGCGCGGCAGCGACCGACACCGTCTTCTGGTGCACCGCATCGGCGACCATCACCAGACCCCCAGCCAACGCGGCGACACCGGCAACACCGGCCATCACGGCCCGGCGGTGGTTCTTGCCCACGGGGGTTCCTGCGCCCATCACCAGCAGGTGGCGTTCATCGGCCGCCTTCACCAGCGGCGGCACCACCACGAGTGCGGCCAGCAGGGCGACAGCAATGTTGATCGTGACCACCATGCCGAAGTCGCTGAGCAGCGGCAGGCTGGAGAACATCAACACGGCGAACCCGCCGAGCGTCGTCAGCGCCGAGGTGAAGAACGCTCGCCCGGTTCGTGCCGCGGCCACATTCGTGCTCTCCGTGGGGTCGAGCCCGCGCCCGCGTTCCTCTGCGTACCGGTCGATCAACAACACCGAGAACTCCGCGCACGTGGCCACGACAAGTGGGCCGCCCACGGTGGTGAGCGGGCTGAGGGTGATGCCGAGTGTGCGCACCAGCACTGCAGAGGTACCCACGGCCAGACACACCGGCACCATCGTCAGCAGACCGCGTACAAGGTCGCGATAACGCAGGATCAAGAACGCAGCCACCAGCAGCAACGCGACGATGGTGAGCTGCGCACGGTTGGCGGTGATGTTGTCCAGCAGCCCAACGCCGACGACCGCGAGTCCGCCCGTCGTCGCCGTTGCGTCCTTCGGCAAGAGCGCCTGATCGCCCGGGTCGGCGATCGTGGCGTTCACCTTGTCGAGCACTGTCGAACGCACTTCCAGCGACGACGGCCCCACCTGGAACAGCACCTGCGCGGCGTTGCCGTTGTCGGCCACCATCAGTTGCTGCAGCGATGTCGGCGCCACCTTGAACGCCTCCAGCATGTCGAGACCCGTAGGCGGCAACGACGTGGTGTTCGGCACTTCGATCAACCAACCGACGGTGGTGGCCAGGCTGCTGGCCTCGGCGAGTTCCTTGTTCGAACTCAAGGCGGCCTGCACCAACTCGAACTGGAACGCCCCCATCTGGTCGGTGAACACACCATTCGATGTGGTCGCAGCACCGGACTCCACCAGGACGCCGAGCGTGGAGGAGAAGCCGGTCTCACCTTCGAGAGTGCGGATGTTCTTGATAGCAGTACTCGACTGATTGGCCCAGTTCACCGGATCGCTCTCGATCTTCGAGCCACCCTCGACGGACAACCCGATGACCGGGATTGCGACCGCAATGAGCACCAAGGGAAGCACAGTGAACTTCGGCAGCGAGCCGAGGCGATGCACGACGGCTTCCACCCACCCCTCGGTGGGGGCCTTGGTGGTGGGCGAGCGCCGCTCACGCGCGCCAATCAACGTGGCCGGTAGCACGACACCGGCGACCAGCAGCGCCACGATGCCCAACGACAGCAGCACACCGAAGTCCTGCACCATCGGCACTCGCGAGATCTTCACCGTCAAGAATGCGATGGCGGCAGCGATTGTCGCCACCAACATCGGCGGCCCGAGATGGCGCGCGGTTTCACCAACCGGTCCGGTCGCATGGTCGAGCATCCGCTCTTCCTCGATGCGGTTCTGCATCTGGATGGCAAACTCGATGCCGAGGCCGATCAGGATTGGCAGCCCGGCGATCGTCACCAGCGACAACTTCGTGCCGGTGAACCCGAACGCCCCGAATCCCCAGGCCACACCGACCGCCATACCGGCGAGCGGCAGGAGTCGCCAGCGCACCTTGAAGGCCACGACCAGGATGACGATCATCACCAGCACCGCAATGGCGCCGAGCGTGAGCATGCCGCCCTGCAGATAGTCGTTGATGTCGGTGAGGAACGTCGGTGTACCGGTGATCATCACCGTCGCGTTGTCCCACGTGCGGCCCTGGAGCGCGCGCTTCACTGCGTCTTGACCCCTGGCCAGATCGTCGAGCGGCGCGTTGCCCACCAGCACCGTGCCGAAGATCGCGTGGCGCGCGTCGGGAATGAACGCGCGCAGCGCCTTGCGCACCTGCAACTGATCGTCGGCGGGGGCCATCACGGTGTTGTTCCCATTGACCGAGAACCCGGTGTTGTCGAACAGCAGGAACTTCACCCACTCGGGGTTGTCCAACTTCTGGTCACCGGCTGCGCCGAGGCGCAACGTCGTGAGCAGCGCGTCATCCTGACGCAACAGCTTCGACGGGGAGTCGGGCTCACGCTCGATCGCTCTGGCGAGGATGCCGCTCGCCACACCCTTGGTGATGAGATCGTTCGTCCACTGCAGCAGTGCCACGGGCGACACCACCGAGGTCACCACACCCTTGGCGGCCAACAAGGTCGACTCCATGTCGTTCATCTGCTGCACGTTGTTCGTGGTGAACAAATCGACGAGTGTCGAGCCGGCGGGCACGGTGAACAGCGAGATCACCGTTTCACCACCGAACAACGTCTGATACGCGCGGTTGTCGTTGGCGACCTTCGAGTGCGGGTCGATGTAGCTGTCCTGTCCCGTCGCGAAGTCGAGCTTGTTCAGCCCGACCGCGAACACCGCAGTGATGACCGCCACGGCCGCCAATGTGGCCATTGTGCGCCGACCCAGCCACTCACCCGCAGGACGCCACCAGCCACGCATGAAAGCCCCCCTTCGACAACGAACGACTGAAGTCAAGGTACGACAGCACCCACCATCCTCGTAGGGGCATTCGGCCCGGAAATCAGCGTCGATGTCGGCCATACTCGTGTTCATGGTGGACACCACGTCGGCGGCCTCTTCGGCGTCGCTCCCGCAGATCTCCGTCGTGCGCCTTGTCGCCCGCTTTCTGCGCGGTCCGTCGATCGCTGCGGTGACCTTGCTCATCATTGCCTCCTCCGGCTACGTCCTCATCGGCGGATGGAGCTGGATTGACGGGCTCTACATGGCGTTCATCACCGTCGGCCAGGTCGGGTTCCAAGAAGTGCACACGCTCGGCACCGCTGGGCGCATCTGGACGATGTGCGTGATCCTCGCGGGTTTCGCCGTGTTCGTATATTCGGCCGCATCACTCACCGCATTGTTTCTGTCGGTCGAGGTGCGGTCCGCCATCAGGGAGACCAGGAGGTCGAAGGTGAGGTCGCAGATGCACCAGCACGTGGTAGTTGCCGGGTTCGGACGGGTGGGCCGCTCGGCCACGACGGCCGCCATTCGGAGTGGGCGCGCCTGCGTAGTCATCGACGAGAACAATGCGTCCGAAGAGATCGTCACCAACATCGGCGCCGTGTTCTTGCACGGTGATGCGCGCGATGCGACGGTGCTCCGCATGGCTGGTGTCTCGCGCGCGGCGGCGCTGATCACCAGCCTCGACGATCCGTCGAATGCTGTCGTCGCGCTGACGGCCCGCTCGCTCGCGCCAGACCTCCGAATCGTCTCGCGTGTCACCGACGTGTCGTGGCGCGAACGCCTCATGCGCGCTGGGGCATCGCACGCTGTCCCCGTCTACGAGAGCATTGGTGCCAGCCTCGCGGCCACCGCGCTCGACGCCGAAGTGCTCGGCGTGCTGCCCATCCCCGGCACAGACATGCGCGTGGAGGAGATGGAGGTCGGTGCCGAGTCGATCGCCGTCGGCCAAGGTCTGCGGGCCGTGATGGAGCAGGCCGACGATGTGCACATCCTTGGGCTCAAGCGCGACGAAGGCCTCGTGCGCTGGCACGAGGCCTCCGAGGGATTGCACGTCGGCGACGTGCTGGTGGTGCTCGGCACAGCACCGGCGTTGGAGCGTCTCACGAAACTGGTGCGCCACGGCTCACGCGATGCGTGAGCCGTGGCGACGTGATCACTTGACGGCGGCGAAGCCCAGTTCGAGGTCGGCGAGGATGTCGTCGATCGATTCGAGGCCCACGCTGAGGCGCACGAGTCCGGGACGCACACCAGAGGTGGCCTGCTCTTCGGCTGTCAACTGGCTGTGGGTGGTGCTGGCCGGGTGGATGACCAGGCTGCGCACATCGCCGATGTTGGCCACGTGGCTGTGCAACTGCAGCGCCTCGACGAACTTCTGCCCGGCCTCTTTGCCGCCGACGATGTCGAACGCGAGGATGCTGCCGTAGCCCTTGCCGCCGCCGTACTTCTTGGCCCGCTCGTGCCACGGGCTGCTGGGCAGACCGGCGTAACTGAGCGCCTCGACCTGCGGGTGCTTGACCAGGTAGTTGGCCACCTTGTCGGCGTTCGCGAAGTGGCGCTCCATGCGCAGGCTCAGCGTCTCCAGACCCTGCAGGATGAGGAACGCGTTGAACGGCGAGACCGCCATGCCGAGGTCGCGCAGCATCTGCACGCGCGCCTTGATGATGTACGAGCCGGGGCCGAGGGCCGGCCAGTAGGCCAGACCGTGATAGCTGGGATCGGGCTCGACGAAGTTCGGGAAGCGGCCGCTGGCGGCGAAGTCGAACTTTCCGCTGTCGACGATCGCACCGGCGATGGACGTGCCGTGGCCGCCGGCGAACTTGGTGAGGCTGTGCACGACGATGTCGGCACCCCATTCGATCGGACGGATGAGGTACGGCGTCGGCACCGTGTTGTCGACGATCAGCGGAATGCCGTGGGCATGGCCGACGGCGCTGACGCCTTCGATGTCGAACACGTCGTTCTTCGGGTTCGCCAGCACTTCACCGTAGAAGGCCTTGGTGTTCGGACGAATCGCCGCCTTCCACTGCTCGAGGTCGTGCGGATCATCGACGAAGGTGACCTCGATCCCCAACTTCGGCAGCGTGTAGTGGAACAGGTTGTACGTGCCGCCGTACAGCGACGGGCTGGCGACAATGTGATCGCCCACCTCGGCAAGTGTGAGGATCGCAAGGGTCTCCGCTGACTGACCGCTACTGACGACGAGTGTGCCGGGCAGGCCGATGGCGGTGGTGACGCCACCTTCCAGCGAGTTGACGCGCGACTCGAGCGCCAACTGCGTGGGGTTCATGATGCGGGTATAGATGTTGCCGACCTCGGCGAGCGCGAACAGGTTCTGCGCATGGGCCGCGTCACGAAACTCGTAGCTCGTGGTCTGGTAGATCGGCACTGCACGGGCGCCGGTGGTCGGGTCGGGCTCGCCGCCGACATGGATCTGACGTGTTTCGAAACCCCAGGAGTTGCTCATAAGGATGCAACGCTAGCCCGTCAATCCCGACCTATCAAGTCGGATTTAATCGTGGAGAAAGACGCCACTCGGGTGCGCGAGGTTGTTCGACTGATCGACATCGAAGGAGTACACGGCACGGTCGGGTGATTTCAGCACCGAGACCACCGTGCGCTGCGCCTCGGTATGTGCATGCAGATCAGGGTCGAGCCGACCGCTCTTCCACAGGTGCGGGTCGACGACGGTGAGCAGTGCGTCGCTGGCCTTCAAGGCGCGGACCTCCACCCACGAACCATCTGCGCCGAGCAACGACTGAGTGGGAGTGCAGTGGATCACGGCACCGTCGTCGAGTGTCACCGCCAAGACCTCCATGTCATGCGACATGCGCCTCGCGTTCAGCAGTCGGGCCATGTGCACGCCGCCGTCCTCGTGGATCGCGTAGATCGCGTGGTGCACCCCACGGTGCAAGTGCTCGACGATGTCGGCGATCGAGGTCTGGTGGCCATCCATCAGCGCCACCTTGGTATCGCCGCAGATGAAACCCCCGGCCAGATTCGCCGGTTGCGGGTCAATGTGCAGGTTCATTCCCTACTGTCCCACAACGCGACGATGGCCTCTGGGCAGTCGCAGACTCGGAAACCGAAACCAGCACTGCCCAGAAGCCGTCGCGAAACGAATACTTCCCAGAATCCGGGGTCAGCCGCCGCTGACGTCGGCGACCTTGGTCTTCCCGGCGCCGAGGAACGGCATCATCGAACGCAGTTGCGCGCCGACTTCCTCGATCTGGTGGGCCTTACCGGCCTCCTGCAGCGCGGTGAAGTTGGGGCGACCAGCTTCGCTCTCGGCGACCCATTCCTTGGCGAACTTGCCGGACTGGATCTCCTTGAGGATCTTCTTCATCTCCAGCTTGGTCTTCGGCGTCACGATGCGCGACCCGCGGGTGACGTCGCCGTACTCGGCGGTATCGGAGATGCTGTAACGCATCCCGGCGATCCCTTCCTCGTACATCAGGTCGACGATCAGCTTCACTTCGTGCAGGCACTCGAAGTACGCCATCTCGGGCTGATAGCCAGCCTCGACCAGCGTCTCGAAGCCAGCGCGCACCAGCGAGGTGAGGCCGCCGCAGAGCACGACCTGCTCACCGAACAGGTCGGTCTCGGTCTCTTCTGCGAAGGTGGTCTCGATGACACCAGCGCGGGCGCCGCCGATGGCGTCGGCGTAGCTGAGCGCCAGCGCATGAGCTCCACCCGTGGCGTCCTGGTGGACAGCGATGAGCGCCGGCACGCCGCCGCCCTCGGTGTAGGTGCGACGCACGAGGTGACCCGGGCCCTTGGGGGCGATCATGATCACGTCGACGCTCTTCGGCGGACGAATGCGCTTGAAGCGGATGTTGAAGCCGTGTGCGAACGCGAGGGCCTTGCCCTTGCGCATGTGCGGCTTGACGAACTCTTCGTAGGTCGCCTTCTGCTCTGTATCGGGCATCGTGAGCATGATCACGTTCGCCCACTTGGCGGCAGCAGCGATGTCCATCACCTTGAGGCCTGCGGCCTCGGCCTTAGCGGCCGACTTGCTGCCCTCGCGCAAGCCGACGACGACTTGGACGCCCGACTCCTTGAGGTTGAGCGCGTGGGCGTGGCCCTGCGAGCCGTAGCCGATGATGGCCACCTTGCGGCTCCGGATGATCGACGGATCGGCGTCCGCCTCGTAGTACATCTTCGCGGCCATGTGTTCAGCCAGCCTTTCCGTTGTCGGTTTTCTTGTTACTCACAGCCCGCAAGCGGGCCTCGCGATCGAGCTTGGGTAGCGCCACCCGTCCGGTGCGCTGAAGCTCAACGATGCCATAGCCCGCCAGCAATTCCTCAAAGTCGTCCAGCTTGTCCGGATGACCATCGAGCGAGACCGTGATCGCTTCTGCTCCCACGGCGAGGATCTTCCCCTCGAAGATGTTGGTGAGTTCCACCACCTGACCGCGCTGTTCGGCGGAGGTGCGCACAGTGGCCAGCAGCAGTTCGCGCTCGACACTGCGACGCGGGTCGAGCTCGCTGATTTTGACGACTTCGATCAGCTTGAACAGTTGCTTCACGACCTGCTCGAGCGGAGCGGAGTCCACGTCGACGACGATAGTGATGCGGCTGAAGCCCTCGTCCTCGGCCGGAGCGACCGCCAGGCTGAAGATGTTGAACCCGCGCCGGGCGAACAGACTGGCCACGCGGGCGAGCACGCCGGGCCGGTTCTGGACGAGCACCGACAGGATGTGGTGGTTGCGAATTTCGCTCACTTCAAACCTCCGCGGTTCGGTTCCTGCCACTCGGGCAGCAGCATGTCGTCGTTGCCGTAGCCGGCGGGCACCATCGGGAACACCTTCTCACGGGCGTCGACCCGGAAATCGATGACCACCGGACGGTCGTTGATGCTGTTCGCCTTGTCGATCGCCGACTGCACTTCTTCAGGGCTGTCGACACGGATGCCGACACAGCCCATCGCTTCCGCCCACATCACGAAGTTGGGCACCTCGGGCGACAGGTAGACCTCGCTGTAGCGCTCCTCATAGAACATCTCCTGCCACTGACGCACCATGCCGAGATAGCTGTTGTTGAGGATTGCGACCTTGATCGGGATCCGCTCGACGGCAGCCGTGACCAGTTCCTGTGCGGTCATCTGGAAGCAGCCGTCGCCATCGACGGCCCACACGGTGCGATCGGGGCGGCCGACCTTGGCGCCGATTGCAGCCGGAACGCTGAAGCCCATCGTGCCCAGACCACCCGAGTTGACCCAGGTGTAGGGCTCGTTGAACGTCCAGTACTGGCTGCTCCACATCTGATGTTGACCCACCCCGGAAACAAGGATCGTGCCTTCCGGTGCGCTGTCGCGCAGCGCCTCGAGGCAGAACTGCGGCTTCAACGCTTCGCCGGGTTCGCTGGGCGCATAGCTGAGCGGGAACTGCTCGCGCCATCCGCTGACGCGGCTCTTCCACGCACCCGTGTCGGCCTGGGCGCTCCCGGTCTGCAGCAGGTCGCGGATCGCCTTGATCAGCTCCTCGGTGACGTACTTCGCGTCGCCGACGATCGGGACGTCAGGCTTGCGCACCTTGCCCTGCTCGGCCGGGTCGATATCGACGTGGATGACCTTGGCTTCCTTGGCGAACTCCGACAGCTTGCCGGTGATGCGGTCGTCGAAGCGAGCGCCGATGTTGATCAGCAGATCGGAATGCTGCATCGCCGTGATCGCCGTGGCGTTGCCGTGCATACCGGGCATACCGAGGCACAGTGCGTGATCGTCAGGGAACGCGCCGCGGGCCATCAGCGTGGTGACCACGTGAATGTTGGTGAGTTCGGCGAGTTCGCGCACGGCTTCCGCCGCACGAGCCTTCAGCACACCGCCGCCGATGTACAGCAACGGCCGCTCGCTGGCCAGGATCAGCTTTGCTGCTTCCTTGATCATGCGCGAATGGCCCTTGGTGGTGGGGCGGTAGCCGGGCAGGCTCTCAGCGACCTCTTCGTCGGTCGGCCAGTGCCAGTCCATCATGTTGGTCAGACAATCCTTGGGGATGTCGACCAGCGTCGGGCCGGGACGGCCGGTGGTGGCGATGTGGAACGCCTGGCGGATCGCCATCGGGATGTCCTGCGCGGACATCACCAGTTCGTTGTGCTTGGTGCAGCTACGGGTGATACCGACGGTGTCGCACTCCTGGAACGCGTCGGTGCCGATGGCCATGGTGCCCACCTGGCCGGTGATGCAGACCATCGGGATCGAGTCCATGAACGCGTCCATCAGCGGTGTGACCATGTTCGTGGCCGCCGGGCCACTGGTGACCAACACGACACCGGGGCGACCGGTGACGTGGGCGTAGCCCTCGGCCATGTGGCCGGCGCCCTGCTCATGGCGCACGAGAATGTGGCGGATGGGGGAATCGAGCAACGGGTCGTACGCCGGCAGGATGCAGCCGCCGGGCAGACCAAAGATGGTCTCGACGTTCTCCATCTCTAGCGATCGGATGAGGGCTTGCGCCCCGGTGATCTTCATGACTCTCCTTGAGGACTTGCTGCTGAGACTTGCTGCTGAAACTGGCCCGAAAAACGAAACAACCTCCCGTGTGGGAGGCAAGGACGCACGCATATGTGGGCGTACGTCTACACGATGACTACTACCAGGGCGGAGGTGAGGCGGGTACGCATGAAGATGAGTCTGTCACCACCGGCGCCCGTTTCGCAACTTCCTGCTGGAATTCGGGGCACAACGGCTTCACGCACTCAACGCGGCGATGAAGGGCGCGACGGCGGGATGCAACGCGCCGCCCCGGCGGGTGACGGCACTGATCGTGCGAGTGAGCAGCGGTTCGGCCATCGCCCGCGCCAGACCGTGAGCGCCGTGCTCGGCCTGGGCCGTGGGCAGCACGGTCCAGCCGAGGCCCAAGCGCACCATCTCCACCAGCACCTCTGGCTGGTGCGACTCCATCTCCACCACGAGTGGGGCGCCGATGGCCCGCAGTCGCCGATTGATCGCCGTGCGGGTTCGCGATTCCGCGGGGAACAACAGCCATGGCCCCCACTGTGAAGGTGGGCCCACGGCCGTCACCCCGGGCGGCGCGTACACCGCAAGGGCATCGCTGAGTAGCGGTGTGGCATCGAACGGGCCGACACCCTCCGGGTCGACGCACACGGCGACATCGAGTTGGTTCCGTTCGAGACGGTCGAGCAGTTCGCCGGTGGGTGCGACGGTGAATCCGACGTCGAGTTTGGGGTGGGCGCGACGGAATTCGCGTACGGCGTCGGGGCAGTGGTGCACCGCGGCGATGTCGATCATGCCCACCCGCAACTTGCCCACCTGTCCGCTGCCCACCGCCCGCAACCAACGTGTCACCTGGTCGAGATCGGCCAGGACCCGCTCGGCACACTCGGCCATGGTGGCCGTGTAGTCATGGGGAACCCGGCGGCGGCCGTCGGTGGCGAACAGTGGCACCCCGAGACGCCGTTCCAACTCGGCGATGCCCTGCGACAACGCCGAGGGCGTGACATGTAACGACGACGCCGCTTCCGCCCAGGTGCGATGGCGGGTGATGGCCACCAAGTAGCTCAGTTGTGCCGTGGAGAGCGTTGGCAGCGTGTCGTCCATATTGTGAAGTATTACTGAATAGATGTCCGCATCCTCGCCGTATTGCTTTACCGTCGCACCTCTATGACCACACCTCCGTCTCCTACAGTCGCCCCCGCCAACGGTCGCCTCGGCGTACTCACGGTCGGCCTGGGCGCCGTGGCGTCCACCCTCATTGCCGGTGTTGAACTCGTCAAGCGCGGTGCGTCGCTGCCCGTGGGCAGCCTCACCCAGATGGACACCATCCGCCTCGGCAAGCGCACCGACCACAACAGCCCGATGATCAAGGACTTCGCTCCGCTGGCCAGCCTGGACGACATCGTGTGGGGTGCCTGGGATCCGTTCCCGGACGATGCCTACGTCGCCGCCACCCGCGCCGGTGTGCTCGAAGGTGGCAAGCACATCGAGGCGATCAGCGAAGCGCTCCGCGACGTGCGCCCGATGAAGGCTGCCTTCGACCGCTCGTACGCCAAGCGCATCGACGCCGACAACACGCTCGGCACCGTCGACAAGCGCACGATGCTCAACGCGATCCGCGAAGACATCAACCGCTTCCGCGAAGAGAAGCAGGTCGACCGCGTCGTCATGCTGTGGGCCGCCAGCACCGAGATCTTCATCGAGGAAGGCCCGGCGCACCAGACCATCGAGGCGTTCAACGCCGCGATCGACGCCAACGACCCCACCATCGCCCCGTCGATGTTGTACGCCTACGCGGCGATCCTCGAAGGTGTGCCCTTCGCCAACGGCGCCCCGAACCTCACCGTCGACATTCCGGTGCTGCGCGAACTCGCCATCCAGCACAAGGTGCCGATCAGCGGTAAGGACTTCAAGACCGGTCAGACGCTCGTCAAGACCGTCATCGGCCCGATGCTGCGTGCACGCATGCTCGGCCTTGCGGGCTGGTACAGCACGAACATCCTCGGCAACCGAGATGGTGAAGTGCTCGACGATCCGGACAACTTCAAGACGAAGGAAGAGTCGAAGCTCGGTGTGCTCGAGGACATCCTCAACCCGGAGACCTTCCCCGGCCTGTACGGCAACGTGTACCACAAGGTGCGCATCAACTACTACCCGCCGCGCGGCGACAACAAGGAGGGCTGGGACAACATCGACATCTTCGGTTGGCTCGGCTACCCGATGCAGCTGAAGATCGACTTCCTCTGCCGCGACAGCATCCTCGCCGCCCCGTTGGCCCTCGACCTGATCCTGTTCAGCGACCTCGCCCAGCGCGCCGGCCTGTACGGCATCCAGGAGTGGCTGAGCTTCTACTACAAGGCGCCGATGACGGCCCCCGGTCTGACCCCCGAGCACGACCTGTTCGTGCAGTTGGCCAAGATGAAGAACACGCTGCGCTGGATGATGGGCGAAGAGCAGATCACGCACCTCGGCCGCGAGTACTACGACGTCTGAGTTTCCTGACAAAGTCGGCGTTCAGCTGTGCCCACGGCCCGGCTGAACGCCGACTTGTCGTTTTGGGGGCGGCTACGCGCTGACGACGCGTTGCACGCGCACGTCGTGGGGCTCGACGGGCAGGGTGTCGACAAGTTGTTCGGTGAAACACACCGCAGCGTTGGGCACACCGGGGAGACGGGCCAGGAACCGGTCGTAGAAGCCACCGCCGTAGCCGAGGCGAGCACCGTCGTTGGTGAAGGCCAGCCCGGGGACGATGACGAAGTCAACGATCTCGACGGGCAGCGCCGGTCCGGTGGGTTCACTCACACCGAAGCGGCTGTTGGTGCGCAGGTCGTCGCCGCTGCACACAACGATCTCGCCGTCCTGCACACGGGGCAGCACGAGCCGTTTGCCTTCGGCCGCCAGGCGGGCGAACAACGGGTCGGTGTCCGGTTCGCCCTTGCAGCCGACGAACGCCATCACCGTGGTGGCCGCTCGGTACTCGGGCAGCGCCGCCACAGCGGCCCACAACTGGACGCTGCGCATCAAGTGATCACCCACCATGTCGCGCACTTGGCGCATTCGCCGCCGCAGTTCGGTCTTGTCGGCGTTGTCGGCATCCCCCACCGGGCCAGGTTCGCACATGCGTCAAGCGCAGCCGACCATCTACCATCACAGACATGTCGATCGACCCTGCGAAGTTCCGCCAAGTACTGGGACATTTCCCCACCGGTGTCACCGTCGTCACCGCCACCAAGGCTGATGGCACACCCGTGGGTCTCACCATCGGTTCGTTCACGTCCGTGTCGCTCGACCCACCGCTCGTCGGCTTCCTACCGACGGTCGACTCGGACAGGTGGGCCGACATCGATGACACCGGCTCGTTCTGCGTGAATGTCCTCGGTGCCGATCAAGGCGAGTTGTGCTGGCGTTTCGCGAAGTCCAGCATCGAGCAGCCCTTCGAGGGTGTCGACTGGCAGCCCTCGGCGATCACCGGCTCACCGGTGCTGGACGGCGCGATCGCCTGGATCGACTGCCGTATCGAGCACGTCGTCGAAGCCGGCGACCATGTCTTCGTACTCGGCCGGGTGTTGGAACTCGAGCATGCGGCCCCCGAGCACGACCCCAACCCGTTGCTGTTCTTCCGCGGCAAACTCGGCGACTTCCGGTTGCAGGCATGAAGCGCTCGACGCTGTGGGCAGCGGGCGCCGATGGGCTCGCAGTCGTCGCGTTCGTGCTGATCGGGCGCTCCAGCCACCACGAAGATGCGGGGGCCGCCGCAGCGGTCGGTGTGATGCTGCCGTTCCTTGTCGGCCTGATCCTCGCCTGGATCGTCACTCGCGCGTGGCGCGGCCCGTTGCCGGCCTTTCCCACCGGCGCCACGATCTGGGTGGTCACCGCCGCGGCGGGGCTACTGCTGCGCCGCTTCGCGTGGCAACGCAGCACCGCACTCGCGTTCGTGATTGTCGGCTCGGTGTTCCTGCTCTTGGCGTTGGTCGGCTGGCGACTGCTCGCCGAATGGGTGCGCGAACGCCGCACCGGCTGAACACGCCTTCACACGGCGCGCCCAGCCGAACTCGTCAGAACCGACGGTCGTTCGTGCGCTTCTTCTCCGGGGCCTTGAACGGGGCCTCGATCAGCGTCTCGAACTGAGCATCGTCGGGCTGCTTGGCCTCGTTGAGGTTCTGCAGGTACTTCTTCAGCGCCGCACGACCGACGACGACGTGGTCGCCCTTGGCGCCGACCGAACGGGCGAGGGCATCCTTGGCCTTCTCGACGCGCTCCTTGCGCTTGGCCTTCTCCTCCTCGGAGAAGTTGCGGGCAGGCTTGGAGGCCTTCGTGGCGGCGGCGGCCTGACGGCGCGCTTCGGCTTCCTGCAGCGGGGTGAGCTTGGGCTGGGACATGGTGATCTTCCTACTTGGAGAGTTTCTACAGCGTATTGGTGATGGCGCCGGTCTCGGCACCTTGCACAAGCTTGGCGTATTTGCCGAGCACACCGGAGGTGTAGCGCGGCGGGTTCGGCTGCCAACTGGCACGGCGACGAGCGACTTCGCGGTCATCGACCAACAGGTCGAGGCTGAACTGGTGCACATCGACGGAGATCTGGTCGCCGTCATGGACGAACGCGATCGGCCCACCGTCGGCGGCCTCCGGGGCCACGTGCCCGATGCAGAAACCCCACGTGCCGCCGCTGAAGCGCCCGTCGGTAATGAGCGCGCAGTCGGCTCCCCGGCCGGCGCCCTTCAGTGCCCCGGTGATCGCCAGCATCTCGCGCATACCGGGGCCGCCCTTGGGGCCTTCGTAGCGGATGACCAACACAGTGCCGGGTTCGATACTGCCCGAGAGGATCGCCGCCATGGCACCGTCCTCGTCGTCGAACACGCGGGCCGTGCCGAGGAACTTCTTCTGCGCGGCGCTGAGACCGGCCACTTTGACGACGGCGCCCTTGGGCGCCAGCGAACCGGTGAGCACGACAATGCCGCCTTCGGCATTGATCGGCGCACTCAGCGGGTGCACCACCACGCCGTCGGGAGCCGGTGGATCGATCTCGGCCAGGTTCTCGGCCATGGTCTTGCCAGTGACCGTGAGGCAGTCACCGTGCAGGAGACCGGCATCGAGCAAGTGCTTGAGCACCACGGGCACGCCACCGACGCGATCGAGGTCGCTCATGTGGAACTTGCCGCCCGGCTTCATGTCGGCGATGTGCGGCACCTTCATGGCGATCCGGTTGAAGTCGTCGAGGCTGAGCTCGACCCCGGCCTCGTTGGCGATGGCCAGCAGGTGCAGCACCGCGTTGGTGCTGCCACCGAGGGCCGAGGTGACCGCGATGGCGTTCTCGAACGCCTTCTTGGTCATGATCATGCGCGGCGTGATCCCGAGGCGCAGCAAGTTGACGACTGCTTCACCGGCCATGCGCGCATCGCCCTCACGGCGACTGTCGATCGCCGGCGGCGACGCAGTGCCGGGCAACGACATACCGATGGCTTCAGCAATCGAACTCATCGTGTTGGCGGTGAACATGCCTCCGCAGGCGCCTTCCCCGGGGCACGCCGAACGCTCGATCTCGCCGAGCTCCTCCTCGGTGATCGTGCCACGGGCGCACGCACCGACAGCCTCGAACACACTGGTGATGTCGGTGGCCTCACCGTTGTGATGGCCCGGCATCGTGCTGCCGTTGTAGACGAACACGCTGGGAAGGTCGAGACGGGCGGCAGCCATCAGCATGCCGGGGATGCTCTTGTCGCAACCGGCGAGGCCAACGAAGCCATCCAGACGTTCGGCGTGCATCACGCACTCGACAGAGTCGGTGATGACCTCACGGCTGACCAGCGAGGCACGCATGCCCTCGTGACCCATGCTGATGCCGTCGCTAACGGTGATGGTGCCGAACTCCATCGGGAAGCCACCAGCCGCGCGCACACCGACCTTGGCGTGTTCAGCGAGCTTGCGCAACGTCATGTTGCACGGTGTGACTTCGTTCCACGACGAAGCGATGGCAACCTGCGGCTTCTCCCAGTCGTCGTCGGTCATGCCGACGGCGCGCAACATGGCGCGAGCGGGTGCCTTTTGGAAGCCATCAGTGACATCGCGGCTGCGCGGCTTGACGTCGACAGGCGTGCCAGCGGCAACGGGCGTGGCATCAGGGGTTGCAGACATGGGGGCGAGCCTACTGCGGAGCCTGATGAGTATGAGCATGAGGAGCGCGAGGAGGACACCCGAACCGCCGGTCACCCAGCGCAGGCCGATCGTGTCCGCCAGGCGGCCCTGCAGGAGGGAGCTCAGCGGATACAGCAGACCGAGCACGAACGCGTTGACCGCCAGCACCCGACCGCGCAGATGGTCGGGCGCCAGCTGCTGGGCCGTACCGGAGAAGCAGGTGAACGCATACCCGTACGTCAGCCCGACGAACGCCAGCGCCGGAACCGCCGCCCACAGCCCAGGAGCTGCCCCGTACAACACGAGCATCGGGCACATCGCGAGGATCGCGCCGAGCATCACTCGCGGCAGGCCGAACCGCTTACTGACCGTGCCCAGCGTGAACGCCGCGACCACCGCCCCGACACCTTGGGCACCCACCAGCAATGCGGTGGCGGCCGACCCACCACCGAAGACGTTGGTCGCCATCTGCGGCACGAAGGCGATGAACGGCGACGCCACTGCGATCGTGGCGACCATCAGCACCAGCATCGAGCGCATCGCCGGCGTGGCCCTGGCGAACCGCCACCCGTCGGCGAGCGCACCGAACACCGGCCGCTTCTCCCCCGGCGCTTGGCGCAGCGACACCATCGAGACGGCCACGACCACCGCCAAGAAGCTGGCAGCGTTGCACCACAGTGCGGCACCGATTCCACCGATCGCGATTGCTCCGGCAGCGATCGCTGGGCCGACCACGCGGCCGATGTTCCACTGCGCGTTCGACAACCCCACTGCAGCGACGAGTTGGTCACGCGGCACGAGCCCCGGCAGCGCGGTCTGGAACGAGGGGAACGTGAACGCCGAGGAACACCCGCCCAGGAAGCTGACGATTGCGATCCCCCCTGGGGTCGCGGTGCCGCCACCCACCCACACCGCAAGTACCGCAGCGATCACTGCCGAGCAGAGGCTTCCGATGACGAGCACGCGCCGTCGACGCAGGCGGTCCGCCATTGCCGACCCGATCGGACCGAGCACGGCGCTGGGCAGGAAGGCGGCGGCAGCAACGATGGCCGACCAACTCGCCTTCCCGGTGGTGTCCGCGACGTAGTAACCGAGGGCGACCGCCTCCATCCACGTCCCGATGTTGGACACCAGTGCGCCGATCCAGATCAGCGCGAACGGCCGCGACCGGAACGGAGCGAGCGACGCGGAGGCCATCGGGGGTGACACTACCGGCGGCCCGCCCAGCTGGGCTTCACAGCAACTTCCCAGCAAGCTCACACGTCCCCCAAAGGGGTGCGGCGCACCATCTGTTCATGACGCTCATGGACCTTCGACCCGAGACCACGCAGGTGCCTGGCACCGGACCGCTCGTGGACATCGTCATCCCCGTGTACAACGAGGCGAGCGCATTGGCGGACAGTGTGTCCACACTGCGCGGGTATCTCTGCAACCACTTCCCCTTCACGTGGCGGATCACGATCGCCGACAACGCCTCGACGGACACGACGTGGGTGATCGCCTCCACGCTGGCGCTCACACTCGACGGCGTGCGGGCCATCCACCTCGACAAGAAGGGGCGCGGCCGTGCGCTGCGCACCGCATGGACGGACAACGATGCCTCGATCGTCGCCTATATGGACGTCGATCTCTCGACTGGCCTCGACGCGTTGCTGCCGCTGATCGCTCCCCTCGTCAGCGGCCACAGCGATGTGGCCATCGGCTCGCGCCTTGTCCCGGGCTCCCTCGTGGCCCGCGGACCCCGGCGCGAGTTCATCTCCCGCACCTACAACGCCATCCTGCGCACAGTGTTCGGCAACGGCTTCAAGGATGCACAGTGCGGGTTCAAGGCGATCCGTCGCGACGTGGCAGACCGACTGCTGCCGCTGGTGCGCGACAACGAGTGGTTCTTCGACACCGAGTTGCTCCTGCTGGCAGAGCGCAACGGCCTGCGGGTGCATGAAGTGCCAGTGACGTGGATCGACGACCCAGACAGCCGCGTGGAGGTCGCCAAGACGGCACGTGACGACCTCAAGGGCGTCGCCCGCCTGGCCAACGACTTCGTCCGTGGACGAGGTACGACCGATCTCGGGCCAGCGACTCGGCCTGGGTTGTCCGCCGGTGTCGGTGCGATCAGCATCGTCGCTGGCTTCAGACGTGTGCGCAATTGGGTGTGCCGGCCGGCGCGCTGAGTCACAATGAACTCCATGTCACCGTCGGCTGCATCGAAACCACGTGTGCTCGTCGTCGATGACGAGGACAACATCTCGTTCCTCGTCGAGTCGGCGCTACAACTCAACGGAATCGACACGGCCAAGGCTGCTGACGGGCATCAGGCGCTCGCCATGGTGCGCACGTTCAATCCGCAGGCGATCGTCCTCGATGTGATGATGCCGGGTCTCGATGGGTTCGAGGTGCTGCGCCGTCTGCGCAGCGACGGCGTGAAGGTGCCGGTGCTGTTCCTCACCGCCCGAGACGCAGTCGACGACCGGGTGCACGGTTTGACGATGGGCGGCGACGACTACATCGTCAAACCGTTCGCGATCGCCGAACTCGTCGCCCGTGTGCGGTTGGCGCTGCGCCACGCTGGCACCGTCGAGGACGGTGGCGTGCTGTCGTTGGCCGACCTGGAGATGGATCAACAGGCTCACCGTGTCACCCGGGCCGGGCAGCCAATCACGTTGTCGCCCACCGAGTACAAGCTGTTGCGGTACCTGTTGTTGAATAGTGGGCGGGTGCTCAGCCGGGCACAGATCCTCGATCATGTGTGGAACTACGACTTCGGGGGCGATGCATCGGTCGTGGAGACGTATATGAGCTACCTGCGCCGCAAGGTCGACACGGTCCAACCGAAACTGCTGCACACGGTGCGCGGTGTGGGCTACACGCTGCGGGTCGAGCCATGAAGCTGCGTACACGCCTGTCACTTGGGCTGGGCGCGATCGCTGTCGCGTTCGCGGTCACCGGCTACCTCGTCGCCACCACCCAGCACCGTTATCTCACCGAGCAGGTCGACCGCGACCTACAGCGGTCGCTGCCGCTGGCGAGGGGCATCCTGGAGAACCGCGTCGGCCCTGTCGCCCCCGATGACGGCGCGTCGCTCAGCAAGCTCTACATCGGGCACCTCGGCGCCGACGACACACTCGTCACATTCGTACAAGGGCAGAGCACCACCGGCACACCGGAGGTCACCGTCGCAGTCGCACGCGTCCACGTTCGACCGGGCTCCTCGGAACCCTTCACCGTGGACGGCGTGGGAACCTCTGAGCGGTGGCGCGTCCTGATCGCCACTCGCCGGCAGAGCGACGGTTTCGAGATCATTGCCCTCTCGCTGGAGAGCACCGACGCGGCCTACCAACGCCTGCTGATCGCCACCGGGGTCGGCGCGCTCGCAGTGGTGGCGATCATCCTGTTGATCGCTGCCTGGGTGATGCGGCTCGGCGTGAGGCCTATCCGGGAGATGACCGCCACCGCGGACGCGATCACCTCCGGTGAGACCGACGCAAGAATGGCCAGTTACCCGGCTGGCACCGAAGCCGCCCATCTCGCCAACGCGTTCAACTCAATGCTCGACGAACGCGACCAGGCCGACGAGCGACTGCGGCAGTTCGTCGCTGATGCCTCGCACGAACTACGCACGCCACTCACCAGCATTCGCGGGTATGCAGACCTGTACCGGCAGGGTGGTCTACACGACAGCGGTCGGCTGGACGACGCGATGCGTCGCGTCAGCGGCGAGGCCGAGCGTATGGGCTCGATCGTCAACGACCTGCTGCTACTCACGAACCTCGACCGCGGATTGCAGCTGCACTTCGAACCGCTTGACATCGCAGACGTACTCGCCGACGTCGTGGCCGATGCCCGCGTGGTGCAGCCAGACCGGCAGATCACGTTGGCCGCCGAGCATTCATTGCTCGCCACCGCGGACCGACAACGTCTGCATCAGGTCGTTGCGGCACTGGTGCACAACGCGCTCGTGCACACACCCGTGGCCGCGCCGATCGACATCATTGGTCGTACCGAAACGGGTGGCGTAGTGATCGAGGTCATCGATCACGGCGCTGGCATGGACGACGAGATGGCGGCCCGCGCATTCGAACGCTTCTACCGAGGCGACCCCTCGCGATCACGTCACAGCGGTGGAAGCGGTCTGGGTCTGGCGATCACAACGTCGATTGTCGAGGCGCACGGCGGACGCATCGCGTTGCACACGGCGCCGGGCGCCGGATGTCGGTTCACCATCGCCCTTCCCGGGCCGGTGGTCAGCGCTTCTTCTGGTTGAGCAGCGCCGTCACGAGCTTGCCGTCGGCCTTGCCCTTGCTGGACTTCATCACCAGACCGACAAGGGCGCCCATCGCCTTACCGTCACCGTTGCAGAACTTCTGCCAGGCATCAGGATCAGCGGCGATCGCATCGTCGACGAGCGCCTCCAACGACGAGGTGTCCATCGCTTCGAAACCCTTGGCGGCGGCGATGACGTTCGCGTCGCCGCCGTTGTGGGCGACGATCTCCGCGAGGACGGCCTTGGCTTGTGTGGCGGTGAGCTTGCCCCCGAGCTCCAACGTGGTGAGCTGGGCAAGATCGGCCGCTGGTACCTGCGGTGTGGCCGACTGATCAGCGAAGGCTTCCTTCACGTGCACGAGCGCGCGGGCGGCGTCGCCGCCCGCTGCAGCGACGGTCAACACATAGTCGTCCTGACCGCGTTCGACGACCGAGCCGACCGCTTCACTGTCGGCCGCCTGACCGGTGGCGGCGGAGAGCCGGGTACGGCGAGCGGCAGGCAGCATCGGAAGCGCCGCACGCACGCGCTCAATCCATTCGGCCGAAGGAGCCAGCGGTACGAGGTCGGGTTCGAGGAAGTAGCGGTAGTCGTCCGCATCCTCCTTGGTCCGCAGTGTGTGCGTGCGGCCGTCGGTCTCGTCCCAGTGGCGGGTCTGCTGGCGTACAGCGTCGCCGCTCTCGATCAGGTCGATCTGCCGACGGGCTTCGTACTCGATGGCCCGGCCGACCGACCTCACGCTGTTCACGTTCTTGATCTCGCAGCGTGTGCCCAACGGCGTGCCTGGCTTACGCACGCTGACATTGGCGTCGACGCGCATGCTGCCCTCTTCCATCTTGGCGTCACTCGCGCCGATGACCACGAGAATGGCGCGCAGTTCGCTGACGTAGGCGCGGGCGTCGTCGGCGCTGCGAATGTCGGGGCGGCTGACGATCTCCACCAGTGGCACACCGGCGCGGTTGAGGTCGATCAGCGAGTGGTTCGCGCCATGGACGCGACCACCGGTGCCACCCACGTGGGTGCTCTTGCCGGCGTCCTCCTCCATGTGGGCGCGCTCGATACCGATGCGCACACCGTTGGGAAGATCGAGATGTCCGTCGACGTTCAGCGGTTGGTCGTACTGGGTGACCTGATACGCCTTGGGCATATCGGGGTAGAAGTAGTTCTTGCGGTGGAACGTGCTGGGCTGCACGGTGCAGTTCAGCGCCAGCCCGACGCGCATCGCCAACTCGACGGCGTGCTCGTTCAGAACGGGTAGCGCCCCCGGCAGACCGAGCGTGACCGGATCGATGTTGGTGTTCGGTTCATCACCGAAGCGGTTCGGGCTGGCGGAGAACAGCTTGGTGGCGGTGGCCAACTCGACGTGCACTTCGAGGCCCACGACGAGTTCCCAGTCACCGGGCAGTCCGTCGTACTCGCTCACTTCATGCTCCGTTCCAACGCGGCAGCGACTCGGAACATGGTGGGTTCCTGCAGGGTCCCCGCGAGGACTTGGACACCCACGGGCAATCCCTCGGTGCCGGTGCCGAACGGCACGCTCATCGCCGGGTGACCGGCGAGGTTGGTGGGGATCGTGTACGTGTCGCACAGGTACATCGCGAACGGATTGTCGCCCTTCGCTCCGAACTTGAAGGCCACGCTGGGCGATGTGGGCGTCAGCAACACGTCGGCCTGCTGATAGGCCCGCTCGAAGTCGTCGTGGATCAATCGCCGCACCTTCAGCGCCTTTCCGTAGTACGCGTCGTAGTAGCCAGCGCTGAGTGCGTAGGTGCCGAGCATGATGCGCCGCTTGACCTCGTCGCCGAAGCCGGCGGTGCGGGTGGCGCCATACATCGAGTCGGTGTCGGCCGCTTCGACGCGCAAGCCGTAGCGGACGCCGTCGTAGCGGGCAAGGTTGCTACTCGCCTCGGCTGGAGCGATGAGGTAGTAGGCGGTGAGCCCGAAGCTGAACGCGGGCACCTCCACGTCGACGATGGTGGCACCGGCGGCCTGCAACGTCTCGAAGGCCAGATCGAGGCGTGCTTGCACGTCAGGGTCGGCCCCCGCCGGAAGGTCGCTGATGCGACCGACACGTAATCCTTCGACACCCTGCTGGATGGCTCCGACGAGGCTGGGGTGCGGCTGCGGGATGCTGGTGCTGTCGTGCGGGTCGTGGCCACCGATGACGTCGAGCACCAGCGCAGCGTCCTCAACAGAATTGGCGAACGGCCCGATCTGGTCGAGGCTGCTGGCGAAGGCGACGAGGCCGTATCGGCTGACGTAGCCATACGTGGGCTTCACCCCGACGACGCCGCACAGCGCTGCCGGCTGGCGGATGCTGCCACCGGTGTCGCTGCCAAGGCTGAGGTGGCTGAAACCGGCGGCAACGGCCGCTGCACTGCCGCCGCTACTCCCACCGGGAACTCGGCTGATGTCGTGTGGGTTCCGGGTCGGGCCGAACGCCGAGTTCTCGGTGCTGGAGCCCATCGCGAACTCATCGAGGTTGGTCTTGCCGACCACGATCGCGCCTGCGGCCTGCAACGTACGCACCACCGTTGCGTCGTACGGCGGCTTCCAGCCAGCGAGGATCTTCGACGAACATGTCGTGGGGATACCCCGCGTGCACATGTTGTCCTTCAAGGCAACCGTGACGCCGGCGAGTGGACCGGGGTCGTTCCCTTCGGCTGCGAGCGCATCGATACGCGCAGCCTGGGCACGGGCTTCGTCCGCGAGCACCAGGTTGAAGGCATGGATCTCGGGTTCGCGAGCAGCGATGGTCGCGAGGTGCTGTTCGACGAGGTCGGCAGCTTTCGTGGTGCCGGCGCGCACGGCGGCAGCGATGGAAGCAGCAGTCACCATGGCAGGAGCAGCCATCATCCCTCCACCCCGCCGGTCGGCGGCACACGGAAGCGGCCGTCCTGCGCTGCGGGTGCTGCCGCAAGCACTTCGTCACGATCAAGACCGGGCTGCACCACATCGGCGCGAAACACGTTCACGAGCGGAAACGGCTGGGTCATGGGAGCCACATCGGCGAGGTCGAGAGCATCGACATCGGCGAAGTGCTCGAGCATGCCGTCAAGTTGGGCGGTCATCCGCTCGATCTCCTGTGGGGAGAGGTCGAGCCGGGCGAGCCGCGCCACCTTGGCGACGTCGGCGGCGGTGATGCGGTCGGACACGAGGTGAGATCCTACGGCCGGGCTGCTTTCAGGCGGCAGCGAGTAACTCGAACAGCAGTCGGGCACTGATGTCGGGGCGGATGTATGGCGAGGTGATTCCCTCCTGCGACAGACGGATACCGACCGAATCGAGTTGCGCCCGGTAGGCGGCCAGATCGCTGGACGGCATGGTGCGCCGAGCGGGAGGACGCAACCAGGCGATCTTGACGCAGGTCTGGCAATAGTGGGCGGGGTCGCCGTCGGCGAACGGGCGGGCGATCGGTCGACGCTTCAGACCGCACAATGTGGCGCGTTTCTCGCCGGGTTCTGCATACCCGGCGGGGCGCAGGGCATGCACCTTGGCGGACGCGTTGATGAACATGCCGCCGGCCTCGTAACGCCGGAAGCGGTTCGGGAGATGGGCCAATGGGCCACCCGGCTGGGTGATCAGCCGTTCTGGCGGGGGGAACACTCCGAGACCACGCCGGCGTTCGTACGCCCGCTGACGACAACTGTCGGAGCAGTAGATCCGCTTGCGGCCCGGGCCGATTCGGAGTGCAAAGACCTTCTGGCACCACAGACACGACCGTTCGGTGGGTCGTCGCACCGGAGTGAACTGTTGAGAATCCATGGCGACACGACTACCGGAGGGGTGTGACGCGGTCCGCCCGACCAGCGGCCCCGACCGGCGCCCGACCGACCGGCCCACCCATTGCTCGCGCCATCGCTCGGCGAATCTCCACGTGACGAAACAGGTGAGGGAGGGAGGGAAGGAAGGGGGGTGCGGGCGAGCGGGGGTGCGGGCGGGCGGGGGTGCGGGAGCCGCGGCCCGCCAGCACCCCACCTGCCCCTGCATTTCGTCACGTGGAGATTCGGCCAGCGGAAGCGGACGAGGCACCCTCCATGGTGGGGCCGGGCTGGCCGGCCGCGACTCAGGCGTTGGGATCGATAGGAGCGAAGTTGGGTGGGCGCTTCTCGAGATAGCTGCTGACGCCCTCGACGAAGTCGGGACGCTTCATCGACTGCTTCATCAACTGCACCGCATCGTCGTGAGCAGTGATGAGGTCTTTCGTCCAGTCGGCATAGACCTGACGTTTCATCACCGCCATCGAGGTGGGCGACACGGTGAGTGCAAGGTTCGTCGCATATGCCAGCACGTGGTCGAGCAACTGATCGGCTGGAACCACGGCATTGACCAGCCCAAGCTCCACAGCCTCCTCTGCCAGCACCACGCGACCAGAGAAGAGCAGGTCGAACGCTCGGGCAGTTCCCATCAACCGCGGCAGCACCCACGCAAGACCCCACTCGGCGATCAGGCCGCGCTGACCGAACGACGTGGTCAGCTTGGCTCCGGCAGCGGCGAAACGCATATCGCACATCAGCGCTTGCGACAGGCCCATCCCTGCACACGGACCGTTGATCGCTGCGATCACCGGCTTGGGAACCAACGTCGTCGCGTACTGCGGACGGGTGCCAGCGGCGGCCTCCGCCCCGCTACCACCGCTGCCTCCGCCGGATGCGCCCAGCTGCTGCAACGTGTTCATATCTGCCCCCGCACAGAACCCACGACCGGCGCCAGTGACCACGATCACCTTCACCGCCGGATCGGCAGCAGCCTGATCAAGCAAAGCGAAGTAGCGATCACCGAGTTCCTGGTTCCAGGCGTTCAGCCGGTCGGGGCGGTTGAGCGTGAGCAGAGCCACACCGGGCTCGCGCACTTCGTACAGGACGACGTCGTCACTCATCCTCGGAAACGTAGTCGTCGGCGATCGGCTCATCCGTGTCGACGGGAGCGTCGTTGCGATGACGCCGCCAGTCGACCAGCAGATAGACAACCGCCCCAAGGCCGGCGATCAGCGCGGTCCACTGGTTGAGCCGCCACCCGCCACCCGAGTTCGCCGGGTCGATGCGCAGACCCTCGATCCAGAACCTCCCGGTTGCGTACCCGACGACATAGACCGCCAAAAGGCGACCGGGACGCAGCGTCATTCGCTTGTCGATGAGCAACAGCACCCCACACAACGCAAGGTTCCACAGCATCTCGTACAGGAACGTCGGATGGAACGTGGTGCCGACCGCGTAGCCCGTGGGAAGGTGCGCGGCATCGATCTCCAGCGCCCACGGAAGCGTCGTCGGGCGCCCGAACAGCTCCTGGTTCCACCAGTTTCCCAACCGCCCAATGGCTTGGGCGAGCGGGAGCGCGGGAGCAGCAGCGGTGAACAAACCGGCAGGCGAGATACCCCTGCGATGAGCCGCCCACAACGCCACGAGGATGCCCGCCAACAAACCGCCGGGGATTCCGAGACCGCCGTTCCAGATCTTGAGCCAGCGGCTCGGCTCCTTCCACGGCTGGCTCTTGTCGGTCACGATGTAATACAGCCGAGCGCCGAGCACGCCAGCGAGCACAGCCCCCACTGCGATCGAACTCATGTCGTCGCGAGTTCCGACCTCAGCCTGCTCGAGACGGCGACCGGAGAGCCATGTTCCGGCCACCACGCCGAGTGCAATCATGAGACCGTAGGCATGGATCGGCAGGCCGAACAGATGAATCGCGCCCGACGAAGGGCTGGGGATAGAGACGATCATTGCGTCCTCAGACCAACACGCGCTGGGCGAAGGCGACAGTGGACTCGAAGATCAGTTCCTTGTCGTAGTCCTGAGTGGCCACGTGGTAACTGCGGTCTAGGCTGACGCGTTCGATCGGCCCACCGTACGTGGAGGCGAGGAACTCAGCAGCAGCCGGTTCCACCACGTGGTCCTGAGGTGAGTTCAACAACAACAACGGCTGACGCATGCCGGGGTAGGCCGGAGCCAACGGAGTGAGCCCGTCGACCATCATCGACAACAGCGCCGCCAGTGGAGTGGCGTCGTACGCCGACTCGAGCGCTTCGGGGTCGGCGATGTCACTCCCGATCGCCGCCATGAGTTCCGTTCCACCGTCGATCATCCCCTGCACCATGTCGAGCACTTCCTGGGGCTGCGGCACAGTTGCCGGGTTGATGCAGACCAGACCGGCAACCTCCGGGTGGTCCGCACCAAGACGAAGCGCGAGCGCGCCACCCATGCTGAGACCCACGATGAGCACCTTCTGTACGCGCGCCGCCAACGTGGCATATGCCGCCTCGGCGCCGCCCGCCCAGTCCGCCCAGCGGGTGGGGACCATGTCGTCCACGATGGTGCCGTGTCCCGGCAGCAGCGGCATCTCCACGTGGTATCCAGCTGCGGCAAGCGCTTCGGCAACTCCGCGCATGCTGCCCGGATTGCCGGTGAAACCATGCAACACGAGCGCCCCATGCGCCGACGTACCACGATGCGACCAGGGCTCAGCCCCAGGAATGAGTGCAGACATGACATGCAGTATGTCAGCCACCTCTCACGTGTATGGATCGTCCGCGCCACCCGGCTCGCGCCACCACTCCACCGGCGAACCCTTCGTCGCCCACTCCGGGAACGGCAGGATGCAGTCAACCGGGCACACCGGCAGACACTTGTCGCAACCACTGCACAGTTCGGGAACGATGACCACATCGATGCCGTGCTTGAAGATCGCCCCAAACTGCGGCGGGCAATAGGCGATGCACTTGTCGCAGTTGATGCACTCGAGCATCTCGATGCGCAGCGGCGAGTTCTTCCACTTCGGGTGGCGGGCTCGATCGGCGATGCGCTCGTCCCGGGATGCGGTCATGGCCGGAGTGTATGTGCCACTCCTCAGGAGCAGTTGCTGCGCGCCGCCGGTGACGCGCGAGGGCAGCGACGTGTATGCCTCCGACGTTCTATGTGGTGGGAGTGCTCGGCGCGGTCTCGTCAGTGCGCCGGTGGGTTACCGACGCAGTGGCTCGCCCGCGGGACGCTGTACGAGCACTGACGCCAACGACGGGTGGCGACGCGCCATGACCACGAGCAGCGCGTCGACTACCCGTGGCTCGAACTGAGTGCCCTTGCCCTCGACGATGTGGTGTAACGCCTCCACCGCTGTCCACGCTCGCTTGTAGACGCGAGCGCTGATCAGGGCGTCGAACACATCGGCAATGGCGACGACGCGCCCGCTGAACGGGATGCCCTCGCCGACCAGATTGCCCGGATAGCCGTTGCCGTCCCATCGCTCGTGATGTGTGAGCGCCAGCTCGGCGGCGAGCTGTACCGTCGGCGACGTGCTGCCGGCGAGGATCTCGGCACCGTACGTGGTGTGGGTCTTCACCACCTCGAACTCATCGGCGGTGAGCGGCCCCGGCTTCAACAGGATCGCATCAGGCACCGCGATCTTGCCGATGTCGTGCAGGCGAGCAGCCAGACGCATGCGCTCGACATACTCGGGGTCGCAGCCCAGCTCCCGAACCAGATCGGCAGCCAGGTCGCCGACGCGCACGGGATGGTCGACCGTGTCGGGACTGCGGAACTCGGCCATGACCGCCACTCGGAGCAAGGCCTCAAGCTGGAACGCCTCGGCCTCGTCGGTGCGCTGCGCCACCAGGTTCTCCACTTCGGTCGTACGCAGCCGCAGGATCTCGGACTGCTGACGCGACTGCTCACTGTCGTGCTGGATCTGCAACGTGCGGATTCGCAGGTCGCTGCCGAGGTTGAACATCTCCGCGTTCAGCGCGTAACGCGCCTCTTGGTGCGCGAGCGCCTGATCAAACCGGCCCATCTCCTTGTTCAGCTCCGCGAGCTTCTCGCGCAAGGAAAGCGCAACCTCAGACATATTCGACTTCGTCGCCAGGTCGAGCGCCTCGCCCCACTCGCGCAACGCCTGATCACGCACGTGCTGTGCAACGTAGAGCTCGCCACGCGCGACACGAACGGTGACGACACTGCCGGGCGACAACGGCACCTTGCGCTCCATGCGGTCGAGCATCACGCCGTCGGCGTCGTCGAGGCACGCCTGTGCTCGATCGAGCGCAACCAACGACACATAGGCCATCGCCAGACGAGCAAGGATCTCGGGAACGAACTCCGGGGCATGCACATTGGCCAACACGAGCGCTGACTCGCCGAGGCTGACTGCGAGCAGGTCTTCGTGACGATCGGCCCGCACCTTGGCCAGGTTCGCCAACGTGATCGCGTCAAGGTCGGGACGGTGCTGACCCTTGTTGGACATCAGCGCTGCTTCGTAGGTGACGATCGCCCGATCGGTGTCGCGCAAGCTGTGTTGAATGACCGCGATGGAGTTGAGCAACCTGCCTTCGCTGGTCAGTTCGCCGGTGGATCGATACAACTCGAGCGCCGCGAATGCAGACGCCAACGCTTCGAAGTAGTTGCCCGCGTGGTGCTGCACAGCGGCGATCAGGTTCAGCGCCGACACCTGGGTCTTCACTGCGCCACACTGCGCCGCCAGGTCGCGCGACTCGAGCGCGACCACGAACGCCTCGTCGTTCAGACCGGAGGCATAGGACAGCTCGGCCAGGCGGTACAGCGCTTCTGCCTCACCGAGCTGGTGCTGTGTGGAGCGAGCCAGCACACGCGCCTGCTGCACGAGCGACCGGGCGCGACCCATGTCGGTGGCCTCGATCTGAACAGCCTGCTCGAGCAATGCTTCAACGGACACATCGCTGCCACCGGGGCGGCGCGTCTGGTGGGTTGTCGACGCCACAGGGCCTCCCCTTCCTCGTTCGTGTCGCTTTCCAGTCGCGCCTACCAGCTCTCGGCGCGTCAGCAGGCTACCCATCTCGTATCGTGGGCATGTGGACACCACGCGCCAGCGGCGAGCCGTCAGACGCAACCTGGAGTCGTCCGCCATCACTGCACTGGCGCCGGTGGTTGCGGTCGCCCCCGTGTGGGTACTGGCGATCACGATCTGGTGGCTGCCGTTCCGCTTTCTCTGGGACGTCCCGCTGCTCTGGTTCGCCGGCGGCTACCTGGCGGCGGTCGTCGTGTTGTTTCTTCGCACCGTGCAGGTGTGGCTGCTGGCGCCGTTACTCGGGGCCCGGCGCCCAACGCGCGACGAGCATGCTGTGCTGGCTCCGGCCTGGCGGCCGGTATTGCAGATCAACGATCTTCCCGGGCACCGCTACGTGTTGATGGTGCTGCCCTCCAACGAACTGAATGCGTTCGCCTGCGGAGGACACTTGCTCGTCGTCACCTCGTACGCGATCGACACGCTGCCGCGCGACGAGCTCAGCGGGGTACTGGCGCACGAGCTCAGCCACCACCTCGGCCTGCACACCGTGGCGCACACCTTCGGTCAGTGGCTCAGCATTCCGGTGCTGCTGCTGGCACGTATCGGGTTCTTCCTGCAGAACGTCGCGTCCGCCGCCACCAGCAGCTTCGGCAAGGACTCGTCCGCCCTCACCATCCTCGGTCGCTCTGTGGCCCACCTGTTGACGGCCATCTCCTGGGTGTTCCTCAGCGCGCTCTTGCTCAGCAACGCGCTCGCCAACCTCGTGGGCAAGGACAGTGAGCTGCAGGCCGACCGGCGAGTGGTGCAGATGGGGTTCGGCAAACCGCTGGCAACAGCGCTCCGGCGGGTCATCACCGAGTTCGGCGACGACCGACCGATCTCGTGGCGTCAACGCCTCGCCGCCAGCCACCCACCAGCGCGCACACGTATCGCGCGTATCGAAGCAATCCTGCGGCGACGCGAAGCTGGCCATTGAGGGTGAGTCTCCCCCGGTAATGTCGGGCCTCATGCAGCGAGCGACGCCTGACCGTCAACCAGCCATCCGGGCCAGCGCACTGGTCCGCCGGTTCGGCGACAACGACGCGGTTGCCGGCGTCGACCTCGAGGTACAGGCGGGTGAGATCTACGGTTTCCTGGGCCCGAACGGCGCTGGCAAGAGCACCATGGTGCGCATGCTCACCACGCTGCTCACGCCCACTTCCGGCACTGCACAGGTGGCTGGGCACGACGTGGCGACCGACGCCGATCGGGTGCGGTTACGCATCGGCGTCGCGCTGCAGGAGGCTGCGCTCGACGGCAAGCAGACCGGACGCGAACTGCTTGATCTCCAGGGTCGCCTCTACGGGCTGTCGCGTACCGAACGGTTACGACGGGTGAAAGAGTTGCTGGAACTCGTGTCCATCGGCGACGCGATCGACCGCCGCATCAACACCTACTCGGGCGGTATGAAGCGACGCCTCGATCTGGCCGCAGCGCTGGTGCACCAGCCCGAAGTGTTGTTCCTCGACGAGCCCACCACAGGCCTCGACCCCACCAGCCGCGCAGCAGTGTGGGCCGAGGTGCGCTATCTCAACGAGCACCTGGGTATAACGATCTTCCTCACCACCCAGTACTTGGAGGAGGCCGACGCGCTGGCCGATCGGGTGGGCATCATCGCCCTCGGCAAGCTCGTGGCAGAAGGGACGCCGACCGACCTGAAGCGGGCGATCGGCAGCGACGTCATCGTCGCCAAGGTCACGGCCGGCCAGGCCGCTGGTGTCGTTGCAGTGGTGGAACGTCTCGCCGAGGTCGATCGTGTGGAGATCGCCGGCGACGAAGTGGTGATGTCGGTCGACCGCGGTGCCGCAGCGATCAGCCCGGTGGCGGTCGCACTCGCCGAAGCCGGTGTCACCGTCGAGGGGCTGACGTTGCGCACGCCGACACTCGACGACGTGTTCTTGCACATCACCGGCGGCCGACTACAGGAGGACGCAGCATGAGCACCGTCACCCACGGCGAGCGCGTGCACCCTCGTGCCGCCGGCTTCTTCACCGACTGGCGCACGGTCAGCCTGCGCGCGCTGCGCCTCACATGGCGCGACCCCGAAGCCTTCGGTCCGGCGCTGGCCATCCCGCTGTTCTTCTTCGTGGTGAACATCGGTGCCCTGCAAAAGTTCGTCGAAGGGTCGGGCAGCTTCCCACCCGGGTTCGACTACAAGGCGTTCCAGTTGCCGGTCGCCGTGATCTTCGCTGTCACCGGTGTCAGCCGCGCCGGCTCGCTGGTCATCGATATCCAGGACGGGTACCTCGACCGACTGCTGCTCACTCCAGTGCGGCGCGGCACCCTGTTGTTGGGGTTGATGACCGCCGACTTCGTGCTGATCGTGTGCCTCGTACTCCCGGTGCTCACCCTCGGTCTGATCCTCGGCATCCACGTCGCCACCGGCATCGTCGGCATCGTGATGTTCGTGTTGTTCGCCGGCGTATGGGGGCTCGCATTCACCGGCTTCCCCTACGCCATCGCGCTGCGCACGGGCAACCCCACGGCCGTCAACAACGCGTTCTTGTTGTTCTTCCCGTTCGCATTCCTCACCACCGCCTATCTCCCGGAACAGGCGATGACCGGTTGGCTGGCCACGGCAGTGAAGTTCAATCCCACCACCTACCTGCTCAGCGGGATGCGCAGCATGCTGCAGACGGGTTGGGAATGGGGCGAGATCGGCAAGGGTCTACTCGCCATCGCTGGTGTCGGCGCACTGTCGTTCAGCATGGCGTTCGCCGCGCTGCGAGGCCGCGTCAACCGCTCGTAGCAATCGACGCGACCACGGCATTCAGCACCCGCACCAGCGAGTCGGGCGCGATCTCGAGGTCGAGCCCTCGTTTGCCGCCGCTGACGAAGATCGTGTCGAACAGAACGCACGTCTCGTCGATCGCCGTGCGCAGGCGCTTCTTCTGCCCGAACGGGCTGATGCCGCCGACCACATAGCCGGTGAGACGTTCGGCGAGTTCCGGCGCACACATCTCTGCCCGCTTCCCACCCATCGCCGCCGCCAGTTCGCGCAACGACAACTGCCCGCTGACCGGCACGATGCCAACCACCTGCTCGACCCGGCCATCGACGGTGACGTCGGCAAGCAGGGTCTTGAACACTCGGTCGGGCTCGACGCCCAGCGCGGCCGCTGCGGCCTGGCCGTAGTTGCGCTCACCAGGATCGTGATGGAACTCGTGTACCCGGAACGCTACGCCCGCTGCTGCGAGGGCGAGGGTTGCGGGGGTCATGGCGACATCACCACGACATTGTGCCCCGCGCCCGGCATCGCTCGGAAGGTGGCAACATGAGCGCCTATGGCCGTGATCGACGAATACGAGTTGTCCGACCGCTACCGACTCGACGAGGGGCGTGCCTTCCTCAGCGGGTCGCAGGCGCTTGCCCGACTGCCCTATGAGCAGTTGCGGGCTGATCGCCGCGCCGGACTGAACACGGCTGCGTACATCAGCGGCTACCCCGGTAGCCCGCTGGCCGGCTACGACCGCGACGTCGTGGCCGTAGCGAAGCTGGCTACCGCTGAGGGTCTGCACCTGCTGTTCCAGCAGGGTATGAACGAGGAACTCGCCGCCACATCGGTGATGGGTTCGCAGATCGCCTCCACATTGCCCTCATGTCGCTACGACGGCATCCTCGGTATCTGGTACGGCAAGACCCCGGGCCTCGACCGCGCCAGCGACGCGCTGCGCCACGCAGTGTTCACTGGCACATCGCACAAGGGCGGTGCGATTGCCCTGGTGGGTGATGACCCCACCGCCAAGAGCAGCACCCTGCCCGGTTCCAGCGGCGCGACGCTCATCGACCTCAACATGCCGATCATCTACCCCGGTGATGTGCAGGAGGCCATCGACCTCGGCCGCCACGCCATCGCGATCTCGCGCTCGTGCGGTGTCTGGGTGGGGATCAAATTGGTCGAGTCCGTCGCCGATGGGACCGGCTCGGTGAGCTTGCACGGTGACGACTTCGCCCCGCAGCTGCCGGTGCACCTGGTGGACGGACGGCCATGGGTGCCGGTGCCGAACGGCAAGTTGCTTGCCCCGTACAGCCGCGAGATCGAGCGCGAGTTCCTCGAGCTACGAATCGAGCTGGTCCGCGAGTACGGCGCGCTGAATCACCTCAACCGGGTCGACGTGCGCGGCCCGAGCGACTGGTTGGGAATCGTTGCCCCCGGGCACACGTATCACGAGATGCTCGAAGCGCTCCGGACGTTGGGGTTCGACTCGGACGCAGCGCTACGCGATGCCGGTATCCGTCTGTTTCATCTCGGCATGCCGGTACCGCTCGACCCGCGTCAGGTACGCGAGTTCGCGGATGGTCTACAGACGGTGATCGTCATCGAGGAGAAGGGCCAGAACCTCGAGTGGCTGGTCAAGGACGCGCTCTACGGACGAACCGGCGCTCCGGTCGTGTACGGCAAGCGTGCTCCCGACGACACGCCGCTGTTCCCCGCTGCCGGTGCAATGGAGACCGACACCATCGCCCCCATCCTGCGTCGCATGCTCACGGAGCGTCTGGGACAGCGGATGACCCCTGAGCCCCCGACACCGCGCCAGCTGATTCCGCTGTCGGTGAACCGCACGCCGTACTACTGCTCGGGCTGCCCGCACAACCGCAGCACCAAGGCTCCCGAGGGCAGCCTTGTCGGCGCGGGAATCGGTTGCCACAGCCTCGTGCTGTTGATGGAACCGGGTCCCACTGGCAACATCGTCGGTGTCACCTCGATGGGCAACGAGGGTGCCCAGTGGTTCGGCATGGCCCCATTCCTGGACGATGACCACCTCATCCAGAACATGGGCGACGGCACCCTGTTCCACAGTGGCATGACTGCCATTCGGGCGGCGATCGCCAACGGTGCGAACATCACCTACAAGATTCTCTACAACGGCGCCGTGTCGATGACCGGCGGCCAGCATCCGTTCGGTCAACTCGACGTGCTCACGTTGTGCAAGGTTCTGCTCGCCGAGGGCGCCACACGCATCATCGTCACGACCGACGAACTTTCCCGTTACCGCATGGCCGATGTACCGGCTGGCGTGAAGGTGTGGGGACGCACTCGTCTGGACGAGGCGCAGGAAGCACTGTCGTGGGAGTCGGGCTGCACAATCCTGATCCACGATCAGCGCTGCGCGGCCGAGAAACGTCGCGACCGTAAGCGCGGCAAGATCAAGTCTCCCGCGTTCCGCATGGTGATCAACGAGCGGGTGTGCGAAGGATGCGGCGACTGCGCTGACAAGAGCAACTGCCTGTCGGTGCAGCCCGTCGACACACCGTTCGGTCGCAAGACACGTATCGACCAAGACTCATGCAACCTCGACTTCACCTGCGCCGAGGGTGACTGCCCGGCCTTCATGAAGGTCAGCATCGGCGGCGCCGATGTCACGCAAGCCCGCGATCTGGTACCGCCCACGGTGCCGACGCCAGCGTTGGCCGAGATCGGCCACGGCGTCACCATCCGTCTCGCCGGAATCGGCGGCACCGGTGTGGTGACAGTCTCCCAGATCCTCGGTACTGCGGCGATGCTGCAGGGTCTCCACGTGCGGGGCCTCGACCAGACCGGTATGTCGCAGAAGGCCGGGCCGGTCGTGAGCGACGTGCGCATCTCGGCTGACGCTCCATTGCCGTCCAACAAGGCCAACGCCTCATCGGTCGACGTGTTGCTGGCCTTCGACCAGCTCGTCGGCGGGAACGACGCCACCGTGCGCACGATGTCGGCCGAGCACACGGCAGCCATTGTCAACACTGCTGCGGTTCCCACCGGCGGCATGGTGGTGAACCCCGAGCGACCGTTCCCTGCCGCTGAGGTGGCCGAGCGCATTTCCACCGGCGTGCAACGAGTCACCGACGTCGATGCACAGCGCATCGTGCGCGGGTTGCTCGGCGACGACAACACGATCAACGTGTTCATGCTCGGCGTCGCAGCACAGGCCTGCCTGTTGCCCGTCGGTGTGGAGTATCTCGAACGAGCGATCACGCTGAATGGCACTGCAGTGAAGAAGAACATCGCCGCCTTCACGTGGGGTCGCGCCTGGGTGGCCGACCCGCACGCCACCGAACACTCCGCAGGCATTGTCGCCCCCGATCCCGACGAACCGTTGGTACCGATGCTCACCGCCGACCTCGCCGCGTATCAGTCGCAGCGGTACGCCGCCCGGTTCACGGCGGTCGTCGAACGGGTCGCTGCTGCTGGGCACGACGACCTCACCGCCGCCGTTGCCCGCCACCTGCACAAGCTGATGGCGTACAAGGACGAGTACGAGGTTGCCCGGTTGATGCTGTTGCCGTCCGCTCGGGCGCAGGCTGAGAGCGTCGGAGGTCGGCGCACGAAGGTGACCTGGATGCTCCATCCACCGGCTCTGCGAGCAGTCGGGTGGAAGCAGAAGGTGTCCTTCGGCGGCTGGTCGCGACCGGCGTTCCTCCTGCTGCGTGCAATGCGCCGGCTGCGCGGCACACCGTTCGATGTGTTTGGTTGGGCGCACGTACGCCGTGTCGAGCAGGCAATGGTGCCCGAGTACATCGCAGCGGTCGACGCGCTGCTTGCCCACGTCACCGAGGCGAACCTCACCGAGGCGATCGCCATCGCCGCACTGCCCGACCGCGTGCGCGGCTACGAACACCTCAAGCTCGAACGAGCGGCCGCCTACCGTGAGGAGCTGTCACGCCGGGTCGCCGACTTCATCGGGCAACCGGTGGCCGCGACGTTGTAGGGCGCCAGCGCGTCAGCGTTCGAGTGCACACAGCGCAGGATTCGCTGGGTCGTAATACACGGTGACACAGGCTCCCGCCGGGTAGCGAGCGAGCGCGCCCGATGCCTCGGCGACGCCGCGCAACCTCACCCGGCTGCCCTGGAAGAAGCGGCCGTCGACCTGGTAGGCGTACAGCACGATCGGCGTCTGCTTCCGTCCGGCGCCATGGCGGTTCACCTGAACCGTGGCACTCAGCACGGTGCCGCTGGTGTGCGGCCAGTCGGCCGCCAGTGGCCTCGATGGCGGCGAGCGATGCCGTCTCACGCGTGACGCCACGAACACCATCGTCACGACAGGCGCGACACAGAGAGCGACAAGCGACACAGTTGTTATGTCGATACCACCGATGTGTCCGGCCATCTGTCCGCTGAGCCCCTCTCGGAAACTCCCCTTGGTAGAACGTTAACGCGCTGACGAGGAGCCCTGAACCGTGCACCCGATACCGTGCCCCACCATGAAGTGGCTCGGACCCCGTGGACGCGATGGTGGTCTCGACACGATCCCGCTCCCGCCCGGGTGTGTCGGCGCGTTGTCGCTGTGTGGCAAACACGCGATTGGTCCCGACCATGCAGCAGCCATGGCGCGCTGCGACGCCTCCACGGTGGTCTGTCTCGTGGAGGAGCACGAACTGGACGAGCGTTACCCCGAGTACGTGCAGTGGCTGCAGCGCAACGATGAAGGCGCAGCGGTGTGGTTCCCGATCCACGATCTCCATGCGCCGTCCGTCCCGCGAGCGCGCCTGCTGCTCGACGACCTGCATGCGCGGCTCGGACGTGGCGAACACCTGCTGATGCACTGCGGCGCGGGTATTGGCCGCGCCGGCACGATCGCTACCTGCCTGCTCATCGAACTGGGTATGGAGCGAGATGCTGCGCTTGCGCTCGTCGCCGAGTGTCGTCCGATGGCCGGGCCTGAGGTCGGCGCCCAGCGCGACCTGGTCGACGAGATCGCCGTCCGTTACTCGAGGCGCTGATCGGTCAGGACAGCTTCTTCGCCAACCGCACCGACGCCACCTTGGCTGGCTCTGCGAGTGCCGTCATCGCGATGTCGTAGTCGGGGAGCGAGTACACCTCGCCGTCGTCGTTGATCATCAGGAACCGGTCGAACTTGGCGAGGAACGTGCGGTCGTGGCTGACAGCCACCACCGTTCCTTGGAATCCGTCGAGTGCGCGTTCCAGCGCCTCAGACGACTCGATGTCGAGGTTGTCGGTGGGCTCGTCGAGCAACAGCACGTTGTGCCCCTCCAACTCGAGGCACAGGATCTCCAGCCGGGCCTTCTGGCCGCCCGACAACGTGTCGAAGTCCTGTTTCGCATTCGCAGCCAGGCCATAGCGAGCCAACGCCTTCATCGACTTCTCGTCGTCGAACACACGGTCGCGCACGATCTCGAAGCACTGCCGACCGAGGAAGTCGGGGCGATCGTTGATCTGCGTGAACGTGCCCACCGATGTACGCGGGCCGAAACCGACAGTGCCGTGGCTTGGTTGCTTGGTACCCGCGAATGCGCCCAACAGATGGCTCTTGCCGGTGCCGTTCGGACCGATCAGCCCCACACGCTCACCGAAGTGCACCTCGTCGGAGAACGGCATGAACAGATCGCTGACGGACACCTCGTTCAGGAGCAACACCCGGCGGGCCGAGTCGGCGCCGCGCAGGTTGACGTAGATGTTCTGATCGGGGACGGGCGGCGGCGGCGGTCCGATGGCGACGAACTTCTCCCAGCGCGTTTCGGCGGCGTTCGCCTTGGTGGCGTTCTTGAAGTTCTGCGCAGCGCGGGTCTTCATCACCTTCATGTGCGCGAACAGGCGGCGCTCTTCATCGGTCCAGCGCTTCAGTGCATCGCCCAGCAGTTCCTGACGACGGGCCCGCGCCTCGGGGAAGGTGACATACGAACCGCCGTGCACCCAGCCGCCGGCACCTTCGATGACGACGATCTTGGTCGCCACGCGTTCGAGCAAGGTGCGGTCGTGGCTGACCATCAGGATCGTGCTCTTGCACGACTTGATCTGATCCTCCAGCCAGACGCGGGTGGGAATGTCGAGGTAGTTGTCGGGCTCGTCGAGCAACAGAATGTCGGCGTTCGAGTTGAACAGCAGATCGAGCACGAGGCGCTTGCGCTCACCGCCGGAGAGTTCGCTGACGAGGCGCGTGTGGAAGTCCTCCACCGGAGTCTTCACACTGCGACGGGCGGCAGCGGCCCACTGCGACTCGAGCTCGTAACCACCGAGGTCGCCCCAGTGGGTCAGCGTCTCGGCGTAGTCCATACCGTCCGATTCGCCGGCGAACATCGCCCGCTCGGCGATCACCAGCGCCCGGCCGGCCTCGCGCAACGCGGTCGGCGCGACCTCAATGAGCATGTCGCGCAACGTGTCGTCGGGGCGGCTCATGCCCACGTCCTGGGTCATGCGCAGCACGTTGCCGCCAAGGGCGAACTCACCCTCGTCGGCTGCGAGTTCCCCGGACAGGATGCGCAGGATGGTGCTCTTGCCAACACCGTTGGCGCCGACGATCGCCGCATGTTCTCCAGGGGACACGCCGAAGCTGACGTCGAAGAACAGCGAGTCGGCGCCGGGGGGCGCATATTCCAGTTCGGACACCGAAATGCTGCTCATGGGATGCTGCTCACGGCCGACATCCAACCGTCGCCCTTGGTGAAACGGGCGAGCATGTTGTCAGCATGCTGCAGGCATGCGATACTCCGACCATGAGCAACGTGCAGGTGAAGAACCTCGACGAGGACCTACATGAGCAGCTGCGCGCCCGCGCCGCGCAGGAGGGCACCACGATCAGCGCCTACGTGCTGGAGCTCATCCGCCGCGACCTGCGCCGCCCCACCCGCCGCCAGTGGCTCGACGAAATCGCCGAGCTCCCCAAGCACAACTTCTCGCGCGAGGAGATCTACGAAGCCATCGACGAAGGACGCAACCGACGATGAAGGTCATCGATGCCTCGGCATTCATCGACTCCGTGTCCCATGGCGAGCGCGGTCCGGCACTCGGTCTGCACCTCGAGGACGATCTCTTCGCGCCCGACCTCCTCGTGTCAGAGGTGCTGGCCTTCCTCCGCCGGAAACTGCAGCAGGGGAAGCTCACGCAGGCCGAGGCCGACGACCTCGTGCAGCGCTTCCGACGCGCCCCGATCGAGTACCTGCACACATGGCCGTATGCCGAACAGATCTGGCAGTGGCGCCACACCATGACGGCCTACGACGCCACCTACGTGGCACTGGCCGCCGACCTCGGCGCCACGTTGGTCACCAGCGACCTGCGCCTCGCCCGCGCCGCCGCAGGCCTGGTCCCGGTCATCGCCGTCTGAACACAGCGCCCTCCGCCCGGCGTACAGTCACGGTTCATGACCACCACCGGCAGTGCCACCATTGTGATCGACCGACCTCCGCTGGAGGTGTGGTCGGCCATCGCCGACATCACCCGTATGGGCGAGTGGAGCCCCGAGTGCATCGCTGGTCGCTGGAAGGGTGACGCCACCGCCCCGGTGGTTGGCGCCGAGTTCGAAGGCGACAACATCGTCTCACTCGGCACGTTCACGCTCAAGCGGTGGACCACCACCTCGGCGGTCACCGCCTGCGAGCCGGGCGCATGTTTCGAGTTCTCTGTTGAGGGGTCCACGACCTGGCGCTACAGCTTCGTGGCAGCCGGCGCAGGCACCCAGGTGACGGAGAGTTTCAGCTACGAGGCGAAGGGACTGCAGGGCTTCGTCTACGGGTACGTGTTGGCTCGCCCGAGGGCAATGACCAAGGGGATGCAGCGCACGCTCCAGCGGCTGAAGACCGTGCTGGAGGCGACCCGATGAGCGCGCTGAAGTTCGGTTGGCTGACGCCGGTGATCGGCAACAAGTGGAGCGACTACGTACCGATCGCCCAATACCAGGACACCGAGATCCTGCCCACCGCGCTGCCGCACTTCGATTCGCTGTGGGTCGCTGACCACTTCTACGGCTTCGATGCCAAGACCGACCCGTTCCTCGAGGCCTGGACCACACTCACCTGGCTCGCGGCGCGCCATCCGAATGTGGAGTTGTGCCACCACGTGCTGGGTCACGGCTACCGGCCGCCAGCGCTCACCGCGAAGATGGCCGCCACGTTGCAGGTGCTGTCGGGCAACCGCTTCGTGCTCGGGATCGGCGCCGGCTGGCGCGAGGACGAATACGCCGCGTACGGCTACGAGTTCCCCCGGCCCGGCGTGCGCTTCGCCCAGTTGGAGGAGGTCATCACCATCTGCCGCTTGATGTGGACCGAGGACGAGCCATCCTTCGAGGGCAACCACTTCCGCATCGACGGCGCCTCGGCACCTCCGCGCCCCACCGTGCCGCCACGGATCTGCATCGGCGCCTCAGGCGAGAAGGTCGGTCTGCCGATGGTCGGTCGGTTGGCGGACATGTGGAACGGTTGGTTCATGGGCGCTGCTGACTGGACGCGCAGACTAGGCATCGTCCACGCTGCTGCCGAGCAGGCGGGTCGCGATCCGGCATCCATCGAGATCAGCAGCACCGTCGAGAAATCGCTGCCCGAGACCGACGCCGAGAGCGAACAGTTGCTCGAGTCGCTCGCCAAGCGCGCCGACCTCGGGGTGCAGCACTTCGTACTCGACTTCGGACACCCCCGGTCGCTCGAACCGATCCATCGCTTCGTCGAGCAGGTCATGGCGCCGTTGAAGTCGCGCTGACGCCGCTCAGTGGGGCCTGAGGCCCTTTCCAGGGTGACCGACGACCCTGTCGATGACCCGCTGCAAATGGCCACATAGGGGTATGGCTGCCTGCGGCGTATTTCCGGTGACAGCCGCCCTCCATGGCGGCGACGTGACCCGCCGTGTGTTGCAGTCCCTGCGGGCCGTCTTCGGCGTACCCGGCACGCAGATCGTCGAGCGGGCCGGCGCTGCGAAGACCACGGCCCCGTTCGCCGTGCTCGTGATCACCGGCGGGGTTGAGCAGCAGGTGCTGGACGCGTGGCACGAGCGGCAGGCACTGGTGCCCGGCGAGCCACTGCTGTTGCTGACTCATCCGGAGGAGAACTCCCTGCCCGCCGCATTGGAAGTGCTCGCACGGGTGCAGCGCGACGGGGGTCGCGGCCACATCGTGATGCTGGGGCCCGACAACGCCCACCACGAGTTCGACACGGCCGTGCACGCGCTCGCCGTGTGGCACGGTCTTCGCCGCGCCCGAGTCGGGATGATCGGTGCCCCGAGTGAGTGGTTGGTGGCATCCGTACCCGCACCGGAAGCGTTGCGCCGACGGTGGGGGCCAACCCTCGTCGAGGTGTCGTTACCCGATGTCATGGAGCGGTTCGAGGACAACATCGAGGCCCCGATCGCGGTCCCCGTGCGCCTCGCCGCCCGACCCGGGGCACATTCCCCGCACCCCGCCGATGTCGAGACCGCAGCCCGCTTCGAACCGGTGCTGCGTGCGGTCGCCGGCGAACGACACCTCGACGCGGTGGCCGTGCGTTGCTTCGATCTGATCAGCGAAGCACATACCTCGGGCTGCCTCGCCCTGTCGTCGCTGAACGATCGCGGCATCATCGCCGGTTGCGAAGGTGATGTTGCCAGCACGATCGCGATGCTGTGAGCCAAGTTGCTCACCGGCCAGACGAGTTGGATGGCCAACCCCTCCGACATCGATCGCACCACGGGCGTGATCGAACTCGCGCACTGCACCGTGCCACTTTCCATGGTTGATGGCTACCGCTTGGAGACCCATTTCGAGAGCAACCTCGGGGTGGGCATCGTCGGCGACCTGCCACCCGGCCCGGTGACCGTGCTGCGACTCGGAGGCGACGAGCTGGAACATCTGTGGTGCGAGAACAGCGAAGCGCTGCCCACCACCACCCGCGAAGGGCGCTGTCGCACCCAACTCGACGTTCGCGTCGACCCGCAGGCCGTGAGCGCGGTGCTCGATCACCCACTCGGCAACCACCTCGTCGTGCTGTACGGGCATCACGCCGAGGAGTTGCGCGCCTGGTGGCTCGAGTACATCGTCTGAGATCATCTGCGGCTGGGACCAAGGACTGTTGCGCGGCAGAGCAGCCGGGGCGCATCGTGCAGACGTGAGGAACTCAGCTGCGCGCGTCGGGAGCGTGGCGGCCGGTTCGCCGACCGTCTGGTGGACCCTCCTCGACGACGGCCGCGTCCGCTGCGATGTCTGTCCTCGTGCGTGTTCACTGCACGACGGACAGCACGGCCTGTGTTTCGTGCGATCTCGTCAGCACGACGAGATCGTCCTCACCACCTATGGCCGCTCGAGCGGGTTCTGCATCGACCCGATCGAGAAGAAACCGCTGCACCATTTCCTCCCCGGCTCGGCCGTGCTGTCGTTCGGCACGGCTGGCTGCAACCTGTCCTGCCGCTTCTGCCAGAACTGGGACATCAGCAAGAGTCGCGAAACCGACACGCTCGCCGACGCGGCTGAACCGGCCACGATCGCCTCGGCCGCGATGAGCAACGGGTGTGCGACGGTGGCGTTCACCTACAACGACCCGGTTGTCTTCCTGGAATACGCCGCAGACACCGCCGACGCGTGCCACGACGTCGGTGTGCGCACCGTCGCCGTGAGCGCCGGCTATGTCGAACCCGGCCCGCGCGAGCAGTTGTTCTCGCGCATGGACGCAGTGAACGTCGACCTCAAGGCGTTCACCGACGAGTTCTACCGTTCGGTCTGCGGGGGTCACCTCGCACCGGTGCTCGACACGCTCGAGTGGTTGGTCGCCAACCACGTGTGGGTCGAGATCACCACGCTGCTGATACCCGGGTTCAACGACACAGACGCCGAACTCGACGCGCTCACCCGGTGGATCGCCGACCACCTCGGGGTGGGGGTGCCGCTGCACTTCAGCGCCTTCCACCCCGACTACAAGATGCTCGACGTCGCCGCCACACCTCCGGCCACACTCACCCGCGCTCGCAGATTGGCAATGGCCAACGGGCTGCAGCACGTGTACACCGGCAACGTGCACGATCCCGCTGGTGGCACCACCCACTGCCCCGGATGCGGCACTGCAGTGATCGAGCGCGACTGGTACCGCATTGACGCCTACCGCCTCACCGACGACGGTCGCTGCCCCTCGTGCGGCACCGCGATCGGTGGCGTGTTCGACGGCCCGCAGGGTTCGTGGGGCCGTCGCCGCCGACCTGTCCGGCTCGGCGCCCCCACGGCGGTGTCGTCATGATCGCCGTGCGTCGCGCCGCGGTCGCCGGCACGTTCTACCCGGCCGGCCGCAGCGAACTGGGCGCACTGGTCGATCACCTGCTCGACGAAGCGGCGATCACCGAGGCCTGGTCCGAAGCTGTCGTCAACGGTCCCCCGGTGGCGCTCATCGTCCCCCATGCCGGGTACACCTACTCGGGTCCGGTCGCCGCCAGCGCCTACGCCCAACTCCGTCCGTGGAAGCAGGCGATCAGCCGGGTCGTGGTGGTCGGTCCTGCTCACCGGTCGCCTGTGCGCGGGTTGGCCCTGTCGTCGGCACGAGCGTTCGACACACCGCTCGGGCGGATTCCTACGGATTGGGTGGCCAACGAGGTGTTGGCCCGCGATCCAGGGGTTCACGTCGACGACCGGGCCCACAGTCTTGAGCACAGCATCGAGGTGCACCTTCCGTTCCTGCAGCGAGTGCTGGGCGATCGCTGGTCGTTGGTGCCGGTGATCGCCGGCGGCGCAGAAGCCGCCGAGGTTGCCGATGCGCTCGAAGCCGTGTGGGGTGCGGACGGAACGCTGGTCGTTGTCTCTACCGATCTCAGCCATTATCACGACCCGACCACCGCCCGGCGCATGGACGCGGAAGCCGCGGCGACGATCATCGCCGCGCGCTGGGACGAACTCGACGGCGAACACGCGTGTGGTGTCGTGCCCGTCCGCGGAGCGCTCGAACTCGCCCGCCGCCACCACAACTCGGTGACCCTGCTCGACCTGCGCAACTCGGCCGATACGGCCGGGCCCGCGGCGAGCGTCGTCGGCTACGGAAGCTTCCTGGTGCGCTGATGGGCGGCCAGGGCTGTAACGCGTACGGACAGCAGCCATTGTCCGACGACGACCTGCAGCGCCTCGTGCGGGTGGCCGAGCAGTCGGTAGAGGTGGCCGTGCTGCGTGGTGCCACCGACCAGCCCGATATCGCCGACCACCCTGCTGCGCTGCGCGAACCCCGCGCGGTGTTCGTGACCCTGCGTCGTCACGGTCACCTCCGCGGATGCATCGGCACGTTGGCGGCCACCCAGCCTTTGGTGATGGCCGTCGCCGACCGCGCCCGCGCATCCGCCCTGGCAGACCCGCGCTTCGACCCAGTGCAACCGCACGAACTCGATGACCTGGAAGTGTCCGTCTCGGTGCTCACCGCCCCGGCACCGCTCGCAGTTGACGACTTCGACGAACTCGTCGCTGCGCTGCGGCCCGGTATCGACGGCATCGTGGTGGAAGCCGGGCAGCATCGGGCCACGTTCCTACCGTCCGTGTGGGAGGAACTGACCGAACCGCTGCAGTTCCTCGATGCCCTGTGGCTCAAGGCCGACCTCTCGCCTCGCACCTGGCCGCCGCACATCCGCATCTCGCGTTACACCGCGCAGCATGCGACGGACGAGGGCCGTGACAGACTCGCCGACCGATGAGCCGCTTCGATCACGACTACTACCAACGCTTCTACGGCCAACAGGGTGTGCACACTCCTGAGCAGATCGCCCATCTGGCGACGGCGGTACACGAACTCTCGGCCTGGTGGGGCGTAGAGATCCGTTCGCTGCTCGATGTGGGCGCCGGCGTCGGCATGTGGCGCGACTGGTATCGCATTCACCATCCGGCCGTGCACACGCTGTCGGTCGACATCAGCGAGCACGCCTGCGCCACGTGGGGGCACCAACTGCGCGACATCACCACATGGCGGCCGGTGCGCACCTACGACCTCGTCGTGTGCCACAGCGTGCTGCAGTACGTGGACGACGACGCCCTCGAGTCCGCCGCGGCGAACCTCGCTGCGGCGACTGCGTTCGTGTTGTACATGGAGTTGCCGACAGCTTCCGACCTGCTGCACGTCGTAGATTCGGAGCGCACCGACATGGAGGTGTTCGCCCGCAGCGGTGCCACCTACCGCGCCCTGTTCGGGCGTTGGTTCCAACAGGTCGGCGGCGGGTTGTGGGTCAAGCACGGCACCGTTCCGATGTTCGAGCTCGAGGCGCTGGCGCCCTAGCGGTGCGACTGGCCGTCAGTGGGTGGCGCGTCGCCGGTCGCGGAAACGGGACGTGGGCCACACGTCCTGGTCTTCACCGAAGCCTTCACGACCGTCGACGTCGAAACGCAGGAACGTGTTGATGCACAGACTGGCGCGAGGCAGCATCATCCGCGCCCGTGCTTCGCCGGTGATGTGCGCCGTACGGCCGTCGGTATCGGTGATGTCGACCTCGATGGCGGAGATGCCACCGGTTGACGCGTCGCGAGTGTTGTGGCGGGTGGCACTGGCCAGGCGGCGCAGCGCACCGTCGCGCAGCAGGTACCCGCTGGAGAGGTGCTCCTCCTCGGACTCCTGGTCGCCGCCGGCGGGCAACGTGAACACCAGGAACGCTTCATCGGCGCTGGTGGCACCGAAGACGTAACTGAGTCGCTTGGTGGCCGGGCCGAAGAGTTCCGGCCGACGACCCCACGACCGATCGCGCACGGCGAAACAGTCGACGGGGATGCGCTCACCCTTCAGCCACAGATCACCCGTGACCCGACCATGCTGGTCGTAGTGCGACGAACCAGTGAACGGCGGGGCGCCGCGCACGTGCGGCACCGGCGGGGTGAGGCCTTCGAAGTGCAGATCGGCGACGAACTCATCGAGGTCGCGGAACTTGTAGCCGAGGTGGTACTTCATACCGGGCTCGAGCATCTTCAGCGAGAAGCCGTTCATGAACGAGACGTCGCGAAGGTCGAGTGGCGACGGGACGGCCTGATGGTCGAAGTACGCCCAGTAGGGCAGCTCCCACGGCATCCAGTCGCCGGGGCCATAGAGGAACGCGCCCCCGGCAGCCGTGCCGATGTTCGGCCGCACCTGCGTGTAGAACCAGCCCGCCAGCGACCGCTCGGGCACGTTGAACGAGAACCACACGGTCTCGGTCCAGTCCTTGTGCGGACCGACCTCATGCATCTGATCGTCACGCTCGGTGAAGTGAATGGTCTCGTCGAACGGGATCGAGATCGGCTGCATGGTCATCAGTAGTCCCCCAAGTCAAAATGAGGTTAGTGTTTTCTCGCGCACGCGCCAGCATGAAGGGGAGCCGATGGCCACCGAAGGACCGCAGGACCAGGGCGTCGGCCTGCCTCCCCATCTCGTGTCGTGGATCGAGTCCGTCGCCGGCGGCACGCTTGCGTCGGCCCGGCGTATGGCGGGCGGTGGCCGCAAGCAGGCCTGGTTCATCGACCTCGATGTGCAGGGCGCCGCACAGCGTCTGTTCTTCCGCTGGGATCCCACCGACCTCTCCTCCACCGGCGACCCGTGGACCGTGCGCCGCGAGGCCGCGATCTACGAGGCGCTGAACGGCAGCGGCCTTCCTGTCGCCGCGTTCGTTGGTCTGCACCCCACCGAACAGGCACTGCTGCTCACCTGCCTCCCCGGCGAGGCCCGCTTCTCCAGAATGCGCGACGAGGCCGACCGCATCGCCGTCGCCACCGACTTCATGGGCCACCTTGCGGGACTGCATCGCCTCGACCCGCAGGCGCTCGGGCTGATCCCGACCGACAGCGCCGTCACCTTGGCCGACCTCGTGCACGAACAGATCGCCGAGTTCGACGCGATCATCGAAACCCGCGGAGGCGCTGTTGACCCAGTGCTGCAACTGGCGATCGACTGGCTGCGGGCGAACGTGCCCGCCGTCGACGGGCCGATCGTCGTCGTTCAGGGCGACACCGGGCCGGGCAACTTCATGTATGCCGACGGGAAAGTCACGGCCATCGTCGACTGGGAGCTCGCCCACCTCGGCGACCCAATGGACGATGTCGCCTGGGTGCAGCTGCGGTCGTTGCAAGATCCGTTTGGCGACCTCGACTCACTCTTCGCCGTCTACGCCGAACAGTCGGGCAATGCCCTCGATGCCGCCCGCATCAAGTACTACCGCGTGCTAGCAGAGGCCAAGATCATGGTGATGGGCCACGGTGTCTCCGTGCGCAGCCGCACCGATGGCGAGGGCGGCGGCGGCGACCCCGGTGCTCGTCTGATCTTCGGCCAGCTGCACCGCCGCCTGTGCGCCGAGACGCTCGCCGACGTGATGGGTGTCGACCTGCCGCAGCCGGTTCCGTTCCCCGACACTGCACCCACCGACGACGACGCGCTGTTCGACATTGTCCTCGGCCAGATGCGCGATGTGATCACCCCGAAGATCGAAGATTCGCTGGCGCAGCAGCGCATCAAGGGTCTGGCCCGGGTGTTGAAGTACCTCGCTGAGTCCAGCCGTCACCGCGCCTGGGTCGACGCCGCCGAGCTGGCCGAGATCGACGCCGCGCTCGCGACACAGCACACCGACGTCGCAGCCGCGCGCGACGCACTCGCCAACGCTGTGGCGACGCGCACCATCGATCCAGCACTCGCACTGAGCACCGTGTACCGCCAGATCCTGCGCCAGAACGAACTGCTGCGGTCAGCGAGCGGCGTGCTCGCCGACCGGCACTACTCGCCGGTGAGCGCCCGGTAGCAGTCCCACGACGGATCGCCGAGGTTGGTGTACGCCATCGTCTCGAGCTGGCCGCCCTGACCCGTGGCCTCGTGCTTGATGTCGAGGTTCAACAGCATCACATCACCCGGCCGTTGCCGGGCCGTGCCGCTGATGGCGAGCTCGGCGCGCGGCCAGGCGCCCAACACATTGCCGAAGCTCATCTGGCGAGTGGTCATGCTCGTCGTGGTGTCGATGGCATAGAGCGAGGTCGCGGTCAGCACGAGCGCGGTCTGATGGTTGTCGAGGCCGAACATCGCCGCACCCGTCGACGTGGCGCCGAGGTCGCCGGCCTGTTTCTTGCGCAACAACCCACCCAACATCTTGCCGACTCCGCTGGTGACGCCCGCCGGTAGCTTCGTGAACGAACCCTTGGACATGTAGAAGCCGTAGTACTGGATCGGCTCGCTGACCTTCGCCTGCAACTGGTTCCGGATCTCGGCCATTGCATCGCTCATTGCGGTCTCCTTCCGCTCTGGTACGGCACCGCCAGGTCGCCGTAACAGCAGCTTTGCACAGGTCGAACGGCCCATGACAGGAAACCGAGCGTTCCCTATACTTCGACTCAGAGATGAAGACGGGCTCATTCTCCGCAGGCGCTGGCGACGGCGGCCGACCTGACGATGCAGCAGAAGTGAACGTGTTCGGCACCGGCAGTTTCACCGGCATCACGCTCGAAGGTCTCATCGACCCGTGCGTCTGGTATGTGCCCGTGCACGACCCGACAGGGCAGATCGTCGACCTTCGGTATGTCGATGCCAACCGTGCCGCATGCGACTACAACGGCGTGTCCCGCGAGGAGCTATTGGGTCGCACCCTGATGGAGCTGTTCCCCGCGCATGGCCACACAGGGATGTTGCAGCGCTACATCGATGTCGTCGAGAGCGGCGAACCATTGCTGCTCGACGACGTGGTCTACGAGACCGATGAACGCGGACACTTCCTCTGGATGTCCCCCTCGGTGCAACGAGTGCTGGGATGGCTGCCCGAGCAACTCATCGACACGCGTGCGTGGGCTCTCGTCGACCCCGACGACCTCACCCGCTTGGAGACACACTCCGCCTGCGCGACTGCCAATCGGAAGTCGTCGTTCGACGCGCGCTGCGAACACTCTCCGCAGCCAACGCCGCACTCGTGAGGGCGATCAACGAGGACGAGTTGCTGCACGACATGTGCGAGGCGGCCACGAGCGACGGCGGCTATCAGTTCGCCTGGTACGGCCGACCCGAGGACGACACGGCCCATACCGTCACCCCCGCTGGCGCACAGCCAGAAACATTCCGACTACCTCGACCATGTGCGTGTGTCGTGGGGCGACAACCCACCCGGCCAGGGCCCGGCGGGCACCGTGTTGCGCACCGGGTCGACGCACATCGTGCACGACCTCCGCTCCGACACATCGTTCGAGCCGTGGCGCACCCAAGCCCATGCTCGCGGATTCCGGTCTTTGATCGGCGTGCCGGTCGTCGTCGATCGACGCTTGGACGGTGCGTTGTGCGTGTATGCCGCAGAGCTCGATGCCTTCGACGTCGATGCGGTGCACGTGTTGGAAGAACTGGCCACACAAGTGGGTATCGGTCTTGCCCGGCTGCGCACCATGCAGCAGCTCACCCGGTCACTCGCGCAGCAGTCGCTGCTGATGACCGCCATCGATCAGGCGGCCGACTCGGTGATCGTCACCGATGCCACACGGGCGATCGTGTACGCCAACCCGGGGGCATGCGAGACCACCGGCTACTCGCTCGACGCGATGCTCGGCCGGAACCCGCGCCTGTTCCAGAGCGGCCTGCACGACCGCTCGTTCTACCAGGCGATGTGGGGCCGTCTCCTCGGCGGTCAGCCGTTCCGTGGGGTGTTGGTGAACCGTCGGCGTAGTGGCGAGATCTACGAAGACGACACCACCATCACCCCGGTGCACGACGACGACGGCTCACTGGTCGCCTACGTCGCGGTGAAGCACGACCTCACCGATCAGGCCGGGCTCGCCGGCTTCTTCCCCGAAGTCAGCCTGCCGATGGTCGCGGCCGGCTTCACCGTCAGCGCCTACGCCCCGATCCATTGGGAAGGCACAGCGGTCGGGGCGATCGCGGTCACCACCAGATCCGGCGATGCACCGGCGTGGATCGATAGCCGACTGCGAGTGCTCGAAGAACTCGGCGGCTTCGCAGGAATGCTGTTCGGCGCCCGCGTGCAGCAGTTCGGCGACTTCGCCGGTACTCGCACTCAGGTTCGCGAGATCCTCGAACTCGGGCTGTTTCACCCTGTGTCCCAACCGGTCGTCGATCTGCACACCGGCGAGGTGCGCGGTTACGAAGCCCTCACCCGCTTCGACGACGATGTACGGCCCGACACCCGGATCGCCGCGGCACACACGGTCGGCCTGGGCTCCGAACTGGAGGCCGCCTGTGCGCGAGCGGCCATCGTCGGCGCGACCGCACTCGACCCCGCCATGTTCCTCAGCATCAACTTTTCTCCCGCCACGCTGATCGACGGCACCGCCGCCGATGTGTTGCGCACCGCTGCCCGACCGATCGTGGTCGAGGTCACCGAACACCTCGAGATCCAGAGTTACCCGGCGGCGCGGCGAGCGATCCGCGACTGTGGCGGCGGGCAGGTCGCGGCCGAGGGCGCGATGCTGCGTGAGTTGGGCGTCGACCTCGCCCAGGGCTACCTGTACGGGTATCCCGTACAGCTGCCCCGAGCAAGGTCGGCCCATTCTCGGCGGTCTGGGGGAACCTGCCGAGCATCCCAGCTGGGGGTCAGCTGGGGAGCTTGACGCCGTAGACCCGTGCGGCGTTGTCCTGCACGAGCTTGCGACGCTGCACTTCGCTGAGATCCTTGGTGACCTCGGCGAAGTACTCACGGGTGTTGGGGTACAGGCAGGTTGGGTGCGGGATGTCGGTCATCAACATCACGTTGTCCTCGCCGGTGTAGTCGAGCGTGTGCACGAAGGCCTTCTCGAACCAGCTCATCACGTAGATGTTGCTGCGGAAGTAATCGGTGGGTCGGTGCTTCTGCAGGCTGCGCTCAGCCGGGTCGGTGACCATCTCGTCGAGCTGGTACTCGGCGGCCTCCAGCATGAACGGCACCCAGCCGATACCCGACTCGGCGGAGACGACCTTCACGTTCGGGTAGCGGTCGAACATGTTGCTCATGATCAGGTTGGTGATGATGCGCACGTTCGACATGTAGAACTGCGTGGCCAGGATGGCCATGCGGCGCTGCGGGCCGAACGACGTCCAGTAGATGTCGCTGGTGGTGCCGGCCATCGGCGAGGTCTTGCCGATATCAGGCGGGGCACCCGAGCCGATGTGGAAGTTGATGACGGCGCCGGTCTCGTTGGCGATCGCCCACATCGGGGCGAAGTAGTCGCTGTCGAGATCGCCCTGGCCGAGCAGGTGCGGCTTGTCGGTGATCGTGAAGCCGGTGATGCCAGCGTCGAGCATCCGGTGCATCTCCTTCACCGTCTCGGCCATGTCCCACGTGGGCAACACGGCCTGGCCCAGCAGGCGGCCACCGGACTGGGTCTGGTAGTCGACCAGCGCGTCGTTGTACGTGCGCTGCACGAAGCCGCGGAATTCGACATCTGGGATCGCGAGCATCATGTTCGAGGCGAAGCCCATTGCGTTGGGGTACAGGACTGCGGCATAGACATTCTGCGCGTCCATCAACTTGAGGCGACCCTCGACGGTCCATGCGCTGTCGTCGATCTGGTCGTACGGCAGGCACAGCGTTCCGTGCGTCTTCTGCATGCCCTTGGCAATGGTGTGCCCGCCGAGGCCGGTCCAGTAGTCGTCGCCGATGAACCAGCCATGATCGGAGAAGCCGGACTCACCCTCGATCTTCTTGATCTGCGGCATCTTGTCTTTCATCGAGGCCGGAGCCCGCGACGTCCACAGGTCGGCCGGTTCGGCGAAGTGGCTGTCGCCATCGATGATCTGCAGGCCACCCATGAGCTGGTCGACCTGTGCAGCGCTGAGCGTTGCAGACATGTTCCCTCCAAGCGAAGCATCGACGACACCCTCACGACGTCGATGGCCCTGAGTCTGCGACTTGACGGACGCGTCAGATAGGGACCTAGGTCATTTCAAGGACACGAACGCCCCGTAGCCCGACCAACGCTGCGCGAAGGAAGCACCTAGTCTCCGGTGGTGAGCGACTCCATCGTGCAAGTCGAGGGCCTATCCAAACACTTTGGCGACGTGACGGCGGTCGACGACCTGTCGTTCACCGTCGAGCGTGGTCAGGTCTACGGCGTGCTCGGCCCGAACGGCGCCGGCAAGAGCACCACGCTGCGGATGATGATGGGCCTCGAGCGGCCGTCGCAGGGCTCCGTGCGACTGTTCGGCGAACCCGTCACTCCCGGATGCACGCAGCTGTTGCGTGTCGGGGCGATTGTCGAGCAGGCCTGCTTCGTGCCGCACCTGTCCGGTATGCGCAACCTGCGGCTGTGGTGGGAGGCCGGTGGCGCCGACATGCGCGACGCCGATCTCGACTTCGCGTTGTCCGTGGCGGGCCTGGACGACGCCATCGACCGCAAGGTGAAGACGTACTCGCAGGGGATGAAGCAGCGCCTCGGGTTCGCTCGTGCTCTGTTGTGCAAACCGGAACTGCTGGTCCTCGATGAGCCGACCAACGGCCTCGACCCGGGTGAGATCCGCGAGATCCGCGAGATGATCGGGAACCTCGCCGGGTCCGGCGCCACGGTACTGTTCTCCAGCCACCACCTCAGCGAGGTCGAGCAGGTGTGCAGCCACCTGCTCGTGATGCAACGTGGGCGCCGCGTCACCGACGGCACGGTCAGCGAGACGATCGGCTCCACCGCCAACCGTTCCGTCTATCTCGAGGTCGACGACCCCGAACGTGCGCTCACCGTGCTCGGCGGCCTTGCCACGGTCACCGAGGCGCGACGGCAGGGCGACGGCGTGCTCGCCGAACTCACCGATGATGGGCACCGAAGCGACCTCGCTGCAGCGCTCGTCGCCGCCGGCCTCCGACTGGAAACGATCATGCCCACCCAACAGTTGGAGGACGCGTTCCTCGAACTGCTCTCCCGCAACGAGGTTGCATCGTGATCGCGCTCATCCGTACCGAGTTCACCAAGGCCTTCACCCGCACCCGCACGTTGGTGATCGCACTCATCCTGGTCGCCCTACCGGTACTCATCTCCGTCGCAATCAACGCACGCAAGGATCGCCCCGAGCGTGGCGACCATGGCGACGGTCTGTTCCGCCTCGCCACTCAGAGCGGCCTGCTCGTGCCCGCCGCCGTGCTCAGCGTGACGGGTGGGTTCCTATTGGTGATCATCGCCGGCACGCTCGCCGCCGACCCGATCTCCAGCGACGCCAACTGGGGCAACCTGCGGTACTTGCTGATGCGCCCCGTCGGCCGCGGCCGTCTGCTGATCTCCAAGGCATTCGTCGCCGGAGTGCTGATCTGGATGGCGACACTGCTGATCGCCGTGGCGGCTCTGGTCGCCGGGATCGTGCTGTTCGGCTGGCACGATGTCGCCATCCCCGGCACCTCGCTCACATCCCTCGGCTCGAGTGTCCACCTCGACGCTGGCGCGCTGCTGCTACGGCTGGTGATCGGCACGGCCTACGTCGCGTTCGGGTTCAGTGCCTTGCTCGCACTCGGCACGTTGTTCTCCACGCTCACCGACACAGCGGCCGGAGCGATCGGCGCCACCGTCGGGGTGTACATCATCTCGGCGATCCTCGCCGGCATCACTCAGCTGGGTGTCGTCCGCTACGCCTTCCCGACGTACTACTCCGATGCGTGGACGAAGATGTTCACCGACAACACCTATTCACAGGACATGCTCGCCGGCATCATCGTCCAGGTCGCGTACCTCGTCGTGTTCGGCACCATCTCGGTGCTCTGGTTCCAGCGCAAAGACATCCGCAGTTAGCGGTTCTGCCGACCGCCCCACGTCGCCCCAGCCCCTTCTGTCCACCCGCCGCGCCCCACCCTCGGTGCCCCACCCTCGGCGTCTGTGTCGGGGGGGGGTGGGCGCCCCAGCCCCGGGGCGAGGGCCACCCCCTAGCG
>WLIV01000017.1 GCA_009702045.1 Actinomycetota bacterium | reverse complement strand
GCGGCGCACGATTACGCGGTCGCCGTGTTCCGCGAGGTCATGCGTGTGGCCGCAGCCGTCCGCCGCGGTTTCGACGCCGGCGATATCGCTGCCGAGATCAGCGCCGAGGTGCTCGAGCGCCCCGAGTCGATCATGTCTCGCTACCCCGACCCCGTGCGCTACGCCCGCCGTCGGGTGCGCCACGCGGGCATCTCGCACGATCGGCGCCAGCGGGTACAGCGTGGAGAAGGCGCCAGGCTGTACCCCCAGCGCGACGGCACCCTGCAGCCCGGCCGCCCCTACCTGTCCGGGAACGCCACTCCGGCCGCGGGTGGTGGCGAATGGTTCAGCACGGTCAGCGACCCGCGCGGCGAGTTCGAGACCGGCGCCGACGAGCGCATGGCCGCTACGGCCGCACTGCAGTGGTGTTGCCAGGGTCTCACCAGCACCGTCGTTCACGAGCTGTGGCTGGTGGACGGGTGCGGCTACACCGTGCTCGAAGTCGCCCAACTCTGCGGTCAGCGGCGCGAAACCGTCAGCCGCCGGCTGAACCAGACTCGCCGCCAGATTCGCAAGAATCACGCTGCTCTGGCGAGCATCAACAATGCCACCAGCGATCCCCCGAGCACAGCGGGGGGCACCACATGAGCGGCACCGCCCTGGTCACCCTGCGCTATCGGCCGGCCGCCGATGTGCTCAGTGGCCAGGTGTCGTTCGGCGATCTTGCCGGTGCTACCACGGAGACCGTCGAAGAGTCGCGCGATGCCGACACTGCTCTCGTCTGGTCGCACAACCGGCTGCGGTCCTTCCAGATCGTTTTCGCCGCGGCCCGCGCCAGCGTCGGGCCACTTCCGCTCCCCCACTCGTTGTTCCCCGCCATCGAGACACTGATCATCACCGCACTGCACGCCGTCGATGGTGTGCACGACCCGCTGGTACGTCTGCGCGCCAAGGCCGAAGCCACCACCGAGCTGCCACTGCAGTCACTCACCCGCGACCACGCGCCAAAGTTGAGCTCCCACCGGCAGGCGCTCGACCGACGGAGTGCGACGCAGTTGTCGCACGCGCTCTGTCAGCTTGCCGATGCCGTCCACACCAGAGTCCCCGCCGATGATGTCGTCGAGGCACTTCATACCGATCACCTGGCACGGCTACTGCGAGAACTGTCCTCCACCATCCAGCATCAGCACGGCAGCACCTCGCCTGGCACCACCGCTGCTGCCCGCGTCGCCGCCCGGGCGGGCGACACGTTCAGCGTCGGCGAATTGGCAACGTTGGAACAGACGCTGACGGCGCTCGACGACCCAGCGTCGTGGCCATCTGCCAGCACATCGCTCCACCACCTACTGCTGGGTATGCAGCCTCCCCAGCCACATCGCTGACAGGTCACGTCCACACCGCGTCACGTTCCGCGGTGCTGCGCGCGTTCGCACTGCACAGACACGCGGAGGACTGTCAGCAATGCATCACGACAACAAGGGCGGTGGCGGCCGGAACACGTTCTGGTGGCGCACCTTCGCAGCGGCACGCGACTCGAACGGCTGGACAGTGGTACCCCGCCGCTACACGCGGGCCACCGCAGCGCAGCTGGCATCCGACATCGCCAACTCACACCGGCGACGGATGACGCCGTTACGGGTGCGTGGGGTGCTGCACGGCGAGCAGTGGGCAACGCGGTGGGAGCCCGCCAGCGATGATGCAGCCGGCGACCATGTGGTCTGGATTCGCCTCATCGAGATGGCGAGCAGCGAGCAGCGCTGACGACGGCGCCACACCTTTCAGTATGACCATCCGGCAGCGAGCGACCGCTGCGCGTGCGAGAGTGAGCGGGTGAGTTTCGAAGTGCGCCACCGGCTGGCCATCGCCGCGTTGGCCACCGTGCTGATCACCGGGTGCGGAGCCGAAGGGCCTCGGCAAGCCGGCCCCGCTCCCACTACCGTCGGCGGAACTTCGCCGACCAGCAGTGTGCCAAACTCCAGCGGCCCCGACACGTCGAGCACATCGGAACCAACGACCCGTTCCGAAGCGGCGACGACTATCCCCACCACATCGTCATCGGGTGGTCCACTCGCCCTGGAGCTGCTGGGGCTGATCACCGTGGAGAACGAACACGCCGACGGCTACGACCGCACGCTGTTCGCCTACCCGACGACATTCGGTGGTGGGTGCGACACACGCGAGATGGTGCTCAAGCGCGACTCGCTCACTCCTGCGCAGGTCGACACGTTCGGGTGCAAGGTGGTCGCTGGCGACTGGTTGTCGCTCTACGACGGGCTCCACTTCGATCAGCCTAGCGACGTGGAGATCGATCACGTCGTGGCGTTGAAGGAGGCATGGGACTCGGGCGCGTGGCAGTGGAGTGCGTCGGCTCTCAAGGCCTACGCCAACGACCTTGTCGACGTCCGCACGTTACGAGCGGTGAGCATGACGACGAACCGATCGAAGAGCGACAAGGACCCATCCAACTGGCTGCCACCGGATGCGAACGACGTGTGTCGCTACGTGAGCGACTGGGTGTCGATCAAAGCCCGCTGGAACCTGTCGATGGATAACAGCGAGTTCGGCCGAATTCGCAACCTATTGCTCGGACAGTGCGCCGACTGGCGCGTCGACCCGATCGACGCTGTCGCGACGGGTGCGCCCGCACCGAGCACGTTGCCGGCGGCGACGGTTGCGACCGCTGCGCCGGCCGGCACTGTCTATTACGCCAACTGCACGGCAGCGCGAACCGCCGGCGCAGCGCCGCTGTACGCCGGATCCCCTGGCTACCGGACAGCACTCGACCGCGACCACGACGGCGTCGCCTGCGAGTGACCCACTGGGTCGGCGCCTCCCTCGACGAGGGCACACGACCTGCCAGATTTCTGTCGCCGCTGCTAGGGGCACAGTATCGGCACAGTTAACATGACTTAATGATCATGGATTCGGACGCCTCCACCGTAGGACCGCGAGCTCGGCGGCGTCAACGAGCGAAGACCGTGTGGATCGTCGGCGGAGTGCTGGTGGTCGCTGCCGCGATCGTCGTCGTGGTTGCCGTATCGGCGATCGGCAGTCGTTCCGGAACTCTGGTGAACAACTGCGAAACCGGCCCCGGTGCGCAGTGCCCGGGGGCCAATCTCTCTGGTACCGACCTCAGCACCGAAGACCTCAGCGCAGCAGACCTCTCGGGTGCCAACCTCGACGGTGCCAACCTCACCAACGTCAACCTCACTGGCGCCAACCTCACCGGCGCCAACCTCACGGGTGCCGACCTCACCGGCGCCGTGCTCCCATTCATCGTGTCGGGCGGCATCACCGGCACACCAAAGACCCTGCCGGGCGGTTGGACACTCGTCAACGGCTATCTCATCGGACCATCGTCCAATCTCACCGGAGCACTTCTCACCGCTTCCGACCTCACCGACGCCAACCTCACCGGCGCCAACCTCACCGACGCCACTCTGACGCAGGCGAACCTCACCGGTGCGAGCCTCACCGACGCCAACCTCACCAACGCCAGCCTCACTGGCGCCAACCTCGCCAACGCCAATCTCACCGGTGTCGTACTTCCGTACATCCTGTCGGGGGATCTCAACGGCGCACCGAGGACCCTGCCAGCTGGTTGGACACTCGTCAACGGCTATCTGGTTGGGCCGTGGGCCAACCTCACGGACGCGCTGCTCGCCGGAGCCGACCTCAGCGGCGACGACCTCACCAACGCCAACCTCACACATGCCAAGCTGACCGACGCCAACCTCACCGACGCCAACCTCACCGGCGCCAACCTCACCGATCTCACGTCGGGCGGCATCTTGGGTACACCTCGTGCGCTGCCAGCGGGTTGGACACTCGCCAACGGCTATCTCATCGGGTCGTGGGCCAACCTCGCGGGCGCCAACCTCACCGGGGTCGACCTCACCGGGGCCGACCTGACGACCGCCAACCTCACCCGCGCCAACCTCACCGACGCCAACCTCACCCGCGCCAACCTCACCGGCGCCGACCTCACCGGCGCCAACCTCACCCGCGCGACACTCACCCGTGCGACCCTCACCGACGCCAGCATCTCCGGTGCCAACCTCACCGATGCCAACCTGATGGACGCCAACCTCACCGATCTCACATCGGGCGGCATCTCGGGCACACCTAGTTCGCTGCCGACCGGTTGGACACTCGCCAACGGCTATCTCATCGGGTCGTCGGCCAACCTCGCGGGCGCCAACCTCACCGGGGTCGACCTCACCGGCGCCGACCTCACCGGCGTCAACCTCACCGGCGCCAACCTCACCGGCGCCAACCTCACCCGCGCGACCCTCATCCGTGCGACCCTCACCGACGCCAGCATCTCCGGTGCCAACCTCACCGGCGCCGACCTCACTGATGTTGTCTCGAGTGGGCTGATCGGCCCGCCCGCATCCTTGCCGGACGGCTGGACGATTGTTGACGGCTCGCTCACCTCGCCGCTCACCTCGCCGCCCACCAGCACCGTCGCAGCACCGTAGAAGGGCCGCCCGTATGAACACCCCGAACAAGATTCCGCCGACCGCTGTGGACTCCCTCCTCCCTCCCGGCATCGAGCCGACCCATTCACGTTTCTCGTGGTCGGCGAAGTCCCTCGCCGAGCGGCGCAGGTTGCGCAACATCGCGGTCGGCGCGGGCACCGCCGTCGCCGTGCTTGCACTTGCCATCGTTGTGATTTCCAACACTGTTGGTAGCCGTTCAGGCACGTTCGTGTCGCCGGTTGCGTGTGCCAGCTCCAACGCCAGCAACCTCCGGTTCGATCCGACCACCGGTGCCGAGGGTGCCAGCATCTACATCACGGGGACCAACTTTGCTGACGTCACCGACGTCAAGTTCAACGGCACCCCGGTCACTTCCTTCACCGTTGTCTCCCCGACAGAGATCACGACTGCAGTGCCTGCTGGCGCTACCAACGGCCCGATTGCGATCGTGTCCAAAACGACCCCCATCACGAGCGACACCTGTTTCGTCACGACCTCACCGGCGATCGCATCCTTCAGCCCTGCGGCGGGGGCGACCGGAACGAACCTGACGATCACCGGTGCAAACTTCACCGGCGCGACTGCCGTGAAGTTCAGCGGCCTGGCCATCAAGCCAACCGCTGTGACGGCAACATCGATCACCGTCGCCGTGCCCGCGAACGCCGTGTCCGGACTGATCTCCGTGGAAACCCCGGTGAGTACCGCGGCGAGTACCGGCACCTTCACGGTCTCATCGCCCGCGATCAGCAGCTTCTCGCCCGCCCTTGGGGCAACAGGAACCACGGTGACCATCACCGGCGCGAACCTGTCAGGCACAACAGCCGTCCGCTTCGGCACCACCCCCGCCGCGTCGTTCAGCGTCGTATCGGCGACCACGGTCACGGCAACGGTGCCTGCCAACCTCACGAGCGGCCCAATCAGCATCACCGCACCCGCGGGAACCGCAACAGCCAGCGACGACTTTGCGGCCCCCCCGACCATCAGTTCCTTCACCCCCACCACCGCACGGCCGGGCGAGACGGTGACAATCACCGGCACCAACTTGACGTCGGTCAGCTGGGTGTCATTCACCGGCTCAACAGCGAACGCGACCTTCACTGTTGTCTCACCGACGCAGATCACTGCAACGGTGCCGAACGAAGCGTTGACGGGACCGCTGTCGGTTCGCGGTACGGCGCTCGCGGTCAGCACTACGGCACTCACCATCGGGCCGTCGGTGTCATCGGTGTGGCCGATCAGTGGCCCTGCTGGAACCGTGGTGACGATCACCGGATTCAATCTGAGCGGGCCCACCGCCGTCACGTTCAACGGAGTGGCCGCCCTGTTTCAAGCGGGCTCCGCCACACAACTGACTGCCACTGTCCCTGTCGGCTCGACGAACGGCACCGTGACGGTGCAGACTGCGACAGGGAGCGCCAACAGCCAGGAGACCTTCGGCACCGTCAGCACCCCGACCCTGGTGATCGACCCCGCCGGCCCGGTGAGTGTCCCGCGCACGTCCTCCGGTACCACGCCCCCGAGCACCACCGCACCGGCAGGCGCCCCGCGCGCAACAACTGCGCCCGCAACAGCCGCCCCGGCAGGTTCGGTGGAGTTCATTTGCACACTTCCAAAAGGTTTTGTCTGCCCTCCCACTGTCACCTTCCCACCCTCGCCCACAACCATTCACCCGACCACGACCGCCGCGACCGCAACAACCGCAGCAACCGCAATAACCGCAACAACCGCTCCGGGGACAAGCCAGCCGGCAACGACTGCTCCCGTGTCGGTCACGACGTCGGTCTCCGCAGCCGGCACTGTTGGGTCACCGACATCACTCTCGGGCGGCCAGATCGTGCTGACCGCCCAGGTCGGCACGACGGCACCCAATGCATCGGGAGTGCCGACATGGTCGGGTACCGCGCAGGCGTCGTTCGGGACATTGCGTATCCCCGTGTCGCTGACGTATACGAACGACACCGCATGGACACTGCTCGCGAACGCAGCAACCGCAACGGTCGCCATCCGCGCGGTGAACCTCTCGATCGGTTCACTCTCCGGTTCCATCACCGCAACACCGAGCGCAACCGTGTGGGACCTTCGCGGAGCACTTGCCGCGCCGGCCAGTTTCGTGGGCGATTCGGGTGCCACGAAGAACGGCAAACTTGCGTTGCTCGGCGGCACCGTCAGGATCCTGCCATCGTGCCCGACCTTCGCGGCATCCACCTCGCTGTGCTCAGCCAGTGCCGCGACGACGGTGTACCTGAGCATCGCCGTCGTAGACGCGGCGGCAAACCCCGGCTTCTTCGCGAACCTCGGAAGCGGACTCCCCCTACAAGCATCCGGCACCTACCAGGCAGCAGTGAACCTGACCTCGCGCGCCTTCGTCATGGAGGGCCTCTTCGCCACTGATGCCACCGCCAGCCTGGTGACGGACACGGGCAACATCGCAATGAGCGCACTCAGCATCCGGATTGCAGCCGACGAGACCACGTTCGCCGTTCTCGCCGGCGACATCATCGTGGACAGCGGATCGACAAACGGTGGCTTCGATGTTCTCGTGCGCGGCGATGGTCGGATCAACATCCCCAAGATCGGTGGATGGAACCTCCGCCAGCTATCGGTTGCCTACGCCGACGGGGGGACGGTGACAGTTGGCTCAATCAGCAACAAGCCGAAGTTGGGCGACGCCAGCATGTCGAGCATTGCGTACTTCTCTTCCCAGCAGGACGTTTCGGCGAAGATTCTCGGCACCGTCGTGCGTATCCCTCCGAGGACGTACGTGTTTGCCGGTTCGCTGCCGACCCCCAAGTGGCTCAACGAAAATCTTGGTATTCCGAAGGACAACTTCGGCGCCTACGCCACCTACACGACCTCCGGATTGATCAAGATCAGTGCAGTGATTCCGGCCAGCATCAAACTGCCACCGATTCCACACGTCAAGACCACGATCACCAGCTTCGTCTTCACTGCCATCTTGAACTTGGAGCCGAAGATCGGCTCAGAGTTGGGGTTCCAACTGGCAGCCAACGGAACGATGGAGATCGATGGCAACAGCCCGATCGATCTCGTGCTTGCTGCGAAATATGTGAGCGTGTGTGCTGCCGCAGGCCCAGCGATCGGCCCGCAGCTACCGGGGGTCGTGGCACCCACGGTGTGCTACGCCGAGAACTCACCGACGTTCACCATTGCAATCTCTGCTGTCGGAACGAACGGTGCCAGTGTCTGGCCGAACATCTTCGGTATCACCGGGCTGAACCTCACCTCGGTGGCGCTCCAGATCGGAATCACACCCGGTATCTGGCCCTACGTTTCGGTCGGTCTCGCTGGCGACGGAACGCTTCCTGGCAAGCTGCGCGAATACATGGGGATCGACTCCAACGAGAACATCCCCGTGTCATTCGTGATGAACCTCTCGACCGTCAGCCCGTGCCTGTCCGTCAACGTCGGCAACCCCGACAGCGCGACTCCGATCATGGCACTGCCGGCGAAGTCCGAGATCGTCACCGCGACGTTCTTCAGCCTGCTCGTCTCTCCGATCGGCTGTTCGGTGGGAATCTTCGATGTCCCGGCGGGTGTGCAGATACGCGCCAAGGCGAAGGTGTTTGCCGTCGCAGTGAACCTCTTCGCGGCCTACAACCCAAACCCCAGCGGCCCGCCAGGCGCACCGAAGACTCCGTCGATGCGGGCGTGGCTCACCGTCGACAACCCCAACCCCAGTGAGAACATCCGTGTCGACGGTTCGCTTCGAATCTTCGCCGCCTACGGAGGTTTTACACTGTTTCCGCGCGTCGATATCAGCGGCGGGATCAAGGTCGGCGGCGCTGCACGTATCGACATCTTCGGAAGCTGCAACACCATCACTGGCTGTACCGGAACGGGCTCCGGTGCATTGTCGATCGGCGGGTTCAACCTCACCATGGCGGCGACGGTCAAGCGTCTCGGCACAGCACTCGTCGCAGTGGAGGCGACTGGCGCGCTGAGTGTTGCGGGCGTGCAGGTGACGGTGAGCGGTTCGTACGAACCGGGCTCCTACGCGTTCAGCGGCTCCGGCACGTTCCCCAATGGGGGAGTTCTGAAGAGCTTCGAGGTCGGCTTCAGCCAGTCAATCGCCAACAACTTCGTCCCGAAAGCAGTGTTCCGCGCCTCGGGTTCGTTCGGTGGCAGATTCAAGTCGGAAACGGGAGCCAGCGGCGCGTTCAGCACCGCTTGGGTCGACCTGACGCCGAATATCTCGAAGCTGAACCTCGTGATGAATCCGCGGATCGACCTCGGGCTGATCACGGTCCCGGCAAAACTCGGCTTCGTCGTCTGTATCTCCGGTCCCTGTGCGGGCACCGTGACTCCGAAGTTCAACTTCTCCTCGACCTTCAAGGGCATTCCGTTCAACATCCCGGATACCGACCTCGACGGCGGTTGGGGCTTCAACGCGTCCACCTCGGCGTACTTCAGCGGGTCCGACTCGGTCGGTAGTAAATGGGGCGGCCTTCGGGGTGACTTCTCGGGCAACGTCACGCTCGGCATCTCGTCGGCAGACGGTTTGACGGTGGACCCCCACGTGACCGTGCACGGGGAATACGGTGCTGGCGGAAAGTGGCGCGGTTTTGGAACGTACGGCGCTGACATCGACATCTCCGGATCCCGTTTCAGATTCTGTAAACACCTCAAGGGTCGCGACATCTGCATTCCGTGACGCTGCTCGTGGCATGAACCGCACCACGGGCCTCGCCTCGCGCATCACACGCGGCGAAGCTCCGTGCGTTCGTGGAGTACAGTTCGTTCGACAACTTCATCCAGAGGATCCGAGGGCCCTGGCCCGTCGACGGTCCGCCAACCTGGCTCCGGTACACCGATCTTGATCGATGCCGCGAGTCGTGGTGGCAATGCCAGGTGCGATGAAAGGACATTTCCATGAGCGTTCCGCGTTCCACCTCCAAGTCCCTCGCCGGTGGTTACCGACTCGACGCCGATCTGCCGGCGCCACCTGCAGACGACCTCGAGACGTTGGGCGGGCTGCACGTGTTGCGACACATGCAGCGCCACCTCGACACGTTGGGCCAGCACCTCGTGCTCTTCAGCGACCGTGAGTATTCCGAGCTGCTGACATTGCTCACCCGCGGGTACGACCAACTCAGCGAACGTCGCGAACTCCGTCGCCATCGGTTCGCGTCCTCACCGTCACGTATGCGCGAGGTGCTACGCAACGACCCACGGGCGGTGCCGGTGGTCAGCATCTACGGTTCCTCATGCCTCGGCTGGAAGGCACCCGCTTGGGAGGGCATCCGCCTCAGCCGCTACCTACAGCCGGGGCAACTGTTCGCGTTCGCAGAGCAGTTCACCTCGATGTTGCCGCCACGGCGCCCCGAAGCGCTGCGACTGCACCTTGCCGAATGGCAGGCACCGTTCCCCGCCCACAGCATGGCGACATGGGGCAACCAGGCCAAGCTGCTGAAGGGTCCCCAGGAGTTCAAGTACGCCGAGATCGCCGGCTACTTGTTGGAGACCGGGAGCGAGGTCACCAATGCCCCGGACGACCGGCTGCGTTTCCGACGCTGGCGCGACTCAGTCGCGCAAGGCGTCGGTGAGGCCGCTCATCCGGTGAGCCACCACGCGAAGTGACGTGGTGATGGCGGATTCGTTGCCCACGACGTGCAGTGTGGTGCGAGCGCGAGTGGCACCGGTGTAGACCAACTCGCGTCCGGCCAATGGCGAGGTGGCCGGCGGCAGCACCAACACCACCGTGGGGTACTCCGAGCCTTGGCTCTTGTGCACCGTGGTGGCATACGCGGTCTCCACTGCCTCCAGCTGCACCGGTTCGAACCGCTGCACACCGAGCGCCGTGCGGAACACCGCCACCAGACGACCCTCGTGGCGCACCACCACACCGGTGTCGCCGTTGGCCACACCGAGCCGGGCATCGTTGCGCGTCGCCAACAACGGCCGCCCGGCGAACCACGTGCCCTGCGGCCGATCGTCGCACATCCAGCGCTCACCGAGTTGGTTCCAGGTATCCACGCCGTACGGCCCACGACGGTGTGCACACAGGATGCGCGCCCGAGCCGCGGCGGCGAGTGCTGTCTCGGCGTCGCCGGCCTCCGCAGCCGCGCGCACCTCGGCCAACACCGGCCCGACCACCTGTTGCACTGCCGCGAGTACCGAGGCAGCCAGCGGGTCGTCGGTCTCCAGAAAGTGCACGCTGGAGCCATCGGTGACGGTTCCCGAACGCAAGTGCGCCAAGGCACCATCAGCGTCGCCCCGGCGGATGGCATCGGCCAGCAACGCGATGGGGGTGTTGCCGCCGAAGCGGTGGCCGCGCAACAGGCGCACCGAACGCCCTGACAACGGGCCTTCAACTGCGGAGGCAGCGACGAGGTCGCCGAGCACCGAGCCCAGTTCGACACTCTCCAACTGATCGGGGTCGCCGATGAGCACCAACCGAGCAGTGGGCGACAACGCTTCGACCAGGCGTGCCAACAGTGGCAGCGACACCATCGAGGTCTCGTCGATGACCACCACATCGTGCGGCAAGGGATCGCCGGCATGGTGCCGGAACCGCTGCCGTTGGGCACCCAACGGCCCGAGCAGGCGATGGATGGTGGTGGGCGCGATCGAGGCGAGCGCACTACGAACGGACTCGGAGATGTGGCCCTTCACATCGGGCTGACCCATCGCTGCGGTGATGGACTCCTGCAGCCGCGCCGCGGCCTTACCCGTGGGTGCCGCCAACGCGATGCGCAGGTGTTCGCCCGACGCGTTGCTCTGCTCCAGCAGCACCGCCAGCAGGCGTGCGACCGAGTACGTCTTCCCTGTGCCCGGCCCACCGACGATCAGCGCCAATCGGCTGCGCAACACCATGTCGGCTGCAGCCCGCTGCAGGTTCGGTTCGCCATCGGTGTGCGCGGGCAGCAGGTGCTCGAGCACCGTCGCCGCATCGGGCGAAAGCGTGGTGTCGAGGTTGATGGCTCGCGCACACATGGCAGCGGCGACCGCACTCTCGTCCATCCAGTAGCGCTGCAGGTACACACGGTGTCCGTGCAGCACGAGCGGGCGAGTGTCGAACTGCGGCTCGGCGTCGCTGGCCTCGGCCACACGCACCACCGCAGTGGCGGCGCGCAATGCGTCGATCCAGACGTCGGTACTGGGCCAGGCGACGGTGATGACCTCTGGGTCGTCGGCACGCACCGCATGTTCCTTGGCCACCGCTTCGGCAAGTTCGTCGAGGTCGGCACACGCGTGACCGTGCTGCGCCGCCCATGCGGCCATCGCCACCGCCAGCGCGATCAGTGGATCGCTGACACCCGACGCTCGCGCCACCCACGCGGCGAGGTGCACCTCGGTGGCACCGATGACCCGTGCCTCGACGAGCGCCTCCAGCGACACGACCTCCGCGGGAATCCGGACCTGCTGCACGCTCATTGCCATTCTCCCGTCGCCAACAGACGATCGAGTGCAACCACCGTGGCTGCCGGCGGCCGCCAACTGAACACGCCGTACGGGTGCCCCTCGTGAAGTGGTGTGTCGGCCCCGACCATGCCGCGCACGAACAAGTAGGCGATGCCGCCGAGGTGTTGTTCGGGCAGGTAGCTGGGCAGTCGCCACCGCAGATAGCGGTGCAACGCCACGCTGTACAGGATGGATTGCAGCGGGTAGTCGCTGTGCGCCATTTCGGCTGGCAGCAGATCGGGGTGATACGCAGCCAGCGGTGCGGCTGCGCCCTTGGCGTGCAAGCGGTTGGTCTTGTAATCGACCACCACGTAGCGGTGCCCGGCCACAGGGTCGGGTACGCGCAGTACGGCGTCGATGGAACCCTGCAGGAAACCGGCGAGGGGCAGGTCGAACCTGCCGTCGGCGAGCACCTGCGCGTACGCGCGTTGCGGGTCGTCGGAGGTCAACGTGGCCAGTAGCACCTCGCCGATCTGCTTCGCATTCACACGCGGCGAGACGGTGGCCAACGGCAGGTCGAAGTCGAGTTCGGCGAGCCGGTCGGTGGCGCGGATGTCGACGAGTCGGAGCCCGTCGGTGAGCGGCCCGAGCGACGTGTGCAGCGCAGCCGACAGACCGGCGATGAGATCGTGCGCCGGGACCTGCAGCCGATCGCGCCGCAACTGCAGTGTCACCTCGGCCGCGAGCTCGGCTGAAAGGTGGTTGCTGGCCGGGTCGAGCCGTTCCAGCACGCTGTGCACCAGCGTGCCGAAGGCGGCACCAGCCAGCACGTCGGCCAGCGGCATCGGCACCGCGCCGACGCCCGCAGTTGCAGTTGCAGTTGCAGTTGCAACCAGTGAGTCGTCGGCTGGTGTCGGTTCATCGGCGCCACCAGCGATCGACGCTGTGGCCGACCAATCGCGCTCCAGCGTGCGGGTGATGGAGGTGAATGACCACCGCCGCCATGCAGTGTCGGCGATGACCCGGCCGTTCGTGGATGCCACGGCCAACGCCGGCGGAGCTGGCGCGGCGAGATCGGGGAGCCAGCGAACACGATGCGTGAGCGCGGGTACTGCCGTCGCCGAGATCAGCCCATCGCTGCGCGCGACGAGTTGGGCCAACCGCTCGGTCACGCCTGCGTCGTCGGGTGACGCGATGGTCGCCGGGTTGGACTTCACCCCGCCCCTCGGCCCTACGTCCAGTGTCGGTGCGGTGCACAGCGGTTCACCGTCGGCGTCGCGGTCGAACAGCATCACGTTGAGCGCCGCCGACTGCGCGTCCTTGGCGCCGGCCCACCACACGATGGTGCGCCGCTTGGCACGTGTGAGCCCCACATACAGCAGACGCAAAAGATCACCACGGGCCTCGGCCTTGGCGTAGTGCTTGCGCCCATTCTCAGTGCTGTCCGTGTCGAGGCCGTTCCAGCCCTGACCGGTGGCGATATCCACCACACGGCGACCGGTGGTGGGTTCGTGGTAGATCGTGGGACCGAACGAGTTGGGCGTCTGCCAGTTGAACGGCAGCAGCACCACCGGGTACTCGAGACCCTTGCTGCCATGCAGCGTGGTGACCTGCACCGCCGCAGCATCGGAGTCGATGCGGCGCATCTGCGCATCTGCGTCGTCACCTTGCTGGAGCCCGGCGCGCAGACGGTCGAGCGTTCGCCGCACCGCCGCAGGTGTGGCGCCCACACCCGGAAACTCGCCAGCGAGCAACTCGGCGATGTGATCGAGGTCGGTGAGTTCGCGCTCGCCACCTTGGGCTGCGAGCACGGTGGGCACCATCTCGCTGGCACCGCGCACGTGGTCGTACCACGCGAGGAACGGCTGGGTGGTGAGTTGTTCGGCCCACCCCGCACAGCGCTGCTGCAGAGCCGCAAGGCGTGGCTCGGAGTCGGGGTTGAGCGGGTCGAGGTCGGCAGCGTGCTGGTGGAAGAACACGCTGAAACTGGCCGCCCGCACGGTGGGTGCATGTGCCGGACGCTCCAAGGCCGCGAGCAGCAGACCCCATTCGTTCGCCGCCGGGCTGCGCAACACACTGCCCGTTCGCGTACGCACCGATGGAATACCAGCGCGGCGCAACGACTCGACGATCTCGGCCGCCTGCGAATGCGTCTGCACCAAGATCGCGATATCACCGGGCTGCACCGGGACGGGGCCGAGGCCGGTGTCGATCGTGTGGAACTCGAACAGTTCGACGATCTGGAGAACGAGGTCGGCGATGATCGAGCGACGCGCCAACGGCGCGGACACGCCCTTGCTGCTGTGGAGCAAGGGGTCGTCGGCGAGCCAGCGGATCTCGAGCGGCGCGCCGGGTGACAGCGACCGCGTCAGCGCATTCGACGCAGCCGCCACAGCAGTGCCGACGATCCGCTCGTCGCCGAGGTGGACACCGCTGATGAGCGACGAAGTGGCGTTCACCAGATCCGCGTCGCTGCGGAAGTTGGTACCCAGGTGCATGGTGTCGGCACCTTCGGTGGCCTTCAGGTAGGCATGAACATCGGCGCCGCGGAAGCGATAGATCGCCTGCTTGGGGTCGCCCACCGTGACGAGGTTGCCGGTGAACGTGTGCTCGAAGATCTGCCACTGCACTGGGTCGGTGTCCTGGAACTCGTCGACGAGCACCAACTGGTAGCGACTGTTCAACGCCTCCACCACGGACGGGCCGTTGACAGGATCGGTGACGGCATCGCGCAGACCGGTGATGAGATCGTCGTACCCGAGTTCCTGGCGTGCGCGTCGCCGGCGGCCCACCTCATCCACCGCCAGGTGCACAAGTTCGATCCAGCGTTCGAGACGAGCAGGTGTGTCGTCCTTGTGCGGCGTGAAGGCGCCGGGGGCAGGCGCGGCGACGGCACCGGGGTTGCCGAGCACAGCGGTGACCGACCGCTGCAGTTCCTTCAACACCTTCGTCGGCCCGCCGTCGTTCTTCGGCCAGTCGAGCACGTGAGGGTTGGCGACAAGTTCGGTGACGATGAGATCGCGGCACACCTCGTCGACGATCTGCGCGGTGCTGTCGCCGAGTTCGGCGTTCAACCCGACGCCGGACCGCAGGCCCAACTGGCGGAGTGTCTGTTGGCAGAAACCGTGGATCGTGGTGATGGTGGCGTCGTCGAAGGTGGCGATGGCAGCACGCAGTCGTGCCGTGCGCTCGGGGACCGCAGCCGCGGGTTCCAGCAAGACGCTCATCCATGGTTGGTCGGCGGGGGCGGCACCGTCCTCGCACGCCGCCAGTGCCTGCACCAGCGCCTTGCGGCTGCGGTCGCCGAGTTCGGCGGCCGCGGCCTTTGTGAACGTGACGACCAGCAGCGCTGAGGCCGCGACGCCCCGCTCGGCCACATGCCGCACCACGAGCGCGCTGAGCGAGTAGGTCTTGCCCGTGCCAGCGCTGGCCTCGATGACCAGACGGCCCTCGGGCAGCGGTGCCGTGAGGTCGAGTTCGACGGTCATTCCGCGTCACCGCCCTCGCTGTCGGCAAGTGGCGTACTGACCACAGCACCGTCAGCGTCGATCGCCTCGATCGCTGCGTCGTACGTGGCCCAGACCCACCCGGCGACGGCCAGGGCCCGGCTACGCGTTACGCCTGCATCGTCGCCGGGCTGCAACACGTGCGGGTCGGTAGCCAGCACCGGATCGGTGAGCAACGATTCCAGCGAGAGTTCCGGCCACAAGAGCGAACAATGACGATCCAGTAGGTCGGAGTCGATAGCCCCTGGTACGCCGCCGTACGCGCGCACGGCCAACGCGGCTGACGTTCGGTCGAAGAACGGCACTGCGTCGCACTGCGCCCAGGCCAACAGTTGCACCGACATCGTGAGCAGTTGATTGGCGCACTCGAGGCGGAGGTTGCCCTCGCCGCGCAGTCGCAGACCCGACGTCGCGACCTTGCCGTACGCGCCACGCGAGATGACCACGGCCGACCAGTCGGTGTCGGGTTCCTGGCGCTGCAGAGCAGCGAGCTGCACAGCGGCCGCCAACCGGAACGACGGCCGTTCCTTGGTGAAGTTGACCCGCACCACGGTGGGACCACTGGTGCGTTGCGCGATGTTGCTCACCGTGCCGCGCAGACGAATCGGCGCAGCATCGGTGCCATCGAACGACACGAACATCGTCTGGTCGATCATCGTCTCGGTGCCACCTGCGAACGGCACCGACCAGGCGTCGGCACCTGCTTCGAGGAGCGCGACCTCGTTGCGCACACCCGACAGTGCCGCGGTGCTGAGCTCACCCGGAGGCAGCGCACCATCCAGCCGGGCTGCAATCTCCCAGTCGTTGGGGTCGCCACCTTGGCGGCGGACACCCAGCAGGTGACGGCCGAGTGCACTGGTACCGAGCGGCGAGACGCCGACCGACAGGCCGTCGTCGAGCGCGGCCTCTTCGTCGGGCACCCGTACGTCGAGACGCGACTTCAGGTAGATCTTCGACGGGTTGGCAACGACCGCAGTGAGTTGGTCGAGGTCGACCTGATCGAGCGCCATCGCAGTGAGCGCCCACGCTGAAACGGCGATGGTGTCGAAGGTAAGCATCGAGCGACGGCGGGCCTCGGCGGCGGCGAGCATCGCTGGGTCGAAGGTGAACGGTGTGGTGGAACGCGGCGACAGCAGCCCGGGTTGCAGTGCCTTCTCGTTGAACCCGTGGCGCGGGTGGCGCACGACCACGGGCGACTGGTGCGCGGCGAGTGGTACGAGATGGCCGACGACATCGAGCAGTTCGACCAACGGCACGACGAACGGCAGCTCCTTGTTGTTGGTGAGATCGGCGCCATTGCACGTGATCACGAGCCGCTCGCTCGCCGCCAGCAGCGCGTCGAGCAGCAGTTGACGGCCTTCGTGGCGCGGGTGACGTTCACCGACGCACGGGTGCAACCCGAGGATGTCGTCGCCATCGAAGGTGCCACCGCGCAACGACCCTTCATCGAGACCGAGCAGGCAGATCACACGCGCCGGCACCCCGTGCTGGGGCACCATCGAGCTCACCGTCACCGAACCACTGCGCAGCGGCAGACGTCCGGCCCGCTGGGACAGCGAGTCGGTGAGCAGCGCGCGCACATCGGCCAACGACAGGGGCACGGCGCACGTGGAGTCGGCGTCCTGGGGAGAACGTGCCGAGCGGACGATGTCGGCGAGTTCGCGGTGCACCTGCTGCCGGCGGCCGGGGTCGTCAGGGTCTGGCGCGCAGAACTCGTCGACCGTGCGGTGCAGCAACTCGATCCAGTCGGCCACCGGACGTTCGCTCTGCACCAGTGCGTGCAGGTCGATCAGCCGGGCCAGCAGGTCGGCCACTGTGCCGACCAGTTCGAAGTCGCCGCTGGCGAGGTCGTCGTACGGGGCGGTACCACCCAGACCGACGCGTGGCGTCGGTGCAGCCATCGCCACACCGGCGAGTAACTGATCGACCATCACGCGCCACGTACCTGTGGTGAGATCGGCGGGCAGACCCCACGGTGCACGGTGTTCGGCCGACAGACCCCATCTGGCACCCAGCGTCTCGCACCACCCGGCGAACTGTTCGAGATGCTCGATCGACCAGCCGAAGCGGCGCCGCACCGGTTCGAACTGCACCAGCCCCAGCACCTCGGACAGGGTGGCGCGTCCGGCTACCAACGTGAGCAACGCCTGGACTGCATCGATGATCGGCTCGTCGGTGGTGAGCGAGCGGTCGCCGATCTTCACCGGCACAGGAAGTGGGCCACGCTGGAAGACCGCTTCCACGAGTGGAGCGAAACGAGTGAGGTCGGGGCTGAGCACCAGCACCTCGTGCGGTTGCAACGTGGAGTCGGCGACGAACGCGTGCCCCAGCACTTCGCGGAGCACCTCCAGTTGCCGCACCTCGCCGTGACACGCGTGCACCTGGAACGATCCGTCGGTGGCATCGATGGCTGGGTTGCGCGTGGGCTTCTGGTCGAGGCGCACACCGTGCTGCAACGCCTGCAGCAACGTGGTGGGAGGACCGGCGGGCGGCGCTCCGTGAGGCACATCGTGCACCTCGGCGTCGCCGTGCACGAGTGCCCGTGTTTCCAGTGCCGGGCGGGCCCACGAGACGAGCAGCGGGTGAGTGACTGCGCCAGTGACGTCGACGTTGGAGCGTACGTTGAGGCCACCGGCCAGCCGGTACGGCGAGGACTGCCACGCCGCCATCGACGGATGGCGAACGAACACATGCACGTCTCGGGTTTCGCCGAGCGCACGCAGCACTTTCAGCATCGTCGGGGCGATACCGCCGACACCGAACACCGCCACACGTTGCGGTAACTGCGGCTGCACCACACCGGTGGCGATGGAGCGCAGCAGGTCGGGTAGATGTTCGGGCGGGCTGGGGGTGCCGATGTGCGCTCGCACAGCCCGCCACAACTGCGCCTGCCAATGATGCGATGCATCGAGCAACGCCGGCGTGCCGTCGGTGTGGTGGGTGCCGTCGCTGTCGGTGCCGAGTGCCCAGTTTTCGATCAGCCGCGGGCGTTGCGTGGCGTAGCGGTCGAACAGGTCGGCGAGACGACGAGCGAGGGCCCACTGTTGCGCGTCCGTGCCACCGGCACCGGGCACCGCCACCGTGCCGGCGGCCAACACATCGAGCACGGACCACGTGAGCCGCGGCAGACGCCACGGGTCGCCCTCGGGATCAGAGTCGAGGCCGGTGTCGCCGAGCGCGCGGGCCATGAACCGACCGGGGAACAGGAACTCGATGTTCGCGCTGATGCCGTCGCCGCTGCCCGGCGCGTTGGCGCCCAGGCGGTGGCCCAGGCCCACCATCGCCGCATCGCGGACGCCGACCGCCGGCACCGACACGACATCGGCCGTGAACGGGTCGGCGGGTGCGGGCGCAAGCACGTCGGCGAGGGCATCGAGCAGGGGGCCGAGTTCGTCGGCGTGGTGGAGAGAGAGCATCTAGTGGTGAACGCTACGGGAGCGGTGAGATGTGATTGGTCACGGGTGGACTTTCAGTGTGGATCCCTTGCCGTCGGGTAGACGCATGACCTCGATACCGACGTGGAGCTGTTGCTTCATCGCCTCCACATGGGTGATGGCACCCACCATGCGGCCCATCGCGTGCAGTTGCGACAGGGCGGCGATGGCGTCGTCGAGAGCATCCGGGTCGAGCGAGCCGAAGCCCTCGTCGACGAACAACGCTTCGAACTGTTTGCCACTGGCGGTGCCACCGTGGCTGACGACATCGGCCAGGCCCAGCGCCAGCGAGAGCGACGCCTGGAACTGCTCACCACCCGAGAGCGAGGCCGTGGCCCGAGCGCGGCCGGTGTGAGCATCGAACACCTCTAGCCCCAGCCCACCCTTCGAGCTGGAGCTGCGGTGGAGCCGGTAGCGATGGTTGGTCATGCGCGCGAGGTGTGCGTTCGCCGCGTTGGTGACCCGTTCCAGCTCGCCGGCGAGCACCCAGCGCTCGAGCTTGACGCGCATCCCGGCTTCGCCGTTGCACGTGCGGAACACGATGCGAGCATCGTCGCGGCGCTGGCGCAACGCGGCCGACCCCGACGCCACGTCGGCAGCGTCGGCGAGGTGGCGCGCCGCAGCAGTGAACGCGTTGTCGGTGGTGGTGAACACCGCGGCCGCGGCCTTCGCATCGGCGGCGACGAGTTCGGCCACTTCGGCGATGGACGCGACATCGGGGCGTTCGCTGGGGACGCTCTGCTGCGACAGCACCTGCAAGCGATCGGTGACCTGCTCGTGCGCGCGTTGCCATGTGGCGACACGTTCAGCCGACACCTGCTCGTCGCGCTCGGGGAGCACCACGTGCTGTGCCGCAGCGACTGATGCCAAGCCGCTGCTGGCGAGCACCTCGACGAGTGCGCGTTCGGCCTCCCCGTGTTGGGTGACGGCGATCGTGGCGGCCTGCGCCAGTTCGGGCAGCAACGCCGTCCCCGACTGCAGATCGCTCACCGTGAGCGCTGCCCGGTCGAGTTCCTCGGACCGCATGTGAGAGGTCTGGGTGGCGAGCCGATCCGCCTCGACACGCTGCAACGTGGCGGCGTTCTCCAGACCGGCGAGTGCTGTGGCGGCGGAGCGTTCGTTCGTGTCGGCGGTGGTGTGAGCCGCGATGGCACCCACCAGCGACTGCTTCACGGACTGCACCTCACCGGCCGCGTCGGCGGCTGCCACGTAGCTGGCCTCGGCGCTGTCGAGCGCGTGCTGCAGCACCTCCGGCTGGGCGTCGGCGAGATCGCCGAGCGAGGCACGCAACGACGCCACCGACTCGTCGAGCGCGGCCACCTTGGCGGTGGCCTTCGACCAGACCGAGCGAGCCGAATCCACCGCCTGGTGGTCGACGGCGGCACCTTCGTGAAGCACCGCTGGCGCGGGGTGTTCGCACGACCCGCACACCGGGCACGGTTCGCCAGCGACCAACTCATCTGCCAGCCGCGGGGCCTGTGTGGCAACGAAGCGAGCCATGACGGTCTCGTACTGGCTGCGTGCAGTGCCGTCGGCGAGCGTCGCCTCGGCCACCGCCGCGAGGTTGCTGCCCAACTCGCGGCGCAGCCGCACCTGCGTGGCCGCGGTGTCGCGCGCCTGCTGACGGGGGGCCAACTCGGCGGCGAGTGGTTCGAGCGTCGCGAGCCGGGCCTGGAGTGCCACGACGTCGGCCGCGGCCGCACCCGCCAACGCAACGAGGGTTGTGTGGTGGGTGACCGAGGCCGCATGTTCGACCTCGGCTGCGTGGGCGACAGCGACCGCCGCCTGCGCGGCGTTCCAGAGTTGACGCCTGGCGGCAAGATCGTTGCTCGCGGCCTGCACCGCGGCGGCTACTGCTGCAGCCTCGGCCGCCGGCGCCGGTTGCCCGAGCGCGGCGAAACCGGCCTCGACACCGACATACACGCTGGCGATCGCGGCAGTGGCGTTTGCGGCTGCGACCCCGGCAGCCAGCACCTTGTGGTGCTGCGCGACGACAGGGCGCGCACGAACACTGACCTCCACTGCGGTGACAACTTCGGCGATGGTGTCGCGCTCCGCCTCCAGCGCCGCAAGCGTGGCCGCAGCCGCAGCCGCGTCGTCGAACAGCTTGGCCCGATCCTCGGCGGTGGCCCGTTGGGCCGCGGCATCGTCGGCCGCCGACTGCACGAGGGCGAGCGCCGCGCGCTGCAAGTCGCGGGCCGGTTGCAGCGCGGCCAGCGCAACGTTCAGCTCGGCCTCGCTCCATTCCTCCACCGGTGGCACCTCCCCCGGGTCCTCGGCCCAGACCGCGTGCACCGAGCGATATGCATCGTCGGCGTTCTTGCGGTGGCGTTCGACCTCGCGGTCGACCCCCTCCACCTGCCGGTCGAGCTCCAGCATGCGGTCCTTCAGCAGGCGCGTCGCAGTCTCGAACACCTCGCCGCCGAACAGTTGGCGCAGCAGTTTCTCGCGGTCCTCGTCGGTGGCGATGAGGAAGTCGGTGAACTTGCCCTGTGGCAACAGCACGACTCGCTGGAACTGTTTGGCGTCGAGACCGACGAGTTCCTCACACTTCTTCGCGCAACGGCTGGCCTGGGTCTCCACCACCTCGTCGGTGCCACCGACCAGCTTGACGATGGTGGCCGACGGGCCTGCCGACACGAGCCCTTGACCGGTCTTGCGCGGGCGGTCCTGTTTCGGACTGCGGTGCACCCGATACCGCTCGCCGTCGACCTCGAAGTCGAGCCGCGCGTACGTTTCCGTGGTCGAATCCGCGAAATGTGAACGGGGGTCGCCGTCGGCCGAGCGTCCGCCCGGCAGCACACCGAACAGCGCATAGACCATCGCGTCGAAGACGGTGGTCTTGCCCGTTCCGGTGGGGCCGGTAACGACGAACAGCCCCCGGGCGCCGAGCGCCTCAAAGTCGACGACCTGTTTGCCCGGGTACGAGCCGAACGCCTGGAACTCCAAATACAGCGGGCGCATCAGGCCACCTTTGCTTCCGCATCGGTGATGGCGACATGAAGGAGCGCCTGCTGCGACGGCGTGGGTGGCTCGCCGATACTTTCCCGCCAGAAGGCATCTGCGGCCTCGGTGGCCGACACCACCCGCCGATCGAGCACCGCGCCCGACGCGCCCACCCCCTCGGCAACGGGCGGGGCCAGCACGATCTCGACCACGAACGGGTAGACCGCCGCCAGGCGCTGTTTGGCATCGAGCACCACACCGGGGTCGGTGATGATGGCCCGCACCAACGTGTTCGAGAGCGCCAGTGGGGCGGCGAGCAGTTCGTCCATCGTGCCCTGCACCGTGCACACCGCACGGCCGACAGGAATTGCCACCTCGGCGATGCTGCAGACGCCCGTGGAACCCATCTCGATGATGGTGACGCTCTTGGGGTGTTCTTCCGAGAAGGAGTACGCCAGCGGTGTCCCCGAGTAACGCACGGTGGGAGCGAGCGGCTGCGGCCGGTGCAGGTGGCCCAGCGCGGTGTACGAGAACCCGTCGAACAGCGCGAGATCTACCGTGGTGGTGCCACCCACTGCCAGTTGCCGCTCGGAGTCGCTGGCTGTGCCGCCAGTGACGAAGGCATGGCTGACGGCCAGCGACCGCGGTGCCGACAGATGAGGCTGCGCGGCGTGGATGGCGGCCGCGAGCACTGAGTGATGCGTGCGGCGGATACGCCGTTCGAACGCGTCGGCACCGTCGTCGTCGTCGGCGATGACGCTGGTGTCGACGAGATCGTCGGGCGCAGCCTGCGGATCCAGGAAGGGCAGCAGCACGAGATCGAGCGGGCCGTCGGCGAACTGCAGCGAGATGACCTCACCGACCTTCGCATAGCCGCCGCGCACGTAGACGCGGCTGGAATCCATCAGTTCGTCGTACGCGGCCACGCGGTCGGCACCGTCGTGGTTGCCGGTGATGGCGGCCACGGTGTGCCCGGCGGCCTGGAGGCGCACCAATGCCTGGCGGAACATCACCACTGCCTCGGTGGGTGCGATCGCCCGGTCGTACAGGTCGCCGGCGATGACGACAAGATCAATGCGCTCGTCGCCGCACAACTGGATCAGCCATTCGATGAACGCCTGTTGGTCGTCGGCAAGCGAGATCGGCCCGAAGCTGCGGCCGAGGTGCCAGTCGCTGGTGTGGAGGATGCGCACGAGGTGAACCCCTGAGGTCGGCCGAAACGGGTGGGGCGAGAATGCCCGATATCTGGAACGCAATCACACCACATGGGTGTGACATCGTCGGGATCAACCGCACCGAGGCGGTCGCCTCTAGCCTCGGGGTGTGGCCACCGAGATTGATGCAGCAGCAGATACCGGTGCCCATGTCGATACCAGTCCTCGTGTGAGGGGTGAGGCCACAGGACGCGAGTTCATCGCGCTGGTGACCGCCCTGATGGCCACGACCGCACTTGGCATCGATCTGATGCTGCCCGCATTCCCCGAGATGCGCCAGCAGTTCGGGATGGCCGCGGACTCCACGCAGGTGACCTGGATCGTCACCGCCTACTTCCTCGGCATGGCCGCCGGACCCTGGTTGTATGGCCCGGCCTCCGACCGCTTCGGTCGTCGCCCACCGCTGCTCGCGGGGCTCGCGCTCTACGGGGTGGCAGCTGCGGTTGCGGCGATGGCACCGACCTGGCAACTGGTGGTGATTGCCCGCTTCGTGTGGGGTGTCGGTGCTGCTGGACCGCGCTCGTTGAGCATCGCCATGATTCGCGACCGCCACGACGGCAACACCATGGCTCGGCTGATGTCGATGATCATGGCCGTGTTCATGTTGGTGCCGGTGCTGGCTCCGGCGGTGGGCGCCGGCCTGATCGCCTTCCTGCCGTGGCGCGCCGTGTTCTGGTTGCCGGCCGTCGTCTCGGTGCTGCTGATGATCTGGTCACGGCGTCTGCCTGAGACGTTGCACCGCGACAATCGCCGCCCATTCACGTGGCGCGCCGTCGGCCAAGCGGGCAAGGAAGTCGTCACACATCGACAGACGATGGCGCTCACGATCGCGATGACGTTCATGTCGGCGATCATGACTGCGTACCTCGCCGGCAGCGAGGTGATCCTGCAGGAGGTGTTCGGGTACGGCCAGTGGTTTCCGCTGTTCTTCGGGGCGATCGCAGTGCTGCTGGCGACGAACTCGCTGATGAATGCTCGCCTGGTCGGTCGCTACGGCGCGGTGTCCCTGGTGCGGCGCGTGTCGCTGATCGGAATCGGCGTCACCGTGGCAATGACCGCAGTGGCGTTCACCGGTGGTGGCATTCCGAACTTCTGGTTGTTCACCATCGTGCTGTGCATCGCCATCCCACTGGTGCAAGGCCTCCAACCCACCAGCAATGCCATCGCGATGACACCGTTGCCACACGTCGCAGGCACGGCGTCGTCGATCATCGCCACCCTCACGTCGGCCGGCGGCGCGTTGCTGGGCGGCCTGGCCTGCAACGCGTTCGATGGCACGGTGCGTCCGTTCGCGATCTACTTCCTGGTGTTCATGGGCCTTGCTGCGTTCTTCGTGCTGTGGGGAACCCACGGGCACGACAAGAGCCAAGGCCATTGACGGCTCGCGTCAGCGAGCGCTCGCGAACCAGTCCCGCAACCGTGCGAAGCCCTCATCGAGCGACACGGTCGGCGACCAGCCAAGGTCGTCGCGCATCGGCCGCGGGTCGAACCAGTGCGCGGTGCTCAACTGTTCAGCAACGAAACGCGTGATCGGCGGCTCGCCGTCGCGGAACCTCGGCCACAGCTTCTCCACCACCGCGCCGACGCGCATCGCCACACCCACCGGCACATGCCGCGGGGCGAAGGGCACCCCAGCAGCGAGGCAGATGCCCTCGACCAACTCGCGCACCGTGCGCGGTTCACCGTTGGCCACCACGTAGGCGCGGCCGGCGCAGCGAGCGTCTGGGCGCACACCGTCGAGCGCCGCGACATGCGCGCTGATTGCGTTGTCGATGTAGGTGGTGTCCACGAGCGCACTGCCATCCCCCACCATGAGCAGACGACCTGCGGTCGCGCGCTCCACGATGCGACCCACCAATTGGGTGTCGCCCGGACCCCACACGAGGTGCGGGCGGATGGCTACGACGGCGAGTGTGTCGTCGTTCGCGGCGAGTGCGATCTGTTCGGCGAGTGCCTTCGACTCGGCGTAGAACGCGCCCTTTCTGCCGATGACGGCAGCGTCGGCGCCAACACCCACGAGCGAGTGGCCAGAGTGCGCGACCGAGGGGGTGGAAACGTGCACGACGCGAGCGATGCCATTCGCGCGGGCGGCGGACAGCACGTTGGTGGTGCCGTCAACATTGACACTGCGGAAGTCGTCCCACGTACCCAGCACACCAACCCGCGCGGCACCGTGCAGGATCGCGTCGCACCCTTCTGCCGCGGCACGCACGACATCGGCATCGCGTACATCGCCCTGCACCTGGTGAACACCTTCGGGCAGCGCCAGCATGCGCCGTTGCAGACACACCACGTCGTCACCGCGTGCCGCCAGGGTTGCTGCCACACCGCCGAGCAGCAGGCTGCCGGCGCCGGTGACGAGCACCTTCACCGGGAACTCCCCGACAGCACGTGCTCCATCGTGCGTCCGAGTGCCGTGCGGTCGATCTTCGCGTTGTGGCGGATGTCGACCGGCAGCTGCTTCGTGGTCCAGACCGCGGCGATCGCCTGCGGGGAAGCGGCGGCGCGGACCGCGGCCGCGAGTTCGGGCGTGGCCGCACCGTCGACACGATCGCCGGTGGTCTCGAGCACCACCACGACCTGTTGCACACCGAGCGGCCCAATCCCGACGGCAGCAGCGCGGGCAACCCCGGCGACCGACTCGGCGGCGACCTCCAACGGCACCGGTGTGACCGCGCCGTCGGTCGTGTGGATCAGGTGCACGACCCGGCCCTCGATCCACAACCGGCCCTCGCTGTCGAGATGGCCCACGTCGCCCGTGCGGTGCCAGATGCGGCCGTCCAGCGTGGGGCGCGCCGCCTGCTGTGTGAGCCACAGACGGTCGTAGCCACTGGACATCCACGGCGTGTGCACGACGACTTCCCCGGTGATGCCGGTGGGCACGGCGGTCAGCGCCGCCCCCGCGTCGGTGTCGGCGATCAGCACGTCACAACCAGGCACGGGCAGTCCCACGCACACACCGCGGCCTTCACCCACTGCTGCTCGACCGGTGAGCGTGATGTCGGCCACCGGCAAGACCTCGGTCATGCCATACGGGGTGCACAGTTCGGCAGCCGGGCATAACCGGCTGAGACCGCGCAGTGTCTCGATCGGCACGGGCGCACCGGCCGACATCACCAGTCGCACGTTCGCCAACGAGGGCAGCAGACCGGCTGCTGTGTGCAGCACGTTGGCCAGCGCCGCGGGCGAGGCGAACACCATCGTCGCCCCGATTCGCGCACAGGCGTCGTCGAGCGCTGCGGCGGTGAGCGTCGCCGGTGCGGTCACGTCCATGTCGGCGAGTCCGGTGACGATGCCCAGTGCCGGGCCGAACACGGCGAACGGGGCGAAGGCGGCAACGAAGCGGTCGCCGGGCGTGATGTCGTAGAGCGACTGCAATGCATCGCGCTGCGCACACAACTGCCGATGTGTGTAGCGCACACCTTTGGACGGGCCGGTGGCGCCCGAGGTGAACACCACGGCGGCCGGGTCGTCGGGTGCGGGCGGCACGATAGCCAGCGCGCCCAGTTGCCAGGTGGGGGCCCTGCGCAACGACCCGAGGTGGATCGAGGTCGCCGTGGGTGCCCACCGCAACGTGCGAGCGGCGACCGTTGCTTGGCGCGGGCCGACGACGAACTTCACTCGCGCCGAGCGCACGGCCCGACCGAGGCCGCGCAGGCCCAGCCCGCCATCGGCGACGACGGTGACGGCACCGATGCGCCAGCACGCGTAGACGACTGCGATGAGATCGATGCCCGGGGGCACCAGCACGGCCACACGGTCGCCGCGCTGCACACCCTCGGCGCGCATCGCTGCAGCGAATGTGCCGACCCGTTCGGCGAACCCGGCGTGCGTGATGGCCTCGTCGGCGGCCGCATCGCTGATCGCGATCTCGCTGTTCGAACTCTCGGACGCGACGATGCGCGACCACAGAGGCTCGATGTCGACCGTGTCATCGTTGGTCGTGCCGGCCGGGGCCACGGCATCGGCGATCGCGGCCTCGACGAACGGAGCGATCGAGGTCTCCAGGACGCACAGGTGACCGGCGGCGGCGATGCGGTGCAGTTCGACATCGTGGAACCGTCCGCGCAGATCTTCGGCGAAGTCGTCGTTGAACACCGGATCCTTGGAACCCCACACCAGGCGCACCGGCACCCGCAACGCACCCAACCCCTGCGCCACCCGATCCAACTCGCATTTCGTCACGTGGAGATCCGTGAAGGGGACGTCGGCAACAAACCCCGCCACACCCTCGCGACGGTCGGCCGAGCGATACGGGGCAGCGAGCGCCGTGCGCTGCACCCGGGTGAGCGCCATACCGGGCAAGAACGGCGTGCCGCGCACGAACAACGGTGTCGACCTCGTCGCCCACCGATGCACCCCGTGCGAGGCCGCCAACCGGATCAGCCACGGCGCGTGCCGGCCCTGCGGAACAGCGATTCCCGTGTTCGACAGCACCAGTCCGGCAACCAACTCGGGATGCGCCACGGCGAACCCCATCGCGATCGCGCCACCCCAGTCCTGTGCCACCAGCCAGACCGGCCCGTCAAGACCGAGCGCCTGCACCAGATCGTGCACATCGGCCACCCGGTCGACGTATCGGCGAGCGCCGACGTGCGCCGAGTACCCCATCGACAGTTGATCGGGGGCGATCACCCGGCACGCAGGGTCGAGTTCGCGCAGCAGCCGCGACCACAGGAACGACCACGTCGGGTTGCCGTGCAGACACAGCACTGTCGGGGCAGTAGCCGAACGTCCGGGTCGATCCAGCACGTGCCAGCGGCGCGTCGTTCCGTCGTGTCCCGGCACCTCGATGGTGCGCGACCACGACGGATCCAGCCCGAACGCCGCGAGGTCGGCAGCGGACGGGACCGCGGGGTTCACCAGACGATCTCCGTGAGGCTGGTGTTGAGGCCCGAGCCGATACCCATGCAGAACACCCGTTGTCCGCGCACGATCTGATCTTGCACGCTGGCCAGCGTGATCGGCACCGCAGCCGGGCCGACGTTGCCGTAGTGCGGGAACGTCAACGGCGCCTTGGCCGGATCGATGCCCAATCGGGCGCACAACATCGTCGTGTGCACCTTGCTGACCTGGTGGAGGATGTACCAGTCGGCGCCGGCCGACCAGTCGAAGCTCTTCAGCGCGTCGATCCATGCGGCCTCGGCAAGATCGAGGCCAGCGGAGAGCAGGCCCGCCGTGTCGGTGGTCATGCGATCGAGGCTGCCCACGCACAGCAGGTTGTGCTGCGACGCGGCACGGGCGATGCCACCGACGATGCGGTGCGCTTCGGGGTGCTTGTCGGTGCGGGACAGCACCATCGCCGCAGCGCCCGACCCGAGGGTGAGCGAGGCGAACTCGGCGAACACATCGGCGGCGGTGGCGTCGGGGCGACGCAGGCGTTCCAGTGTGACTTCCTGGGTGTAGCGACTGCCTTCACCGTCGACGATGAGGGCGTACTCGATCATTCCGGCATCGAGCATCGCCGAGGCGACATGCATCGCGTTCATGAACCCCAGACAGGCATTGCCGATGTCGAAGTTGAGACACGAAGAGGGCAGCCCGAGCTGGTGGTGCACATCGCAGGCCATCGAGGGCTCGAGGTGCGACTTGCACACCGAGGTGGACATGAGGACGCCGATCTGGCTGGGGTCGATACCGGCCTTCTCGATCGCGGCTTTGCCGGCCATCGCTGCGGCGTCGGCAAACGTGATGTCCTCACCCCACCAACGGCGCTCCTCGATTCCGGCGACACTGGCCAACAAACCGGCCCGCATACCGTTGCGGTGATACGTCTCGGCGAGCTGTTCATCGAGCCAATCGGAGGTGATGACCACCGGAGCTTCGATCGCTGCGATGCTCAGCACCCCACTGTGTTGGTGACTGAACACCGAGTTTCCGGTCATGTTCGGCTTCCTGTCGTCGTCGCTTCAAGGCTAAGTGCGTGTGTCCCATTTCGCTTGACGAAGGGGGCACATAACAGGCCCCCTGCCCGGTCCCGGCTTCTGGGAAGGATCCGTCCCAAATCGGCTTCCGGGAAGGATCCGTCCCGGAATCCGGAACTGGACCTGTCCAGAACTGCCGCACTCTGTGCGGGCCGGAGTGCATTCCTACTTTCGAGGGCCTGCAGGCTGGATCACACGGCGGAGGCGGGTGACAATGTCGTCGAGGTCCGGGTTGGATGCCGCGATCCACACGACGAGCTCGTAGACGTCATCGTTCGAGGCGCGTGACGCCTTGATTCCATTGAGTTCGAGGAACACTGCCGTGGCCAGCCAACCGAGTCGTTTGTTGCCGTCCACGAGTGCGTGGTTGTTGACGATCGATTGCAGGAGGGCCGCCGCCTTGGTGACCAGGTCGGGGTACGCGTCCTCACCAAAGGCAGCGGTCTGGGGTCGTGCTGCGGCGGAGCCGAGAAGGCCGATGTCGCGGATCGGTGGCGGGTCGCCGAGCAACCTGCGAGCCAACTCGACAAGATCGTCGAGGTCGAGGAACTCGATCGGTTCGCTCATTCGCCAAGGCGGCGCAGGGCGTCGGCGTGCGTGTTCAGAATCAGTCGTGCCGCAGTATTCACCCGGTCGCGGTGTTGACCGCGGCTGACGAACTCCCGAACGGCTCGACGGGCGGCCTCCTGCATGGAGATGCCCTCTGCCTCGGCACGCTCTCGCAGCGCTGCCTGCTCGGTGTCAGTGAGGCGGAGGGTCATAGCCATGTATCAATGGTATCAGTTCGACACCACAGGCAACTTCCGAGACGGGGCCCCCACGGCATGACAGAGGGCTCACGCTGTACGGATCAGAACCCCGGTTGGCACGCCACAGCTAGCCTTGCCCGGTGCGCTCATCGAACTCCGCTGCCGTTCGCGCCACGCTGATCGGCGTTGCGGGAGTCATCGCCTGCTGGCTGCTGGCCACACCACGCAACGCTGGCCCCGATGAACCCAGCCACAGCGTCGCCTCCGCCGCCCTGGTGCGCGGCCAGACGGATGGCGTCGCGGTCGGCGTGGACTATCAGGCCGACGAGTTCCAGGTGCCGGCGATGGTGGGCGAACCGAACCCCGGCTGTTTCGCGTTCCACCCCGACACTGCCGCCGCCTGCGAAGGCACCCCACCGGACGACACCTCGCCGACCGGACGGCAGACCACCTCGAACGGGTACCCGATCTGGGGTCACCTGCTGCCCGGTCTGGCCTCGTTCGTGCCGAGCGCATCGCTGTACGCGTACCTCGCGCGGCTGTTGAACGCGCTGCTCCCCGTTGCCTTGCTCGTCGGCGCGCTGATGCGCTGCCGTCGGCACACCAGTGCGTGGCTGTCAACGGGTCTGCTCGTCGGGTTGACCCCGATCGCCTGGTTCATCATGGGTATCGTCAGCCCCTCCGCGTTGGCCATCGCCGGTGGCGCTGCGCTGTGGGCGGCAACGCTCACCGACCCCCGGCGGAACACCGACATGCTGCTGGCCGCCGCCTGGGCGGCGACGCTGTTACCGCGCCGCGACGGGCCGGTGTGGGCCACGTTGATCATCGTCTTCGCGTGCCTCGCCACCGATCGCCTGCCGTCCGACCTGTGGCGCCGCGCCGGTCGCGCTGGCCAGATCATGATCGGTGTGTCGCTGCCGCTCACGCTGCTGCCAACGCTGATGAACGGCTACGACAAGTTGAACACGATGCTGCCGGTGGTGCTCGTGGTGCTGCCGGTGGGTGAGATCATCGTGCGTCGCTGGCGAGCAGCAGGCCTGCGCCCGCCTCGCCCGATCGTCGTTGCCCTCGGCGGCCTGGGCGTGGCCGCCGTCGCCGTGGCAGCCGCGAACGTCTTGCGGCCAGGTGGTGTCGATCTCGACATGACCGGTCGCGTCGTCAACCTCACCGGCCGCCACCTGCGTCAACTCGTCGGCGTGCTCGGCTGGCTGGACACTCCCATACCCGAATCCGCGTTGTTGTTGTGGTGGGTGGTGTTGGGGGCGATGGCCATGGTGGCGTTGTTGACCGCCCCGCGTCTGGTCGCCGTCGCCGCCGGAACGCTTGGCGCGGGGATCGTCATGGCCTGGGTACTGGAGTTGGGCACGGGAGACACATCGGGCACCTACTGGCAGGGTCGCTACACGATGCCGCTGATCGTCGGGTTGCCGATGATCCTCGCGATGCGAGCGCCCAAGGATGAGGTGGCAGCGCGCCGCGCTCGGCGCACGGTCCACGGTGCAGTGTGGGCGGTGTGGAACGCGGCGTTCTACGCGGCGATGCGTCGTTGGGGTTCGGGTGTCGACGGCACGGTCTACCCGTGGAAGTGGACGAACTGGAACGCCCCACTGCACCCGTCGCTGTTCCTCGTGCTGCATGCGCTGGCCAGTGGCTGGCTGCTGCTGCGCATCGGCGCCACCGCGCACGACGCGCCCGCCGAGTCCACCTCCGGTCAGCTGCTGCAGGCGACCGACTAGGCTGACGGGCGAATCGGCCACGGTCGGTGCCACACCGGCACCTGCCAGCGGGCCACGACTTCACCCTCTCCTCGGATGCTGCACCGACTCGCCCGCCCCCTGCTCGTCCTGGGCTCCGTGGCGATCGCACTCGGACTTCGCGAGTACCACGTCGCTCAGCGCGGCCCGGTTGAGGGCTTCTGGCAGTTCGTCGCCTTCGGCCTGCTGACGGCGCTCGTCGCGATCGCCGTGGGTCTGCCGTACGCCCAAGGCACGTGGGTGGCGGCAGCGGCCACCGCCGCGCTCACCTGCGCTCTGGCCGACGGCATCACCTCCATCTGGCTCGTCTTCTTCCCCAACTCGTTGCCGCGCTTCGTGCTCGTCGCCTCGGTGGTGGCATTCATCCCGTGGTACGTGGTGTGTTGGTGGCTCGCCGACCGCGGGCATCAGCGCTCACGCAAAGCGATGCGAGTGCTGGCGATCGCCGACGTCGACGAGCTGGCCACGCTGCGCGCCGATGCCGAGCGCGGCTTCCCCACCGACGAACTGGCGTACAGCCTGGTCGGCGTCATCGACGTCAACAGCGCCGACCCCGCGGAGGTCGACCGTCTCGTCCGCGAGCACGAGGTCACACTCATCGTGCTCGGTTCGAGCGCGCAGTTGGCCGACGAAGTGCTGGCCGCGGTCGAGCAGCACCACCGCCACGGTGTGCGGGTGCGCACGATGGAGCAGTTCTACGAGCAGTGGCTGGGCAAGCTGCCGCTGTCGAACCTTGCTCGCTCGGCGCTGCTCACCGACGTCAGCACCATCCATGCGCAAGGGTTCGCTTCCACCAAGCGAATGGTCGATGTCGTGTTCGCCACGCTCGGGCTGTTGCCGCTGGCGATCGCCACTCCCTTCGTGTTCATCGGCAACCTGTTCGGCAACCGTGGCCCGCTGCTCTACAACCAACCCCGCGTCGGTCTCAACGGTCAAGTGTTCAAGATCCACAAGTTCCGCACGATGTTGCCGGCGGCCGAGGGCGAAGTGTCGAAGTGGACTGCAGAGGACGATCCGCGCATCACCCGCTTCGGTGCGGTGCTGCGCCGCACCCACCTCGACGAACTGCCACAGATGCTCGATGTCCTGCGCGGCACGCTCAGCCTGGTGGGTCCGCGGCCCGAGCAGCCGCACTATGTCCAGCAGCTCGAGAAGGCGCTGCCGTACTACGCGTCACGCCACGTGGTGAAGCCGGGCATCACCGGCTGGGCACAGGTGAAGTTCCGCTACTCGGCCTCCGAGCTCGACGCTCGCGAGAAGCTGCAGCACGACCTGTATTACATCCGTCACCAATCGCTGGTGCTCGACCTGAAGATCATCAAGCGCACGATCACGCAGGTGCTGTTCGCCGGCGGACGCTGAACGCCCCGCCGTTCACATCGATTCGGCGAAGCGATCCGAGCGGCGCACGTAGAAGCGGAAGCCGACGTAGAACACGATCAGCGACGAACACACGAGCCACAGCATCGTGTTCAGGCCCGGCATGCGGATGTCCCAGAAGATGTTGCGGTACGCCATCATGAACCGCGCCATCGGGTTCGCCAGCGACAGGTCGCGCATGGTGATCGAGGTGCCGAACACCGTCCGATCTGGAACGAAGCTGGGCGAGTAGATCACCGGCGTGAGGTAGAAGTACGCCAGCAGCAACACCGACGTGATGTACTCCACGTCCTTGAACTTCACGTTGCACGCGGCCAACCAGAAGGCCACGCCAGACGTGAACAAGACCTGTAGCGCGAGCACCACCACCAGCATCGGGATGTACTGCAACATGACGTGCCCGGTGACGAGCAGGATGGCCGTGGACAGCACCGAGAACTCGATGCACGTGGAGAACGCCAGAGCGAGGATCGTGGACGCGGGGATCAGTTCGCGCGGGAACCACACCTTGGTGATCAGGCTGCCGCCGTTGGCCACGGCCCCCATCGCGCCCGTCAACGAGCTGGAGAACAGGTTCCAGGGCAGCACGCCGGCGAGCAGGAAGAACGCAAAGAACGTCATCCCGCTGGGGTCGCCCGGTGCCGGCTTGACCTTGAAGAACGTGCCCAACATGATCGCGTAGACAGCGGTCATCATGATCGGCTGCAACAACGACCAGCCCCAGCCGAGGAAGCTGCGCCGGTAGCGGCTGCTCAGCTCACGCTTGGCCAGGTTGATGAGCAGCTCGCGGTACTCGAGGCACTCGCGGATGGCCTGTCGAGGTGTGCGCTTCACGAGGCATCGCCCTTCGGCTCGACATGCCAGGTGCCGTTCAAGGTGACGTGGCCCCAGTCGCCACGGTGATGTGCGCCGGGCACCACGTCGAAGACGGCCATGTCGGGGCTGGAGTCGTAGACGTGCCCCGAGTGTCGGGCGCCGAGCGCTGCCGCGAGGTGATATGTGCCGGGTAACAGTGGCAGCGCTGGGATTCGGTATACGAGTTCACCCTCGCCCTCGAGACGCTGCACAGGGAGTTGGAAGGTACTGACTGCACCAGAGATGGTGTGGCCTTCGACGCTGGTGATGAAACAGCTGAACAGCGCATCGTCGATCGGCTCGTGCGCGACCCACTTGAACCGCACGTCCACCGGCTGCCCGGTGACCAGCGAATGGCCACTACCGCCATGCTCCAGCCGAGCGACGACTTCGGCCTCGCCGCTGCCCGACCGCTTGCGACCGGTGCCGTCGACCCGGTACTGCGACTCGACGCTGGCCAAGTACTGATCGACCACGTCGGAGACACCGCCGATCGCCTGTACCTGGCCGTGGTCGAGCCACATCGCCTCGTCGCAGAGGTTCTGCACATGGCCGAGGCCGTGGCTGACGAAGACGACCGTGCGACCGTCGGCGCGAATTTCGGCCATCTTCTCGTGGCACCGACGCTGGAACTGCTCGTCGCCGACGGCCAGCACTTCGTCGACCAGCAGGATTTCAGGATCGACGTGCACGGCAACGGAGAACCCGAGGCGTGCGTACATACCCGAGGAGTAGGTCTTCACCGGATTGTCGATGAACTTCTCCATCCCGGAGAAGGCGAGGATGTCGTCGAAGCGGGCCTTCAGTGTCGCTTTCGACATCCCCAGGATCGAGCCGTTGAGGAACACGTTCTCGCGGCCGGTGAGCTCGGGATGAAAGCCTGCGCCCAACTCCAGCAGCGACGACATCTTGCCGCGGGTGACGACCGTGCCCTTGTCGGGAACGAGGATGCGGCTGAGCACTTTCAGCATCGTGCTCTTGCCCGCGCCGTTGCCGCCGATGATGCCGAACGTGGTGCCCTTGGGCACTTCGAAGCTGACATCCTTCAGGGCCCAGAACTCTTCGAACTTGTTGCCCTTCCCCTTCTTCACAATCACCTGTTTCAGCGTGGTGCTGCGGTCGGTGAAGACGCGGAATGTCTTCCAGACGTTCTCGGCGGTGATGGCTGCCTCGCCGTTGGAGGTGCTCATACGTGACCAGCCCAAATGGACGCGCGTCGGTGGACGGGGGGCTGCGGCATAACTGTGCCGATCCTATCGGTCGCCGTCATTGGCCTGTACTCCCAGGTGATCACCACCTGGGAGCGCTGCCGGATGACACCTGGCCCAACTGGTGTATCGTTGGTGTATGTCTCGCACCAACATCGACATCGATGACGAACTCTGTCGGCAGGTGATGGACCGCTTCCATCTCTCAACGAAGCGGGACGCGGTGAACCTGGCGCTCCGCCATCTCGCCGGCGAGCCGCTCGATGTGGACGACGCCCGGTCGCTGCGGGGAACGGGCTGGGAGGGCGACCTCGACGAGATGCGATCGAGTCGGACGTGATCCTGGTCGATACATCCGCATGGGTGGAGTTCCTTCGAGGAACCGATTCGCCGGTGTGCGAAGCCGTCGATCGGCTACTCGGTAGCGACCTTGCCTCATGTGATGCGATCTCGATGGAGCTCCTCGCCGGCGCTCGCGACGAGCGACAACTGACGCAGCTCAGGGGTTTGCTCGCGCGTACGACGATGTTGCCGACGTCACCCGCCGACTTCGAGTTGGCGGCGGCGATGTACCGAGCGTGCCGCGTGCGCGGCGAGACCGTCCGCAAGCTGATCGATTGCCTGATCGCGGCTGTCGCCGTACGGGCCGACGTGGAGATCCTCCACGCGGATGCGGACTTCACGACGCTCGCACGACACACCGACGTGCGAGTCCATCCCGAATCGCTCCGCTGACGTTCGGCGAGTGGCGAGTGGCGAGTGGCGAGTGGCGAACCTGCCTGCGTCGTGACGCTGAGCGCTAGCGGCGCAACAAGCGGCGCAGGCGGCGCTGCAGGAACGGCCCGAGGCGCAGGTAGAACGCCCGCGCAGCGATGAATGGCGCCACCCTGCGGGTCGGTTGGACCGCGGCGGCGAAGGAACCCTCGTGCGCCACCCGCACTCGCGCTGGCATCGCGATCGCGCCGTCAATGGCCTGCCAGGTGAGCCGAGCAGATTCCTGCCACGTGTGCCGGTGGGCGGCATCGCGTACGTGGGCGAGGGCTGCGGCGGCCGCGGCTGGATCGGTCATGACGCCGGCGAGCGCATCGGCCCAGTCGCTCGCTCGCCAACCGACGATCGTGGCCGGGCCTTCACCCAGGATCTCGCCCAGCGCAGTGCCACGGAACGCGAGGCACGGCGTGTCCACCGACGCGGCCTCGAACGGGATCAACCCGAACCCTTCCACCGTGCTGGGGTACAGCACCGCCGATGCGTTGCGTAGCAGCCACCACTTCTCCGCGTCGGACACTTGGCCGAGGTGCACGACACGACGGGCCACGTCCGTGCCGAATGACTGCACCAAGCGGGCGTCGTCGTCGGTGGAGCGTCCGTAGAACGGCTCGGGCCCGGCAACTAGCAGGTTGCCCTCGATGCCGTGTCGCTGCACTGCGTCGGCGAAGGCGGCAATGGCCTGACCGCGATTCTTGTGCGTGAACGTGGCCGACAGCACCAACACGAACGGAGCGTCGGGTGCGGCGGCGGGGCGAGTGCCCGGCAACGGTTCCGTGTCCGAGCCGCACGACACCACGGTGGTGCGCGCTTCGTCCAGTTCGGCCACCTCGGTCATCGCCGAGCGGCGACCGAACTCGCTGATGAAGGTGACGCCATCAGCCTGCAACATCATCGTCCGCTGCAGGTTGCGAGCCAGGAAGAACAGGTCGCTCGACGGGTGGTACGTGGGGTTGGAGAACCCGATCATGTCGAGTTGGCTCACCAGCATCCGGTCGGCCACGTCGTGACACCACCGCAGTTCCTGCGCACGCAGCATTTGGTACGGGCGATACACGACATCGAAGGGCGTCGCCGATGCGGACCGTTCGACGACGTCGACACCCGAACCACGCATGGCCTCGCGAGTGGACGCGACGAACTCGGCACCCACTGCAACGGCGACCTGCGCGCCGGCCCGAGTGGCTGCGAGGGAGCGGGAGACTTCCAACACCACGCGCTGTGTGCCGGTGTGCACATCGCCGGTCATGCAGGCACCGTCGAGCACCACGCGGATCGGGCGCAAGCGGGTGGCGGCCCACAGCCGATGGGCGGCAAGCGATGAGTTGGCCGACGAGTCGAGCGCACGGTCGTAGTCGGTGGCAGGCACATTTCCGGTGCCGTCGATGGGCGACCACCGCAGCGCGACGCCCGGTGCTGCCACGTGCTGATAGCCGAGGCGGGTGAGGCGGGCACCGAGGTCAGCAATCAGCGTCGCCGCGTCGGTGGCAGTGGCCGGCAGATCGCGACGCAGCAACTCCACCGCTTCGGCGCTGAACAACACCACGGAAGCACACGGCCGCGGCAGCAGTGGCGCCGGCGGCAATGCAGCGTGCAACTCGTACGTGACGAGAGCGGCCGACGCATCGGCCACCGGCATCGGCGACACCGTGCCCACCAACGCCGCCTCGGCGGCCGCGGCCAGCAACGAGTCGTCGCACGGCACGGTGGTCCACAGCACGGCGGCGTCGCCGTGGGGCACATCGGCACGAAGCGCCTCCAGCAGCGCGTCAGCCGTACCGCCCACCACTGCCCGAATCATGGGGCGAGGCTACCGCTGCCGGTGAACTCGCATGTGAAGCGGTGGCGCTATCGTCAGACCGTGGAATCAGGCGGTGGTTACGTGCACTCAGTGGCGATCGTCGTGCCCGTCTACCGAGGCGAGTCCACGCTGTCCGCGCTCATGGCCGAGATCGAGCCGCTCCTCCAGCCGACGTCCACGCCTCGAGGCCACGTGTTCCGTGTCGACGAAGTCGTGCTGGTGCACGACTGCGGGCCCGACCGCTCCGACGAGGTGATCCGGGCGCTCGCCAAGGCACACCCGCACGTCACTCCGGTCTGGCTCTCTCGCAATTTCGGACAGCATGCAGCGACGCTGGCCGGCATCGGCAACACGTCCAGCGAATGGGTGGCCACGCTCGACGAGGACGGACAGCACGCCCCGGCAGACATCGCCCTGCTCCTCGACCAGGCCATCGACGAGCAGTTGCAGTTGGTGTACGGCTGTCACCAGTCGGCAGCTCCGCACGCGTGGTGGCGCAATGCCACCAGCAGCGCCGCGAAGTGGGTTGCGCGCCTGATCGGCGGTGCCGAGATCGGCACTCACACCAGTTTTCGCCTGATGCTCGGCTCACACGGGCGCAGCATCGCGGCGTATTGCGGCCCTCGGATCTACCTCGACGTCGCGTTGCGCTGGGCCATCGACCGCACCGGCGAGGTCACAGTCAGCACTCGGCCCGAGTGGCGCGAGGGTTCGGGATACAACCTCAGCAAGCTCCTGTCGCACTTCTGGTCACTGGTGTTGAGCAGCGGGACGAGGCCGCTGCGCATCATCGCTTCCATTGGGGTGCTCGTCTCGTTCGCCGGCTTCGTGTTCGCGGGAGTGGTGTCTGTGCGGGCTGTTGTCGGCGACTACCAGGTGGCCGGCTGGGCATCGGTCATGGTGACGTTGCTGGTGCTCGGCGGGTTGATGTTGCTGGCGCTCGGTGTCGTCGCCGAGTATTTGGGCGCGCTGTTACGCGCAGCCCAGGGCCGCCCCCTGTACATCGTCGTCGACGACCCCCAGAGTGGGCCGATGTCCGACCGGCCACCGACGTGACCACCCTCGTCGTCGGCCGCGGGTTGCTCGGCAACGCGGTCGTCGGCGCCTTGGGTGCCTCTGCTGTGCCGCTGAACGGAGCACACTGGCAGGACGAGCGGGCGACACACGAACTGCTCGCAACGGCCGTGCGGCAGCACGTTCGGGAGCACGAGTCATGGTCCGTGGCGTGGTGCGCAGGCGCTGGCGTGGTGGGCACGGCAGCCGAGCATCTACGACGCGAGACGAGGTACCTGGAAACAGTCCTCGACGCGATGCGGACGGCTCACGGGCCAGGCCGGTTCTTCCTCGCCAGCTCTGCAGGCGGTGTGCACGGCGCCGGCACGCCGGCCTACATCGACGAGTCGACACCGTGCGCGCCCATCTCCGACTATGGGCGCAACAAAGTGCGTCAGGAGGAGCTCGCGGTCAGTTGGGCCGGCGAGACGGGACACACGTTGCTCATCGGTCGGATCTCCAACCTTTACGGCCCAGGGCAGGCCTTGGCGAAGCCGCAAGGATTGGTCTCGCAAGCAATGGCCAGATGCATCTTGCGACGCCCGATCATCGTGTCCGTGCCGGAGGAGACGCAGCGGGACTTCATCTTCACTGATGACGCCGCCCGCCGCATCGCCGCCTGGCTGCAGCAAGGCACTGCTCACCAACCTGCGGTGAAGTTGCTGGTCTCCGGCCGGCCCGTCACCTTGTCCAAGGTGTTCCGGGTCGTACACGCAGTCACTGGAATCGAGCCTCGGCTCATCCGCCGCATCACCGTGACCAGCGCTCTGCAACCGCGGTACCTGCGCTTCCGTTCGGTCACCATGCCGGAGGTCGATCTGGCCCCCGCCCGGGTGCTCGAGGTCGGCGCAAAGCAGACCTGGGATGCGATGTTGCGGGGTTACGGGCGGGCCGGGCTGCACCTGCCGTAGGCGGCTCGCTCAGGTCATCACTGGTAGCGTGCGCCGCGTGGCAGTACTTGATCGTGTTTTGCATGGTGCTCGCCTGTACGACCTCTCCCGACGCACGATCGGTGCCTCCAACGAGATGCGACGGCTGGTCGGCGACGTGGTCCGGCCCACCGAGGGCACACGGATGTTGGACTTCGGGTGCGGCAACGGTCGGCTCGTTCCGTTCCTGCCGAATCTCGACTACGTCGGTGTGGACAACAACCCGTCGTACATCGAACAGGCGACCGCCACGCACGGCTCCGACCAGGTGCGCTTCGTGTGTGCCGACGTGAAAGATCTTCCCTCCCTCGGGTTCGGCGAGTTCGATGTCGTCGTCTCCCTGGGCGTGTTGCACCACCTCTCCGACGAGGTCGCCGAGACTGCCGTGACTGCCGTGCTGCAGCAGCTCACGCCGCAGGGTCGTCTGATCACCATGGACCCGTGCTTCCACCCGGAACAGGCGTCGCTGGCGAGGGTGCTGATGGCGATGGACCGCGGCAGATACGTGCGTCACCCCGAGGACTACCGTCGTCTGGTGGAGCGTTGCAACGGAGTCGTCACCCAGCAGATCTGGCACGACGTCTATAAGTTCCCGTACACGCACTGCGTGCAAGTGGTCGTCCGTGGCTGAGGCCACCCCCGATTCGTCGACCGAAGTACAGACCGGCCGCGCGCTCGAGCGCAGATCGATGCACTTCTCGCGCCACATTCGGCGGCTCGCCTCGGGCAGCGTCGCAGCGATGGCCTTTCGGGCTGCGCTCCTGTCGCTGGCGTTGTATGTGGTCCTTCGGCCCGAGAACTACGGACTCACCCCGAACGGACTCGACCCGATCTTCTACACGGGCTACGCCACCAACTTCGACGACCTGATCCACGGTGTCGGCCAGACCCACTACTTCATCACGCGGTGGTCGCTATACCTGCCCAACTACGCCGCCACTCGGGTGTTCGGGCCGATCGTCGGCCGACTCGTGGTGCGTCTCGTGCTGTCCACAGGGATTCTCACCGCCACCTGGCGATTCGGTCGTCGATGGAAGTGGTCTCTTGCGCAAGAGGTACTCGCCGGCACCGTGTTGGTGACGACGCCGATGTTCGTGCGCGCGTTCTTCACCGACTACAGCGAGTACGCGGTGGTCGCCTACGGCCTGCTGCTGGTCCTCCTGTGCCTACGTGCTCGACAATCGCCGTGGTCGGTCGGTGCAATCGGCGTCCTGACCGGCCTGTTGCTGATCGCCAACCCCGTGACGATCACGGTGGTCGCCGCCCCCGTGGCGGTGGCCATCTGGTTCGGGGCCAGCACCTACCGGGGCCGCGCCGCAATCGCAGCCGGCGCCGTGACCGCTGCCGTGGCGATAGTGGTGGCAGGGCTGGTCCTGTTCCGCTGGCGCTACGGCATCCCCAACGTGTACCAGCCCACGATCGATTTCATGCGCCACCCGCCGGGCCCCGACTCCCTGCGATCGACACGACACGAGTGGCTGTGGAAGTTCACCTGGCTGTACGGTCCGCCGATCGTGATGGTCGCATACGTCGGCTTCGCTCGAGTTCGGCGTGTGCGTCTCGACCGCACGGAGATCACGGCGCTCGGCCTGTGTGCGTTCCAGTATGCGTACCAGTGGTTCGACCAGTTCGTTCGCAACGGCGACGGTCTCGAGATCTCCTATTACTGGTCGTACATCTACCCGACCTTCGGTGTACTGCTCGTCATCGGCGTCACGCGCGCCACCGCCGGCCAACGTTCACGAGTGGCCGTGCTCATCACCGGACTGTGGATCGCGTTGCTCGCGTTCGGCGTGCCCGACTCGTTGCGCCTGCCCGACGGCGCGTGGTTCTTCCTCCTGGCAGCAGCCGTGGTCGGTGCCGCAGTCGTGGTCGGCGTGCGCTCGGCTCCAGCCGGCGCGGCGATCGTGTTGGGTCTGGTCGCATGGGTGCATCTCGCACCGCCGGACTACGACCCGTCCGCCTATCACCCGTACAACGTCTCACCGCGGTACGACCTTCTGTACCGGCAGGCCGGCAACCTGGGTGAGCGAACACTCGACGAGATCGTGTGGTTCGAACGGCAGATGGACACCGTGCCGAACGACGCCTACGCGTCGTTCGCACCGCTGTCCTTCCCTGCGAGCACTGTCAGCGGGGTCTACGCGCCACACATCGACGGGCGCCTCCTCGACCCCGCCTCCGGGACCGCCACGATGATCCAGCGGGCGCTCACCGGGCACCCGGGCGGCGTTCCCCTGGTGATCGCGCTCTACGGCCCCCCCGACGACGTCGGATTGCTCGCCGAGCAGTTCGAGCTCCAAACCACCTTCGGTCCGCCCGTGCTCGACAACACGCACGCGGGAGGCCTCGGTTTCCGTCTCGTGGTGCTCTCGGCAATGCCTCACGACCTGTTCCCGCTCACCTGGCAAGGCAACCAGTTGCCATTGTTGGTCGGCACTGCGCCAGAGACGTACGCCGTTGCCGAGCGCGGTGACAGAACCGGCATCTTCAGCTACGGGCCGTACATTCCGCTCGAACCCGGCCACTACCGAGTCACGCTGCAGTACTCGGCGTCTGACGCTTCAACGGCGGCGATCGGCACGTTCGACGTGTCGTCGCCCGTGCTCGGCTCGGTGCGCGAGGCGCCAATCGTCGGCACCGGCGGCGAGTCACGTTCCCTGACCATCGACTTCACCGTCGATGCCACAACGGTGTGGGAGTTCCGCACATCGCGCGACGTGCGCAGCGCGTTGACCGTGGAGTCGATCACTCTGGAACGAGTGAGTCCCTGATCTCTACCCCGGCGGCACGCAGCGTCGTCATCCACTCATCGCCCGCCGAACCGACTCGACCGACGCCGTCGAGCCAGCCGAACACATCGCCAGCGGCGAACTCGACCGGGTCGTCGGCGACACCCCACAGGCTGATACCCAAGAGTCGCGCGGTGAAGCTGCGCGCGTAGCGCAGACCATGCTTGGGCGTCGCATACACCGGCTCGACGCGCACGCCCGCAGGTGGGTTCAGCAACAGTTCCCGCAGCACCGCCGTCGAACCAGCTGCCAGATTGGCTCGGCTCCGCCCGGCGGAATCGCCGCCGATATCCACCAGCCACTGCGCATCTCTTGGCCTGGGTGGCAACGATCGGGCCAGGGCGACTGCCAGATCCTCCAAGTCGGAACGCGTTCGCGCCCCTTGCGCCGACGCGGAGAGATGGGCACGGACACCAGAGCGATGGTGTAACTCGCTGGCGACACTCTCGACGACGTTCGCGTACTGAGCTGCGCACACAGCCGGGCTGTGGGCGCTGTGCACGAGCTCCTGCCCGGCCAAGCCAACAGCTGCACGGCGACCAGCGTCGTCCGCCAGTGAATCGAGCGCCTGCGCCAACTCTTGGTCAGTGAACTCGTCGGGCAGCATGCTCACGCAGCCCGTCGGCAGATCGGCCGCCGAGCCGTGTGCGTTGACGATCGTCGGCACGCCGGCATTCATACAGTCCAACACCGCTGCCGAGGTTTCTCCGCGGCTGTTCGTGCGCAACTGCACCGCCACATCGCACGCCAGCAGATGGTTTCGGTAGTCCTGCGCCGAAAGCCGTCCGGTGACCTTGCCGCGATCGGCACCCAGCCGCTCCACCGCCGCAACCACACCCTCGCCGAACGGTCCTGGCACCGGTTCGCCCGCCACCACCAAGCGAGCGTGCGGGCGGGTAGCGAGTGTGCTGGCGGCGAAGCCGGCCACCACACGGTCGACCAGCTTCGTGGGGGCTGCGTGACCGAACGTGCTCACCACGAACTCGTCGGGACCAATGCCCAAGGACTGCCGGGCCGCAGCACGCGCTTCGATGGACGTCGCCATCGGCTCGCGGAGCAGCGGAATCACGTGCCAGTCGGCAGCCGCTTCGCCGCCGTACCACTGCTGCGCCAACTGCTGCGAGTGCTGCGAATGGACGATCACACCGTCGGCGGCTTGCAACACGCGCAGGTTTGTCGGATAGGCGAACACCATCTCATCGCCGCCCTTGGCCTGTGCCAGATCGTGCGCTGCGTGGTAGCCGTGCGAGCGATACAACGAACGTGTCCACTCTCCGGGCGATGTGCCCGAGCGGTCGAGGTGGGCGATGATGCCTGACAGGAAGAAGTCGTGCAACACCACGACACCGGGAATCTCGTCGAGCAACCCGAACATGTGGACGTGGAAGTCGGAGTTGCCGAACTGATACAGCACCCGATCGAACTGGCGGTGGTTGGCGCGGAACCACTGGACAGAGGCGACAGGGAACCCGAGGTCGACCACCGGCGGATGCGCATCGGCCAGCACCAGCGTGATGTCGTAGAACTTCGCCAACTCCGGCAGCAGTTCGGCGCTGTAGTCGGCGATACCGCTGGCGCCGGGCGGCAGCGGCGACAGGTACGCCAACCGAGGCAGCGCGTCGCGCTGTGACGATGCCGGCGTGCCGTGCTCCGCGCAGGGCGGGAGGGCCCGCATTGCGGCGAGCGCGACATCGGCCGTGTTGTCCCACGAGAACTCGGGGGCACGTAACGCGGCCCACTGTTCAAGGTCGGATCGGAACTCGTCGTCGGTGAGCACCCGTTGTATCGCCGCTGAAATCGAGGCCACATCGTTCGGGTCGAAGAGCGCATCGTCGCGACCGATGACCTCGGGGATGCTGGAGGTGGCGGAACCGATCACCGCTCGTCCGGCGACCATCGCCTCCAACACGGGCAGGCCGAAACCTTCGTACCACGACGGGAACACGAAGGCCTTGCATTCGCGATACAGCGTGACCAGATCCTGCTCGCTGACGAACCCCGTGAGCACGACCTCCGAATCGCCAAGTCCGCACGCCTGCACCAGTTTGACGAAGATCTGACGAACCTCGCTCGTCATCGCGCACACGATCACTAGCTGATGGTCGGCACGCACCTCGGACGGCAGGTGCGCGTACGACTTGATCAGGCGGTCGAGGTTCTTTCGGTAATCTGAGCCGCCCGTGTACATGAGGTACGGCTTGTCCAACTGGAAGCGGCGGCGCACATCGTCCACCTGCGCTGGCTCGTCGTGCGCGCCGAACAGGGCCGGGTCGACCGCACCGGAGATATTCACCACCTGATCCGATAGCGCGCCGAGGTGTTCGATGGCATCGCTGCGCGAGTGTTCGGAGATGGCGAGCAGCAGGTCGGCCTCGCGCAACTGCTCCACACGCCGGCGATACCACGTGGTGAGCCCGGGGTCCACGAGATACGTGTCTGGGAAGACGCACGGGATCAGGTCGTAGAGCACCACTGCGGTGGCCCACCGCCCGTGCCCGGCCGCGGAGACCACAGCGTCGTCCGTGCGCCCCTCGAACAGGCTGGTGACCAGCACGACATCAGGGGCGATACGCGAAATGGCCGCATCGCGCAGGGCTTCATTTGCGGTTGCTCGCCACGCCCGCGAGTCGTGCCCATACGGGATGGAGTTTCCAAGGACTGGGCTGAACGAATGCACATGGTCGGCACCCAGCAACTCACCGAACCGGGCACGCAGAGCGATTGCCGTCTCGGGAAAGGCCTCATTGAGCAACACGTGGATGTCGTCTCCCGCACTCTGACGAATGATGCCTTCGGTCAGCGCGGACGCGTAACGGCCGATTCCACGCAGCGCGCTGGACGACTGTGCACCCTGCACGTCGATGAGAACCTTCACCGCCACGCCCCTCCGTCGAACGTCACGTCACTTCGTTTCGTCGAACAGCCGCAGGTACCCGCGAGCGGAGTCCGGCAATGTAGCCGACCCTTGCCGGGCGGCAACACGGTGTATCCGGTCGGCTATCGCCGGCGTCACACGATCGAGCAACGCGACCAAGCCGCGGCATACACGGCGCCGCTGCGCGAACCGCACGAGCCGAGCAACAACAGTGGGCCGCGAGCGGCTCGCGTAACGGCGAGCATCGATGCGCCCCTTGACCCGACGCCGAACCTCGCGCAGGTACCGACCCGGGTGCCGCAGCGCCCGCACCGCGACCTTCAGTACACGGCGAACAGGTGACGGCAGCAACCGGAACAACTTCACCGACAGGCGTTGACCCAGGAGTGCATCGACTCGGTCGAACTCAAGCTGCAATCGGGCCAGGTCGTCCCGTGTCGCGTCCAACTCGGCGAGCGCCTGCGCATGGTCGGCAGTGATGAACGCGTCGAACACGTTCGGCGGGTGTCGGAACGCCGGAGCCAGGTCGGCGTGTTCGTGGGCCAGGTAGTAGCGGTTCAGGCCGTCCGTGTACACGAACTCGTAGCCGGCAGAGGTCACCAACGGGTCCCAACTTGCGAAGGCCTCGATCTGCGTACCGGGAACTGTGGCTTCGATGACCAGGATCCACGGCCTGTTGGTGCCCCAGTCGGCGCCACGAATAACTGCTTCCTCGGCACCTTCCACATCAATCTTCAGGAAGTGCACCTCCCTGCCGTCGGCGATGTGGTCACGCCACACATCGCGCAGCGTGAGCACGTTCGTCTCGATCGCGGTCACCTCGTGGCCAGCCTCCGCATACTGCTGCGCGGCGGAGCTGTCGAGCGTTGACAGACCGGTAGTGCCCACCACGCTGAACTCCATCGTTCCGGTGCGGTCGGCCACGGCGGCACGCAGGTTGGTGTCGAGCGGACGATGCTGCACGAGGCCGTCGTACATCTGCGGATTCGGGTCGACGTTGACGCCGGTCCAGCCACGCTCGTAGAACAGGGCCGTTACCGAATCGGCCGTTGGCCATGCCGCGCCGATATCAATGTACGTGCCGACCCCGACGTCGGACAGCGCTCGCCACAGCACGATGTCCTCGAAGTTCTGCGCGTACGAGATCAGTTTCTTGGGTTCCGGTTGGTGCTCACCCTCGTCAGTGCTGAACTCGCTCATCGCCCCCAAAGGTACTGCACGGGCATGCGTAGCGAGCAGGCGCCAACGCTGGCCCAGATGGGCTCGTCACCGATCCGAACGCACCCCGAGATCGGCCGTGGCCGCGTCGTACACCGCGAGCACTCGCGTGAGGTGACGGTCCATGGAGAACTCGTGCTCGAAGCGGCGACGGGCAGCGGCGCCGAGTTCGGCTCGACGGGCGGAGTCGGCGATCAGCGCGGCGAGTGCATCGGCCAGGACCTCGGGTCGGAAGTCCAGAATCATTCCCGCATCGGCGCCCAGCAGCGCATGCACTCCTGGCAGGTCGTTGGCGACACACACCAGGCCGGCGCGCATGGCTTCCATCAGGGCCAGCGGCATGCCCTCGTAGCGCGACCACAGCAGGCCCACGTCGGCCGCGGCAAGGATCTCGCCGATGTCGTCGCGATGACCGAGGAACTGCACCCGGCCGCCAGCAGCCGCGGCCTCAGGGCTGTTGCGCACCGCCTCGAACTCTGGGCCGTCACCCACGAACTGCACCACCCAGTCGCCGGCGGGCATCAGACCAACGGCCTGCAGCACGTCGCGCTGCGCCTTGGGCGGCGCGAAGCGGGCGACCATCACGATGGTGACGGAACTGCTGGCTGTGGCAGCCCGCACCGCGGCGGGCACATCGGGCAGTCCGTTGGGCACCACGTGTAGGCGGCGACGACGCACGACCCCCCAACGATGGGCGAGGGTCGCTTCAGCCTCGGTGAGGCAGATGACGTGACCCCACCAGTGCCCCATCGCGGTCTCGCCCAACCACGAGACGATGCGCTGCGGCACCGCAGCACCGGCCTGGAACGGCCACCCGTGAGCGGTGTACACGGTGGGCACTCGCGCCGAGCGACCCGCCAACCGCGCCAGCACTCCGGCCTTGGACGAATGCGCGTGCACGATGTCGGGACCGAACCCGGTGATCCGCTCTCGCAACCGGCGTGCCGCGCGGAACTCGGACAGACCACCCACTTCACGACGCAGCGCGGACTCCTCCATCACGGTGATCCCGCGGCGCCGCGCCTCGTCCGCCATCGCTCCCAACGTGCCGGCGACGATGACCACCTCGTGGCCGTCGCCGAGTTGTGCGGTCGCCAGTTCCAACACATAGGTCTGCGCCCCGCCGACATCGGCCTTGGTGACGATGTGCATCACCTTCATCGCTCAGCGCCTTCACCGAGACCGACCGCTGAGCGCCAGCGCGCTTCCCATACGGAGTATCCGTGTTGCTCGGCGACGCGGCGGGCGGCGACACCACGCACGGCCCGGTCGGCGGCCGACGCGTCGAGCAGTTGAGCCACACCGTCGATCCACTCGTCGTTCGTTCGTGGGGCCAGACCGGCCATGTCGGCCACCAGCCGTTCGTTGACGCCGACGGGGCTGGCGATCACCGGCAACCCGGCCGAGCCGTACTGCAACAGTTTGTAGCCGCACTTGGCCCGTTCGTACACACCGTCGGCCAGCGGCATCAGGCCGATGTCCCATCCGGCCAGCGTCTCGCTGACGACTGCCTCACTCCACACAAGCTTGTCGGTGAACGGCGCCAATGCCGGCGGCACCGGGCCGACGCCGGAGATCATCTGCAGCCGAGCGCCGCAGCGCTGATGGATCTGCGCCAGCGCCGGGGCGATAGCCACCAGGTAGTGCTCGGTCGCCGGCGAACCGACCCAGCCGAGCATCGGCACGTTGCCAACTTCATAGGTCTGCTTGCGTGCATACGAATCGGGTTCGACACACGTGGGCACGATGCGTACGTCGGCGCACAACGCGGATGCCCAGTCGGCCAGCACCTCGTTGCCCACCACCACTCGGTCGGCGGCCGATGTAGCGCGGGCCGCGATCAGCGAACGCGGCCACGGTCGCTTCCACCAGTGGCCCAACCCGGGCAGCGTGCCGTCGTCCCACGGCAACCCGTCGTCGAGGTCGTACACACCGGGCGCCCCGGCGCGCAGCAGACGCTGTTCGGTGCGCCCTCGGCTGAACTTGTGCGCGTTGCGCAGCAGCAGTGTCGGCAGCGCCTGCGCAGTTGCGCGGCCAGCGAAGCCGGGACCGGCGATGGTGGCCAGTTGGCCACGATCGATACCGGTCTCGGTGGACCAACGGTCGAGCCAGTGCAGTGCTCGTGCACGTACCGACGCGTTGGCTGCGCCGTACGGCACCACGACCTGGATACGCGGGCTCACGGCGAACACTCTGCCAGACACACCGTTCGCACACCCGCAGTGGCGACGAGGCGGGCGCTACATTCCCTGGGGTGAGTGCCTCGATCGACGTCTGTCTCGTGTCGTACGACAGCGGCGACGACCTGCTGGCGGCAATCCGCAGCGTGGCCGCACACATACCCGGCGCATCGGTCGCGGTGCAGGAGAACGGCCCCGGCACGAACACGATCGATCGTGCTCGCACACTGGCCGACGAGCTGGGTGTTGCCTTCCGCGCGCAGCACGACCCGACGAACCCTGGCTTCGGCACCGCATGCAATGCGCTGGCCCGCACCTCCAACGCGCAGTGGGTGTTGTTCCTCAACCCCGATGCCGTGATCGCCACCTGGCCCTTTGCCGATTGCGAGCCGTCGGCGCGGGCCGTGCTCGGCCCGGAGGCCGTGGGTGGGGCGCGCAGCGAATCGCATCGCGGAGTGCGCTACCGCATCATCGACGAACTCACTCGTAGTTGGTTCCGGCGATGGGGCCCGGCACCCGATGGCGCCGGGTTCGTCAGTGGCGCCGCGCTGCTGGTGCATCGCGACGACCATCTGCACATCGGCGAGTTCGACGAAGGGTTCTTCCTGTTCTACGAGGACATCGAGTACTGCCTGCGCGCCAACCGCTCCGGCATTCCCACCCACCTGGCGTCGGGTTGGACGGTCGGCCATGCAGGCGCGCACTCGACATCTCCGCGCTTCGCCCAGTCGCTGCGCTGGTCGTACGACTCGGCCTGCCGCTTCCACGGCCTGCAGGGTGAGTCGCTCGTTGCCTACCGCATCTATGTCGCCACCGACGCGGCGCTGCGCTGGTGCATGCAACTCGCGCGACGAGACACCGTGCGCCGCCGTGCGTATGGCCAGCTGTGCCGAGTGGCGCTGCGCGACATCACGATGGCGGGCCGTCGGTGATCAGGTCGATGAACATGCCGATGCCACGGATCGATTCGCTACGTGCCGAGGCGAGCTCCGCGGGCGATAGTCCCGCGCCGCCGTACATCGAACCGCTGCGCGGCTGTTCACCGATGTGCTCACGCGCGTAGGCAACACCGTCCTGCAGTTCTGCCGCCCATGCGTCCACGAGGCCCGGTTGCGTCTGCGGGCCGGTGACGCAGAAGTGCAGTGCCGACGGGTGCTGTAGGCCGTTGAACCGCCAGCCATTCGTCTTCATCCGGTCGTTCACGTGGTACACGTCGAACTCGTCGGAACGGAACGCGAAGCAGAACGACGGGTCGCCCATGATCGTCAGCTCGGGGTGCGAGCGCACGTGTTCCTGCATCGCGAACGCAGCCTCGAAGATCGCCTTCGCCTTGCGCAGATAGCCCGGCGTGCCGAGGCGGCGCATACCGGCCCAGGTGCCGGCGATCACACCGCCCGAGCGGCTGCCCAGCAGCGCCGCCGAGGCGTAGATACCACCATTCCAGTCGGGCTCGACGAAGTAGTGGTGGCGGCGGTAGCTGGCGTCGCGCCACAGCAGCACCGACACACCCTTGGGGCCGTAGCCGTACTTGTGGGTGTCGGCCGAGATCGAGGTGACACCCGGCAGCCGGAAGTCGAACACCGGGATGTTGGTGTAGCCGAGGCGCTGCCCCCACGGCAGGATCCAGCCGCCGAGGCAACCATCGACGTGCAGCCCGACACCCGTCTCGACCGCGATCGCGGAGAGCGCTTCGATCGGGTCGATCGTGCCGTACGCGTAGTTACCGGCCGAGCCGACGATGACGGCGGTGCGCGGCGTGATCGCGGCGCGCACGGCCTGCGGGTCGACGAGCGTGGACACCGGATCGGTGGGCACCACCACGAGCTCCAGCCCGAACAGGTGGGCGCCCTTGAGGAACGCCGGATGAGCAGTGTCGGGCAGGATCATCTGCGGGTGCTCGATGCCGCGCGACTGCGCCCAGTTGCGGTAGCCGAGCACGGCGTTGAGGATGCTCTCGGTGCCACCGGCCCCGATCACACCGCACACTTTCTGGTTCGGGTCGAGCTGCGTGACCGCCTCGCCGTGCAGCAGGTCGGAGGTCATCGTGATGATCTCGTACTCCATGTGGCTCATGCTCGGGCACAGGTCGCGCTGCAGCGTGTTGACGTGCAGGAAATGCGAGTAGGCCTCGGCGACAACGGCGTAATGCTCGTGGTCGCCGCCATAGGTGGTGCCCGAGCACTTGCCACCCTCCCACCGCTGGTCCTCCTTCGACGCGAGGTCGGCGAGCAGCGCGAGGATGTCGGCATCGGCCATCGGCTCGGCCGGCAGCCCCTCGAGCACGCCGAAACGGTCGGTGTAGGGGAAGATGGAGTTGGCCATGGTCAGTCCTCTGGTCGTTCTGTGGAGGGTCGTTCGCCGGCAGGGCGGCGCGGGTGGTTGAGTTCGCGGAACATCGGGCGGTTCTTGGTGAACGCCTGTTGCAAGTATTCGGCCCGGTCGCGGTACAGCTCACGGTTGGCCGCGTTCGGCTCGAAGACGGCGCTCACCGTGGGAATACGCAGCACGTCGTCGTGGCCGATCAGGCCCATCCGTTCCAACGCCAGCAATCCCGTGCCGAGGCTGTTGGCGTGGCGCGAGTCGGCGAGGCGGTGCACAGGAAGTTCCAGCGCGTCGGCCATGATCTGCGACCACAGCGGCGACATCGCCCCACCGCCGTAGAACACGACGTGACTGGACTTTCGCTTCACGAACTTCTCCACGCTGCCGTGCAGCCAGCGGAAGTTGAGCGCCACCCCTTCGAGCACGGCGCGGGCCATGTCGTGGCGATCGGTGTCGAGGCCGATGTTGACGAAGCCGCCACGCATGCGGCCGTCGGCCTTGGGGGCGATCGAGCCGCGCAGCCACGGCAGGTACATCACGCCGCGGGCGCCCGCCGGTGACACGGCCGCCGCTTCGTTGAACGCGTCGTACGCGTCGACCGTCGATTCGTTCGTGCGGAACGGGTCGTCGCCGTAGACGATCGTGCGCAGGAAGTGGTCGACCCCCACGCCGGCGACACCGTTCTCCGCTGACAGCAGATGGCAGCCACCCATCGGGCTGGGCACCGTGAAGATGGAGGTGCGCGGGTCGGTCTTGCGCGTGGCGAGGTGGGTGACGATCACACCCGTGGTGCCCAACGAAATGCCGACATGCCCACCCTGAAAGGCACCGGCGGCGATCGCCCCGGCCTGTGTGTCGTTGCACCCGCTGAGCACGACAGTGCCGTTCGCCAGGCCCAGTTCAGCCGCCACCGCGGGCAGCACCGGGCCGAGCTGCTCGCCGACGGCGACCAGCGGCGGCAGCTTGTCGGCGTCGATCAGCGACAGCTCGACCAGTTTCGGGTGGTACCCGGTGGCGCCGAGCGTGCGGTTGTCGACGGTGAGCGACATGAAGGCGGTGCACTGGTTGGCGGTGGCGCGGCCGCACAGGCGCATCGTCAGGTAGTCCATCGGCTCGAGGAACGCTGCCGTGCGCTCGTAGATGTCGGGGCGGGCGAACTTGATCCAGCGCATGTGGGTCTGCGACAGACCGCCGTCGATCGGCGGCACGCCGTGCATGCGCAACACGCGCCACAGGTCGAGCGGGCTGTCGGCCCCTTTGGGGAACCCGGCCAGCCGCTTCACCCGCTTGGGCCCGCCGCGTTGATCCATCCACAGCATCATCGGGTGCAGGTGCCGCCCGTCGGCATCGACCGGGACGATCGACGAGTACTGGCTGGAGACGATGACCGCAACGACGTCACGCGCCTGCACGCCGGCGGCACCTGCTTGCTTGATCGCGCTGCGGCAACTGCTGACGGTGGCACGCCAGATCTCATCAGGGTCCTGCTCGGCCGCAGCCGCGCTGGGGAACGAAGTGGTCACCTTGTGTTGGCCAGCCCCCACCACGCGGCCGTCGCTACTCACGACGGCCGCCTTCGGGCCACTGGTGCCCAAATCGATGGTGAGGATGTGGCGACCGCCCTGTGGGGACATTGCGCCACGGTACCTCTCGTGCTTGCGTCGGGCTTCAGGCGGCGGTGTGGCCGTCGCCCGAGCCGAACTTAGCTGCGCGGGAAGTTGTACAACTTGCGGGCGTTGCCCTCGGCCACCTTGCGGGCGACCTCGTCGGACACACCAGCCAGCGACTCGGCGAGCATCTTGCGCGTGTGCGGCCAGTTGCTGTCCGAGTGCGGGTAGTCGCTCTCGAACATCACGTTGTCCTCACCGATCAGGTCGATGTTGCGGATGCCGGCATCGTCGTAGATGAAACAGCCGAAGATGTGATCCTTGAAGATCTCGCTCGGCTTCTTCGCAGTGTCCATGCCGGTGTAGTAGCGGTGGCGGTCCCACGTGTAGTCGGCGCGCTCGAGCATGTAGGGCATCCAGCCGATGCCACCTTCGGAGAGGGCGAACTTCAGGTTGGGGAACTTCTCGAACAGGCGCGTGTTGACGAGGTCGATCATTGCCATCTGCGAGTTCAGGCCATACAGCGAGATCGCTGCGGTGAACGGGGCACCGGGGGCCACCGCAGGTGCGCCGCCCGAACCGAAGTGGATCGAGAGCGGCACGCTGGCCTCGTTGCACAACGCCAGGAAGGGATCCCAGTGATCGGTGTGGAACGACGGCTCGCCGATGGCGTGCGGGGCCTCGCAGAACGAGAAGGTGCGGACGCCCTTGGCGATGGTGCGCTCGGCCTCGGCCACGGTGGCGTCGATGTCCCAGTAGGGAAGGATGGCCAGCGGGATCTGGCGGCCAGGCATGCCACCGCACCACTCGTCGATGGCCCAGTCGTTCCAGGCGCTGACGCAGGCGACGGCCAGTTCCTTGTCGGGCGCACGGTAGAACGTGCTGCCTGCGAAACCCGGGAAGCTGGGGAAGCACAACTGCGCATGCACACCCTCGGTGTCCATGTCCTGCAGACGTTCCTTCACGCTGTAGCAACCCAGGCGCATGTCGGTGTAGGCGGTGGGCTCCATGCCGTAGTCGTGGCGATCCTTGCCGGCGACGGCGTTGAGGCCGATGGTGGGGTGCGGCACACCGTCGTAGACCCACACGTCGTGGCCCTGATCAGTGCGGGTCATCTGCGGGCCACGGTCGACGAACTTGGCCGGCAGGCGGTCTTTGAACACGTTCGGGGATTCGATCACGTGATCGTCGACCGACACGATCTGAACATCGTCCTGCAGCGGCATGAGTGTCTCCTTCACTGCTCTGTCGGTGGCAGATCCACCGACGGAGGTCACGGTCTTTGGTGAGCCGACTGTATCTCCGCAGTCAAGCAGAGTTCACATTGAACGCTGACCCGAAAACGACGAACGCCGCCGTTCCCGAAGGAACGGCGGCGTTCTACGAACCTGCGTCAGATGGCGCGGACGTTCTGGGCCTCGTCGCCCTTGCGGCCGGGGGCCACATCGAACTCGACGAGCTGACCCTCGTTCAACGACTTGTAGCCGGTGCCCGCAATGTTGGTGTGGTGAACGAACACGTCGCTGCCACCCTCGCGTGAGATGAAGCCGAAGCCCTTCTCGTTGTTGAAGAATTTAACGGTGCCTTGCATGATGTCTCTACTCTCAATCCGGGCAGCCCTCTTGGCATACCCGATGGCATGACGGTAGTAGCAATCGCGCACCGTTCCTCCCGCGAAATGCAGGAAGTCGAAAGGTGCTCTTAGTCGACTCGCAGCCGAGAAACCAATTCGGCACGCTGTTCCTCGAAATCTTCGAGGCTCAACTGCTCGTCGGCGTACCGCTGGTGTAGTGCAGCCAGGTCGGCCAGCACCTTGTCCTGGGCATGTTCCGGGGCGCCAACGGCCTCGCCGGACGCCTCGCCGAGCGGCTCGCGCGACTGGCGGCGCTCCCGCTTGGCAGCTGCCTTTTCTTGCTTGGCCTTCTCGAGCTGACGCTTTTGAACTCGAACGACACTCATCGGTGCCCCCTTCCGCCCTGTGGGCGCTGCACTAGTGGCTCGCGATGTGGGCTAATCACGGTACCCGCAGGAAACCGATTCTGTGTGGCCGACCGGCACACACGCCGCCGAATCCCTTGAATGCATGCGAAAATCTGGCGCCTGCCGACTCAGTCCGACGTTGAACGGCAGAAATGCGCGACCTGTGCCCCGAAACCGCACCCGTGAGCCACTCCTGCGACGGGGCGGCATGGCTAGCGTGGCCACATGGTCTCTTTTGTGCTCACTGTGCTCGGTGACGACCGACCCGGTCTGGTCGATTCACTGGCCGCGGCAGTGGCCGCGCACGGCGGCAACTGGGAGCGCAGCCAGATGGCCCGCCTCGGTGGCAAGTTCGCCGGCGTTGTGCAGGTCAACGTTCCCAACGCCGCCGCCGCTGCCTTGCAAGCAGAACTGGCCACGTTGAGCGACGGCGGGTTGCTGCAGGTACGAATCGACCCGGCGGGCGCCGCGCCCGATGCCCCAGGCGCACGCTTCGTGCTGTCGCTGGTGGGCACCGATCGCCCCGGCCTGGTGCACTCGGTGTCGTCGGCGCTGGCCGAGATCGGTGCCAGCATCGAAGAACTCGACACGGCGACCAGCGATGCGCCCATGTCGGGCGGGGTGCTGTTCGAGGCCACGATCGCAGTGGTACTACCCGTCGGCGTCACCGTCAGCGCAGTTCGCTCGCGTCTGGAAGCGCTGGCCGATCGGCTGATGGTCGACATCGACGTCGTCAGCTGAGACACAGTTCCGGCAGCGAGAATCCGGGTAAATCGAGCTCTTCCCGCAGACCGGTGAGAGGGTTATGCTCGCCGCCCATGCCCAGTCGCCGTTCACTCACCATTGCCTCGGTGAACGTGAACGGATTGCGGGCGGCGGTCACCAACGGGATTGCCGACTGGGTGACAGGTCGCAAACCCGATGTGATCACGATGCAAGAAGTGCGTGCGCCGGATGAACTGGTGCCAGCACTCGTGGAGCAGGCCGGCGGCGCAGGCTGGCACGTGGCCCATTCACAAGCGGTCGCCAAGGGTCGCGCCGGCGTGGCAGTGGCCAGCCGACTGCCGATCACTGCGCACCGCTCGGGTCTTCCCGGCAAGGGCAAGCGAGCGCTGCCGTACGACGATTCGGGTCGCTGGATCGAGGCCGAGATCGACACACCCGACGGCCGTGGCCTCACGGTGGTGTCGGCCTACGTGCACACCGGTGATGCCGACGACGAAGCTCGTATGGCCGAGAAGTTGGCCTTCCTCGACGCGGCGACCGCTCGCCTGGAAGCCCTGCGTGCCACCGGCCGACACACGTTGTTGACCGGCGACCTCAATGTGGGCCACCGCGAACTCGACATCAAGAACTGGAAGGGCAACCGCGGCAAGGCCGGCTTCCATCCGAACGAACGGGCCCGCTTCGACCGCTGGTTCGACGAGTTGGGCTGGGTCGACATCGGTCGCCGCCTCACCGGCGAGGTTGCCGGCCCGTACTCGTGGTGGTCGTGGCGCGGTAAGGCCTTCGACATCGACTCGGGTTGGCGCATCGACTACCACATTGCTTCGCCGGAATTGGCTGCACTCGCCCAGTCGCACACCGTCGACCGCGCCCCCACGTACGCCGAACGCTGGAGCGACCATGCACCTGTCGTGGTCGAGTACCGCTGGTGAGCGACTCGTCCCCCGACACGCAGCAGACGCCGATCGGGCAGGTGCCCGGTCTCGAACGACTCACTGCCAAGGGTGCCTGCATGTCGTGTGGCGGCCCCCACGCGCGGATGTGGGGAACGCGCGATGGCGCGGCGCGGTTGTGCCCCACGTGCGCCACGCTCCACGGCCTCGGTTGCCCCTAGCCAATGTCGGCGATGAGACGGGGTACCGGCCCGGCTGAACGCCAACTTGTGTCAGTGGCGGTCAGAGAAGACCGGAACCACCGCGGTGGTCCTTCTTCTCCTTCTTGACGGCGCGCTTCTCTTTCAGCGACTTGCCCGACTTCTTGGCGGCGGCCTTTTGTGGTGTCTTCCCAGCCATGGTGCTCTCCTCTCGTTCGACGCTCGCGGGATGCGGCGACGACGTACCGGCGCGTAAGGCGGTGACTCAACGTCCACCCTAGCGGTGGCCCGTGCCAGCGTGGTTCCCAGACTCACACCGAGGCGATGAAGATGACGTCGCCCGTGGCCACTTCGGCTCCTGCTGCTGGCTCCACCGTGATTGCCCACTTGGCTGGCATCTGCGGTGCGTCGAGCGTGACGTGCACGTTGCCGTCGGCGGCCCGGTCGAGCACATGCATCGCCATCGACTGCTCAGCAGTGATCAGCCACAACTCGTAGGCCTTCCCGGCCGGGGCGGGGGCCAAACCCTCGCCGATCAGCACCGCGCGGTGCAGCGAGTTCGACCAGGCCACCTTGAACTGACCGGCGCCACCGGGTTGCGCGTCCAGTTCCAGCATCTGCGCGTCGGGCTGTTCCATCACCTTCGCCAACTCGCCGGCGAAGGAGTCAGTACGGTCGTGGTCGCCGAACACGGAGATCGCGACGACTAACAGGGCCATCGCGGCGGCAGCCGCCAGCGTGCTGATCATCCAGATGCGCCGGACGGGGGACGCCGGCTGCACCGGGTGAGTTACTGGCGTCGGCCGTGTGGCAAGCGGCGACTGTTGACGGGTGCGGGTGATTTCGTCGAGCACTCGGGCACGCAGCGCGGGCGGCGGAGCGACGGACTGTGCCTCGGCCAAACCGGTGGCGGCTGTGCGGAGCTGGGCCACGTCGATGTGGCACACCTCACACTCTGCGAGGTGAGATTCGAACGCCTCGCGCTCGTCCGGGTCGAGGGCGTCCAGGGCGTAGGACGCCGCAAGATGGTGGAGGTCGTGATCGATCATTCGCCACCTCCCAGTTCGTCCCTGAGTTTGATCATGCCATCCCGAATGCGGGTCTTCACGGTGCCTTCGGGAACTCCCAGCAGCGCGGCCACCTCACGGTAGGTGTTGCCACCGAAGTACGCCAGTTCCACGGCTTGTCGTTGCGACTCGGTCAAGGCTGCCAATGCCTTGCGAACGCGCAGTTGATCGATCGACGACTCCACCTCGGCGCCCACTGTGTCAGCCGGCGTGGCCACATGAGCCGCTTCGCGATCATCGCGTTCGCGGCTGGCCTGTTCGCTGCGCACACGGTCGACCGCCCGGCGATGCGCCACGGTGGAGGCCCAGGTTCGTACCGACGCCTTCGATCGATCGAAGCGTGTTGCGGAGCGCCACAGCTCCAAGAACACTTCCTGCGCTACCTCTTCGGACTGCGCAGGATCGCGCAACACCCTCAACACGACGCCGTACACCATGGCGGCGAGGTGGTCGTAGAGAGCGGCGAAGGAAGCCTCGTCGCCCTGCGCCACTCGCTGCACCAGGGCCGCCGCGGCATCGACCGTCGGGCCCTCGGCCGACTGATTCGAGGTCGTGGCAACGTTGAGCACGTCAGAGGTTCGTTGCGGACCGCCGTTCGGATTGCGCCGCCGGAAGCGAAATGTTCCCTCCGTGTTCATTGGCCAGACGTTCCTTCATTCACGGGGAACTTCAACCGCCGAGCAGCGGCGGTCATTCCCGACGCACCGACTGGCTCACGCGCAACGACCCGAGCCCCTGGGAAGGGACTCGGGTCGTGCTGCCCGCTTCGTGGCGACTCTGACAGGGGAGGAGCCTGAGGTCAGAGCTTCGACACGTCGAGACCGGGGGGAAGGATCACCTGGTCGATCACGTGGATGACGCCGTTGGAGGCGGCGACGTCAGCGGCGACCACCTTGGCCGAACCGTTCAGCATGACGGTGCCACCCTCGATGGTGATGGCGATCGGCGAGCCCTCGACGCTGGTGGCGTCTCCAGCCTTCACATCGGCGGCCATCACCTTCGCACCCACCACGTGGTAGGTGAGGATCTGCACGAGAACGGCCTTGTTCGCCGGCAACAGCAGCTTGTCGACCAGGCCGGCCGGGAGGGCGGCGAACGCTGCGTTGGTGGGAGCGAACACCGTGAACGGGCCAGCACCCTGCAGCGTCTCCACCAGGCCGGCGGCCTTCACCGCAGCGACGAGCGTGGAGAAGTCGGCGTTGCCGCTGGCGACGGCGACGATGTCGCCAGGTGCCATCGCGTCAGTGGTAGGAGCCATCGGGTCCGTGGTCATGGCTTCGGGCACCGTCGTCGCGGCGGTGGTGGTGGTTGCATCGTTCTTGTCGTCGCTGCACGCAACAGCGAACACCGAGACGGCGACCAACGAGGCCAATACATAGCGCTGCTTCATCGAAATTCTCCTGGGGGGTTCACGGCCCCACGTTGGGGCTCATACCCGACGTTCGGAGCCGACGCTGCGCCGGATTGGAACTTCCCGAACCGCTACTGGGGCTCACCGCCGGTGTGCAGGCTCAGGTGCCACAGAACGTGCGGTAGTTGCCGAAGCTGGCAGGTGCTGGCGTGGCGTAGTCCGCCAGCCCAGGGCGTTCGGTGAACGGCTGCGTCACGACCTCGACCAGGCGGTCGAATGGGCCGAGGTCGCCAGCAGTGGCGGCTGCGAGCGCGGCCTCCACCTGATGGTTGCGGGCGATGTACACGGGGTTCACCGCGTCCATGGCCGCGGCGACGGCATGCGGGTCGCGACCCTGGGCCAGCACACGAACGAGCCAGCGTTCGCACCACGTGTCAAACATCTCGGGCTGTGCGAACAGTGAGCGCGACGCCGTGGCATCGCCGCGCACGGCCGACGACAGCGAACGCAGGAACATCGTGTAGTCGATGCGTTGTTCCTGCAACTGGTGCAGCAGATCGGTGACGAGCGACTCGTCACCAGCAGCAGCTTCATCGACGAGCCCGTCGGGCAGGCCGAGCTTGGCGCGCATACCGTCGTTCCAGTGCTGGCGATAGCGGGTGTCGAACGTGCCCAGCAGTTCCATCGCGGGACCGACCGCATCGTGCGGGTCGGTGGCGATCAACGGCAGCAACGTCTCGGCGAAACGGGCGAGGTTCCAGATTGCGATATCGGGCTGATTGCCGAACGCATAGCGGCCGTGCTGGTCGATGGAGCTGAACACCGTGCTCGGGTCGTAGGCATCCATGAACGCGCATGGCCCATAGTCGATGGTCTCACCCGACACGGTCATGTTGTCCGTGTTCATCACGCCGTGGACGAAACCCACCAGCATCCAGCGGGCGATCAGCGCAGCCTGCACGTCGATGACCGCCTGCAGCAGCCCCAGGTACGGCGCATCGGACTGCGCCGCTGCGGGGTGATGGCGGGCGATCACATAGTCGGCCAAACGAGGCAGCACGGTGGGGTCGTCAAGCGCCGCGGCGTACTGGAACGTGCCGACGCGCACGTGGCTGGCGGCCACGCGGGTGAGAACGGCCCCGGGCACCGTGGTGTCGCGGGCGATCATCTCGCCGGTCGCCGTCACCGCCAGTGAACGGGTCGTGGGGACACCCATCGCGTGCATCGCTTCGCTGATCACAAACTCGCGCAGCATCGGCCCTACTGCGGCCTTGCCGTCGCCACCGCGAGCGAACGGGGTGCGTCCCGAGCCTTTCAGATGCACATCGCGTCGCTCGCCGCGAGCGTCGAGCACTTCGCCGAGCAGTAACGCGCGGCCATCGCCGAGCCTTGGCGAGTAACCGCCGAACTGATGGCCTGAGTAGGCCTGCGCCACGGGCGTACTGCCGGGCTCTGTGGAGTTACCCACCAATGTGGCCACACCTGCGGGTGTGCGCAGCGCGTCGGGGTCGATGCCGAGCTCGACCGCAAGCGTCGTGTTCAACGCCAACAATCGCGGCGCGGGAGCGGTAGCGGCTTGCCATGGCGTGAACAGGCCTTCGAGGTCGCGTACATAGGTGTGCTCGAACGCGAACAGCGGGGCGCCCTCTGGGTGGGTCATGGCCATGAGCGTACGGAACGCCAAAGAACGTGCGACGACCTCGGCGGCACCCACCCCACCGGAAAGGGCCCAGCAGTGACACAATGGGGAAACTGCCATGAACACATTCGAACCGCCCAACTTCTTCGAGCAGATCCGTTCGAACCATCGCCGCTCACTGGTCCTGATGGCCGCGTCGTTCGTGGTGCTCTATGGCTTCATCAATCTGATCGTGGCCGTGTTCGGCGGCTACCAGAAGACGACCGCGTGCACATACGACAGCACCGTGTCATGCGGCACTACCTGGTACTGGAACCCGATCACATTGGTTGCGACCGCAGCGGTGGTGGCCGGGTATCTGTGGGTCGCGTACCTGTCATCGGCGAAGGCTGCGTTGTCGATCACCAAGGCGAAGCCCGCCGACGGTCCGGAGTACCTACAGCTGCGCAACGTGGTCGAGGGGCTGGCAATTGCCGCCGGTATCCCGGTGCCTGCGGTGTACGTCGTGGACGATCCGGCACCGAATGCGTTCGCCACCGGCCTCAAGCCGGAGAAGGCGGCCGTGGCAGTCACCACCGGCCTGTTGGCGAAGATGTCGCGCCGCGAACTCGAAGGCGTGTTGGCGCACGAGCTCGGACACATCCGCAACCGCGACACATCGTTCATGACGCTCGTGGTGTTGACGGTGGGGGCGATCATGGTGCTGTCGTCGTTGCTCGTGCGTATCGGCTACTACGCCACGATCTTCATGGGCGGCAACCGGCGCAGTAGCCGCGACAACAACGACTCAGGTGCGGCCATCGGGCTGGCGCTGCTGGCCATCGGCCTGATCGGGTTCGTCATCGCCGTGCCGTCAGCGATGTTGTTGAAGGCTGCGCTGTCGCGCCGGCGCGAAGTGATGGCCGATGCAACTGCCGTCGAGTTGACCCGCAACCCGTCGGGTATTCGCTCGGCGTTGGAGAAGCTGGAAGCTGACACGACAGTGGTGAAGGCGATGTCCACCACGACCGCTCACCTCTGGATCGAATCACCGCTCGAGCGGTCGAAGGAGCAGGGGTTCATCGGCAGTGTGGGTCGCCTGTTCGATTCGCACCCGCCGCTGGCCGATCGCATCGCCGTGCTGCGCCGCTACGAGGGACTCGACCCGGACGGCCGTGGCCCGGTCGACCCCGGTCCGGTGCTCAGCCAACCCCCCAGCGCCCAGCCGCCGAGCGCTCGCCCAGCCAGCACGCATCCGAACTGGCCGTTGCCGCCGCCGAGCGGTCACCCGCTGGGCTGACACCCCGGTCACGCGCGGCCGCGAACCTCCCAAGTCTCACCGGTGATACAGTCGCACCATGTCATCGGTGACGATCCGCGACCTGCGCAACCACGGTGGCGAAGTGGTCGACCGCGTCGAACACGGCGAGTCAGTCGTCATCACGCGCGCAGGGACGCCAGTCGCCGAGTTGCGACCGCTGCCGAGGCGCGGCCTCGAAGCGGCAGCCCTACTTGAACGCTGGCGCCGAGTGCCGACCGTCGATGCCGCGTTGCTGTTCCACGACCTCGACGCAATCTTGGACTTCCCACTGTGAGCTCAGGCGCCCGCGATCATGCAGGGCTGCTCGACACCAACACCGTCATCCTGCTGCCGCGTCTCAGCGACCCTGAGCAACTGCCCGAACACCCGCTGATCTGTTCAATCACGCTGGCCGAGCTCTCGGTCGGCCCACTGGTAGCTGCCGACCCCGCGGTACGGGCCGCATGCCAGGCACAACTGCAGCAGGCCGAAGCCGATTTCGACGCGTTGCCATTCGATGCTGCTGCTGCCCGCGCATTCGGACGCGTGGCCGCCGACTTGCGCACCAGTGGCCGCAAGCCCGCGGCCCGCGCCTACGACGCGCTCATCGCTGCCGTGGCAGTCGCGAACGACCTCACCCTGTACACGGTGAATCCTGCGGACTTCACGGCCATCAACGAACTCCGCGTCGTGGCGATTCCGCACCCCGACCACACCACCTGAGGTTCGGGCTGCGGCGGCTCGCCGGCGCAGCCCAGTCACGCGCGGCCGGTCAGTAGAAGGTGGTGCGGCGCACCGGTTGGAACAGTTGCACGAGGTGACTGCACTGCGGGTCGGCCGGGCAGTCGGCGCACACCGGGGTGGCAACTTCCGGGCAGCGGTGGCGCATCTGGAACAAGAACCAGTCGACGGCACCCATCGTGCGTCCGCTGCGTTCGCAGAGGCGAGCGACAGCGTAGAACGTGGCTCGGCGAATGGCCGCCTCCTCGTCCTCGTCGAGCACGGTGCGAGCCTGCACCTTTGCCGCCAGTTGCGCGTCGTCGATGGCGACCATGCCCGTGCGCAGGCAACTGCGCTGCACGTGGTAGTCGACGATCGGCGGAGCATCGTCGCGCTCCGCAGCGGGCAACAGCCGCTCGGGGCGTTGGCGCAGGATCACGCCCAGCAGCGCTGACTTCTTACGCAGCGGGTCTTCGCGGTAACCACCGACATGGTCGAGCAGTGTGAGCAGCGAACGCATCGGGTGTGCGGTGGCGGCGGCCACGCTGATGAGTTCGGTCGGGGTGAGGCCCAGATGCTGCATCGTGGTTCCGTAGGCGGCTGCCAGTTCCGCGCACAGGTTGGGTTCGGGGAACGGGTCGCTGCCGTCGTCGGCCGCAGCGAGCGCATGCCACGTGTCGGCGGTGACTGCGGCCTGGCCGGCGGCCGACATCGCGTTCGGGTCGGCCGTCGCCCAGCGCCGATACACGGCCCACAGATAGTCGCTGCCCTTGCGCGTCGTGCCGTCGATGGCGTCGATCATCGACCGGTCCCAGTGGTCGTCGGCCGAGTACCAGAACCCGAACTGCTGCAGCGTCGCCGCGGCGAACCAGTCGATCGTCGCGGGGTCGCCGACCGCGGGAAACAGATCGCCGGTGAAGTCGAAGCCACGCAGGTCGGCCATCTCGGCGACGAGCTCTGCCATACGGTCGACCACGTCGGTGTTGACACGCGCCCGATGATCAGCGTGAGGCAACGGCGGCGGACCGGGTTGCCACAGCATCGTCGGGCCGAGGGCCGTCACCATCTCGGCCGCGGCGGCGTTGCCGCGACGCGCCGCCTCCACCGGGTGGTCGCCCAACAGCAGGCGAGCCACGGTGGTGCCGCAGAACGTGTCACCTGCGCCTGTCGGGTCGACGACCGCGACCGGGTGGCCGGTGAGGTCGGTGCGGTGGTCGCCCTGGAACACGCTGACCCCGCTGGCCCCACGGGTGACGAAACGCAGTTGCCCGGGTGCGGGCGCGGAGGATGCGGTATCGCCGAACAGCAGGCTCTGCTCGGCGGCGTTGCAGAACGACAGGTCGGTGGTCGACAGTGTGGCGCGCACCAGGGCGGTCTCCAGTTGTGCGGCTTTGCCGTAGGTGGAGCCGACGGTGAGGCAGCCGCGCTCGCGCAGCGCGTCGACGAACTTGCGCTGCAATCCGGCGTCCATGAACGGCACGCAGTACGCGCACGATGGCATGTCGGCAATCAGGTCGAGCAGCGCAGGCGTCATCTCCGGCTCGGCCCCGAGGTACTCGCGGAACAGGGTGATCGCGCCACCGTCGTCGTAGGCGATCTCGAAGCGCGGCAGCTCGGCGACAGGCACGATCGGGCCGACCCAATTCAGCAACCGCCGCGCGGGCTCGAGTTCGGGCGGCATCGGGTCGGGTACGGGCGCGAGCATCGTCACCTGCACGCCGGCACGCACTGCGGCGAGCGCGGTGTACAGGCCGGCACCACCGGGCGTTGCCACGGGCTCGCCGTCGATGTGGATGAGGTCCAGCGATGCGCCACCCACCACCAGCAGCCGCGGTGCACCCATCGCCCGCACCCAACGTTCAGCCCAACTCATGCGGTCGACACTAACGAGCCGTTCAACCGCGGAGCCTTGCGTGGCCCGCGCGGCGCGGCGAGCCGTGTCGCGTGGGCGCGATTCGTGCCGTTGCTGTCGTCTGTCGCGTGGGCGCGATTCGTGCCGTTGCTGTCGCATGGGCGCGCTTCGTGCCGGCGCTGCGCAAGAAGCGCGCCCGTGGGAGCTGGCTCGGTCACCAGCGGCACGAATCGCGCCCACGACACTTGGCACGAAGCGCGCCCGACCCTTGCGTGGGGAGCGCGCCCGAGGAGGTCACCTAGCATCGCCGCATGTTGGAACCGAGAAGCTTCGAGCGCGACTCGTCGCGCACTGTGACAGGGCCGCGCGGACAGGTCGGCCACGAGGAGCATCTCGCGCACAGCGACCGGCTCGTTCGCGCGCTCCACCATGTCGGCACCGACGCGTGGTGCCTCGTTGGCAACGGCTTGTCCAACCAGACATTCGTGCGCGGCCCCGAGGGCATCATCGCCATCGACAGCGGTGAGAGCGTGGAGGAGATGCGTGCGGCGATCGCCGCGCTGCGCACGGTGACGCGCGAGCCGATCGTCGCGGTGCTCTACACGCACTTCCACTATGTGCAGGGCACACGCGCCGTGATCGACGAACGGGGCGGCGCTGACCTCCCGATCTGGGGGCACACCCGACTGGAAGGCAACTTGCTGCGCGCCGCCACCGAGGTCGCACCCGCGTACGCCCGCGGTCTGATCGAACAGTTCGCGCTGCAGTTACCCCTCGACGGGCCCGATGGCTTGGTGAACGTGGGCCTCGGGCTGGCGTACCGCTTGGGCGAGCATGCCCCGTTCACACTCGGGCATGTGCCACCGACCGAAACGTTCGACGGCCCCACCGTCATCCGCGTCGCCGGGCTGGACGTGCACGTCCAGCCCGCACCATCCGACGCCGACGACTCGGTGACGTTCTGGTTCCCAGCGCTCGGCCTCGCGGTCCACAACATCGTCTGGCCGGCGCTGTTCAACATCTTCGCCATTCGCGGCGAGGAGTATCGCGACCCGCGGGTGCTGCTGCGCGGGCTGGACCATCTGCGTTCGCTCGGGGCGCACCACCTGATCGCCACACATGGCCCGCCGATGCGTGGCGCCGATGAGATCACCGAACGCGTGACGCTGTACCGCGACTCGATTCAGTTCGTCTGGGATCAGACCGTCCGGTGGACGAACCGCGGGGCGAGCAGTGAAGAACTGGCGCACCGGGTCGTCATGCCCGACGTGTACCAGGACGACTGGATGACCACCGAGTTGTACGGCGTGGTGGAGCACCACACACGGCAGGTGCGATCAGGTCTGTTCGGCTTCTTCGACGGCGACCCGCAGCACCTGTTCCCGCATGCCCCGGATGCGCGCGCTGATCGGTTCATCGATGCGATGGGCGGTGTCGACGCGGTTCGCGATCGCTGCCGTGGCGCGCTCGTCAATGACCTTCGCTGGGCGCTGGAACTGGCGGGCCTGCTCGCCAAGCGCACCGACGCCGACAACGACGATCGGACACTGCTCGCAGCCGCGCTGCGGTTGGTGGCGCAGCGCAGCACATCGGCGAACATCCGCAACTGGTGTCTCACGCGGGCGCTCGCGGCCGATGGCGCGATCGACACGAGCCGTCTCGATCAGCATCGCTTCCAGCGCCAACAGGTGCTGCGCTGGCCGACCGAACTCGCGGTGCATGTGCTGCGCGTCCTGCTCGACCCAGACCGCGCTGAAGGTATCGATCTACACGTCGCAGTGGAGCTGGACGGCGAACGCGCGGGACTGCACTTCCGCCATCACATCGCGGCCACCTCCAACGGCGACGGCGCTCACGTCACGTTGCGCTGCAGCAAGGCGATGTGGGCGGCGCTGCTCGCTGGCGGCGCCGACGTGTCGTTGAGTTCGTTGCTCGCAACTGGGTCGGTCGTGTGCGAACCCGCCGATTGCCGCGATCAGGTCGTGCGTGCGTTCGCATGCCTCGACCACCCGTCGTTCACCACGGATGCTCTGTGACCGTGGAGCCGACTTCGCTCCCCCACGGCACACCACGCTTCGATGGCAGCATCGGACGGCTCATCTCCGAATCGACGCCGCGTCGGCTCACCCGCGGCGGCGCACCCGATGGTGCCCCGAACGTGTTGCTGATCATGCTCGACGATGTCGGCTTCGGTTCGTTCGACACGTTCGGCGGGCCGGTGCTGGCGCCCGCGTTCCAGAAGGTGGCCGATCGCGGTCTGCGATACAACCAGTTCCACACCACAGCGCTGTGCTCGCCCACGCGGGCCACCCTGTTGACAGGTCGCCAGCACCACTCGGTGCACATGGGCGGGATCACCGAGATCGCCAACTCGTTCCCCGGCTACGACTCGGCGATCCCCCCCGAAGCGGCGACGATTGCGCAGGTGTTGCGCATGTCGGGTTACGCCACCTCGTGTTTCGGCAAGTGGCACCTCGCGCCCTCGTGGGAACAAGGGCCGGCCGGTCCGTTCGATCGCTGGCCGACTGGCATGGGCTTCGACCGCTTCTACGGCATCATCGGTGCCGAGGCCTCGCAGTGGGAACCGCCGGTGTACGACCAGACCACACCGATCAACCCGCACCTACGGAAGCCCGGCTACCACCTCACCGAGGATCTCGCCGATCAGGCGATCACCTGGATGCGCCGTCACGTCGCGTCGGCACCCGACCGCCCGTTCTTCAGCTACTTCGCCACGCCGGCAGTGCACGCACCGCACCATGCCCCGAGCGAGTGGATCGACCGCTTTGCCGGGGCGTTCGACGACGGGTGGGACGCGCTGCGCGAGCACATCTACCAACGCCAACTCGAGCTCGGTGTCATCCCACCGGGCACCGCGCTGACGGCGCGGCCCGAGCAGATCCCGGCATGGGACGACTACCCCGAGCGCTTCCGCCCGATTGCGACGCGGTTGATGGAATGCTTCGCCGGGTTCCTTGCGCACACCGACCATCACATCGGTCGCGTGATCGATGAACTCGAGGCCCTGGGCGTAGCCGACAACACGCTGGTGATCTATCTCAGCGGCGACAACGGAGCGTCTGCGGAGGGAACGATCCATGGCGCGTGGAGTGCGCCATCGTTCCAGAACGGCGTACCGGAAGACCCGGAGTGGCTGCTCGAACGGATCGCCGACTTCGGCACCGAGCGTTGCGAGAACCACTTCAACATCGGCTGGGCGTGGGCACTCGACGCGCCCTTCCAGTGGATGAAGCAGGTGGCCTCGCACTTCGGCGGCACACGCAACGCGCTGGCGGTCTCGTGGCCGCGAGGCATCGCCGATGCCGGCGGGCTGCGTTCGCAGTTCCATCACGTCGTCGACATCGCATCCACCGTCTACGAAGCCGCGGGAATCACGCCGCCCGAGCAGGTGAACGGCATCGAACAGATGCCGATCCACGGCACTTCGATGACGTACACGTTCGACACCGACGGCCCCAGCCGCCGCACCACGCAGTACTTCGAGATCCTCGGCAACCGGGCGATTTATCACGACGGCTGGATCGCGTCGTGCTTCCACGGTCGCCTGCCCTGGATCCGTCTGCAGGGTTTGGAGTTCGACGGGCCTCAGGAGGTGTGGGAGCTGTACGACGTAGCCAACGACTTCTCCCAGTCGGTCGACCTTGCGACGCGGTATCCCGAGAAGTTGGCCGAGCTGCAGCAGTTGTTCCACGAGGAAGCACTGCGTCATGGGGTGTACCCGTTGCGCGATGCCGGTTCGCCACGCCACGGCGAGTTCTCGGTGCCGAACACATTGGGCGATGTGCAGACGATGACCTACACCACCGCGCACACACGGATGCCCGAGAGTTCGGTGGTGAACCTGAAGAACTGTTCGTGGCGCATCGCCGGCGAGGTGCTGCTGCCGGACGCACCCGCGTCGGGTGTCGTTGCCTGCCAAGGCGGCAACATGGCCGGGTGGAGCATGTACTTCGAACACGGGCAACCCGTGTTCCTCTACAACTGCTTCGGCCACGACCTCACGTTCGTGCGCGGCAGCGTGCTGCTCGCCGGGCGGCACACGATCGAGGCGGTGTACGACCACGACGGCGGCTTCGGCACCGGTGGCGAGTTGGTGCTCATCGTCGACGGCCGGGCCACAGACCACGCACGGATTCCGCGCACAGTGCCACTCGTGTTCTCGATGAGCGGCGAGACGTTCGATGTTGGCACCGACACCGGCTCACCCGTCGGCCCGTACGGTCACGAAGTGGACTTCACCGGGTCGATCGTCGGGGTCACGCTCGAGCGGCGCAGCGAACCGGGCGCCGCAGTGAAGGCCGCGATGGCCGAAGGTCTGTTCAAGGCCAGCCTCAGCACGCAGTGATGCGCGCCCGTGCCCGCTGCGGCGTGCTGGCCCGCTGCGGCGCGCCCGGTTCAATGGGCGCGGTTCGTGCCGTTGCTGCGCATGAACCGCGCCCGTGGGAGCTGGGCCGGTCACCAACGGCACAAATCGCGCCCAACCCTGAACGGCCGAGTCACCACCGGCACAAATCGCGCCCAACCTGGGTGGGGTGGGCACGGCGGGGTCGGCGGGTGGCGAACAACTGGCTCAGTGCGTCACCCGTTTCGGCTCAGGCGAGTCACAACCCACCGAGCTGAGCGTTGCGCTACGCGTAGCAGCGGAGCTCCACTGTCGCCCCGTCGGGATCGCGCACGTACAGCGAGGTGCCGTTGCCGCGGGCGCCGAAGCGGGTGACGGGCCCTTCGAGCACCTCGAACTCGCCGTTGGCAGCGAGCGCGGCAAGATTGGTGGGGGTGACGACCAGACAGAAGTGGTCGAGTCGGCCGTCGTCGCGGGCGCCGGCGATCAGGTCGATGATCGTGGCAGCGTTGACTCGGACCGAGGGGAATGGCACCCGGCCCGCACGCCACTCTTCGACACGCACCGTCTCGAGTCCGAGGCGTTCGTGGTACCAGCGAAGTGTCGTCTCCACATCTGCGCACTTGAGCACCAGATGGTCGAGTTCGATCACCGTGACGGCGGATGGTTGCTGCATGCGAGTCAGTATGTGCCCTTGATCACGAAGTAGGAACCGCGAATGGTGCCCGCGAGCTTCGACTTCTGGCGAGCGAACTTGAACCGCTCGGCCAGTTCGCCAGGGATGTCCATGCCGTCGCCGACTTGGTGCTGGCTGCCTCGTTAGTGAAGACGTGGTCGTACTTGTTCTTGAAATATCGAGCCTCGTTGGCACGCAGACCGGCGAGGGCAGCTGCCACCGGCGACGACTGGAGACCCTCGGTCGAGACGGTGACGAAATCAACTGGACCAGACATGTGCGGTTTTTCCACGGGCCGCACGTCCAGTGGCGACGGCGGTGCCGAGTGTCCTCAGAGGACCAACTCGAACTCCACCCCGAGCGCCCGGTAGGTGGCGGCCGCTCGGCTGTCACGTGTGAGCAGGGTTGACCGGTGATGCCGAGCGGTCAGGGCGATGATCGCGTCGTAGACGGCACCACCAGCAACATGAGCCGCTGCCAGGTCGTCCACCAACCGCGCCTGGGTGTCTGCGTCGAGCGCCAGCCGCTTCGGGAATCGTGATGCCAGCAGCGTTGCGGCGTCGCCCGGGGCAAGGCGGGCGTCGCCCGGCAACCGGGTGAGGACGGAATACGTCTCCACCGCAGCGTGCGCCGGCAGGCCGACACTGCGCTTGCCCACTACCTCACGTACTCGCTGATGGGCGGCGTGTGACGCCTGCACCATTGGTACCGCCACGCTGGAGTCCGCCAACCATCTGGTCACCGGCGGATCGATTCCAGTAATGAGAAGACGTCGCCGTCGCCGATCGGCGTGTCGGAGATGGCGACGAGCAACCCGTCGCGGCGCTCCAAGCGGGCCGTGCGACCGCCTGGAGCCACGTGCAACCCGTCGCCGTATTGAGTGACGTCGACCACGGTGCCAGGGGTGAACCCCAACTGGTCGCGCAACGCCTTCGGGAGAACGATACGGCCGACACTGTCGATGGTGGCTTCCACAGGGATTACATTACCAGCCGTTTCCCTGACGCCCGTCGAGGTCGAACTCGACGTCCTCCTCGTCCTCGTCATCGTCCTGCTCGAACCCATCTTCGTCGAAGCTGCACCCACACGACAGCAGTTGCCCGCCACACGCGGGGCAGTCCTGCAGATCGCAGCCGGGATGGTGGAACGCACCGGGGGCGACACCACAATCGCCGCACCGCCCGACCGCCGCGGGCCGGCTTGGTTCGTTGCCGTAGCGGGCCATCGGGAACGGCTGGCCGTGACGGTGGAGCACTTCGAGCGTGCACGAAGCGCCCGTGCTCATCTCGGTGCCGCAGAGGTGGCACGCGGCCATTACGCCACCCCCTCGATCGCTGTGGCGGGGACCGCGTGGGAACGCGACAAGAACACAGAGAGGTACATATCGGATCTCCTTGGACGAGGGGCGGGTCGACAACTCGCGCCGTCCACCGCCACCATTGCTGCAGGGCCACCCGGGCCGATCCGACGCCACACCAAGGGGTCGTGTTACGGAACATATCGGCGAGATCGCGAACAACAACCTGGCTTGGCAGCTACCGATTCGACCTCACCGACTGAGTCGCTATTGCGAGCGAGCCGGCTCGTTCAACTCGACCATGTTGCCCGAGGGGTCGTGAAGAAATGCCTGGCGGCCGCTGCCCACCGGCTTGGGGTTGCTGATCTCGATGCCACGTGCGCGGATCTCGCGCACCGCGGCGTCGAGGTCGGCTACCCCGATCGCGTAGTGCTGACCGCAGGCTTCCGGGCCGGGCATCTCGATCAGATGCACCTGCTGGCTGGCAACGTCGAGCCACGCTCCGCCGAAGCGAAAGTCGGGACGGTCGTCGCGTTGAGTGAAGCCCAGCACCTCGGTGTAGAACTCGATCGCGGCGGCCGTGTCCTGCACATTGATCGAGACGTGGTGGATTCCCAAGGGCTGCACGACACCACTCTGGCAGAAGTCTGTCGATCCGATCGACCGCAGCGACGGCGGCGCAACTGGCACGCCGGAAAGGGCACAAAGGCACAAGCTCCGGCGTCCGAGAGTCTCTATTCACGCGCCACCACGGCGGCAGATGATCAGGGCACGGAACCACATGCCCGCGTTTGGAAGCGGTGTCAACGATGCCCGTTGCTCTGGAGGTGACTGCATTGGAGACTCGTGTGACCAGCAACGTCAACAAGCCCGAACCCACGCTGCTGCCGGAGTACTGCAAGGGGTGCGGTCGCTGCATCGATTCGTGCACGAAAGGCTGCATCTCGCTCGGCACCGAGATCAATCCGCTGACGGGCCTGGTGCCGGTGACACTCGACCTCGATCGGTGCAACCACTGCGGGTTGTGCATTGACGCCTGCCCCGAGCCATTCGGTATGCGACCCGAGGGTGAGGAGGTGGCGTTCGAACTGGTCGACCCCACGCACCTGTGTGGCCCGCGGCCGTTCGACTCGCCGATCCCGATCCCGCGACCCGATGTCACCGTGCCGCTCCCGGAGCGGTCGACGATGGTGATGAAGGGCACGTATGCGGTGGCGGTTGGCGCCGTGCTTGCAGGCTGTCGGCACGTGTACGGCTATCCGATCACACCGTCCACCGAGGGTGCCGAGTTGATGGCGAAGGTGCAGCCAGCACTCGACGGTGTGTTCGTGCAGGCGGTCAGCGAGGTCGCCGCGGTCAACATGATGTACGGCGCGGGCGGAGCCGGGAAGCGGTGCATGACGTTCACCAGTTCGCCAGGTTTCAGCCTGATGCTGGAGGGCATCTCGTACATGATCGGCGCTGAGGTGCCGGCAGTGTTCGTGAACATCATGCGTGGCGGTCCGGGCCTGGGGAACATCGCTCCCGAGCAGGCCGACATCAAGCTCGCGTGTCGCGGCCTGGGCCACGGCAACACGCAGGCGATCGTGTTCGCCCCGGCGACTCCGCAGGAGATGCTCGACTGCTCGATGCTGGCCTTCGAGCTGGCGTTCCAGTACCGCAACCCGGTGGTGATTCTCGGCGATGGCTATCTCGGTCAGATGACCGGCAAAGTGCGCCTGCCGGACCACATGGTGGTGCCCGGCATCCCCGAGTGGGCGGTGTCGGGCGATCACTCACACCGCGGCAACCTGATCTGCTCGATCGAGCTGTCCGAGGTTGGCCTTGAGGCGCACAACCTGATGCTCGACGCGAAGTACGACCGGATGACGGCCGCCGAGCAGCGCGCCGACCTGCACCGCTGCGACGACGCCGACGTGATCCTCGTGGCGTGCAACACACCGGCGCAATCGGCCAAGGGTGCGGTGAAGGAGCTGCGGGCCAAGGGAGTGAAGGCGGGGCTGTTCCGCCCGATCACGCTGTGGCCGTTCCCGATCGACGCGCTGCGGGCGGTGTTGCCGCAGGCTCACCGCCTGGTGGTGGTGGAGGCCAGCAGCGGCCAGCTAGAGGACGAGGTGCGCTTGGCGCTGAGCCACGCCGAAGTGCAACCGCCGCCGATGAGCCACGTACAACGTCAGGGCGGGATGCTGCCCTCGCAGGCCGAGATTGTGGAACACGTGCTGAGTGTCGAAGGGGTGCGCTGAGATGCCGTCGTCCGTCTTCTACCGACAGTTCGAGCGTCACGATCACGCCGCCGGGCTGCACGCACACGCCACCACCTACTGCCCAGGCTGCGGCCATGGCCTGGCACAGAAGTACTTGGCCGAGGCGATCGACGAGCTCGGGGTGCAGGACCGCACGGTCCTCGTGTCGCCGGTTGGCTGCTCGGTGTTCAGCTACTACTACTTCGACGTCGGGAACACGCAGGCCGCGCACGGCCGCGCGCCGGCCGTCGGCCTCGGCCACAAGACCGCCAACCCCGACTCGATCGTCATCTGCTACCAGGGTGATGGCGATCTCGCGTCGATCGGCCTCGCGGAGATCATCAGCACCGCGCAGATGGGCATCCCGATCACGGTGATCTTCGCCAACAACGCGATCTACGGCATGACCGGCGGGCAGATGGCGCCCACCACGCTGACCGGCCAACGCACCACCACGACACCCGAAGGTCGCACCCTGTTCTCCGGCCAGCCGTTGAAGGTGGCCGAGATGATCGCCGGCCTCGACGGCCCGGTGTTCGTGGAGCGTGTCGCGTTGTACGACAACAAGCACCGCACCCATGCGCGGCGAGCGATCAAGAAGGCGCTCGAGTTGCAGGTGAACGGTGTCGGGTTTGCGTTCATCGAAGTGCTGGCCGAATGCCCGACGCATCTCAAGCTGTCGCCCGAGGAGACGGAACACTGGGTGCGCGACAACATGGAGCCGGTCTTCCCGCTCGGCGTGAAGAAGGACATCACCGATGGCCCCCACTACCCCACGATCCCGACACCGTCGTTCGATGTCGAGCGGATCCTGAGCGTGCTGGGCACCACCTCCGAACAGCCGACGCGGTACGCCACTGGTTTCCCTGCGCACCTCGACCCGGACGACATCAGCCTCAAGTTGGCCGGTGCCGGCGGTGACGGTGCGCAGACCGCGGCGATGTTGATCACCCGTTCGGCCATCGCCGAGGGGTTCGACTCCACGCACATCCCCAGCTACGGGCCCGAGTCGCGCGGCGGCACGTCGTACGCCGATGTGCACGTCGCCGCGGTGGAAGTGCTGTCGCCCGCGGCGCCGCACCCGCACGTGCTGGTGGCGTTCAACGCGCCCAGCTTGGCCAAGTTCGGCCCGACGGTGCGCGCCGGTGGCGTGGTCATCTACGACAGCTCGATCATCACTGAGGTGCCCGACGGGAGGGCTGATGGCGTGCGCATGGTGGGCGTGCCGTTCACTGCGGTGGCCAAAGAACTTGGCTCGGCGGTGGTGAAGAACATCGTTGCGTTGGGCGCGCTCCAAGGCGTCACCCAGCTGTTCCCGAAGGACACGTTCCTCGCCGCGATCCGTGCCTCGTTGGGCAACCATCGGGCAATGCTCGCCCTCGACGTGCAGGCCTTCGAACGCGGCGCCGCGCTGGCCGCCGAGTTCGTCGCCGGCCCCTGACCCAGCCCCGGCGCGCCGACCCCGGTTGGCCGCGATTCGTGCCGTCGGTGACCGACCCCCTGACCCCCGACATTGGTTGGGCGCGATTCGTGCCGCCGGTGACCGGCCCCCTGACCCCCGACATTGGTTGGGCGCGATTCGTGCCGCCGGTGACCGGCCCAGCTCCCACGGGCGCGCTTCCTACGCACGAACGGCACGAAGCGCGCCCACACGACAGCAACGGCACAAATCGCGCCCACACGGGCCGGGCCGGGACAGCAACGGCACAAATCGCGCCCACACGGGCCGGGCCGGGACAGCAACGGCACAAATCGCGCCCACACGAGCCCACACGAGCCGGGCCGGGTCACGACACCCGGCCCGGCAAAGGTCGTGTCGAGGGGCCTCGCTGGCTGCGCTACCTTTTGGACATGAGCACCAACCTTCGTCTGTACACGGCCGCCGTCTACGCCTTCGAGCATGTGCTGAAGTCGGCCAAACCCACCACGTTCAAGCGCAAGGCACCGTGTGACGGCTGGACCGGCGCGGACGTCTACGAACACGGCATCGGCAACCTGGCGATGATCAAGAGCTTCGCCGCCACGGGCAAGGGCCCCAAGAGCACGCCGAAGCTGGGCACCGATCCGCTGGGTGCGTGGCTGAAGATGCGCGAGCAGACGTTGGACGTGCTGGATCGTCCCGGCGCGCTGGAGTCCATCGCGCACAACCCGTTCGGGCCCGAGTTCGGCCCGATGCCAGTGGATGCGCTGGTGGGGTTCATGGCTGCCGACCTCGTGCCACACGTATGGGATCTCGCACGCACGGCCAAGGTTGACGAGCGGCTCGACCCGACGCTCGTGAAGCACTCAATGGCCACCTGGAAGTCGTTGCCCGCCGAGGTGCTGCGGATGCCGGGGATGATGGGTGCGGCGGTGAAGTCCGTCGCCGGCTCCGATGCCCAGACCAAGATGCTGAACTTCCTCGGCCGCGAGGTCTGAGGCGAAAGCCGACAGCACGAACCCGTGCCGCACATGGCACAGGACGATGCAGGTAGCGTCATGGTGTGAAAACCCGCCTCCAGCCACTGCTGCGGGTGCTGGTAGCTGCAGGGTTGCTCGTTGCGGTCGCAAGTCCGGCGACGGAAGTGGGGGCGCAACCACCCCGCACAGCAGCACCCAGCACCGTCGGTGCGGAGTCAGTCGCGTTCGGTTCGTCGACAATCGCCGATTCCGCTGGCCGGTATCTCGTGCAATACCAATCGGCGGCGGGCTTGCTGCACAGCACTGCTGCGCTCACCGTGCAGGGTGTCGTCACTGACGACGTCTCGACGACGGGAATCTACGTGGCGACCGTGGAGGTGGATGCGCAACGGGCCGAGCGCCTGCGCTCCACATCCGGTGTCGTCGCCGTCGAACCCGACCACATCCTCACCGCCTCGACGAGTCAGTCGAGTCCCCCTTCGTGGGGCCTCGATCGCCTCGACCAACGGGCGTTGCCGCTCGACTCGAGCTACACCTATACGGCCACCGGCGCGGGGGTCACCGCGTATGTGATCGACACCGGTTTGCGGATGACACACACCGAGTTCACCGGCCGCGTGCCTCGCTCCGCGTACCATGATTTCGGCGACGGCACCCTCGCCACGGATTGCCACGGTCACGGCACCCATGTCGCCGGCACGTTGGGTGGCACCACGTACGGCGTGGCCAAGGAAGTGACGATCATCCCGGTGAAGATCGGTGACTGCACGGGTCAGAGCACCAACTCGATCATGATTGCCGGCATCAACTGGGTGATCGCCGACCACGTGGCGGGCATTCCGGCGGTGGCCAACATCAGCTTCGGTGGGGCGGCATCGTCATTTGTGGATGCGGCAATCAACGCCTTGATCGCTGATGGTGTCACGGTGGTCGTGGCAGCTGGAAACGACGCTGCGCCGACCTGCGGCGTCAGCCCAGCTCGTGCGGCGGCAGCGATCACGGTTGCCGCCTCGGACAGCGGCGACAACAGGGCTTCGTACTCAAACTATGGGTCCTGTAACGACATCTTCGCTCCCGGCTCGAACATCTTGTCGGCGTACTTCGGGTCGGACACTGGAGCCGCGTATGGCAGCGGCACATCAATGGCTTCCCCGCACGTGGCGGGTGTTGCGGCGCTGATGCTGCAGGACAACCCGACAGCTACACCTGCGGCGATCTGGACTGCACTCAGCGCCAACGCCACGACCGGTGCGGTCACCGGCTTGTTGAGCGGTGACCCCAACAAGCTCCTCTCCATCCCCGGAGTGGCGCCAACAGGTCCGGCGTATGTGCCGTTGAGTCCGGCGCGGCTGATGGACACACGCCCCGGCGAAGCAACCATCGACATGGCCTACTCCGGCATCGGACAACGACCAGCCGGTTCAGTCACCGAACTCGTCGTCACCGGCCGCGGTGGCGTCGACGCCGCAGCAAACGCCGTGGTACTCAACGTCACCATCGTCTCACCCACCGGCGGCGGCTTCGCCACCATCTACCCCTGCGGCACCACACAACCCACCGCATCCAACCTCAACTACACCACCGGCCAAACCATCCCCAACGCCGTCATCGCCAAAATCGGCACCGCCGGCAAGGTGTGCCTCTACACCAACGCACCCACCCAGTTCGTCGTCGACGTCGCCGGCTACTTCTGAACCCAGCCGACCCGGTTGGCGTCGCGGCGCTCAGCCGTCGGCGGCAGGCAGGTACAGCGAGACAGTGGTACCGCTCGGACTGCTGTCCAGGGTGAGGTGCCCGTCGTATTGGTGGAGCACGCCGTGCACAATCGACAGACCGAGGCCAGCGCCGAGCGCATCGGTGCCGACGAGTGAGGTGTTGAACGGCTCCCACACCTGGTTGAGGCGGTCGGCAGTGATCCCGTAGCCGTTGTCGGTAACCGCGATGCGCACCCAGTGACCCGGCTCGGGTCGATGCGACAAATGGCATCGCGCCTCCGCACATGCGCGCACGTCGATGTGCACCGAACCACCCTCCGGGAGTGATGCAGCAGCGTTGTGAATGATCTTGAACACCACCACGCGCAATGCTTCGGCAGCCATCAGCACATCTGGAACGCCATCGGCGATGTCAATGCTGAGGCCCGCCGCTGCCGGAAGACCGCTACGCAACATGGCGTCCACGTCGTGAAGTACGTCCGGGACCGAGACGGGTTCGACGGCGCCCGGCTGGCCACTGGCGAACGCCATCAGCCCACTCACCAACAAGCCCGCACGAGCGATCGCGGCGAGACTCTGAGTGAGCGGATCGTTCGGACCCTCTGTCGCGCGTTCCATGTGTTCGAGGTTGCCACCAATGACCTGTAACAGGCTGCTGAACTGATGGGCGAACAAACCAGCCGTGCGGGCCAGCCCCTCGAGCCGCTCGCTCTGCTGCGCTTTCAGCTCCGTGGCGTGGCGCTCCGTCACATCGAGCATGGTGATCAGGATTCGACGATCTCGGTCATGGCTGGTGCCAGTGAGCACGGCACGGGCATCGACTCGGCGTTCGGAACCGTCGGGGCGAATGATGCGGCCCGGAATATCGGCTTCGCCACCCTTGGGCAGCAACGAGGCGACCGTATCCAAGTGGGGCCGATCGTCAGGGTGAAGGAGTGCTCGAAACGTTGAACGCCGATCGATGTCACCCATCGGCCGACCGGTCAACTCCGTTGCGTTGGGGCTGAGAAACTCGAACTCGTCGCGATCAGGCCGAGCAACCACCACGGTGACCGGCAGTTCGGCGAGGAGGTTCCGATAGTGACGGTCCAACGCCGCGAGGCGATCGATCAGTTCCTGGTCGGCCGAACGATCCGTGGTGACCTCGGCGAGATGACCGTCGATTCGGCTCACACTGGACACCGCACGCGTCCACCCAACCCGACCATGATCAGTTTCGATCAAGCGCCTCACCGATGTGCCACGCCACGCAGTATTCGCAGCAGCAATCCACTCGTCGAAGTCGGGGCACACGGCGCTGGCCAGCGCTCCGACGCGACTCCCCCACACCGACTCGGCCTTCGCGTTGGCCCACACCACATGGGCATCGACGACAGTGTTCGACTCGCTCATCAGCGGGCGAAGCAAGGCAACGCTGGCATCGAGCTGACCGAGCAGGTGCAGAGGCTCAGCGGACGCTTCGGTCACAGCTCTGTGACGTCACGATTGAAAGCGGCTCTACGCGTTGAACGCTGGGGGCGTGTGATGGGGGTGCCCCTGGGATAGGGGTCCGCGTTGTGTGTCGGAGGCCTCGACATTCTGTGGATTGCGACATCTGCAGACAAGGAGGCCTCCGACGTGAGGAACGGTAGTGGC
>WLIV01000016.1 GCA_009702045.1 Actinomycetota bacterium | reverse complement strand
GTGCCGCACGACGTGTGCGGGGATGCGTTCACCGTGTGCGGTGAGGCCAGGTTCGTCGCTGCGGCCGGCGAAGGACTCGGCGTTGATGGTGATCAGGATCGTGGGCTTCTCGCGCCCGCCGACGACCTGCCCTTTGGCGTACGCGTCGCAGAGCATGACGAGCCCGTCGGCGAGGCGTTGTTCGGTGGTGCGGCTGTCGCCTTCGGAGGGTTTGCCGGCGACGTGGGAGATGGAGTTGAGGAACTGCCGGTTGGCGAGCACGGGTAGCACGACGGTGGTGGTGACCATCCCGTCGAGCGGTCTGCCCGAACGCACAGCCCGTTGCTGGTGGCAGCGTTCTTCGAACTGTTCGGGTGTTTCGTTGCGGTGTGTGTCGCGCCATTTCTCGGCGGCGTCTTTGGCGTCGCGTGGGCCGGCACCTTTGACCGCGTCCAGCAACGCGGACACGTCGGCGCCGTCTGGTGGGTTGGTGACCGCGTCGAACAGCGATTCGGCAGAGGCGGCACTGATATCGCCGTTGTTGACCGCGTCTTTCAGTTCGGGTGAGGCAGCGAACGCTTCACCCAACCGGACGCGCGAGGCGGCGTCGCCATACGAGGTGTTGGTGCGCCCTGCCAGCCAGTCGGCCATGTTGCGTGCCCCACTGCCTTCCCACACACGCTGGCGGTCGGCCTCGGCCACGACCACTGCGTGTAAGGCGCGGACCCGATCGAGGTGTTGTTGCAACCCCAACGCACCCGCTGCCAACGACTCGCGCGACAGCGAGTGCACGTTGACCATCGCGACTGCTGTTGCGCCGAGTTCGAGGAGTTCCAGGGATGCTTCCACACTTCCCGTATTATCGAACACCAGTTCGTTCCACAACCTGGGAAGCAGATTTGTTTCGACGCTGAGCCGACGCTGGCAACACCGTGCGAGTTCGGCGCGCCTCGCCGCTCAGGCGTCAACGCGGCGTGCTGCCATCTGCACGAAGCGGGGCAGGGTGGAGATGTTGTTCGGCGTGTGCGCGAAGTCGGAGAGTTCCTTCACCAACGCCGCGACCTCGTGGTCCTCGGCGAGTTGGTGCGTTCGAACCGGTCCGGCGATGGCATCCATCGTCAGTGCATGAATCATCTGGTCACGCGGCTCGCGCAGCACGGGTTGCACCATGTCGACGTGTACGTCGACGGCGCCGAGCGCCGCTGCCATGGCGCCGAAGCTGGCAGCGACCCACGGGCTGGCCCCGCTCGCGGTGGCAGCTGCTACATACAGGTCGCGATAGCGCTGGAGCGCAGCGCTCGGCGGAGCGTTCCAGCCGCCGCCAACTTCCACGTCTTCGATCAGCAGAATTCCGCCCGGCTTCAGGCCGCTCAGCAATGCCTCCATGGCGGCTGCCGGGTCGGGGAGGTGGCTCAGCAGACAGCGCGCGTACACCACATCAAAACCCTCGAGCCCGGAAGTGCCGACCTCTGTGATGTCAGCGGCCCGGAACTCGACGTTCGACGAAGTGCCGGCGCGCTGAGTGGCGAAGGCGATCACCTCGGGATTGACGTCGATGCCGGTCACGTTCAGACCAGTGGCAGCCACTCGGGTGGAGACATCGCCGCTGCCGCACCCGACGTCGAGGAAGCGCCCGCCGGGTTCGAAGCCCTGCCGTTGGAGGAAGGCCTGGGTGGCGGGCCAGCACACCCTGGCGAGGGTGTCGAGCCGGTGCGCTGCCTGGCTACCAGACTGGATGATGTAGGTCGTGTCGGGGGCCATCGGCGGACAGTAACTGATCGGCGATCTGTGGTTTCAACTGTGCGCGCCGGCTGCGATTCAGCGCGGAGTGAGGAAGCGACGGATCTGCGTGTGTTCCTGCTGGAAGCCAGCGCGCTCCCAGAAGCTCAGCGCACCGCTGTCGCCAGTGGACACGTAGCTCTCCACCGAGGGAATCGGGGAGCGCGCGCCAGCCAATTCCGGTGTCGGTGGGCACGAAAGCGTTCCGAAGCCCACGGTTTCCGACGCCATTCGCTGATTAACGCTTTCCGTGAGGTACCGTGTCCAAATGTCTGCAGTCACCGCTCCAACAGTAACCCCAGGTGTGGGCGAGGTCGCTTCGCCCAAACGCAGACTCCGTCTCGGGATGCGTTGGAAGCTCGTGTTCGGCTTCGGTGCCGCGATCACTGTCGTGTTCGTCGTGGTGGCCGGATGGATCCTCAGCTTCTCCACCGACACCGCCACCACGCGCCTCAAGAACACCCTGGTTGATCTGGCAGAGGGTGGAGCGAGGACGATCGACGTCGCCAACTTCACCACCTTGCTGACGGTACCAGAGAAGCCCACGGTCGGCGACACTTACCCGGCCAACGCTGGGTACTTCGCCGGAAAGACCGTCACCGCGGACAGCACGTGGCCGACAGCCGAAGCCTATTGGCAGCATGTGAGCGAGCTGCGCAACATTCGCCTCACCAACCCCACTGCATCTCCCTACACGCTGGCAGTCACGCCAGACGGTGAGCTCCGCTTCATTGGCCAGTGGGGTGCGTACGGGTACACCAACCCCGGTGGGTGTGACGCCGCTGGAAAGCCGGGCGACGAACCGTGTGGGGTACCTTTCTTCTTCAGCGCCGCCAAGGTGTACGGCACCGTGCCGAGCTACGTCACCGACGGTTTCCTGCGCACGACGGCCCAGCCGGCCTACACCGACTCGTTGAACACTTGGATCTCGGTGTACACACCGATCAAGGACACGGCCGGCAGAACTGTAGGTGTAGTGGGTGTCGACTATCCGATGTCGTACGTCAACAACGTCCGTTCTCATGTGCTGCGGGTGCTCTATCCCGTGTTCGGCGCCGCGTACGTGCTGCTGCTGGTACTCATCTACTTCCTCTCCGGGCTTGTCACCCGTCGGCTCGGTCGGCTCACCTCAGGTAGCCAAAAGGTTGCCGAAGGTGACTACTCGGTCGACGTGACCGGCAGCGCCAAGGCGCGCTTCGCTGATGAGATGTCCGACCTGGCCGACTCGTTCAACGTGATGATCATGAAGGTCGGCGAACGTGAACGCAGCCTGACGCGAACGGTTGCCGTGCTGCGCGTCGAGATCGACGAGGCCAAGCGGAAGGACTCCGTGAAGGAGATCGTGGACAGCGACTTCTTCAACGACCTCTCCAAGAAGGCCATCGCCATGCGCGCGAAAGTCAAGGATCTGGAACTGACCGACTCCGTTATCGGAGCCGGCGGTGAGGTCAGCGGAGCGAGCGAGTGAGCGACGAAGTCGACCCGCTCGACGCCCTGGCGGGCACACCGCGTCCTCGTCGGAACATCGACAACGCGCTCGGCGATATGACCCGTGCGGCGGAACGGACGCGCAGTGCAGGTAGCGCGCTCGACGAGATCATCGCCAGTTCGGGTGCCCGCCCGCGGGGTGAAGTAGCAACCTCTGAAACGGATCGAGTAGAAGCAAGAAATCGCTGGGAGTTGGCGCTCGCGCTGGCACTCGCCGGTATCGGATTCTCCGGCGTGATCACCGAGACCGTCGCTGCGTCACAGTTGCTGAGCAACAGTGGACCGCTGGCCTTGGCAGTGGTGTGGCCACTTGGCGGCCTCGGTCTGTTGCTGATTGCCTTCATCCAGTCGAGTTATGTCGACCGTTTCGCCCGACTGAGCGTCGTGCGCTGGATCTTCCTCGGCTGTGCTGCGCTCTTCGCCGGCACGCTGATGCTTTTCGCGCTCGATGTCCCCAGGAAGGTTCCGGCGGCGATCGCCTGGCTGCTTGCCGACCAACTCAACTTCCTGCTGCCGCTCGTGGTGTGGACGCTCGCTGGTGATGTGTTCACCGCCGGCCAAGGGGCCACGGTGTTCCCGCGGATCTCGCGCTGGCTGTTCGGTGGCATCGTCGCTGGTCTCGGCGTTGCCGTACTCGCGCCGACAGTGCTCGATCTCAGCGATCGTTCGCTGCCCTGGTTGCTCGCTGCCCCGCCCGTCATCGCCGTGTTGGTCGCGGTCTTGCTGCCCCGAGCCCTCGCCGGTGCCACCACGGCTGTCGGCCACCAGCGCAAGCAACGCGCTTCGGAGTCGCTCAAGGACACCGTGGCCTACATTCGGGAGCTGCCCGCCTACCGCTGGATTTTCTGGGTGGGAGTGTTCGCCATCTTCGGCGGCACGATGGTGGACTTCGGCTTCCTCCACCTTGCTGGTAACCGTTACGCCGACGCCGGTTCCCTGCAAGCTGTCTACGCAGGCACCTCCTTGGCGTGCATCGTGTTCTGCTGGTTGCTGCAGACCTTCGGTACTTCCAAGCTCCTCAACCGCCAGGGCATCGCCAAGGTGCTCCGACTGTTGCCGATCGGTGCGCTGCTCGGCGGTGCTGTGCTCGTCGTCGGCGGCGCAACGAAGACCGTCGTACTCGGCTGCGTCGCACTCGTTATCTGGCGCACTCCGCGCTTTAGCGTCGACGGTTCGGCACGGCAGGCAGCAATGGCCAGCCTGCCCGACGAGCGTCGCCTTCGCGTGTCCTTTGCCATTGACATGGGTCCGCTCGCGCTGAGCCTGATCTTCGCCGCCGGCCCCATCGCTCTCGCGGTGCAGACCGACAACCTGTGGATCGCTCCGCTGATCGGTATCGCCAGTGCCGCTGTCGGCCTCGTGCTCAGTCGCAATACGGTGCGCACGTGGGACGACACTCAGCTCTCGTACCGGCTCAAGCGGCGTAAGCGACTCGGCTGACAACTCTCTACTAGCACTCCCCGACTCCCGGACAGGAAGGGCTAGGGAGCCTGCGGCGGTCGTCGGTCCCGTTCGTCACCCACCGCCGCCGCCACCCACGGAATGTCGGCGTCGAACTGGTAGTGATCGAGCAGAAATGCCGCAGCACCGGCGTGACGCGCGCGAGCTTCGAGCATGTCTGGATCGGCATCTGCGGGCGGGAGCCAGAGCAGGTGGAGTCGGCGCAGTTCTGATCCGGGGCCCTGCCAGCGCGGGCCGACTTTCGGTTCGTAATACTCGACTGCCAGGTCGCGCATCCCTACCCGACCGACGTACGGGACGGAAGTCCAGTCCTTTTCAGCCACCACGCCGAGCATCTGCACTCCGCCGGAGTCTGCCAAGATTTGATCGTGGTACTTCTGGGTGAGCCAGGAATGCAGCCTCTGCTGCCCGAGTTTCAACGCAGGGGTCGACGGGCCGAGGTATATGTAATGAATGATGGCGATCGAGCGAAACACGTTCGTGTCGAACAGCACGAAGCCAGTCGGTGAGCCATCGACCTGCAACAGCCACTGGTGGGTGTGGACATGAGGAACCTGACTGGTCGAGCCTGCTCGCTCGCGCAGCAACTGGGTGACGAACGAGTATTCCGGGAAGACTGCCTCGTGCATCGCCGCCAAGGAATGGACGAGGTCGCTGCCTGCGACTTCGGTCAACACGATCAGCGAGCCATCGTCGGCGTGCTGTGAGAGCACTGGAAACGCACTCTGCTCAGTCGTCACTCGCGGCCGACCCTGATCAGCCCGCGGCAACTGGCAACGCCGCGAAGAGTCGGAGACGGCGCGCTTGTCGGCGCCGGCGGCGCACAATGTCGTCGCCAAGATCGCGAGCCTGATCGGCGATAGCGCGGATCAGTGATTCCACTCGTTCGTCGGCGAACACCCACGCAGACATGTCGATGTCTGGATCGGCGAGCCATTGCAGTGTGAGCGCTGGACCGTACGAGCCCATGTCCGGAAGGAATGTCGCGAATCCGAGGCCAAGCGCACTGAGTCCAGCGCCGCACACGGCGAGTGCAGGCTGAGCAGCTGGCAACTGCACGGTGGCCATCTCGGCCCCAGCGGAGCGGAGTCCGGTCAGCGCGTCATCGACCGCGTCAGCAAGGTCGGTACCGACGATCTCCACTACCAAGCCACCGGTGCGGTGCTCGGCGGTGTACGACGCCCGGAGCACTGACCGCTCGGGCGCGTCATTCGTTCGCGCCGCCGCAATGGAGATCGGCCAGCCAGCGGGCTCGAGGATGCGGCGCACCAACGGCTCGAAAGTGGCCGGAATGTGCACCTCGGCGGCTGGCATCTCTGCCAGCGGGCTGAAGAAGACACTGACAGAAATGCGCTCGGCAAGCATCCCGTCGGTGATTCCCACTTGTTGCAGCGGCGGACTGGCATGCAGATAGGCACCAACGGGGTGCGCACCCTCGCGCAGTGCGATCTGTTGTGTGGCCGGGTGGGTGAGCACCGGCTCGCGCATCCGGCCCCGCACTCCCATGGCGACGAGGCGCTCGAGCAACCGTTCGCCGAGGTCGTTGGCGAGACCGCGCCGCCGGAACCTCGGGTCGGTGACCGTCGCACCTGTCTCGACGACACCATCAGCCACGAACACCGCCCCCCAATGAGCAGCGACCTCGCCACTGGGATCGACGGCGACCTCGCCGACTCGCTGCCCACTCAGGATTGAGGCGGCCAGCCGGTCGGGGAAGTAGAGATCGGTGTTGGGATAGGTCCAGCCATAGCAGCGGTAGATGCAACGCGTGAGCGCTGCCGCGTCATCCGGTTCCAGTGGCCGCAGGACGACAGGTGCGTCGCTCAGCGGAGCCTCTTCGTCGAGCACTTCGAGGCCGGTCTCGTCCAGCATCACGGTGTGCGACGGCAATGGCAGACGTGCCTCGGTGACGTTGCCGCTGCCGTCAATCCGTGCATCGGCAGTGTCGAGGAAACCGAGGTCGACCATTCGCAGCATCGTCACAGGGGGCGAACTGACTGGTTCCCCCTGGTCGCGGAGCGCGATGACAAGTTCTGTGCCGGCCAGCGTGATGGACAAGGAGAGCGTGTCGTGCCCGGCGAGCGGCCGCCGTCCGAGTGCTGCCTCGGCCATCACGCGAACAGCGAGACCGGCGACGTCGTCGATCGCCCCATGTGCAGCGGCCGCAGCGCGCGCAGCAGCAACGAGCGCGCTGATGCCCTCGGTGGTGCCTGGGGCGGTAGCCGAAATCACTACAGGTGAAGCGTTAGGCGCCGACGCGAGCAGCAACAGTAGCCAGCGTGCGCGACCACGGGTGGTCCGGGCTGGTGATGCTGAACAGTCCGCCCGAGGCGTTGGTGACCATGTCTTCGGTGAGCTGCAGCACGCCGGCCACTTCCGCACCGTACGCACGCGAGACATCTGCGGCAACGGCGGCGAGATCGGCCTGCGACGGAACCTTGTTGACCAGCAGCAACAGCTCCGGCACGTCGAGGCGACGGGCGATGTCGACGGTGACGGCGGTTCCCTGGAAGTCCTGCTTGTCGGGACGCAGGATCAGCAGCAGGGTGTCGCTGATCGTGATCGACAGGAGGGTTTCCTCGTTGAGACCCGGGTGAGTGTCGATCACGAGGACATCAAGGTTCAAACCCTTGACGAGCGCACGGAAGCCCTCGTTGAGCAGCTCGACGTCGTAACCCTGGCGCAACACCTTGGCGATGTCGGCGGCCTTGATGCTGGCGGGGACGAGGTACAGGACGCCAGAGGTGGCACCGACCTTTGCCGTCACATCGTGTGCGCACTCGACAATCGGGCAACCGCCGTAGAGATAGTCGTTGAGCATCTTGCCCTCCATCTCTTCGTCGAAGCCGAACAGCACGTGGATCCCCGGCGACTGCACATCGGTGTCAACCACCGCGACGCGCTTCCCGGCGAGCGCCAGTTGCGCCGCGATGTTCGCGCTCGTGTTGCTCTTCCCTGTTCCCCCACGGAATGAGTGGACTGACACGATCTTGGTCACGGAGGTTCCTCCCGGTAGTTCCGGCAGCGGGCGCTGCCAGATAAGGTCGGTTGAGTTTAACCGTGGCAATCTGTGCCGCGCATCTTGGAGGTGAACTGGTGTCGGACGAATTGTTCAGCCGTGAGGAGATACTTGGGGGCGGACTGTCACGGATTCGCCGGGCCAGGGCGCTGGTATTCCTGCTGGAGCAGGAGGCGCGTCGCATCGGTGACCGCAGCGCAGTGCTCGCATCGGCCTCGCCAGAGGCCGCTGGCATGCTCTACGCGATCTATGACGCCGACCCGGAGATGATGCGCCGAGCGCTCCCCGGAGAAGCCGATGAGGCCTTCATCGAGTCGTTCCGTAACTCCCGTCGACGCACGAAGTCGGCAGCCAGTCGGCTGCTCGAGAGCACGGTTGATTCGTGGAAAGTGCTGCTTCCTGAGGAACTGGGCCTGCGCGCCGAGGTGCTGCATCAGATGGCGTTGCGCCATGGTCTGCCGCGAAATCGCAGCCGCCGCATCGCCGCCGAGTTCGGCGTCGGTCAGGAAGCCTTCGATGCGGCGTATTTGCGCACCGTGGGCGATCCCTCTTCAACGGCGTTCGGCGCGGACATCAGCTGGTTTGCGTCCTTCCGCAAGTCTGCGGCCACCCGCTGACCAATGGGTATGGATCCGGCGCTGGCGGCCGCCGTCACGATGCAGCGACGGCGCGGCACCGCAGGGGCCTGCTCTGCTGACGATGCTGTCTTCCAGCTGGCGCTCGCTCACGTTCTGCTCGACGGCGGCTACGACGCCGTCAGCACGCTCGCCGAGGTCATGCCGGCAGGCGATCACGGTCTCGGGACGCTCGACCGACTCGATGGTGAACTCGTCATCGTCGACGGTGTGCCGTGGCAGGTCGATCACACTGGCACCGCAAATATCGTTCCGCTCGATGCGCGAATACCCTTCGTGGTGCTCACCACGATGGAGTCACCCGTGCGCGTGCGCCTACGCGATCTGGATCTCGCTCAGGTCGCTGCCGAGATCGAGCACATCGTGCAGTCCTCGGACGGTGACGGGGTGGTCGCGGTGCGGCTGGAAGGCGACTTCTCACGTGTTCTGGTGCGCAGCATGCCAGCTCAGAGCCCGCCGTACCGGCCCTTCGCAGAAGTGTGTGCAACCGAGGAAGTGCGCTTCGAGTACAACGACTTCGAGGGCGTGTTCGTCGGGTTCCGGTTTCCAGACCTCGGATCGAGCGAGATCATCGCCGGACTGCACCTACACGGCGTCGATGATGCACGCACGACCGGCGGCCACAACCACGAACTGACCGTGCGCGACGCTGAACTCTCCGTCAGCGTCACGCGCTCGATCGCATTGGCGCTGCCAGATCGTTCGATGATCGAGCTGCTCGAGATGCCCGCTGAACTCCGCGAGGCGCAGCGAGTGATCGTTCGCCGGGGAGCGATGACGGTGGCGGGACTCGCGGCAGCGCTCGGTGTGGATTCGGCCGAGGCCGAGTCTCGGGCCCGTTGGCTCGCGGACCGAGGGTTCTGCGAAGAACTGTCCGACGGGGTTGGTGGCCTCGGCGGCGAGCCGCGCTGGCGGGTCACAATGCGGGTTCGTGGCGAGCGAATTCCGGCAAGGGCAGCTGCGCTCTTGGCCGACCTGTGAACTCGCCGAACGGCTCGGGTCTCGAGCGGCTACATCCCGACTTCGGTGGCGAGGCGCGGACATGGGAGATGGTGCGTGCCTTCTGGCCCTATACGCGCGGGGGCAGAGGACGGATCGCAGTGCAGGTGGTGCTGTCGCTCGCATGTTTCGCGCTGACAGCGCTCTTGCCGCTGCAGGTTGGCCAGCTGCTCGATACTGCATTGAGCTCCAGCAATGCGGAAGGGCAAGTTGCCCGGCTCGTACTGCAACCTGCCGCGGTCCGCGCGGCCGCTGGTTCAATCCTGGACTCCGAGTTCACCAGTCCTGCTGAACGAGGCGCCGTGAAAGCGGCCATCGAAGCCACCCAGGATCAGGTGCTGGTCGCAGATTCCGAATTCGCGCTGGACATCTTGTTCCCGCCGGGAGTGTCCTACCGGACAGACACCCTGGTCGGTATCGATGAGCCCACGGCCGACTGGGAGTTGGTCGTCGCGAAGATGTTCGCCCGTCCGCAGCTGACACGCAGCGACGTCGAAGTGCTGCGCGCCGAGGCTCGCACCAACACGGGTCACGTCGCCAGCCGAGCGTTCGCGTTCATCATGAACTCGCTGCTCGTCGACAGCGGGGCCAAAGCACAGCGAAACAACTGGCAGGATCATGCGTTCATTCTCGACCTGGCGCGCTTTGCCGGTCTGGTGCTGCTGATCTTTGCGTTGCGCGCTGTCGTCGTGGCACTGGCCACTCGAACGATCATGGCCAGCGGACGCCGATTGCAGGATGCGGTGTTCGAACGAGTGCACGACACCGCACTTGTCACCTCGGGCGCTATGGGTCGACCGAGCATGGTGAGCCGAAGTTCCACCTACCCCGAACACGTACAGACCGCGCTGCTCACGGCCCAGACCACGGGAGTTGCCGACCTTGCTGCGGTCGTGTTGTCCGTGGGAATCCTGATCCTCATCGATACGTCCACTGGGTTGTTGATGGTGGGGGTCATCGTCGCCTTCGAGGTGCTGCGGCGCTTCGTCGCCGGCCGGTGGTCGAAGGCGATCCGGACACGGCTCGACCTCAACACTGCACTCACCGAAGTAGCGGATGAATCGATTACGAATGCATCTGCAACTCGCTCGTTGCGTGCCGAGGTGGTGGAGCGCGCTCGGTTCTCCCAACGAGCCGACGCTGTCGCTCGACAGGCACGTCGGGTCACCGCCTTCGGAGAAACGTTTCATCTCTCAGCGTTCGGGTTCGGGCAGTTCTCCATCCTCTCTGCAATCGCGATCGTCGGGTTCGTGCGCAACGACTTGTCACTCGCTGAAGCAACGGCGGTCGTGCTGTACGTCAAAGAAGTAGCCACCTCGCTCGACTCGCTGCCATCAGTCCTGGTGGAGTTGCAAGAGGCCGCTCCGTACATGCGACGACTCCGGCGAGTACTCGCGGCGCCGCTGCGTCGCCCAGAGCCGACGGTGGCTCGGGCGTTTCCCGTCGCGCCCGAGCATCTGGTGTTCACCGCAGTGTCTGCGACCTATCCGGATGACACGCCGTGTTGCGAGGGAGTCTCGTTCACTGCAGATCGCCAGCGGTGGACGGCGCTGGTTGGGCGATCCGCAAGCGGTATCGAGACAGTCCTGGATCTGGCCGCGGGCCTGGAGAATCCGTCGCTCGGGACGGTGCTCGTCGACGGTGTCGATCTTGCCGAGATGTCACGCGAGGAGTTGCGCCGCCATATCGCAGTGCTGCCAGCACACCCGACAGTGTTCGAGGGGACGGTGCTCGACAACCTCACATGGTTCCGCCCCTCGGCGCCAGCGAACGAGGTGCAACGGGTTGTCGACCGATGTGGGCTTCGCGAATGGCTGACCGCGCAGGAACTCGGTCTCGACACGGTGATCGGTCGGGTGCGTTCCCCACTGAGGCTCGAGATCTGCGTTCGCCTTGGGGTAGCGCGGCAGTTGCTCAGCGACGCTCAGGTGGTGGTGCTCAACGACCCGTCACCGCACTTGGACCGCGAGGTGTTCGAAGACCTCTGGGGAGTGCTTCGGTCGGAGATGAACGGCCGGATCGTCGTCTACACCACGGACCGCCTCGATGTGCTCCGCGACGACGACCAAGTGCTCGGCGTGGCTGATGGCTCGATCGTCGAGCGCGGCACACGACCAGAACTGCTGGCCAACGGTGGGTGGTTTGCCGCGCTATGGAGCCGACTTGTCGAGGGCAGCGACTCGATCAGCGATCTTGCCTCGGTGCCCGCGCTCAGCGCTCTCGGCCACGACTCGTTGGCCAGTCTCTCCAAGCGTTTGGTGTCGGAGCGGTTCGATGAAGGCACCACGCTCTACCGCGAGGGTGAGCCCTCCGACCGGGTCTACATCTTGGTCGACGGCATCGTCGACATTTCCCGAGGCGATCGGCGAATGGCCACTATTCGGCCTGGTGGCTACTTCGGCGAATTCGACCCCTCGGGTGTCGCTCCGCGCCCGACGACGGCACACGCACGCACGACAGTGGTGGTGCGCAGCCTGCATCGCCTGGCGATCTCCGCTGGCGTTGCTGGGATCCTCGACCGCCCGTCCGATGAGCGAGCGATCTACCGGTGGCTGTCGCGTGAGGGTGCGGCGACCCGCGAGATGCTCGAGGGTGCGCACCCCACGATCGATGTCGATGCCGCACTTCGTGGCTTGCTCAGCGACGGTACGGTCACGATGGCCGAAAGCTCATCTGGTCAACTGCAGTACAGCGTCGCCGGCACTCAGCGGCGCACCGCTCGTCGCGGGGGAGTCCTCGACACGTTGTTCGGGGACTGACCCCGTTCGTCGCTGCAGTGGGCTAACCGGCGAGCGAGCGGGCGGCCTTGTAGTCGGCCTTGCCGTTCGGGGCGCGAGGCACTTCGGCAACGAAGATGACGCGCTTGGGTGCCTTGAACGCCGCCAGATCGGTCTTTACCGCGGCGATGATCTGCGCCTCCGTGACCATTGCCCCGGGTGTGATTGAGGCGACGGCGGTGACGGCCTGACCGAATTTCTCGTCGTCGACGCCGACCACCAGACAGTCGATGACGCCCTCGACGCGCTTGACGGCTTCCTCCACCTCTTCGGGGAAGATCTTCTCTCCACCGGAGTTGATCACCTGGCTGCCGCGACCGAGAAGGATCAACGACCCGTCCTCGCCGACCATGCCCATGTCGCCGGGGAACGAGTACCTCACACCGTCGATGGTGCGGAACGTGCGGGCCGACTTCTCTGGGTCCTTGAAGTAGCCGGTGGGCACCATCCCGCCGGAGGCCACCAGGCCGATCTCTCCCGAACCCGGTACCACCTCGCGATCATCGTCGGTGAACACCTTGGCGTTCGGGTTCTTGGTGAACTTGGCGGTGGACGGCGGCAGACCCTTCATCGAGATGCTGGTGCCCATCGAGCCCTCCGACGACCCCATCGCATCGAGCAGGATCACATGCTCGAGCCGGTCGATCAGTTGTTCTTTGACCTCAGCGGTCCACATCACGCCGGAGGAGATGATCATCTTCAGCGCCGACAGGTCGTAGGGCTGCCCCTGAGCAGCGGCGGTGTCGATCGCGGCGAGGATCGGTTTCGAGAACGCGTCGCCGACGATCGTGAGGTTGGTGACCGATTCGCGCTGGATGGTGTTGAGCATCTCGTTGGCGTCGAGTGAGCGACTTTGCAGTGTGACGATGGTGGCTCCGCCGAGTTGCGGCACCATCGCCCCCAGCCAAATGCCGGTGCCGTGCATCAGCGGTGCGCTGGGCAGGCTGATGAGGCGGTTGCCGCCGTCGATGACCGCTTTGATCATCCCGGCGATGTCGGCGGCGTCCTCGGGCGGCACTAGGCCGAGCAGGGGGAAGCCGAGACCCTCGAAGAATCGGGTGAGGCTTCCCATGTCGTACATCACGCCCTTGGGCATACCGGTGGTGCCACCGGTGTAGAGCATGTACGTGTCGTCCTCGCTGCGGGTGAGTCGCGGCATGGGGTCGTTGGCGGCGAGCACGTCCTCGTAGTTCAGGGCACCCTGCACTTGGCCGGTTGTACCGTCATCGACCTCGATGAAGACCTTCACGTTCGGAACGCGTTCGCGGATGCGCTCGACCCGGTCGCCAAGCGACGAATGGAACACGAGTGCCTCGGCATCGGAGTTGTCGAGGAGATAGCGCAGTTCCTCGTCGACATATCGGTAGTTCACGTTGATCGGCACGCCGCGCATTTTGAACCCGGCGTAGTGGGCCTCGAGGTACTCATTGCCGTTGAACAGGTACAGCGCGATCTTTGAGTTGGGACCGAGTCCGGCGGCGGTGTAGGCCGCGGCCAGTCGGGCGGCGCGCTCGTCGTATTGGGCCCAGCTGAGGCGCACATCGCCGTGCACTACGGCGGTGTCGTCGCCCAGCACGTCGGCGATCGATTCCCAGATGGACGCGAAGTGATGTTCCATGAGCTGATAGTACGCCGCCGCAGTGGGGGCGATGCCGAGTCGGGGGTCAGCCGACCGGTTTGCCGTACATCTCCAGCAGTGGATCGCTGATCAGTTCGAGACGTTCACCGTCGGGTCCACGGAAGTACAACGACGAACCGTCGACGTGCGCGTGCTCGATTCCCGCAGCGGTGAGGCGACCGCGTGCCTGCTCCCACTCGGCGCGCTCCATGGAGATCGCAAGGTGGTGGTGGCCGCCAAGCACCTCCTGGTACGGCCCGAGATCGAGCCCCGGCAGATCGAAGTAGGCGAGTGTGTTGCCGTGCCCGAGGTCGAAGAAGAAATGGGTGCTGCCCGGATAGTCGCGGTTCTCGAACATCTCCAGCAATGGGAAGCCAAGCACATCTTGATAGAAGCAGATCGTGGTTTCCACGTCGCTGCTGATCATCACGGTGTGATGAACGCCGCGTGCACTCGACTGCGGTCGGCGGTCTCGTGGCAGCAGATGCTGTTCTCGCAACGCGTCGCGCTGCACCGTCAGCATTGCTCGTTGTTGATCGTCTAGTCCGTGGCCCATATCAGTAGTTCAGCACCTTCCATGCCCGCCACGAAGGACAGTCCATCGCCGTGACCTTCGCGCCGGTATGTGAGACGCACTGCGTCGCCGGTGTCGAGTTCGCAAACACCGACCAACGCCCCGCTCCCGAGGGCGACGAACACGTGCACATGAGGGCTCGCCGAAATGGCGACGGTCTCGGCGGCCTTCAGCCGCACGGCCCATAGGGCGGCACCCTTCTGCTGGAGCGAGAGAGCACCTTCGTGACCCTGACCACTGGCGATAGCCACCAGGCCGCCGGCGCTGAGTTGGTCGTTGAAGTCGTGCTGTTCATAACTCGGCTGCACGCCGTTGGTGTCGGGTGAGAGCCACATCTGCACAAAGTGAACGGCCTCGTCGGGGCTCGCGTTCATCTCGCTGTGGCGGATTCCCGCGCCAGCACTCATGCGCTGGCCCAGGCCCGGATAGAGCACGCTGTGGTTGCCCTCGCTGTCGTGGTGCTCGAGGCGCCCGGAGAGTACCCAGGTGACGATCTCCATATCGCTGTGACCGTGGGTACCGAACCCATGACCGGGGGCCACCACGTCGTCGTTGCTCACCAACAGCAGGCCATGGCCCTGGTTGTTGTCGTGATAATGGCGGCCGAAGTTGAAGTTGTGCAGCGAGTAGAGCCAGCCAGCGTCGGTGACGAACCGTTCGTCTGCACGCTGGATAGTAAGTGTCCGCACAAGTGTCGCAACACATTTGTGGGCGCAAATATTCCCGCAGGTGTGGGATTGTCAGGGCGTCGCGAGCGGAGACCGAGGTCGGGAAACATCAGCGATGGCGGTCCAGGTGCTGGTGGTCTCGAAGCCCATCGCCCAGAACACCACACCACCAATTCGTTCGGTGCGAGCCATATCGACCCTGGCGCGCACGCCCGCCGCGTCCATGTAGTGCACCTCGCGGGTCTGGGTGCAGGCACCCGACCCGTCGGGGCGCTGGTAGGTGAAGACCGCTTCGTCGGTCACCGGGCTGTGCGTGGGCTTCACGGTGTAACGCTGCAACAAGTCGGCGACCTCGAGCTGTGTGGGGCTGACTCGGCCGGGTGCGTCGGCAGGGCAGGTGCCGGTGGTTGCCGTCACCCAGTTGCGACCGTAGAGCGGGATTCCGAGCTGGATTTTCGAATCGTCGCCGACGAGTTGTTTGGTGGTGCGCACCACCTGCTGTACCCACGCGATAGGGGCGATCGGGCCGGGGAGTTCGACGCTGTAGTCGTAGGCCATGATGCGCACGAAGTCGGCCACCGCGCCGATGGCCTTGGGGTCGTAGACCCAGCGCCCGCTGTCCGGTGTCTGCTTCGTGTCGTACACGGGCGGGATGGTCACTACCAGCAGCTTCCCGTGGGCGTGCAGTGCAGCGGCCAGCTCCTGGATGAACGCCACCCAGTTGGGGCGGGTCGTCTCCCAACTGGCGTACGCGTCGGAGAACGCGAAGTTCTCGTAATCGATGTCGAGTCCGTCGTAGTCGCGTGCAAGCGCGACCAACGCCCGCACATGGGTGGATCGCGCAGAAGGGTTTGCCAGCAACGCAGCCATCGTGCCGGCGCCCGTGCCGTCGGTGACCGTCGGGATCACCGCGGCACCTGAGGCCGTGGCGGCTGCGGCGAACGCGGCGGTGTCATTGAGAGTGATGTTCGCCGCATAGGCCACCGTCGCAGCGTCCTTGGCGGTGTACCAGAACGGCGACACCTGGTGCAGCGTGCCGCCGTTGGCCGCAATGCTGGCGGTGGCGGCTGGGAGTTCCCAGTAGGGCGCCCAGGTGCTCACCGCCATATCGGGGTAGGGCGGGGGAGCGCCCTTCTCGCGCACCAACAGCGCGACGCCCGCACCGAGACCGAGCACCGCCGCGAGCATCAACCCGGTGCCGACGAGTCGGCGGCGGTGTCGTTGTTCAGGTGTGCGGGCAGCTGCGTGCCCGCGCGAGCGGAGGCCGAGTATCGAGCGTGGAATGTCGTCGAGCGACCGGACCACGGTGTAGCCCGCGCCCGGTGCAATGTCGACCACGTTGGGTACGGCGAACGTGATGCATCCGGCGGCAACGGCGCTGCGCACACCGGTGGGTGAGTCTTCGATTGCGACGCAATGTTGCGGGGGGACACGCAGCGCCCGCGCACCCGCCAGGTATGGCTCGGGGTGCGGTTTGCCGTTGGTCACCATGTCGCCGCTGATGACGGCCGCGAACGTCCCCTCGGGAAGTACGGACACCACGGCGTCGGCGAAGCGCGTCCAACTCATAGTGACGAGGGCGCACGGGATGTCTGCCTGGTTCAGCTCGGCCAAGAGTTCTCGCGCACCGGCCCGCCAGGGCACTGCGCGGCGCACTCGCTGGACGACACCGTCGAGCAGACGATTGACGATGTCGTCGACCTCTAGGCGTACACCGCCGAGGTCTTGCATCAAGCGCGCAGTGTCGCGCAGGTCGCTGCCGACGAGTGCGTGCGCCTTGTCCATGTCCCACGAATCGCCGAACTGTTCGACGAGTTCGAACTCGCACTCGATCCAGTACGGCTCGGTGTCCACGATCGTGCCGTCCATGTCCCACAGCACCGCTGCGGGACGCGCCGCGGGCCGGGGGCGAGGCGAGGCGGACTTCATGAGGACCCGACCTTAGTGGGTGTGTCCTCTCTCAAGGCGCCGCCGTCAGTGACCGAGAGCGCCCAGAACAGGCACTTGGCTCGGCCTGCGGTTTCTGGGAAGGATCCGTCCCACAACGTCTTCTGGGCAGCCTCAGTCCCGGAAACCGCAACTGAACCTGCCCAGATGGTCGGTCTGGGCGGCGCTGCGGCCTCAGATGGAGAGGGCGGCGCGGCGGCCTTCGAGCACTGCCTCGTGCAATGTGCGTGGGGCTACACAGTCGCCGACCTGGGCATGTGCACCGGTGATCGGGTCGGTCGGCAAGCGGAACCCACAGTCGATCAGCGCTGCGGCGGCGACAGTGCGACGCTCGCCGCTGAATCGGTCCTCCATCTCGATCTCACCGGGGCGAACCGCGCGCAGGATGCTGCGTCGCTCGATGTGCACATTGCGCTGTTGTAGGCGCACGTTGGCCGGTGCAAGGTCGCCGGTGCGGGAGAGTTCGTTGCCGGCAATCTGATCCTGCGTGATCAGGATCGCGCGGTCGCCCAACTGCTCGGCGAGGTCGACGGCAATCGGGCCGCCGATGGGGTCGAACAGCGCGATCGGACCGTCGGGCAGCGTGACCGCGCCGGAGTGCACATCGACGACATCGAGCACGATGGCACCATCGGCGATTGCATATGCGCGGCGACCGTGTACGGCGCCGGTGGCCTGGATGATCAGTTCGCCCGGGCGGGCGCTGCGCTCGTCGGCGTCGAACTCGATCGCGAGGCCGGCGGCCGCGCATTCGGCGGCAAGCCACTCAACCAGCGGTGCCCCAGGTCCGGTGATGGCTGCGACACCGCCGACTCGTTGGCTGCGTTCGACGACCCGCACACGGTGGCCGCGGGCCGCTGCCACGCGGGCGGCTTCGAGTCCGGCGACACCGGCACCGACGACGAGTACGTCGCGCGGGCGAGCCGTGGCTGCGTACCAGTCGGGGTCTTCGGTCTCACGACCGCTGCTGGGTTCGCCCACACAGGTGACCACCGGGCTGCGACCGTCGCGCACCTGACAGGTCTGGTTGCAGCGCAGGCACGGACGGATGCGCTGCGCTTGCCCGCTGATGAGTTTGGCGACGAGGTCGGGGTCGGCAACCTGCGCGCGGGTCATCTCCACGCCGTCGCACACCCCCTCGCCGAGCGCCCATTCGGCCTGACCCCAGTCGACGACGGAGCCCTGCAGGAAGACGGGAGTCTCGGGCAGTGCTGCCTTCACCGCGCGGCACAGATCGATGTTGAAGCCGGCCGGTTCGTGGAAATCTGGACGGGTCTTCTCGGCAGAGAAGATCGAGCCACGTACGACCACCACGTAGTCGAGTCCTGCTCCCACGAGCGCGATGGCGATCTCGGGGGCCATCTCCGGGGTGATGCCCGCCCACGGCGCCAGTTCGTCGCAGGACAGGCGCAGGCCGACGACGGCGGTGCCGATGGCGCCGCGCACGGCCCCGATCACCTGGCGAGCGAAGAGTCCGCGATCCTGACCCCACTCATCGCCGCGTTGGTTAGTGAGTCCGGACAGGAACTGACGCACCAGGCTGTGCTGTCCGGCATTGATCTCGACCCCGTCGCACCCGCTGTCGACGGCGAGCTTGGCAGCGCTGGCGAACCCGGCGACGACCGCAGCGATGTCGTCGGCCTCCATCCATTTGGGCACCTCGCGCGAGTTCACCTCTGGTACCCGGCTGGGAGCCCACAGCTCGCGCTGGTGGTATGCGCTGCTGCCCTGACCACCGGCGTGGTCGATGCCGGCGATCATCAATGAGCCGTGCGCATGTACCGCGGTGGCAATCTCGGCCCAACCTTCAGCCGCCCGCGATGCCAAGGGGGCGCGCTCGTAGGGCCAGTCGCTGTCGTGGACGCTCGCGGCCTCGACCACCACCACGCCACAGCCACCCCGAGCGCGTCGTTCGTAGTAGGCGGTGTGGCGGGCGGTGAAGGTGCGGTCGAGCGCACCGAGGTTGGTGACGTGCGGCCCGAACATCACTCGATTCGGTGCCGTGGCGGCACCCAGGGTGATCGGTTCGAGCAGACGCATGGCGGAGTTACTTCCTGGTGAGGCAGAGCACCGAGATCACCCGGTCGCCCGCGGACTTCACGTACTCGTTGAACTGTGGCATGACGGCGGCCTGCGCAGCGAAAAGGTGTTCGCGATCGGTGGCGGTCATGGGCCGTGACGCTATCCGGGCTACGAGTTCGGTCGCTTCGCCGACAGCTCGGTTCCGTCGAGGAGCCGCTTGATGTTCTCGGTGTGGCGCACCATCACCAGGGCGTTGATCGCCGCGAGCGTCGCGATCTCCCAACCGGGGGCGCCCTTGAGGGCCGTGCCGACGGGCAGTCCGACCATCACGACGATCGAGGCGACGGATGCCTTCTTGGAGACCTTCAACGAGGTGTACCAGAGCACGGCGAGGAGCGGCGCCACGATGGGCTGCAGCACGAAGGCCGCACCGGCCATGGTGGCCACACCTTTGCCGCCACGAAGCCGACGGGTGAGTGGGAACATGTGGCCCAGGATGGCGGCGACGACCATGCCGTAGGCGACCGGCCGGTCGTCGATCAACCAGATGCCGACCGCCGCCGGAATCATGCCCTTCAACCCATCGAGCACGAAGACGAGCACACCCCACGGCTTACCGAATGTACGCGAAATGTTCGATGCGCCGGGGTTGCCAGAGCCGACTTTGGTGATGTCGACACCCTTGCCGCGGGCGATCATCACCGCACTCGGGAACGTGCCGAGCGCGTAGGCAGGCAGCAGGAACAGCCAGATCATCCCGCCCCCTTTCCGTACGCGGCCCATGGCGGTGTGGGCCACCTTAGAGCGTGTGCCGCTGCGGAACTGTGTCCCCTTGGGCCCCTCTGCGGTGTTGCGCGCCCCGCTCGCTGCACGTTCTGGGAAGCCGTGGTCCCCCGGAAACCGGGACTCATCCTTCGCAGAAGCCGACTTGGGACAACTTCTTCCCAGAAACCGGCGGCGATTACGCGGGGACGGGGGTGCGGGCGGGCTTGGTGTGGTCGGGGGTGGGGCGCGGCTTGAAGCTGACACTCACCGGGGTCGACGCTGACTGAGCGCCCAGTTCGGCGAGTGCCACCTCGCCGTCGCCGGCCACGCACTCCGGGTCGGGGCCGTCGAGCGGCAATCCGGTGAAGAACTTGGCGGCCATACACCCGCCTTGGCAGGCATCGAACGCACCGCAACTCGCGCAGGCGCCAGCCGACTGTGGTTCGCGCAGCTCGCGGAACAGATCGGACTCGCGCCACACCTTCGCGAATCCGCCCTCGTCGCGCACATTGCCAGCCTTGAAATCGCCATGGATCACGAACGGGCACGCGTACACATCGCCGACGGGATCGACGAGACACACCACTCGCCCTGCACCGCACATGTTGAGGCCGGGCAGCGAATCACCGAGTGCGTTGAGGTGGAAGAACGAATCGCCCGTGAGCACGTTCTCGCCGTTGGCCATCAGCCAGTGGTAAATCTCGCGTTGCTGGGCGTTGGTCGGGTGTAGATCGTCCCACGTATCGACGCCGCGGCCGCTGGGGCGCAGGCGGGTCAGTCGCAGCTGCGCGCCATATGAGTCGGCTAGCTCCTTGAAGCGGTCGAGCTGCGGCACGTTGTGGCGAGTGGCGACGACGCTGATCTTGAACGGTCCGAAGTTGGCCGCGGCGAGGTTGTCCATCGCCCGTCGCGCCATGTCGTAGCTGCCGATGCCGCGGACGGCGTCGTTGGTGGCGGCATCGACACCGTCGAGGCTGATCTGGATGTCGAGGTAGTCCATCGAGGCGAGGCGGCGGGCCTTCTCAGCATCGATGAACGCACCGTTGGTGGAGAACTTCACGCCGATGCCGTTGCCGATCGAGTGCTCGACGATCTCGAAGAAGTCGCGGCGCACCATCGGTTCGCCACCACCGATGTTGATGTAGAAGACCTGTAGGTCGCGGAGTTGGTCGAGCACTCCCTTGGCCTCGGCGGTGCTGAGCTCGCGCTCATCGCGCTGACCGGACGATGAGAGGCAGTGCACGCACTGCAGGTTGCACGCGTAGGTGAGTTCCCACGTGAGACAGATCGGGGCGTCGAGCCCGGTCTTCAACTGGCTGACGAGAGATTCGACGCTCACGGAGCGACCCTTTCCCGAACGACGTCGGAGTGTTGGAGTGAGGCGAAGGCCTTCGAGAACGACGGCCAACGAGTGCGGTCGACCGCACATGCCGCCAGGGTGTCGGCGAGAGTTGCGTGGTTGGCGAGCTCGCGAGCGACCTTGACCATGTCGGGGTGCTTCAGGAACACCAGGCGACGGTTGCCGTAGTGGTAGGCCAGCGCGCCGAACGGTTCAGGGCGCAGCGCGACCTGCGGATGCAGCTCGAGCGACCGGGTGAGCAGGTCGTCGGGCAGCGGGTGAGCGCTCAGCTCAGTAGACACCGCACATGCCGTCGATAGAGATTTCCTCCACCAACAGCTCTTCCTCTATCTCGATGGACTCGGCGGTGGTGTCGACGATCTCGTTCTCCATTCCGCCGAGACTAGCGGGCCGCACTTGGATTTTGTAGAGCGCGAGTGCGATGCCAATCCAGCCGAGTTCGCCGCGCCGATTCCCCCTCGCGTCGCGGGTGTGACCGCAATCCTGCGGTGGGTCCCGCGACATGAATGGCGACTGGAAGGATGTAGCCGGGTGAAGGAGGTCCCCACGGTGCGACTCGGGTGGTGACCGACGGGTAACCTGCGCGCGGTCGACACGATTTCGACACGACAGTCACGACATCCCGTGGGGGTACACCGGTGAAGACGAAGGCAGCAGTTCTCTGGGAGCGCAACACTCCGTGGGTGATCGAGGAGATCGAGCTCGATCCGCCCAAGGCTGGTGAAGTGCTGGTGAAGATGGTGGCCAGCGGTATGTGCCACAGCGACGAGCACATCGTCACCGGCGACCTTGCAGGCGTCACGCCCGAGCCGCCGGTCATCGGTGGCCATGAGGGCGCGGGCATCGTGCTGGAAGTTGGCCCGGGCGTGTACTCCGTCGCCCCCGGCGACCATGTCGTGTTCGCATTCGTGCCGGCCTGCGGGCGCTGCCCGTCGTGCTCCAGTGGGCACAGCAACCTGTGCGATCTCAACGGCATCAGCGGTTACCAGATCTCCGATGGCACCTCCCGTCACCATGCCAAGGGCCAGGATCTGCGCCTCGCCGTGGGCGGCCTGGGCACGTTCTCGCACCACACGGTCGTGAACGAGGCCAGCTGCGTGAAGATCAACCCCGAGTGGCCGCTCGACAAGGCCTGCCTGCTCGGCTGTGGAGTAGTCACCGGCTGGGGTTCCGCGGTCTACGCGGCCGACGTGCAGCCAGGCGACATGGTCGCGGTGGTCGGCATCGGCGGCATCGGCGCCAGCGCCGTGCAGGGCGCCAAGCTGGCCGGTGCCAGCGTCGTCACGGCCATCGACCCGATCGAGTTCAAGCGCGAGAAGGCGATGGACTTCGGTGCCACACACACTGCATCGTCGATCGAGGAGGCCCTCGGTCAGCTCGAAGCCGTCACCTGGAACCGTGGCTACGACAAGGTGATCATGACGATGGGTGTGGGCAGCAGTGAGGCCCTCGGTCAGGCGTTCTGGTTGGGTGCCAAGCGCAGCAAGATCGTCGTCACCAACATCCACCCCACCAGCGAGCAGAGCATCGCCATCCCGGCATCGCTGCTCACCCTGCTGGAGAAGTCGCTCGTCGGCTCCATCTTCGGCAGCGGTAACCCGCGCCACGACATCCCCAAGCTGATGGAGCTGTACACCCGCGGTCAGCTCGACCTCGACGGCATGGTCACCACGACCTACCCGCTCGAAGGGATCAACCAGGGCTACGCCGATATGTACGCCGGCAAGAACATCCGCGGCGTGCTCATCTACGAGCACTGATTCGTCACCGATGAGCGCCGCCGCTGCCCTCGTCCAGCGCGTGCTGGGCAGGGTGGTGGGGCGCGCCCGCGAGATCGAACTCGTCGTCGCCGCACTCGCTGCCAACCGGCACGTGCTGCTGGAAGGCCCACCAGGGACGGGCAAGAGCACGCTGTTGCGTGCCGTCGCTGATGAACTCGGTCTGGGGTTCGAGTTCGTCGAAGGCAACGCCGAGTTGACCCCGGCGCGTCTGGTCGGCCACTTCGATCCGGCCCGTGTACTCACCGATGGCTACGACCCTGCGGTGTTCGAGGACGGCGCGCTGGTCACGGCCATGCGCGACGGTTCGTTGTTGTACATCGAGGAGATCAACCGCATCCCTGAGGAGACGTTGAACGTGCTCATCACGGTGATGAGCGAACGCGAGTTGCATGTTCCCCGTCTGGGTCGGGTAGCGGCAGCATCCGGTTTTCGTCTCGTGGCAGCGATGAACCCATTCGACGCGATCGGCACGGCACGGATCAGCAGCGCCGTATACGACCGAGTGTGCCGCCTGGCGGTCGACTACCAGGACGCACCCGATGAGGTGGCGATCGTGCGCGCGGCGCTGCCCGGCGCAGAGCTTCACGACGGTTGGCTGACCAACGTCGTGGAGGTCGTGCGTCGCAGTCGCACCCATCCCGATGTGCGCATCGGTTCGTCCGTGCGCGGCGCGATCGATACCGCCGCTGTGGCCCGCACGCTCGGCGAGATGCGCGGGTTGCCGGCGCATCATCGCGGTGTGGGCCTCGATGCCGGACTCGTGGCGTTGAGCGGTCGGCTGCGCCTTCGCGAGGGTTGTGCGCGCACGGCCGAGGACATCGTGCGTGAGCTGTGGCAGCAAGTGTTCGTCGACAGTGACGTCTCGGAACCCGATGACGCGTCGGGAAAAGAGAACGCCCCGACGGGGGCGACTCCCGTTCGCTGACGTCGCCGCCGCGGGCCAAGGAGGGCAACGATGCCGATGCGGAGGTGGCCAGAGCGAAGCGACGAAGTACTTCGCGGCGCGAGTTGGCGCAGCACCCGGGCTTCGAGCAGATCTCACCCGAGGTGGGGGAACTGGACGAAGACGAGTTGTCGGGGGCAATGGCAGCGGATCCTGACGGGACGCTCGCGCTGTTGGCCGACCTGGTGGGCGCTACCGATGAACGGTTGCGGACACTCGCTCGGCAGTTGGCCGGCAGGTTGTTCTTCGACATCGCCCAGCGCGGGCCGACGCGCTCGCGGGGTATCGGCCGTCTACGGGCGCTGCCGTATCGACCCGACGGCGGCGACCTCGACATCGACGCCAGCATCGACGCCATCATCGAGGGTCGTGCCGGCGCGATCGACGCCGATCGACTCCGCATCCGCGGGTGGGTGCGCCCGTCCACTGCGATGTGTCTGATGTTGGACCGCAGCGGTTCAATGGGTGGGCGCCCGCTTGCCACTGCAGCGCTCGCTGCTGCGGCTGTGGCCACTCGGTCGCCGACCGACTACAGCGTGCTTGCGTTCGGCAAGGACGTGGTGGTCGCCAAGAGCCAACTCACGCCGAAACCTGGTGACGCCGTCGTCACCGACATCCTGTCGCTGCGCGGTTTCGGCACGACGGATCTTGCCTCGGCCTTGCGTGCCGCTGGCGAACAACTGGCACGTAGCCATGCTGGGCGCAAGGTTGCGGTGCTGTTGAGCGATTGTCGCTCCACGGTCGACGGCGACCCGATGGTCGCAGCACAGGCGCTCGACGAGTTGGTGATCATTGCCCCGGAAGAGGACTGCGCCGAGGCGTTCGCGTTCGCCACCCGGTGCGGTGCCAGGTGTCTGACCGTGTCGGGTCCGTCGGCGGTGGCCGAGGTGGTGTCGCGAGCGCTCGAACGAGCGTGATCAGCAGTCGACGTTCTTCGGCGGCAGGATGTCGCCGACGCCGTTCTCCAGCGGTGTGCCCGCGATCGTGGTGGTGCTGCCAGGTCCGGTCGTGCCAGGTCCGGTCGTAGTGGTGTCGAACACTTGGTCGGGAGCGCCGGCCAGTGGAGCCTTGCCCTGGAAGATCGCAAGAATCGCCTTCATGTTCTTGCCTGCGATCTGCGGCAAGCGCACGGAGCTGCCTCCCTGTGTGGAGCCGACACTGTCCACCTGATAGGTGCGGATCGTGTCGGGGGCGACATCGCGCATGACGCCGGCGAAGCGCAGCATGTCGTCGACCGTGAAGCCTTGCTCGGTGACGATGTCGTTCTGTAGCGACGCGATGAGGGCTCGCGCCACAGCGGGATCGAACAGACCCTTCTTCAATGCCGTCTTCAGCACTCTCCGCAGGAAATCCTGCTGGCGCGAGATGCGACCGAAGTCGGCAGCACGGTCCTCGTGCACCTTGCCGTTCGTGTCGACCCACTTGAGGTGACGTGAGCGTGCGTAGGCGAGGGCTTCGTCGCCGCTGAACGTGTGGCAGAACGGAAGCGTCTCGCCTGCAGCAGGTGCGACATCGATGCCGACGTTGCGGTCGACGATCGGGTGGTCGAACGGTACGGCCACGCCACCCACGCCGTCGACGATGCGCTTGAACGCGCAGAAGTCGACCTGGATGTAATGATCGATGACGACACCGAAGTTGTCGTACAAGGTCTGCTGCAGCAGCGTGTAGTCGTCCTTGACGTAAGCGGCGTTGATGCGGTTCTTGCCCTTACCTGGAATCTTCACCCACAGGTCGCGGGGGAACGACAGGATTGCTGCGGCGTGTGTGCTGGGGTCGACGCGCATCACCATGATCGTGTCGCTGCGGCTGCCGATGTTGGCCCGGGAGGGGTCGGCGGCACCTGCCCACGGCGAGTTGGGTTCGACGCAGGCGTTCGCATCAGAGCCAGTGATCAGGAAGTTCTGGGCGGCTGGGTCGGCGGGAGGGAATGTGGCGTCGGGTGCCTGGCTTGTGGTGGCGTTGCCGGTGTCGTCAGTGCTGACCTGCGTGGCTGGCACTGTCTGCACCGTGGTTTGCACGGCGACTTTGTCGGTCTGCAACCTGCCGTCGAGCTGATCCTTGCCGTAGATGAGCGCTGCGGCGCCGACGAGACAGGCGAGCACGACGACGATGTTGAGCGTCAGTACTACCCGCTGGCTGGTGGTGTGCCGCGGCGTGCGCTTTGGCTCGGCTGGGGTCGGTTCCATGGCTGCAGTAGGTTACCGGGCAGCCTGCTCAGGCTGGAGTCGGGAGCGGCCGAGGACCGTCGCGCAGTTAGCTGCAGACGATGTTCTTGTCGGGGACGATCTGCCCCACGGTGTTGTCGGCCGGCTGCGTGACACCGGGTGCAGGGGCGGCAGTCGTCGTCGTCACCTGGAGCCCACCGTCGACGGTGCTGCTGGTGGGCGCTGCTTGCTCCGGCGCGCCGATGAGCGTTGCCGAACCCTGGAAGATGGCAAGGATTGCGGTCATCGCTTTGCTCTGTACGTAGACCTGCACGGCGTACTGCCCTTGCATCTTGCCCGTCGAATCGACTTGGTAGGTGTGGATGCTCTCGGGGGCAACGTCGTGCATCACGCCGGCAAACTTCAGCATGTCGTCGACAGTGAAACCTTGTTCGGTGACGATGTCGCTCTGCAGTGTGGTGAGCAGTCCGCGGGCGACCTTGGCGTCGAACAAGCCCTTGTCCAGTGCCTTGCGCAGTACTCGTCGCAGGAAGTCCTGCTGACGGGAGATGCGAGCGAGATCGGCAAATCCATCCTCGTGGGTCTGACCATTGGCGTCGATCGACTTGAGGTGCCGCGACCGCACGTAGGCCAATGCCTCATCGCCACTGAACGTGTGGCAGCCGGCTGTTGCAATGTTGAGACCGATGTTCTTGTCGACGACTGGCGTCGCGAACGGAACGCCCACGCCGCCCACGGCGTCGACGATGCGTTTGAAGGCGCAGAAGTCGACCTGGACATAGTGATCGATCTTGATGCCGAAGTTGTTGTAGATGGTGTTCGCGAGCAGCGTGTAGTCGTCCTTGACGTACGCCGAGTTGATCTTGTTCTTGCCGTGGCCGGGGATCTTCACCCACAAGTCGCGGGGAAACGACAGCACTGCGGCGGCGCGCGTGGTGGGGTCGACACGCATCACCATGATCGTGTCGCTGCGGCTACCGAACGCGTCGCGACCGACGGTGGCGCCCGCCCACGGTGAGTTCGGGTCGTTGCACGCGTTCGCATCCGAGCCGGTGATGAGGAAGTTCTGTGCTGCCGGGTCGGCCACCGGGAACGTTTCGGGCGGCCCCGTCGGCCCGGTGGTGTCGCCAGGGGCGGTGGAACCCGGTGCGGTGCTAGCGGTGGTGACCTGCACCTGCACCTTTGCGGTCTGCAGCCGACCATCGAGTTCGTTCTTGCCGTAGAGCAGCGCAACGGCACCGCCGAGACATGCAACTACGACCAAGACGTTCAACGCGAGGACGGCGAATTGAGCTGGGGTGTGGCGCGGCCGGTATGACGATTCATCTGGCTGCGACGGATCGGTGGGGAACGTCCGCATGGCGGCTGCAAGGCTAGCCGCCCGCCCACCAGTGCGGGGGTCGGCCCTTCACGCTGATGGCGAGCGCGGTATTCTCTCGCGGTGCTCGCCACACAGCCGCTCTGGGTTCAACGACTCGCCAAGCTCCATCTCCTCACGCCCACAAGGGTTGCAGTAGGCATCCTTGTCGCGGTCGTGTTGACGTTCGTCGTCCGCCGTGTGATCAAGCGTGTGTTGAAGCGGGTACTCGATCTCCCGGGCAGCGATCGTGGCCGCGCTGAGGCCCGTCAGGGTGCGGTCGCGTCAGCGCTTCGCGGTGCGCTGGTCGGTGTCATCTGGTCGGTGGCGACCATCTTCATCATCGGTGAAGTGGGAATCAACATCGGCGCCTTTGTCGCCACGGCCACCGTCGTCGGTGGTGCGGTGGCCTTCGGTGCCCAGACCATGGTGCGCGACATGATCGCCGGTCTCTTCGTACTGGCAGAGGATCAGTACGGCGTCGGCGACGAGGTCGACCTGGGTTTGGCGTCGGGCACCGTCGAGCGCATCACGTTGCGATCGGTGCGGCTGCGTGATGGCTTCGGCACGGCGTGGTACGTACCGCACGGCGGTGTTGCCCGCGTTGGCAACCTGTCGAAGTCCAACGTCACGCGCCTCGATGTCGAGGTGTCGCGGCGAATGCCGATGGCCACCGCTGAAGCTGCGATCGAAGCGCTGTGCACGGCGCTGACGGAACTACCGGAGATGGGCGACCTGATCCTGGGCGCGCCTCGGCTGGCGGGTGTCGCCTCGATTGGCGACGAGCGGGTGGTGTTCCACATCACCGTCGCGTCGCGCCCCGGCACACAGGACCAAGTGACTGCGAAGTGGCGGCGACTCACGCTCGAAGCGTTCGAGGCAGGCCGCTTGCAAGCACCCACGAAGCGTCAGCGCGAAGCTGACTGACCCAGCGCGTGAACCGGGCGTCGTCAGGGAATGACGATGACGGTGGTGCCGATCGACGCCCACTTCCACATGAACTGCGCGTCGGCAGTCGTCTCACGCAAACAACCGTCGGAGATCGGTTGCCCGAGCTCGGCGTAGGTCTGCACGGGTTTGCCGCGACGCACGGGGATCTCGTGGAATCCGATGTTGTCGCCCAGCGGACCCTTGGTGAAGCGGATCATGTAGCGCATGCACGTGTCGGGGTGCCTGCTGCTGCAGGTGTACATCGACTTCGAGAACACCTGGAATGTGCCGGTGGCCGGCTGATCGAGCCGACCCGAAATGGGGAACTCGCGGACGAGTTGATCGGTGGCATCGAAGACCCAGACATGCTGCTGTGAGATCGAGTAGACCGCCCGCCGACCGGTTCCCGGGTCGGGGTTGGCCAGCGTGGTGTGCACCTGCAGGACGGTGCCCCGCTCGATGGAGGCACCGGTTGCATCCGCAGCACTGATCGGTTGGGTGTCGGCCTGCGCTGTGGGCGCGAGCGCCAGCCCCGCGACGAGTGCGTAGCAGAGGACCGGTAGAAGGAGTCGACGCATGGCGGAAACCTATCGGTCCGTCACTCGGCCGGTGCCAGGGTGACGTCGCACGTGAGTGCATCACCTGTCAGCACTCGGAGTTCGGTGATGGTGCCTGCATCGCACAGATCGATGCGCCCGGCCTCGATCGCGGCGTGGGATCCTGCCAGAGCGGTGACCACCAACAACGACACGGCGGCCTTCTGGCTGGACTTGGCCTCGGTCTTGGCTCGGCGCACTCCGGCGAGCACCTCGCACACGGGGTCAATCAGGGAGGCATCGCCGGTGGCGGTGCCGCCGACGGCTGGCCACGACTGCGCGTGCACCGAACCCGGCTGCCACCACGACCACACCTCTTCGGTGACGAACGGGATGAACGGGGCGAACAGACGATGGATGACGTGCAGTGCGGTGCGCAGTGCAACCTGCGCGGACGCGGCGAGCGCCTCGCCATGTGTGCCGTAGGCGCGACCCTTCACCAGTTCCACGTAGTCGTCGCAGAACCACCAGAAGAACCCCTCGGCCGCTTCCAGCGCACGCGCGTAGTCGAATCCGGCGAACGCCGTGGTGGCCTCGCCGACGACACCGTCCAGCCTGGCGAGCATCGCCAGGTCGATGTCCTCGGTGGGTGCCGCACCAGCAGGGGGCTCACCGAAACCGAGCACGAACTTGCTCGCGTTCAGCAGCTTCGTCGCCAGCTTGCGGCCGATCTTCATCTGACCTTCGTCGAATGCGGTGTCGACACCGGGGCGCCCACTGGCCGCCCAGTAGCGCACGGCGTCGGTGCCGTACTGCTCGAGCAGATGCAACGGGGTGACCGTGTTGCCCTTGCTCTTCGACATCTTCTTGCGGTCGGGATCGAGGATCCAGCCCGACAACGCAGCGTGACGCCACGGCGGGCAACCGTGCTCGTGGTGGCTGCGCACCATCGTGCTGAACAGCCAGGTGCGGATGATGTCGTGACCCTGGGGGCGCATGTCCATCGGGAACACGCGGTCGAACAGGTCGCCCTGCTCGGCTTCCCATTCACCGGCGATGTGCGGTGTGAGCGAACTGGTGGCCCATGTGTCCATCACGTCGGGGTCGCCGGTGAAGCCACCGGGCACACCGCGCTGGTCGTTGGTGAACCCGTCCGGACAGTCGGTGCTGGGGTCGACCGGCAAGCGGTCTTCACTGGGGATCAGCACCTGGTCGTACAGCGGCAGCCCGTCGGCATCGAGGCGATACCACAGCGGAATCGGCACACCGAAGAACCGCTGGCGGCTGATCAGCCAGTCGCCGTTGAGGCCGCCCACCCAGTTGTCGTAGCGGTGCTGCATGTACGGCGGGTGCCATTCCAGCTCTTGCCCGCGGGCCACGAGTGCCTCGCGCAGTTCGTTGCCTCGGCCGCCGTTGCGGATGTACCACTGGCGGGTGGCGACGATCTCCAGCGGGCGGGTGCCGCGTTCGTAGAACTTCACGGGGTGGGTGATCGGGCGGGCATCGCCGAGCATTTCGCCGCTGGCCTGCAGCAGTTCGACGACCTTCTTCTGTGCCTGCTTCGGCGCCAGACCGGCCATCGCGGTGTATGCGTCCTGACCGGCAACGGTGGTGATCCAGTCGGGGCAGTCGGTGTGGAACCTGCCGTCGAAACCCAGCAGCGCACGTGACGGCAGGTTCAGTTCGCGCCACCACGTGACGTCGGTGATGTCGCCGAACGTACAGATCATCGCGATGCCGGTGCCCTTCTCAGGGTCGGCCAGGTGGTGGGCCAGGATCGGCACCTCCACCTCGAACAGCGGTGTGCGCACGGTGGTGCCGAACAACGGCTGATAGCGCGGGTCGTCGGGGTGCGCCACCATCGCCACACAGCTGGCCAGCAGCTCGGGGCGGGTGGTCTCGATCAGCAAGTCTTCGCCACCGTCGGTGGGGTGGAACGCAAGCTTGTGGTACGCGCCGGGAACCTCGCGGTCCTCCATTTCCGCCTGGGCGACGGCGGTGCGCTCGTCGATGTCGTACAGCGTGGGTGCGTCCTGCTGGTAGGCCTCGCCGCGGGCCAGGTTGCGCAGGAACGCGCGCTGGCTGACCGTGCGGGCGCGGTCGCCGATGGTGGTGTAGAGCAACGTCCAGTCGACCGACAGGCCGAGGCGACGGAACAGGTGCTCGAACGCCTGCTCGTCGAGGTGCGTGATCTCGCGGCACAACTCCACGAAGTTGGGGCGGCTGACGGGAACGGCGCGGTGGTCCTTGGGCACGTCGCCGTGGAACGGCGCAGCGAAGGCGGGATCCTGCGGCAGCGACGGATCGCAACGCACACCGGTGAAGTTCTGCACGCGGCGCTCGGTGGCCAAACCGTTGTCGTCCCAACCGATGGGGTAGAACACGGCCTTGCCGGTCATCCGCTGGAAGCGGGCGATGGTGTCGGTGTGCGTGTAGCTGAACACGTGGCCGATGTGCAGCGAGCCGCTCACCGTTGGCGGGGGAGTGTCGATCGCGAACACGCCGTCCCTGGTGGCCGTGCGGTCGAAGCGGTAGGTGGCGTCGGCCTCCCACTGCTGCATCCAGCGGTCCTCGATACCGTCCAGTGACGGCTTGTCAGGTGTGTTCGTGTTCGCAGACATGGCCCGCACAGGCTACCTGCTGGCCGGAAACGGTTCCCTGCTGCTTGGGGTCTGGTTGGCGGGTCGCCGTAGGCTCTGAGACCATGTTGCACCTGTACGACACCGCCACCAGAGGGGTACGTGAGCTTGCCCTGCGCGAGCCCGGCACGGTGAGCGTGTACCTGTGTGGTCCCACCGTGTACGGCCCGCCGCACCTCGGGCATGGCCGCGCCACGCTGGTGTACGACGTGATGCGCCGCTACCTCGAGTGGTGCGGTCTGCACGTCCGGCTGGTCAGCAACATCACCGACATCGACGACAAGATCATCGACCGGGCCGCACGTGAAGGCCGCCCGTGGGAAGAGATCACCCACAAGTGCGAGGCCGTCTGGTTCCAGGCGATGGGCAAGCTGAATGTCCAGCGCCCCACCGATGTACCGCATGCCACCGACTACGTCGAGCAGATGGTGGCGATGATCGCCGAACTGATCCGCACCGATCGCGCCTACATCACTGTCGATGGGGTGTACCTCAGCGTCGACTCGGTCGACGATTACGGGCTGCTCGTGAACCAGCACCTCAACGATCTACTCGAAGGCGGTAGCGACCGAGAGGTGTTCGGCGCCGAACATAAACGGCACCCGGCCGACTTCGCGTTGTGGAAGCTGTCCAAGCCCGGTGAACCGTCGTGGTCGGCACCATGGGGTGATGGCCGCCCGGGTTGGCACAGCGAGTGTGTAGTCATGAGCCTCGACATTCTCGGTGAGGGTTTCGATCTGCACTGCGGTGGTATGGACCTCAAGTTCCCGCACCACGAGAACGAACGCGCACAGGCCGTCGCTCTGGGCAAACGCTTCGCCAACCACTGGATGCACAACGGCTTCGTGGTCGATGCCGAGGGCGAGAAGATGTCCAAGAGCCTCGGCAACGTGGCCAACCTGCTGGACCTGATGGAGCACTACGACCCGCGTGCGTATCGCATGTTGTTGTTGCAGTCGCACTACCGCGGCCCGGTCAGCGTTGGTCAGGACAACATCGACGCCTCGGTGAAGTCGCTGGCGGGTCTCGACTCGTACGCGGCGCGCACCTCGGGTGTGGCCGCGGCTGCGCCTGATGCCGATGTCCTCGCCCGCTTTCGCGAGCGGATGGACGACGACCTCGACACGCCGGCCGCCACCGCGCTCCTGTTCGACACCGTTCGTCGCGCAAATGCCGGCCTCGATGCCGGTAGCGGCGAAGTGCCGGGGTTGGTGGCCGCGGTGCACGAGATCTGCACAGCGTTCGGCCTGGTGCTGAACGCTGGTGGCGAGGTACCCGCCGACATGGCCGCCAAAGCGGCGGCGCTCGATGCTGCTCGTGCGGCGAAGGACTTCGCTGCCGCCGACGTCCTGCGTGCGGAGTTGCAGGACGCCGGCTGGACTGTCGAAACCTCCAAGTCCGGTACCACCCTGCGCCGCTGACCCGTCGCGTTTGAAGGCTTTCCCGTGCGCAGCACGGAAAACCCTTCAAACGGTGAAGCGGGGGCAGCGGGAGTCAGATAGAACGGTGACTCGTGTCGAAGCCTGAGCGCGCCCCACTGCCCAAGGGGTACATGACCATCTGGTTCACGGTGGCGCTCGACCTCGTCGGCTTCGGCATCGTGGTGCCGATCCTGGGCGTCTACGCCAAGCGGTACGGTGCCTCGGGCTACGCCGTTGGCTGGATGTTCGCGACGTTCTCGCTGGCGCAGTTGGTTGCTGCGCCATTGCTCGGTCGACTCAGCGATCGCATCGGCCGTAAGCCGGTGATCATCATCTCGCTGTTGGGTACCGCCGTCGGTAGTTTCGTCACCGGAGCAGCTGGTGCGTTGTGGGTGCTGTTTCTCGGTCGCGCGATCGACGGCGCCAGCGGGGCCAGCCTGTCGGTCGCGCAGGCGGCCGTCGCCGACATGGCGACGCCCGAGCAACGACCCAAACTGGTGGGCATGCTCGGTGCTGCATTCGGCATCGGCTTCGTGTTCGGCCCGGCGATCGGTGGCCTTGCTGCGCTGGGCGGACCGCATGTTCCGTTCTACGTGGCCGCAGCACTCGCCACGGTGAACGCTGTCGCAGCGATGATCCGCTTGCCGGAGACCAGGGTCAGCCATACGCCGCGGACCAAGGGGCCAAAGGCGCCGCGTCTGCCAATCATGCGCCGTCTCGCCATCATCGGCTTCCTCGGCACGTTTGCGTTCACTGCATTCGAAGCCACGTTCTCGTTGTTCGGCAGCGTCCGCTTCTCACTCACCGAGGGTTCCTCGGCCGGTGTGTTCCTCGGGATCGGCCTGGTGCTCGTGGCAGTGCAGGGCGGCGGCTTCGGTCGACTGGCGGCGAAGGTGCCCGCGGGTCGCCTCTACCCGATGGCGCTGGTGCTGGTCGTGATCGGTCTCGCGGTCGTCGGCGCATCGAAGTCGTGGGCTCTGCTGATCATCGGGTTGCTGGTCCTATCGGTTGGCCAGGGCGTGGCATCGCCGTCGCTGACCGAGATGGTCAACCACGCCGCACCCCCCGAACGCCGTGGCGAGGCGATGGGCTACCAACAGTCGTCGTACGCCGTCGGTCGTGTGCTCGGCCCGCCGTTGGCCGGTTCGGCGTTCGACCGCATCGGTGTGTGGAGTCCGATGGTCGCCGGTGCTGCCGTCACTGCGATGGCGCTGTGCCTGGTGTTGGTGTGGGGGATGCACCGCTCGGCGACCAGCGTGCCGCCCGTGCATGTGAACCCCGACGCGGCCTGACCACCTGCGAGACTTGTCACCCGTGGCCGACCCCCAGGATCACCCCGCGCTCGAACGCCTGTTGAAGTTCGAACAACCCGTGTCGTCACGGGACGTGGCGCCGACCCCGGCCGCAGGTGTGTCGCGCAAAGGAGCGGCACCGCGGATGGGGTACCAACCCAGCCTCGACGGCATCCGTGCGATGTCGGTCATCGCGGTGATCCTGTATCACGCTGGGTTCACCTGGATGCATGGTGGATTCTTCGGCGTCGAGGTGTTCTTCGTCGTCTCCGGATTCCTGATCACATCGCTACTGATCGAGGAGCGCGACAAGACGTCGGCGATCGCGCTCCGCGCGTTCTGGCTGCGCCGCTTCCGTCGGCTGCTACCGGCGCTGTTCGCCGTGCTGCTCGCGGTCGGTGTGTGGGCCGCGTTCTGGGGTTCGGCGGAACAGCATTCGCAACTGCGCCACGACTACCCGTGGGGCGTCTTCTATCTCGCCAACTGGGGTCAGGTCTTCAGCAAGGTCGCCTACTTCTCGGGCACTCCCACACTGTTCCGCCACCTGTGGAGCCTGGCCGTGGAAGAGCAGTGGTACGCGATCTGGCCGCTGGTGTTCCTCGCCATCAATCGCGGCCGAGCGAGCGACAAGCGTCGCGGCCGCGTGTTGGTCGTCGTCTCGCTCACGGTGATGGTCGGCACCGCCATCGCGGCGAGCGCAAGTTGGCCCACGCAGTTCTTCAACCCGTTCCGTCTGTCGATGCAGCGCGTCGACCACGTCAACTTCCTCTATCTGTCGACGATCACACGCTCGAGCGGTCTGCTGCTCGGTGCCGCGATGGCATTCCTGTGGAGGCCGTGGCAGGTGACGTCGAAGCCGAAGGGCAACGCCGCCAACGTGCTCGACATGGCCGCCGTGGGAGCGGTGGTGGTGCTCCTCGCGGGGTTCTTCATGGGTCACGTCGCCGAGGACTCCACGTATCTGTGGATGCTGCCGATGGTGACCATCGCCTCGGCGGTGCTGGTGGCCGTCGTCGTGCACCCGTGGGCATTCGGCGCCCGCAAGGTGTTCAGCGCGCGGCCGATGGTGGAGATCGGCAAGCGCTCGTACGGTCTGTACCTGTGGAGCTGGCCGATCATGCGGATCTGCGATGCCTACACCGGCTCCACCAGCAAGTTCCTGCTGGCGGCCGTGCTGACTGTGCCCGTCAGCGAGGCCAGCTATCGCTATGTGGAGACACCGATCCGCACGGGTCTGCTGGGCCGCTGGTGGAACAACCGTGAGCGGCGCGACTGGTCGTTGATCACCGGCTGTATCGGTGTCACGACAGTGGTGCTGGCCGGATCGTTGGTGGTGTTCTTCGGCTCGGCCGACAAGGTGTTCGACGCCGCGCAGGACAACAGCACCGGCGTCGTCTTCGACCCGAATGCCACCGCGGCCGACACCACAACCACCAGCGACAACTCCACCGTGCCCGGTACCGACACCGGCGTCGTCGGCCAGAGCACCTCGTCCACGAGCAGCACCACACCGGTGCCGGTCACGGCCGCGACGCTGCCGCGTCGGGTGGTGATCGTGGGCGACTCCACGGCTCACGCGCTGGCGAAGAACCTGCCCGACGGCATCGCGTCCACGTTCACCATCGGCAACGGTTCCCTCCAGGGCTGCAGCGTCTACAGCGGCGGCACCGCGGTGTCCACCCAAGGCTTCACGCGGTCGTTCACCGATTGCGCCGGGTGGGAGACCAAGTGGGCCTCGGCGGCGCAGAAAGCGAATGCCGAGGTGGCACTGGTGGTGATCGGCGCATGGGATGTGTTCGACGTGAAGTTGGGTGGTCAGGTCGTGGCCTTCGACAGCCCGACGGTCGATCAGCGCTTCACCGACGGCGTGCAACAGGGGATCGACGCGTTGTCGGCGATCGGTGTGAAGGTGGCGCTGCTGGAGGTTCCGTGCATGCGTCCCAAGGATGTGAAGGGCGCTGGCACGCCCGCGCTGCCGGAGCGGGCGAACGACCAGCGCGTGGCCCATGTGAACGAGTTGTTGAAGGCTGTCGCGGCCAAGAACCCGACGACCACAACGTTCGTCGCCGGCCCGCAGGACTACTGCACGAACGAGGCGATCGCCAACGATCTGGGCTATCGCTGGGATGGGGTGCACGCCTACAAGCCCGGTGCGAAGCTCACCTTCGAAACGATCGCACAATCGCTGCTGCGCATCCCCGTCGGCTGACCCGGCGCAGGTGAGCCGTGCTCAGGCACGGTGGGCGGCGGTGCATGCCGCACCACCACACACGTCGATGAGCGTGTCGTTGAAGAGGAACGAAGCCTTCTGCCGTTGCACCTGGGCATCGGCTCGCGGGTCTTCGTGCGAGTCGTCGCCGTCACGCGGGGCGAGGTTCTCCAGTGGCATCGCCGTCATGCCCGAGTCCCAGATGATGATCGCCGAACCCGTGCTGGGATAGACGGTGCTCTCTAGCCCGTAGCCAGCGTCCGTCTCCGCCCAGCGACCATCGGCAGCCACCGGCCGATGGATGGTGAGGCCCAGCGTTCGCGCTTCCACCAGTGCCGACAGCGGGGTGACCTGATGATCACCAAAGGCGACATCGAGGAGCACGGTCTTCGCGCTGGTTCCTGCGTACGGGTTGGAGGTGAGGTGCTGCACATACCCGGCACCCTCGCCACGGTCCCACAACATCTGCGTGATGCCGAGGATCAGAACACGGTCGAGGTCGTTCGGGTAGGCGGGCAGGAACACGGCCTCGTACGTGTCGAAGTCGACCGAGCGTGGCAGCAGCAGGCTGTAGTTCATGCCGGGCACACCCAGGACGGCGCGCTCGATATCGGGCGACACCGCTGCCAGCATCAGACCCATGATCCCGCCCTGACTGTTGCCGTCGTAGTCGAGGTGGCCAGTGTCGAACAGGGGGCCACCGTCGGCCCGCTTCAGGGACGCTTCGCTGCTGAGACCGTTGAACCGCGTCATCAGCCGGCCGAGGTAGATCTGGTTGAGCACACCCTGCTGCAGGCGGTCGGCCATCGTGTTGAACTGACCGAAGTTGGCCAGCGTCGCGGCAGCGTTGCCGACGTCGTCCTCGCTCATGCCGGCCCAGTTGGTGGCGCAGAACAGGATGTTGTTGTCGTTGGCGAAGTCGCGCACGTTGCCGGCGTTGATCTCGTCGCGTCCACCGAGCAGACCGTGGCCGTACTCCACGACGTGCGCCGGCGCGTTGCCGTTCATCGTGGCCGTGCTGACGTTGCAGAGGAATGGCACGTGCACGATGCCGTTCTGCGCCGGCAGTGCGTCGATGTCGGTGCTGGTGTAGTTGAACGTGGTGCCCGGGCCGCCGTCGCCGGTGAGGTAGTTGGGCACGTCGAAGGTGCCGCTGATCTGCAGCGCGACCTTGTCGTGGGTGTTCTTCTCGGTGGAGATGATGTGGAAGGCGGGGGCCTTGTCGCCGAGTGCTGCGACGGCCTCGTCGCGGATGTGCAGCATGCGGCCGCTGATGTTCTCGGTGCTGGCGACGGTGAAGCTCCACGCCAGTTGCAGATCCGCGCGGGCGACGCCGGCCTTCTCCAACGCGCCGATGGCGTCTTCCATCACGGCACGGCGGAACTCGATCTCCTCGATGCCTGTGAGGAGCTTGTCGCGGAACGCGCGGAACGTCGCGCTGGGTTCGATGAACCCGCGATCGTGGTTCAACATGCCGCGCAGCCCGACGGCGAACGTGTGGCCCTCGGGCAGGCTGATCGCCGGCCGGATGGTGAGCAGACGATCCTCGTCCTTGGCCGCATGTGCATCGAGTTCAGCCCACAGCGGGATTCGGGCACCGGTGGTGACATCGAGCAGCACCACCGTGGACTCGGGTGACAGCGAGGCGCCGATGTCGGTCCAGCTGGGCAGATTCGAGTTCGTTGCGTCAAGGTCCGGCAGGTACACCAGGATCGGTGTGTTCGGGCTGAAGCCGTCGTTGCGGTTCCATTCCGTCGGGTCGATGGCCACACCCTTGTCGTTGACCGGCATGCCCGCGGCGGGGAAGCTGACGCGTACGTGGGTGGGGGAGACGGGGTCTTCGACGGTGTACGCGTTGCTGGGGAACGGCAGTAGACAGCGGGTCGTGTCGAGTGAGTCGCACCCGGGTCCGGAAGTATCGACCTCGGCCTGCACGGCGGCCTTCGTGGCTGCGTCGGCTTCTACCTGCACGACCCCAGGCGGGGCGGTGTCGGTGGGGGCAACGACGATCGACGACGATGTCGCACTCTTGTCGTCGCTGCACGCGGCCATCAACACCAGCGCCGCACCCATTGCCGCCACGAGCTTGCGCCCTATTGTCCGCTGCATTGCCGCTCCCCAGGATCGAACCTTGCCTACTTTCGCATACTGGACAATCCAGCGAACGGGTCGCTATGGTTACCCGTCAGTAACTTGCTGTCGGCGTTGTCGCCGGCAACCGTCCCCCAACCCCCACACCTCCGAGAGGGTGCTTCCGACATGGCCGACTTCGCGCTGAACGACGACCAACTGCAGATCCAGAAGTGGGTCCACGACTTCGCTGACCAGGTCATCCGGCCCGCGGCCCACGAGTGGGACGAGCGTGAGGAGTTCCCGCACCCGATCGTGCAGCAGGCCGCTGAGATCGGTCTGTACGGCTGGGAGTTCCTGATGAACGCGATGAGCGATACGAGCGGGCTGACGCTGCCGGTTGCCATCGAGGAGCTGTTCTGGGGCGACGCTGGCATCGGTATGGCGATCATGGGCTCGGCCCTGGCCGCCGCCGGGATCAGCGGCAACGGCACGCCTGAGCAGGTCATGGAATGGGTGCCGCAGTGTTATGGCGACGCCAAGAAGGTGCAGCTGGGCGCGTTCTGCGTCAGCGAACCCGACGCCGGCAGCGACGTGTCGTCGTTGCGCACGCGTGCGGTCTACGACGAGGCAACCGACGAGTGGGTGCTGAACGGCACGAAGGCCTGGATCACCAACGGTGGTATCGCCGATGTGCACGTCGTGGTCGCCGCGGTCGAGCCGGAACTGAAGGGCCGTGGTCAGGCCAGCTTCATCGTTCCGCCCGGCACCAAGGGCCTCAGCATGGGCCAGAAGTACAAGAAGCACGGCATTCGTGCATCGCACACCTCGGAAGTGGTGCTCGACGACTGCCGCATCCCCGGTCGCTGCCTGCTCGGTGGCAAGGAGAAGCTCGATGCCAAGCTGGCCCGTGCCCGCGAACGCGGTCACAGTGGCGAGAAGCAGCCGGCGATGAGCACGTTCGAGGCCACTCGGCCCAGCGTGGGCGCACAGGCGCTCGGCATCGCCCGTGCGGCCTACGAGTTCGCGCTCGACTACGCGAAGGAGCGCAAGACGTTCGGCAAGCCGATCGTGCAACATCAGGCGATCGCGTTCAAGCTGGCCAACATGGCCACGGAGATCGATGCCGCTCGTCTGCTCATCTGGCGTGCCGCCTGGATGGCCCGTAATGGCGGCTTCAAGAATGGCGAAGGCTCGATGAGCAAGTACAAGGCCAGCGAAGTGGCCGTGCGTGTCACCGAAGACGCGATCCAGATCCTCGGCGGCTACGGCTACACCCGCGAGTACCCCGTGGAGCGCTGGCACCGCGACGCCAAGATCCACACGATCTTCGAGGGGACATCGGAGATCCAACAGCTGGTGATCGCCCGTGCGATCTCCGGTATGCGCATCGAGTAGCAATCTAGCTGGGGTTATCGGCTCTGTTGGCTTCAGACGAGAGCGGGTGAGTGGAATCAGGAGCGGACGACTTCGGCGTCAACCCAGACGCCGGCGTGATCAGAGAGCCGCGTTCCGGCAACGACGTTCGACCACCAACCAAGATCAGTCAGGGTCAAGTCCGGAGTGCACGCGACGTGGTCGATCAGCGCGATGTCGGTGCGATCTCCACTGCTCCAGATGTCGAGGCCTTCAAGGGCACCACACAGCGCATTCCAGAACGTTGGCCAGGGCACTCTCCGGTCCTCTCACCAATGTTGGCGTTGAGATGGGGTACAGCCACGTGTCAGCGCCGAAGCTGCGCTAGCGAAGAACTGCCGATATGCCCGATCGAAGAGGTGGGAAGATCGTCTGCGTGAAGCACGTTCTGCTCTGGCTCGGCTTGGCCTTGTCGGCCTTGTTCCTTCTGCTGAGCCTCGCTGCCTTGCCCGTCGTCGCAATGTCGATGGGCGGTGACTCGTACATCGGCATCCCGTTCCTAGCGACCATCGTCAGCATCGTGGCCACCACGGGAATTGTCCGAGCGCTGCGGCGTGCCTAACTGTGGTGATTCCGGTGATCGCCGCACCCACGCGCGGTAACTCGGGTGATTGTGTCTACGAGGCGGCCCCGGATCGGGGGCCACATCGTCAACCTGGTGGGGCTGTGAGCGCGTGCGGCCGCGGCGTACGAAGCGGCGCACCAGTAGAACGACCGCAATGAGAACGACAACCGTCAGGAGGCTTCGACGGCGGTGCCGTAGCGCTGTTGGGCAGCCTGGGCTGAGGTGCCGAGGAGGGTGCCGATCTTCTGCCAGGACAGGCCGGCGGTGCGGGCGTTGAGCACGGTGTCGATCAGTTGCTGTTCGCTGCGAGCGCGAGCGACGACGGCGCGCTGAAGGAGGTACTCCTCGACGGGGATCTCGTCGGCGTGATCCGGGTCGAAGTTTTCGAAGCGCTTGGCGAGTTCGTCGGCGTGGTCGAGGACGTCTTGGATCGAACGGGGCATGGTGGTCACCTGATGAACTTCGCCCGTGCGGGCATGGCGTGGATGATGAAGTCGATTCCTTCGGCGCGGCTCACGCCGATCTCAAGGAGTTGGCCCGATTGACTGGGGCCGATCAGCATGACGAGGTCGTCGAGTTGAAGGACTCGTGTCGGGTGGCGGTAGGCGTGGAGGATGTGGTCGTCATGTACGCCGTGTTTGCGTGCGCTGCCGATGATCACCGGTTCCACGACGTCAACTTATCTTGATGGGTACTCGCTGCGCCACCCCCACGCCGAACTGTAGATATTCCGGTAATCGAGCGACGCTGGCGGGGTCCCTCGTCGAGGGTCTGCTTTGTTGCTGATCGGAGATCGGGATGTCGTCGTCGTTGGAGGTTGCGTTAGGTCTGTCTGGGCGTGATGAGGTGCTCGCCAGATATGTGGAGTTCGTGGCGGCGAGGTGCCGGCCGAACACGGTGCTGGCGACGGTGTCGGACCTGCGCATCGAGTGATGGCGTGGCAGCTCGTGCGACTACGAGCGCTTCAGAGTTGAGCACTCCGGTATTCGATCGGTGTGTTGGCTGGCTGTTGGTACTTGGTCACTGATGAGGTTCCCATCATCAGCTCTGCGGCGACCGCGGCGAAGAGGCCGGGCACGATGAACGATGGGCGGCCCGTGGTTTCGGCGACGAACATGACGGCCGCCAGGGGAACCCGGTAGCCGGCGCCGAGGAACGCGGCGACACCGACGACGATGAACATGGTGATGTCGGCGCGCTGGACGGCGTTACCGATGATCGCACCGGTCAGCGCGCCGCCGACGACCAGCGGGATGAACACGCCGCCGACGCCGCCACCGGCAACAGCGGCTGATGTGGCGAGGCTGCGTAACACGAGGATCGCCAGGAGCAAGGGGACCGAATGACCCGGTGCGGCCGCCCATACCACGACGTTGAAGCCCGACGTGACCATCAGCGACTCGCCGGTCAGGAGGCGCCCGAGCGCGTAGGTGCCGGCGATCGTACTGCCAGCTGCCGCGACGATCAGGATCGGCTGGCGGAAGGTTGCGATGTGTTTGGCGATCCGCAGGAGCTTGGCGAAGGCACGGGCGCCGAGCCCGGCGACGACGCCGATGCCGGCGGCGCCGAGGACATCGCGGATCGTGAAGTCGACACTGCCGGTGATCGGGAAGAGTGCCTCGGTGCCGTTGACTGCGACGAACGCGAGGTAGCCGGTGCCGGCGGCGACGAGCGCCGGTAACAGCATCCGCCGGGCCAGGTCGTCGTGGTAGGGCACCTCCAGCGCGAACACCGCACCGGTGGCGGGCGCTTTGAAGATCGCCGCCACCGCTGCGGCCGCCCCCGACACCATCAGCACCCGCCGATCCGATCCTTGGAACGTCTTGGGAAATTGGCGCTGCAGCCTGTCGCCGAACGTGGCGCCGCTGTACAGCGACGGACCTTCGAGACCCATCGGTGCCCCGGAGCCGATCGTGGCCACCGTCGCCAGCGTGCGGGCGACGAACGGCCGCCAGCGAAGTTCGTGGTGCGCATCATGGAATGCGTGCAAGTACTCATCCGCGGTGGCTGACGTGGCCTGCGGATCGATTGATCGGCGTAGCAACAACGCCACGAACAAGCCGATGCCGGGGAGGATCGCGATCAGCCATGGGCGCAGTCGCAGAACATGGTCGATCATTCCGTCGACGAGCAACCATTCCATGCCGGCAACGAACAGACCGGTCGCGGCCCCGGTGCAGGCGGCGAGGGTGACGACCTGGTGCGACCTGGTTGCCATGGCCTTCAACTCGTTGCGACGCGCGGACAGTGCAGCGCTGACAGTTCTCATTGTCAACCCGACGCCCGCAACGACTTGGTCACCGCTTCAACCTCGCAGAGCGATGCATCGTAGGTTGCGGTGCTCATTGGCCGCACAGTACATGCAGTTGCCAGTGTTGTCGCTCTGGCGGCGGACAACTGTGTCATCCTGATGCCAATGAGCGAGACACACGTAACTGCGTTGGAGCCACGCGGTCTCTCCGATTGCTACACGCCTCGAACGACGGTGCTTTACACCCTCGTGGTGTTCTTGCTGGATCTCGGGTCTGGCGTCGCCATCGAATATGGGTCAGTGTTCAGCACGACCACGACCCGAATCCTCAATGGGCTCGACGTGGCGATGGTTGTCGCGTTCATCGCAACGATCGGTGTCGTCATCGTTGCGAGCATCTCTGGACGAGAGCACCTGCGGCACCGTGCTCTGATCCTGTACTTGATCGTGGCGACCGTCCAAACCATTGCTGCGGTGGCGGCCCTCGTCGTCACCGCACGCGTACGCCACGACGAGTACCTGTGGGGGCTTGCGGACGTAGGGGCGGCCTACATCGCGATTGCTGCCGTGTTCACGGGGTGGTACTGGCTACTCGACGGCATCGTGCCGGGCGGCGCCTTCGTGTTTCCCGGCCGAGGCGGCGTGGATCTGCAGCGGCCAAAGCTGATCGACTACGCGTTCATCTCGTTCAACACCAACGCAACCTTCGGGCCCACCAGTGAGACGGTCGTGTCTCGCCGAGTGAAGGTTGCGATGATGCTCCAGACGAGTTTGTCGCTGCTCGTGCTGCTCGTCCTCGTCGCCCGGCTGGTACAGGCCCACGGCAGCTGACGCGCGACCGGCACGCCCAGCCAGGTGGCTGTGACGTTGGCCCCTGTCGAAGTGGGCCGCCCCGCGATCAACTAGGGCCAGGTGAGTGCGCCGCCGAGCGCATGAATCCGCTGAATTTGGGTGACTGTGATGGGAACCGTGTCGGTGCGACGTCTGGCGATGTTGACGCGCCGCAAGGGTGCGCGGCCACCTTCGCCTCACCTCGCGCTGGGAACGCCGCCCGAATTCGCGTTATTGGCCAAACTCGAACTACTCATCGCGCTGTTCCGGCTTGGATTCGTGGCGTTTCCGACAACGGCGGGTTCTCCCCGCCTGTTCGACGCAGCGATGTGCCTTGCGTTCGTACTGTTGGCAGCCCTCACCTGGTCGTCGCGCACCTGGATGAGCGAACGGGGGCTCGATCTGTCCCTGGCGATTGCCGCCGCCCTCATGGGTCTGGTGGTCGGGGAGCGGCCGCAGGATGCCGGGCAGGTGCTGGGGGCATTGTCGCTCGTACTCCTCGTGCTGTTTGCCGCGTACCACCGGCCGCCGAAGCGTCTGTGGCCAATGGTGATCTGGACGTTGCTGGTCTATGGCACCGCCTTGTTGCTCAACCCGCGAACGGGCTCACCGCTCTTCTTCGCCGTCGCTGCGGTCGTCCTGGTGGTGGTGGCTCGTGTGGTGTCGGTCCTTGTCGGGAACCTGAGGTCGGCAGCGACACGTGATTCGTTGACCGGTGCCCTTAACCGCAACGGGCTCAGCGAACTCTTCCATGCGGTTGCCGCCGTGTCCGCGCGTAGCCGCAGCCCAGTCACTGTCGGCATGATCGACATGGACCGGTTCAAGGCGTACAACGACGCTCACGGCCACCACGCTGGCGACATGTTGCTGGTTGAGGTGTCGCAAAAATGGCAGGAGGTGTTACGCGACGGCGATCTGCTGAGTCGGATCGGTGGTGATGAGTTCGCCGTCGTGCTCCCCCACACCACTGTCGCCGGTGCCGACAACGTGATCGCGCGGATGCGGGCGGCGAACGACACCAGCTGGACTGTGGGCCTGACCCAGTGGGAGGTTGGCGAGGATCTCTGGAACGCGTTGGGCCGGGCCGACACGGTGATGTACGAGTTGAAGGACGCCCGACCCGGTGGCGGCAGCAGCGTGTTGCGCGCCCGGGAAGCGGTGGTTCGCGGCGAACAGCAGCTACAAGTCGCCAAGGAGCGGCTGGATGCCAGCCACCTGCAACTGCGGGCGGTGATCGATACGTTGCTCGATCCCCACGTGCTCCTGGATGCGATCCGTGACGAGAACGACCAGATCGTCGACTTCGTCTATGTCGACGCCAACGACGCTGCGTGCGAGTACAACCGGATGACGCGTGAACAACTGGTCGGAGCGCGGTTGCTCAATCTGCTGCCAGGGCACTCCGGGACGGGACTGCTCGCGATGTACTCTGCGGTGGTCGAGTCCGGCCAGCCGTTGGTGCTCGACGACTACTCCTACTGGCACGAGATTCTCGCCTCGGAGCGTCGCTACGACATCCGCGCCGTGAGGGTCGGCGATGCCCTGAGCTACACATGGCGTGACGTGACGGAGCGTCACGCGTCGGTTGCAGCGTTGGCCAAGTCTGAGCGGCGCTACCGGCTGCTGGCGGCCGTGAATGCCCTGGTGGCTACCGCACAGGACGAGGGCGAGTTGCTGGGCGACATCTGCGCCGTCATCGTTGAGCAGGGCGGGTATCAGTTCGCCCGGTATGTCCGCCAGGGGGCCGATGCCGAGGGAACCGACGTGCTCACTGCCGGTGACCTGGCGGGTGTGGCAGCGGCAGCGCCGGACGGACTCCGCTCCTCGACCAGCGTGCCGGTCACCGTTGATGGAGCGATCGACGGTGCGCTCTGGGTCTACGCCGAGCAGACGGACGCCTTCGACCGGCAGGCCATCGCCGAGCTGGAGGAGCTGGCAACGCAGCTGGCTCTCGGGCTGCAACGGCTTCGCCGCGCCGGGCAACTCCTGCAGGCGGTGGCCCGACAGTCACTCCTGACGACGGCGATCGACCAGGCGGCCGAGACCTTTGTGGTGACCGATCCAACCCCGGCGATCATCTATGCCAACCCGGCAGCGATCGCAGCGTCGGGCTATTCGCTCGATGAACTCGTCGGTCAGAACCCGAGTCTCTTCAGCAGCGGCCAGCACGATCATGCTTTTTACGTGGGTCTGTGGGCTGATCTGTTGAATGGGCGACCGTGGCACGGGGTGCTGATCAACCGCCGCAAGAACGGTGAGGTGTACGAGGAGGACGCCACGATCGCGCCAGTCCACGATGCGGCGGGTACGACGATGGCCTATGTTGCCGTCAAACACGACCTCTCCATCACGCGCGGACTCGAGGCCGACCTGATCCGCGAGCGCAGCGATCGAGCGGCGGTCCGCCAGATGGTCAGCGGGGTGCAGCCTGGCGAGCTCAAGGCGACTGCTGACTCGTTCTGCGAGGCCGTGGTTGGCCTCGACGGCTTCGATTCGGCGATCGTGCTGCTGACCGATCCGAGCGGCTACCTCATTCCTATCGGGTGCCGGGGACCGACAGCACTGCGCAGAATGGTGGGAGAAGGCACTCGCATTCCGTATCCCGATGGGTTCAACCAGAAGACTGATGTCAGCGCCCTGACGGTCGACGGGGCCACACCGTCGTCGGTGCGCTGGCTGACCCTGGCGATGGTCGAAGCCCTGCTCATCGACGGATTCACCGCTGTCGGCTGTGCCCCGCTCGTGTGGCGCGGCGAGGTCGGCGGCCTCGTCGCCGTTGCCACACGGGTGCCGGTGGGGGTGGAGTGGATGCAGACCCGGCTGGGGATACTTGCTGAGTTCGGGTCGCTCGCCGGTGTGCTGTTCGGAGCGCAGGCCGAACAGCACGAGCAACGTGAGGCGCAGCGGGCGGAGATCCGCGACGTCATCGATGCTCAGCGTTTCCACCCTGTGTTCCAGCCCGTCGTCGACCTGGCAACAGGCAGGGTGCGCGGCTATGAGGCACTCACCCGCTTCGATGGCAACAGCGCCCCCGACCAGTGCTTCGCCAACGCCCACCTGCTGGCGCTCGGTGATGAATTGGAGACCGCGTGTGTAGCAGCCGCCCTTGTTGCCGCTCGTGGCCTCCCCGCCGACGTGTGGCTCAGTGTCAACTTCTCACCCGAGGTGGTGCTCAGCGGGCACGCCGCTCGCACGGTCGCCGACGCGTCGCGGCCGATCGTGATCGAACTCACGGAGCACCTGCCGATCGGCGACTACCCGTTGATGCGCGAGGCCATCCAGGGTTGTACGCCGGCGAGAATCTCGGTCGACGACGCGGGTGCCGGCTTCGCCAGCCTTCGCCACATTCTCGAACTTCAACCCGACATGGTGAAGCTTGACGCCGGCCTGATTCGTGGGATCGATGCGGATCCGGTTCGCCAGGCGCTGACCAGCGGAATGTGCCACTTCGCCAGGACAACTGGCACGATCCTGATCGCCGAAGGCGTCGAGGCCGAGGCCGAGGCCGAAACCCTGCGGGGTCTGGGCGTCGAACTGGCCCAGGGCTATCTGTTCGGGCGGCCTGTCGAAGCACCGGGTGGTGCGGTCATGACGTGACCTGCGTGCGGTGACTGCGCTGGTAGTCGTCGGGCTTTTGCGACAGAAGTAGTGGTAATTGTCTCTGTTCATCAGGCACACTTATGTGGTGGCTCGCCCTGGACCTCGTTCACGTGTCGGTGGTACCGCGGCTGAGGCCGGTTGCTGATGACGTTCGATCTCGCCACGCTGGTTGCGACCGCGATCCCGCTGTGCTGTCTGACCGCGGTCTGGATGCTGAGCCGTGGCGGGTTGCGGGCCCTGCCGTTGGTGGTGCTTGCGCTCGCCTGGGGTATCGGATCCACGTGGGTGGTCGTCGGCTTCAACGACCGCTGGAACCACAACTACGGCTTCGCGTCGCTGGTCGTCATCGGCGCCCCGATCATGGAAGAAATCGCGAAATCGTCGCTGCTCCCGCTGGTTGCCTGGTCCCGACGCTGCTCATGGTTCGTCGATGGCGCCGTGCTCGGCCTTGCCGCTGGAACCGGTTTTGCCATCCGTGAGAACTGGGTGTACCTCAGCGGGTCAGCCCCGGGCGATGGGTTCAGCGTGGCACTGGCGAGGGTGACGTCCACGAACCTCATGCACGCCGGTTGCACTGCGATTGTCGGTGCCGCCTTGGTCGGCACGTGGTCGCGAGGCGTGCTGTTCCGCATTGGGGGCACGTTGGCCGCGTTGGCCTGTGCGATGAGCCTGCACTCCGGCTTCAACCGACTCACTCGCCAGGGGCATCCCAACGCGCTGGCCATCACGCTCACAGGTGTCGCGGTGTTCTTCGTCGCTGCCGGGATCGTGGCCACCGGTATGCCGATCTCGTCACGATGGGCTCGTCTCGACCTTGCCCGCCGTGGTGCAAGTGCCAGTGAACAAGCTGCGCTCGCTGGCGGTCGTCAAGGAGTCGACGTCCTCGACGTGTTCGAGACCCGTTACGGCGGGGTCGCCGCCGAGCGTGCAGAGCAACTGATCGAGTTGCAACGGCGCATTGCCATCGGGCGCGCGACCGCGCGTATCGATGACGCCGCGCTCGCGGAACTGGAGCGCTCGGCCGACGCACACCGCCGCGCGCTGGGACTTCACGCAATGATGTGGCTACGTTCTCACCTCCCGGTCGACCCATCATCGGCAGGTGTGTGGGCGACGCTCGCGGTCGCCGGTGGTGCCGAGATATCGGCCGAGCCGGTTCGTGAGGCGAGCGGAATGTGGGCCCGGTTCGCGATCCCCGAGACCGACTCCACCGGTTCCCATACTGACGCGAAAGCGGAGGACTGATGCTCTGTTCACAATGTGACGACCACGCACGCGGAACGTGCAAGTTCTGTGGTCGGGGGGTGTGCCAGGTGCACCACTCCAACCTGCCATTCATCGTCACCATCTTCGGTTCCGATCCACCACGCTCGATCGTGGTCGCCGGCACGTTGTGGTGCGGTGTGTGTCGCCCGCAGCCCGAGCCCATTGCGATGCCGGAGCTGGCATGAGCGGGCAGGGGATGTTCGGTCGCATCGGCGAGCAGGTCCAGCAGGCCGAAGCGGCAACCGCCGCGCCGGCCTTCACGATTTCCGACTTGCTCGACTTGCCGGAGGCGCAACTGCAAGTTGCCCGAGCAGTGCTGCGGGCACCAGAGCTGATGTCGATCAGCTCGATGGCTGCTGCACTCGGGGTCGAGGAGGCTGCCGTCATCGAAACGGTCGGCGCGCTCAGCATGCGCGGTGTGGTGGAAGTGACCAACGGTCTGATCAAGTTGTGCGCTGCGCACCGCACGTCACGGGTCAGCCCTGGTGGTCTTTTCTCACTGCTCGGCGATTTGTGACCTCGGTAGCAACGTAGGCGCGGACATCGCACCCGTGACGCGCAGAAGGGCCGCACCCGTTGGGGTGCGGCCCTTCTGTTTGTTCAGCTGAACTGGTCAGCTGTGGTGCATGCGGCGACGCGTGGTCAGTACCAGCGCACCGCCGGCCAGCAGGGTCAACACTGCGATCAGCGCCACCGAACCGGAGTTCGAGCCAGTTGCCGGGATGCCCTCAGAGCCGGCGCCGTCCGTCGTGGGTGTGGGTGCCACCGGAGCGGTGAGGTTGAACACGCTCTCGCCACCCTCAGCGAGGTATGAGGTGCAGCCACTGCCCGTCCAGGTGAGAACCACGGTGCCGGGGGTCGAGTTGTCGATCACCAGGTTGGCAGGAGAGCCGGTGAACAAGCCGTCGCGAAAAGTGCTGAGGGTGCCGAAGATGTCGCCCGTGAGCGTGACCTTCACCAGGTCGAGACAGGCAATGGAGCTCGTGAAGAGCGAGATCTGGGTGTTGTTGGCACCAATCTCGATGTCGACGTCGACACTGCCACCGTAGCTCTGGTCCACTGTCGGGGTATTGCTGCCGAGCAGTTCGCGCTGGTTGGGCCACACACCGTCGGTCGCGACGTTGTTCGCTTCCCACACCTGGTTGGCGCCACCGCTGGAGTCGTAGTTGGTCTCGACCTTGATGTCGACCTTGCCGGCATCGGCTGCACCGACGTTTCTGGAGCCGAAGCCGAGGAACGTGGTCACCAGGAGCGGTGCTCCGATGAGCGCGGAGATCTTGCGTTGCATGTCTGTCCCGTGTGATGTGGGTCAATTCTTGACAATTGCAGGGTCAATTACTGACAGTTGATAGCCAGGCCTTATCTGTCCCGTGACAGCTACTAGGACATCTGGCTCAGGGGCCGCCGACCGACTGATCGCGCACTGCCATTCACACGTGCGGCATGACCTCGGTGGCAATGAGATCGAGTTGCTCGAGGTCGTCGAGGTCGAGTACCTGCAGGTACACACGCTCGGCGCCGAGTGCCGCCCACTGTGCCAACCGCTCGATGGCTTCGGCGGGTGTGCCGCACAGACCATTGAGGCGCAGTTCCTCCACGTCGCGGCCGAGGAACTCGGCACGGCGGGCGAGCTCGGCGTCGTCCTTGCCGATGCAGACGATGAGCGCGCACGAGTAGGCCAGCGACTCCGGATCGCGGCCGATCACGTCGCACGCGCTGCGCACCCGGTCGCGCTGTTCGGTGAAACGCTCCTGCGATTGGAACGGCAGGTTGAACTCGGCGGCGTAGCGGGCGGCGAGGGCCGGTGTGCGCTTCGCCCCGCCACCACCGATGATGATCGGCAACGGGCTCTGCACCGGCTTCGGCAGAGCAGGCGAGTTGCGCACCTGGTAGTGCGCGCCGGTGAAGTCGAACGTGGCGCCCGCCGGCGACTCCCACAGTCCGGTGACGATCGCCAGTTGTTCCTCGAGGCGGTCGAAGCGTTCGCCGAGCGGAGGGAACGGGATGCCGTAAGCCTCGTGCTCGTCGAGGAACCAGCCGGCGCCGAGGCCCAGTTCGACGCGACCGTTCGACATCGAGTCGACGTTGGCTATCTGCACCGCAAGCACGCCCGGGTTGCGGAACGTGGAGGAGTTCACCAGCGTGCCGAGGCGGATGGTGGACGTCTCGCGAGCGATGCCCGCGAGCGTGATCCACGCGTCCGACGGCCCGGGCAACACCGGTGCCCGGTCGCCCATCGCGACGAAGTGGTCGCTGCGGAAGAAGGCGTCGAAGCCGAGTCGTTCCGAGTGTTGGGCCACGGCGAGCAGGTCGAAATAGCTGGCGCCCTGTTGGGGCTCGGTGAAGATGCGGAGTTTCACGGGCGGCACGCTAACGGCGTGCGGGGCTGGCCGGGTCGGGCAGTCGGTGCCCTCGGCGTTAACGTGCCCAGATGACTGCGAACGACTCCCCCTACACGGCAGCAGCGACCGGTGAGGCACTCGACCTCGCTGGCTTGGTTTCGCTGATGCACCTCGAGTTCGACGGCGAGCAGCTGTACAACACCATCGCCGATCGCATCGCCCACGCAGAGGCGGCGGAGTTGGTCCGCCGGAACGGGCGCGAAGAGGCCGTTCACGGCGAGCGGTTGATCGAGGTGATCGCGCTCAGGACGGGTGCTCCGTATCAGCCCGAGCAGCGCGGAACCGGTAACGAACTCGAGTTGCCGGAGACGATCGGTGCCAAGTTCCTGCTTCGCGTCGCCAAGGGCGAACACGATGGCGGGGCGATGTACCAGGCCTATGCGGACAACGAGCCGAACGAGGAAATCGCCCGTCTGTTACGTCAGAACGGTCGCGAAGAGGTCATGCATGCCCGGCGGGTGGAGCAGGCCATTGAAATGATCGAAGCTGCCGCCGCCGGCTGACGTCCAGCGCGCCGGGAGGCAGTCGGGTTCACTGCGCCGTGGGCATGCACCAGTAGTCGCGGTTGTGGATCACCAGGCCGTCACGCCGTTGACCGACGGAGACACCGCGGCCGCCCATCGGTTCCATCGTCCACTCGTAGTAATAGCGATCGCCGAACTCGTGTCCGCCCACGTAGCCGAGGCGCATATCGCCCATCTGTTCGAACATGCTGACCGCCGAGGCGCGCATCTCGGCGCGGGTGGCAAGCGTGTGGCCCAGAGCGACGTCCTCGAAGGCGAACTCCTCGGCGAAGAACGACGCCACTCGCTCGGCGTCGCGTTCGTTCCATGCGTGCAGGTAGTCCTCGTACCACGTCGCCATGCTGTCCTCCTCAGAACATCTGCAGGATCGCGCGTACGTCCTCGATGGATCGCAGCGTGTCGTTGAGATGCGTGCACGTGGTGATGCCGATCAGTTCCTCACGCACGTGGGGACGGAGGCCGCGGAGCGGGCGTCCAGCCAGGCGGTCGCCGCTGGCCTCGGCCTGGATGCACTCCAGCCACGGCAACGAGTGAGCGACCGCCGATGAGCGGATGACCGTCTGGCTGGCCGGGTCGACGAGTGCCGTGACGGAGTACTCGTGCACCACTCGCTCGCTGCCGTGCTCATCTACATGGCTGTCGCGGAAGTAGACCTCCACCTCCACCGGAGCATCGGGTGTTGCGCCGGGCAGTACGTCGAGACGACGCAACCGCCGCGCGTCGTGGGGCCCCATCGAGCGCATCGCGTGCCATGCGAGCGGGTCGTCGTTGGTCAATGACGGCGCTTGCGGCCCGGTGACTGTGGGTGAATGGTGGCCGGCATCGATCTCAACCATGATCGAGCCGCCTGCCTGGAAGCCGGCGCACAATCCCTCGATCTGCAATTTCGGGCCGCTGCGTTGGAGATCGCTGATCCGGCCGGCGACACCGATCACCACGCCGCTGACCAACGCCGCACCGGGAAGGTCGTCGAGCAACGAGTAGAGCGCGGTGGCCTGCTCCACATCGTCGGGCAGTAGGCCGGCCACCGCGGCCCGAAAGCCGGTGGACACCGAGCGGCCGACCAACTCATGTAGCCGTTCGCGCGGCGGATCCGACGTGATCTCCAGCAGGGCGAAGTGCGCCTGAAAGTCGATCTGGGTGTGGACCTCAGCCGTCTGCAACACCGTGGTGGTGCCGTCGGCGGCGGTGTGTAGGTCGCGGAGCACCGCCGTCTGCACGATCTCGCCGAGGATGTCGCCGGGGCGCACTGTGTCGATCGTGTACGTGCGGCGAATCGAGTTCGGCCGCCGCTCAGGGGTAGAGGCTCGCGGCGCGTGCAGCCCGTGGCGCGGATGCAGCGGTCGCTCACCGATCGCGACGGCGGTGGTGGTGTGGTCGTGTGTCATCGCAAGGCCCATCTGCCGCACGCCGAGAACGGCGTTTTCATTCGGGGCGGAGCGTACACGACCGGACCACCGGCCGCCGTCGCAGGTCGGTGGCCTCGCGCGTGTCAATATTTCGACAGTTCATGACAGATTTTGCTGGACGCGGGAGTCATGGCTGATTACTGTCACCCATCAGGGGGCTCACTGCCGCTGGGGCGGCGTAGTTCACCTGACGATTCACCCACGAAGGTCACCTACGAAGGAGTACGCGTTGAACGTCGACGACATGATCATGGTGAGCATCGATGACCACATCATCGAGCCGCCCGACCTGTTCGAGAAGCACATGCCGGAGAAGTACAAGGCGGACGGCCCGCAGTTCGTGCGCCTCGAGAACGGCGTCGACACCTGGAAGTTCCAGGGCGAAGTGATGGGCACTGTCGGTCTCGGCGCCGTCGCCTCATGGCCGCGTGAGGAGTGGAACTTCGACCCGGTGGGTCATGCCGACATGCGCCCCGGTTGTTACGACATCCACGAGCGCATTCGCGACATGAACGCCAACGGCACGCTCGCCTCGATCAACTTCCCTACGTCCTCCGGTTTCGCCGGTGCGTGGCTGGCGGGCAAGGCCGACCGCCAGCTGTCGGCCATCGCTGTGTCCGCCTACAACGACTGGCAGATCGACGAACTCGCCGGTTCGTACCCGGGCCGCTACATCCCGATGGGTGTGCTGCCGCTGTGGGACACCGATGCCTGCGTGCTGGAACTCGAGCGCATCGCCGCCAAGGGTTGCACCACGGTGACGTTCCCCGAGACCCCGTACGCCAACGAACTGCCCAGCTTCTACGGCGATCACTGGGACAGCGTGTTCGAGGCTGCCGAGCGTCTGCAGATCGTGCTCTCGATGCACATCGGTGGTGCCTTCAACCTGCTGCGCCGCCCCGAGGGTGCGCCGCCCGACCAGCTGATCGTGCTCGCCGCGCAGCTGTCCGGTGTGTGCTTCACCGACCTCGTCACCGGCGGCACGTTCCGCAAGTTCCCCGAACTGAAGATCGCGCTCTCCGAGGGTGGCATCGGTTGGGTGCCGTTCATGCTCGACCGTATGGACCGCCACATGACGAACCAGTCGTGGACACACCTCGATATCGGCTCGCAGTCGGCCACGGAGATCTGGCGCAAGAACTTCCTCGGCTGCTTCATCACCGAGCCCAGCAACCTGCGCCTCGTCGACCGCATGGGCGAAGAGACCGTGGCGTGGGAGTGCGATTACCCGCACTCGGACAGCACCTGGCCGAACTCGCCGGAGGTGTTGATGGAGGAGTTCGTCAACGCCAACATCAGCGACGCGCTGATCCACAAGTTCACGTGGGAGAACGCGTGCCGTTTCTACCGCTGGGATCCCTTCCTGCACCTGACGCGCGAGCAGACCACGGTGAGCGCATTGCGTGCACTGGCCACCGACGTCGACACCCGCACCACCACCAAGGCCGCCTACCGCGAGCGTTACGCCGCGACGCACACCGCCTGATCTGTCCAGCTTTGGTTTCTATGTCAGCCGCTTGACCACCGTGCGCCGCGGTCAAGTGGCTGACATAGAGGGCGGGCCGCCCGCTGGAACGTGGTGTCGGGTAGCCGCCGGGGCTGATGGCTGCCACCCGCAGGGGCTGTTCTACACTGTTGAAACGAGGGACACAGCGGGGGCTGGTCCGAACGCTCGAGACATTGGGGGAACTGCCATGACCACACACCAGCGACGGCTGCCGCAGCTCAGCGGCCCGATTGCCGGCGGCACAAAGGGTTACCCCTTCGGCCAGGTCGGCGAACCGCTCACCCGCTACGGCTACGAGGAGCACGAGTACTTCGTTGCTGGCACGGCCGTGCGCTACGAGCACGTGGGCGACAAGGGTTTCGACGGTGTCTGGGGCGCGGCACGTGCTGGTGAGGCGGCGTTCACCACCCGCATGTTGGTGGTGCTGCCCACCGACCCGGCGGCCTTCAATGGCACCGTCATCGTCGACTGGCTGAACGTCTCGGCCGGGTTCGAGATCCTGGCGCTGGAGGACGACGCGATATGGGAGCAGGGTTTCGCCTACGTGGGCATCTCCGCACAGCACGTCGGTGTGCACGGTCACCCCGGTCAGTCGTTGGCACTCACCTCGTGGGACCCCGAGCGCTACGACTCGCTGCACCAACCCGGTGACAGCTACTCGTACGACATCTTCTCCCAGGCGGCACGGCTGGTGACGGCCGATCGTCCTGGCCTGTCGTCGGGCGTCGATCCGCTGCGGGGTCTGCAGGTGCGCAACGTCGTCGCCGCCGGCGGGTCGCAGTCGGCCGGTCGGCTGGCGACGTACCTCAACGCAGTGCAACCGCTGGAACGCATCTTCGACGCCGCGTTGCTGTTCACCTACTTCGGGATGCCGTCCAGCCTGGAGGACGACGCCACGCTGAACATGTCGGATCCCGACTCCACCGTCGAGCAGCGCTACCCGGAGCCGGCGCTGCTTCGCGGCGATCTCGGTATCCCGTTGTTCGTGATCAACTCGGAGTGCGAAACGCTGCCCCATGCGTTCAGTCGTCAGCTCGACGACAGCGGCTATCGCTTCTGGGAGGTCGCCGGCACGTCGCACGCCACGGTGCCCGATATGGGCGCGATCATCGCCAAGATCATGCGCGACGGTCTGATGATGCCGATGCCCGAAGGCCCGAATGATCTGCCGCCGATGAACGAAGTGTCGTGGCGCCCAGTGGCCGCCGCCTGCCTCGCGCAGTTGCACCGCTGGGTGGACGAAGGGGTGCTGCCGTCGGTGCAGCCGCGGATCAGCGTCAGCGTCGGCAGCGTCGGCCCGACGATCGATCGCGACGCGCTGGGCATTGCACTCGGTGGTATCCGCGTGCCGCAAGTGGATGTCCCCACGGCAGCGCACTCGGGCGTCAACGGGATCGTCGGCCCGGCGTTCCTCAACGGCAGCAGCATCCCGTTCGACGAGGCCACGCTGCGACGTCTGTACCCCGACGCAGCGACGTTCATCGCAGCCAACCACGTCGCCGCGCAGCGTGCCTTCGCGCAGGGCGTGTTGCTGGAGCGTGGGGTCGCCGAGGCGATGCTGGCGGCCCAGGCCGCGGCCGCCACTCTTCCGTGACGGGCATCATCAGGCATCCTGTACGGGTGCAACACCACTTCACCAGTACGAACTTCGGTATGCGTCAGTTCCCCGTCGGCTCGACCGAGTCGCAGGACTACGGCGAGCACATCATGGGCGTCACGGTCATGACCTGGCTCAGTCGGTACGCCGTTGCGGAGTGGGGCGAGGAGTGGGCAACGCAGGGTGCACTCGATCTGCGTTTCCGCTCGCACCTGTCGGCCGGTCTCGACCTGCTGATCGACGTTGATATAACCGCCGACGAGATGGCGTTCGCGATCAGCGACGTAGACGGAGTGGTGTACGCGACGGGCACTGCTCGTCGTCGGGGAACACTTGTGCCAGCGGTCGTCGACCCCACGCACACTCGCGGCCACAAGGTGCCGAACACTCGTGAGGCACTCGACGGTCTGGTCCTGACGCCGATCCGGTTCACGTTCCTCGCCGATCGCGACCTGGAGATGACCCCGAACATGGCCGATGGTTCGTTCTGGCGCGACCACCGTTGGGCACACCCGGCATGGTTGGGGAGCGCCGCCAACGCGATCTTCCGCGAGAACGTCGAGTTCGCATCTCCATTGCATTGGCACCATGCAGGTATCGAAACCACGGTCCACGGCGCGGTCCCTGACGGGGCAGAGGTAGTGGTGGCCGGTCGCGTCGTGGAGTTGTTCGACACGGCTCGCAATCAGTTTGCAGTCAGCGCGACGGAGGCCACGGTGAACGGCGAACCGGTGATGTCGATCAGGTCGACGTTCGTGTACCTGCCGCTGGGCTGAGCGGGTCAGGTGCGCGAGAACTCCGGGATGCGGTAGGTGCCGCCGACCACGTCGATGAGGTGGGCGGTGACGCGGTCGCCGACACGCACGAGCGACGGGTCGCCGGTGACGCGTCCTGTCAGACGTACCCCCGGCGCGTCGTCGAGGTCGATGAGCGCGATTGCGTGCGGTGCGTCGCCCTGCCCCGGCACGGAGGCGCGGTGCATGATGATGAACGAGTTCACCACGCCGTTGCCCGATATCTGCTCGAACGCCAGTGGGCCGCCACATGCACTGCAGCGTTCGATGGGTGGGTGCACCCACGCGCGACACTCGGCACAGCGAGCGATCGCGATCTGCCCGGCGGCTGTCGCATCCCAGTAGCCCTGGGAATCCACATCGGGCAGCGGCTGCGGCGGGATGGTGCGCCAGTCGTCTGCGCTGGCGGCGGGGGTGTCGCTCACGGCTTGTCCTTTCCGAGCACATTGGCTCCGCCGTAGGGGCCGGCGCCAGCAGTGACCAACGCCAACTTGGCGTCGGGCACCTGACGCACGCCGGCCTGACCGCGTAGCTGCAGCACGGCCTCATAGTGGTGGTTGAGGCCGTGCACGTAACCCTCGGAGAGTAGGCCGCCGTGGGGGTTCACCACGACGTCGCCGCCGTAGGTGGCTCGTCCACTGGCGAAGTACTCACCGACCTGACCCTTCTCGCAGAACCCAAAGTCCTCCATCGTGGCCATCACCGTGTAGGTGAAGCAGTCGTACATGCACGCGACGTCGATATCGGATGGTTTCAGACCGGTGCGTTGCCAGATCTTCGGGCCGGCGGAACGTGAGTACATCGAGGTCGGGTCGTCCCATTGCACCCACCCGACACCGCTCTGGCTGTTCGACGAGCCGAGCATCCACACCGGTTCGGACTTCACGTCGGGCAGCAGGTCGGTGGACACAATCAGCAGTGCCACGGCACCGTCGACCTCGTAGGCGCAGTCGAACACTCGGAACGGTTCGTTCACCCAGCGGCCGGCGAGATAGTCGTCCATCGTGATCGGTGTGCGGCTGATGGCGTGCGCATTGGGCACTGCGTGCCCGCGCTGGGTGATCGCGATCTGGCCGAGATCTTCGCAGGTGCTGCCGTAGACGGCCTGGTGCCGCGAGGCCCACATCGCAATCCACTGCGGCGGCAGCATGTAGCCGTGCGGCGCAGAGAACTGCATCTCGCCGGGCACCTCGATCGGCCCGGCCACCGTGCCGTAGCGGGCACCCGAGCGACCGTTCAACGAGCGGTACACCAGCACCGCCTTGCAGATGCCGGTGTCGACCATCGCGGCCGCGGTGCGCACGACCTCGGCCACCGAGTTGCCGCCCGCGTACATCGCGTTCGAGAACTCCAGCTCGGTGGTGCCGAGGGCCAGGGCCACATCCATCGGGAAGGCCGAGTCCATGGTGTGGAAGCAGGTCACGCCGTCGAGCACACTGGTGGGCAGGCCGGCATCGTCGAAGGCGGCGCGAGCGGCCTCCACGGCCATCGCCAGCGGTGTGCGCCCGGAGTTGCGCGTGTACGCCGTGCGGCCGATCCCGACGATCGCGCTCCGTGGTTGGTCACTCATTCGCATTCCCCGCTTCCAAAGGTGTGCCGCGTGGGCGGCCCCCGCCGCTTGACACTTTTGTCACCTTACAGAATGGGTCAGCTCATCGACGGTTCGGGTGTCCCGACACGGCGGTTCCACCAGTCGTGGAAGTGCGACACACCGGCTTCCAGCGCCAGCCCGCCGAGGTTGGCGCTGTAGTTGTCGAACGTGAGCCCGAGTGACCTCGCCGTGGCCATGCCTTCATGGCGACGTTCGACGAGGTCGTGGTCTTCCAGCACGGTTTCCTCGAACGCGTCGACGATCGATTGCGCCAGGCCGGGAACGAGCGTCTCCATGTCAGCAGGCACGCAGTAGTGCACGCGGTTGAGATACTCGCCAAAACCCAGCGGAACGATCACGGACAACACGCGCAGCCCGTTGTACACCTCGAACATGAGATTGGGGTAGACGCCGACCCAGCCGACGCCCATGCGCGGTGTGGTCTCGCCGCGCAAGGCGTAGTACGTGTCGAGGCCCTCGGCCCATTCCGCATACTTCGCCGACTTGGTACCGCGCTCGTCGGAGAGCGTGAGGAACTGAGCGTGGAAGTTCTCGCCGAACGTCCACTCGATCGAGTTGCAGTCCACGAACGAGGCCAGGCCGGGGTGGTAGGGCGGCACGTGGTAGCAGTCGCCGAAGACCTCCAGGAAGGCTTTCCAGTCGCCGTGGTACCGGTCGTCGTGGGTCGAGTGCAACACGCAGTCATCGAGGTCGAGCCAGTGGACCACGTCGCGCTCGGCGAAGTCGGAGTCGACACGAGCCAGGTCGGCAGCATACGAATCGCGCTGATCGGGGTCGACGGCGAAGTGGAAACCGTGCCAGCTGAGCAAGTCGAAGCTGGGAAGTTTCAACGCATCGCGCCGTGCCTCGGCTGCGGCGCCGCGTCCGAAGTCGAAGTTCGCCCCACCGATCAGCGAACCGTCGGAGCGGAACGACCAGTCGTGGAACTCGCACGCCAAGCGCGGCTTGTTGATCGGCTCGTCATGGCTCAGGATCGGCCGGCAGGCGTGGGTGCACAGGTTGGCCAGCAGATGCACGGCGCCGTCCGCATCGCGGGTGAGCACCAGACGCTCGTCGCCGTCGCTGCGGCGGTGACCACCGAGCGGCAACAGAATGTCGTGACCGACGTACTTCAGGCCATTCTCAGGTGAGAACGCACGCTGCATCTCCCGCTCGAACACCTCGGGGCTGGCATAGGCCGTGTTGGGTAGCGACTGCACCTCCGCAGGGTCGAAGGCGTACCCGGGGCGTTGCCAAGTTGGGGAGGTCACGCGTTGACGCTATCAGTGCTGCTCATCGGGTGTTCGGGCGTCAGCGTGGCTGCGGTCACTTGCGCAGTAGTACATCGACTCGCTGCGGTCCAAACGCGCAAGTGCCCCGCCGCTCGGCGGGGCACTTGTCGAGGAATATGTGGGTACTCAGCCGGCCGGCGGCGGCGGCGGGGGCGTCATACCGGGGGGCGGCGGCGGCGGGGGCGTGCTGCCACCGGGGTGACCGCCACCGAAGCTGGCCTTGATCTTGTTCGGATCCTTCAGGTCGTCGAGCGAGCCGCCCGACTCCTTGAACAACAGGAAGGCACCGAATGTGGCGCCCAGAGTGGCGAGGGTCGCGAGGTAGATGCCGTAGGTGGCCTTGATCGGGTCGTCTTCGCCGATGACCAGCTTCAACAAGGTGAACAGACTGGCGACGGCGGCCGATGCGAGATAGGCGATCGCCGGAAGCTTCGGCACCTTGACGCCGAACGCAGGCAGCACGACCAGCGCTGCGCCAGCGAGGAAGACGAGTGCCCACAGGCTGCCCCAGAGGAACCCGATGTCGCCCCAGGCGTTGACATCGGCTTTGCCGATGAACGCCTGTAGCTCAGCCGGGATGTCGATCTTGTACCACGGTAGGAACGAGGCAATGAAATAGACGAGTCCAGCTCCTGCGTAGATCTGGCCGCCCTTGCTGATTTTGCTGAGGTCCACGGAATGCCTCCCGATGTTTGTTGAATCTGACTCCGTTATCCCGAACCGTACACCTTGTTAAGACACCGCTCGCGCACCTCGCGCGGCCACGTACATTTTGTCCATGCCCATCGCGCTGCTCTCTGTGTATGACAAATCCGGGATCGTCGATCTGGCTCGCGGACTGCGCTCCGCGGGGTGGCGGATCGTCAGTAGCGGTGGCACCGCGAAGGCCATTTCTGAGGCCGGGTTAGAGGTCGCCGACCTTGCCGACCTCACCGGGCTGCCGGCCATTCTCGATCACCGCGTGGTCACGTTGCACCCCAAGGTGCACGGTGGTCTGCTGGCCGACCCCACGAAGCCCGAGCACCAGGCCGACATGGCTGCGCACGGTATCGAGGCGATCGATCTGGTCGTCGTCAACCTGTACCCGTTCAGCAGCAACCCCAGCATTGAACTGATCGACATCGGTGGCCCGGCGATGGTGCGTGCGGCCGCGAAGAACCACGCTCACGTCGGCGTCGTCGTGAACCCGTCCGACTACGGAGTCGTGCTCGACGAGATCACGAACAACGGCGCGTTGTCGTCGGGCACTCGTCGCCGCCTGGCCCGCGATGCGTTCGCCACGATCGCTGCATACGACGCCGCCATCGCAAACTGGTTCGATGCCCCGTCACCCGACTCGAAGGACGAACTGCCGATCGGTCTGCACCTGTCGCTCGAGCGCGCGCAGACGTTGCGCTACGGCGAGAACCCACACCAGCAGGGCGCCCGCTACCGCTTGGCCGGTGCCATCAGTTGGTGGGACACCGCAGTGCAACATCAAGGCAAGGAACTGAGCTACCTCAACCTGTACGACACCGAGGCCGCGTGGAAGCTGGTGCAGCGCTTCGGCCGTCCGGCATGCGTGATCGTGAAGCACGCGAACCCGTGCGGTGTGGCCGTAGCCGACACCATCGAGGAGGCCTATGTGCTGGCCAACGCGTGCGATCCGGTCAGCGCGTTCGGTGGCATCGTGGCGCTCAACCGGCCTGTGCCGGTCGCGCTGGCTGAGGCGCTCGCCCCGGTGTTCACGGAGGTCGTCGTCGCCCCGTCGTACGCGCCCGAGGCGCTCGAGGTGTTCGCCAAGAAGGGCAACCTGCGGGTGATGTCCGCCGGTGCACCGAAAGGGTCTGCACTCGACCTACGCGTGATCGATGGCGGTCTGCTGGTGCAGCAGGTGGACTCCGTCTCGCCGAACCGGTCGACCTGGCAGGTCGTCACTACCGAACAACCCACCCCCGAACAGTGGGGAGACCTTGAGTTTGCGTGGCAGGTATGTGCGGTGGTCAGCAGCAACGCCATCGTCTACGCCAAGGATGGTCAGGCGTTCGGTATCGGTGCGGGTCAGCAGAACCGTCTCGACAGCGCGCGCATCGCCGCCGACCGCTCGGCCGGTCGGGCCGTGGGCGGGGTATGCGCGAGCGACGCATTCTTCCCGTTCCGCGACGGCCTCGATGCCGCTGCTGCGGCGGGAATCACGGCCGTGATCCAGCCCGGTGGCAGCGTGCGTGACGCCGAGGTGATCGCCGCCGCCGATGAACATGGCATCGCCATGGTGTTCACCGGAGAACGGCACTTCCGTCACTGACCCGGCGACTCCGCTGACGGCGACTCCGCTGACTCGACGGGCTGAGCCGACCTGATCGCGGCGGCAGCGAGCGCGACAGCAACGAGCAACAGGCCGACGGTGATCGCGACACCACCGGTGCTCGACGACGACTTGGGCTTCCATTCCCAGGCGACGACCCAGACAAGGCCGAGCGACGACATCAGCGCCCCTGCCCATGTGGTGGTGCGGCGCGCTCCATGTGATCCGACAATGCAGACGATCAGTCCGACGATGGTGACGAACACGCCGCCTGACGACCCGTCGAACTTGTTGGCCAGCAGGGCTGTTCCCGTGACAGCGGTGACGAGGCCCGCGGCGGCGAAGGCGGTGGCGGTGCCGCGACGACCACGTCGGTCGAGCCACCACGTGAGGCTCAAGAACAGCGCCGCGCCGATCAGGTAGATGGCGCCCTGTTCGCCGATGTTGTCGGTGACCTTGAGGGGCAGCACTCCGTTGGTCGTGTCAGATGCATAGAGGTTCTGGCACTTGGCGTCGAAGCTGTCGAAGTCACCCTGTTGTATGTAGGTCTGGCACTTCTCGATCTGAGATGCGTTGTTGTCTCGAGCGCTGAGCGAGCCGAAGGATGCGACGAGTGCGATGGCCCCCAACGCGAGGAACAGGTTTCGGTTCTTGAACCCGGGTAGGGCCCATGCAGCGAGGAACAAGACGGCGAGTAGCGCACCGGTCCAGAACGAGTCGGTGCCGTTGCTGACGGTGGCGCCGAGGCTGAACGCCGGGATGCCCACCAAGGCCACGCCCACTGCCATCGACTTGATTGCGGATACGGTGACGAAACTGCGTGCGGCCCACGCCACAGCGATCAGTGCCGCGCCGACGCCGATGAACTTGCTGCGAGTGGCGTTCTCGCCGACGATGGCAATCAGCAGCCCGAGACCCAACATGACGCCGCCGATGCCGGCGAACGCCGCCAACAGGCTGGGCGCAGGCCGTTCGGCGCTCTCCGTTCCCAGCCAGTCGAGCACGCGCGTGCTCAGTGCTGGGGCAATTTCGCCGCTGGCAACCGTCTGACCGTCCGCTTCGATCATCTGACACCTCCACGTGTTTTGTAAAGACTTGCACGCGTTCGGGTGCGGTCTGCGCCAAGCTGTGGAAAGTGGCACGCATCTCCGATCTCCTCGCCGGTGGGCGCACATGCTCCTTCGAGTTCTTCCCACCCAAGCATGAGGCTGGCTGGCTCAGCCTCGGGCGCACGATCTCCGAACTGGAAGACCTCCAGCCCGACTTCGTCAGCGTCACCTACGGGGCTGGTGGCAGCACGCGCACCAAGACCGCCGACCTGGTGAGCTGGGTACGCCGACAGACCGCCATCGCCCCGATGGCGCACCTCACGTGTCAGGGCCACACCCGCGCCGACATCCGCGACATTCTGATGGACTACCGGGCCGAGAACGTCGAGAACATCCTCGCCCTGGGCGGCGACCCACCGGCTCATGGAGCCGATCCGGTGCCCAGCGACTACCGCTTCAGCGGCGAGCTGGTGGACGACATTCGTGAGTTCGGCGGGTTCTCCGTCGGCGTGGCAGCGCACCCCGAGCTGCACCCTCGCTCGCCCGATCGCCTCACCGACCGACGGCACCTGGCCGACAAACTGCAGCGGGCCGACTTCGCGATCACGCAGTTCTTCTTCGACGTCGAGCACTACCGGCAGATGGTCGACGAGCTCGCCGACCTCGGCACCACCAAGCCGGTCGTGCCGGGCATCATGCCCATCAGCAACCTCGGGCAGGTGACGCGCATGGCACACATGAGCGGCGCCGAAGTACCGGAGTGGGTGCAGAAGGCGATGTCGAAAGCTGGCGACGACCTCGACGAAGGTGAACGGATCGGCGTCGAACTGGCCACCGAGTTGTGCGCCCGCCTGCTCGAAGCCGGTGCTCCGGGTCTGCACTTCTACACGCTGAACCGCAGTTGGGCGACGCGTCAGATCTTCGCCAACCTCAACCTCCGCGCGTAGCCCCTCCGCCCAGGCCCGCGCCCAGGCCCGCGCCCAGGCCCGCGCCCAGGCCCGCGCCCAGGCCCGCGCCGGCGACCCTCCAGCCCAGCCCAGCCCCTCGGCCCCCGGTTCCCGGCTCTGTGTCGCGGGTCTGACCGCCACCTCTGATGCACGAGGCCGCGACACAGACAGACCCGCCGGCGACCGGCCCGGCCTCTCGGCCCCCGGTTCCCGGCTCTGTGTCGCGGGTCTGACCGCCATCTCTGATGCACGAGGCCGCGACACAGACAGGGATGCCGGGGATGCCGGGGGAGGGAAGGGGGCGTCCGCTAGTACGCGCTGCTGTCCGCGCGACGTAGCCTCTGGGCCATGCGCGCGTACGAAAACATCTTCATCAACGGTCAATGGATTGCCTCCACCGGCACCGACACGCTCTCGGTCACCGACTCCACGACCGAGGAGATCATTGCCACCATCCCCGACGGCAGCGCTGCCGACGTCGACAAGGCTGTCGCCGCCGCGAAGGCGGCGTTCCCGGCATGGAGTGCCCTGCCCAAGGAAGCCCGTGCCGAGTACCTGATGAAGATCCAGGCCGGGCTCGACGCTCGCACCGACGAACTCGCCAGCACTATCGCCCGTGAGGTCGGCATGCCGATCTTCCTCAGCAACATCATCCAGGCCGGTCTGCCGAAGGCCAACTTCGGCATCGCTGCCGGTCTGCTGTCCACCTACGAGTTCGAGCAGACCGTGGGCAACGCGCTCATCGTGCGTGAGGCCATCGGCGTCGTCGGCTGCATCACGCCGTGGAACTACCCGCTGCACCAGATCGCGCTGAAGGTTGCTCCTGCCCTCGCCGCTGGCAACACCGTCGTCGTGAAGCCCAGCGAGGTCGCCCCGATCAATGCGTTCATTCTCGCCGAGGTGATCGAGGCCGCTGGCCTGCCGGCCGGTGTGTTCAACCTCGTCACCGGCGTCGGCACGGTCGTCGGCGAAGCCATTGCGTCGCACCCCGATGTCGACATGGTCAGCTTCACCGGCAGCACCCGCGCCGGCAAGCGCGTCGCTGAAGTCGCCAGCCAGACTGTGAAGAAGGTGTCGCTGGAACTCGGTGGCAAGAGCGCCAACGTGATCCTGGCCGACGCCGACTTCGAGAAGGCCGTCAAGGACGGTGTAGCCAAGTGCTTGCTGAACTCCGGCCAGACCTGCACGGCGCTCACCCGCATGTTGGTGCCGCGCGAGCGCCTCGCCGAAGCGGCGCAGATCGCCGGTGCAGCAGCGGAGACGTTCACTCCCGGCAACCCGTTCGAGAAGACCACCCGCCTCGGGCCGCTCGTGTCGGCAGCTCAGCGCGAGCGTGTGCGCGGCTTCATCAACAAGGGCATCGAAGAGGGCGCCACACTGGTCACGGGTGGCGCGGCGAGCCCCGAGGGCCTCGACAAGGGATTCTTCGTCTCGCCCACGGTGTTCAGCAACGTCGACCGCACGATGACGATTGCCCGCGAGGAGATCTTCGGGCCGGTGCTGTCGATCATGCCGTACGACACCGAGGCCGAGGCGATCGAGATCGCCAACGACACCATCTACGGCCTGGCCGGTGGTGTGTGGGGCGAACCCGAACACGCCAAGGCAGTCGCCCGCCAGATTCGTGCTGGTCAGGTGGAAGTGAATGGCGGCCCGTTCAACGTCTTGGCGCCGTTCGGTGGCTACAAGCAGAGTGGACTCGGGCGTGAGGCCGGCACGTTCGGCTTCGAGGAGTTCACCGAGGTCAAGGCTCTCCTGCTCTGACGCAGCGTGGCGAGGGGCCAGAGCGCCTCGCAAGCGGCCCCTCGGGGCACCATACTGTTGACCCAATGTCGGCGCGCCCTTCCCGAATGCCTCAGGGCACGACCGCGGCGACGCTCAGTCGCGTGCCGTACCTGCCCGGTCTGGACGGGCTGAGGGCGCTCGCCGTCGTCGGTGTGATGATCTATCACGCCAACCACGACTGGCTTCCCGGTGGATTCCTTGGTGTCGAGGTGTTCTTCGTCATCTCCGGGTACCTGATCACGCTGTTGCTCATCGGCGAGCAGGAACGTACCGGGCGAGTCGATCTCACGCAGTTCTGGACCCGTCGTTTCCGACGTCTGCTGCCAGCCCTCTACGTACTGCTGGCGCTGGTCGCGGTGTACATCGCCGCGTTCTACTCGATCGCCCGGGAAGAGACCCGCGGCGACTTCATGGGCGGCATCTTCTACGTCAGCAACTGGTACCAGATCATCGTCGGTCAGGGGTACGGCAGCAGCGAGGCGTTCGTGCCGCTTCGCCACCTGTGGTCGCTGGCGGTGGAGGAGCAGTTCTACCTGCTGTGGCCGTTGGTGATGGTGTTCCTGCTGCGCCGTTCACGGGGTCGGCTGCCTTCGATCGGCGCCAAGTTGTTGCTCGTCAGCGTTGCCATCGCGCTCGTCGTCGCGGCGCTGTTCCAGAGTGGCCCAGTGGCGCTGTCGTGCAACGCGGAGTTCCACGCCGGCTGCTGGTCGGTGGGCGGCAAGTACATCAACGTCAACGACATGCTGTACCTCGGCTCGTTCTCACGCGCCGGTGGGCTGATGCTGGGCGCAGGGTTCGCCATGCTGTGGCGGCCAATGGCGGTCATCCGTGGACCGCTGCGCCAGAAGGGCCGTTTCCTCGACCTGCTGGCGCTCGGTGGGCTCGTGCTGCTCGTGTACCTGATGGGCACGATGTACCTGTCGAAGGCGTCGGGCTCGATCTACAACCCGTGGCTGTTCCGCGGCGGGTTCCTGATCACCGGAGTCGCGACGCTGCTGTTGGTGGCCGCAGCCACGCACCAGTTGGCGGCGACGGGGCAGTTACTGGGCAACCCACTGTTCCGTTGGATCGGCACGCGCAGCTACGGCCTGTACCTGTACCACTGGCCGATCTACCAGATCATCCGCAAGCAGGCGAACGTGCAGATGTCGGTGGCACAGGTGATCGCCGCAATGCTCATCGCTCTGCCGCTCACCGAGATCAGTTATCGCTTCATCGAGACCCCCATCCGTACGGGTCAGTTCCGCCAGATGCGCCGTTCGCTCACCCGTGGTGGAGCGCAGGCGCTGGCCTCGTTCAGCGTCGTCGCGCTCCTCGGCACCGCGGTGTACAGCCTGGTGTCGGCCGACCCACACTGCGTGGGTTCGGTGCGCTGCTCGTTGGTGAACGAGACCACCGATCCGGTCACCACCGATGGCGCCAGCGACACCACGCTGCCGGGTGACACCACGACGACCACCATCAAGTTGCCGCCGAAGCAGTACGTGGCCATCGGCGAGTCGGTGATGGAGGGTGCGTACGTCTACATGGAGACCGGCGGCATCTCCACGTTCGCCAAGGAGGGTCTCGGCCCCGAGGGTGTGAAGAACTCGGTGAAGAACCGCCGCAACGAGGGTGTCATCGGCACGGGCACAGTGATCGTCATCCAGGTGGGTCACAACGCACAGATCAGCCAGCCGCAAATTGATGCGATCATGGCCGAGGTGCCCGCCGACGCAGGGCAGGTGTGGTTCATGACCGTGCACGGCGATGCCGCATGGGTCACCGGCAACAACGCAGTCATCCGCGCGATCCCGCTGAAGTACCCGTCGGTGAAGCTCATCGACTGGGACAAGGAGTCGGCTGGCACCAAGCTGTGCTCGGACGGCATGCACCTCACGTGCGGCAAAGGTGACGCCACCAAGATCTTCTACACCAACGTGATCCTGAAGGCGCTCGGCTTGCCCACGGTGTGACGGGCTTCGCAGCGCGCGGGCTTCCTGACGGACCCCGTCGCGACCTACGATTCCAGCTATGACTACTCCTGTTCGTGTTGCTGTCACCGGCGCTGCCGGCCAGATCGGCTACAGCCTCCTGTTCCGTATCGCCTCGGGTTCCATGCTCGGCCCCGACACCCCTGTCATCCTGCAACTGCTCGAGATCACGCCGGCCCTCGGCGCGCTCGGCGGCGTGAAGATGGAACTCGACGACTGCGCGTTCCCGCTGCTCGCCGGCGTGGTGTGCACCGACGACGCCAACGTGGCGTTCGGCGATGCCGACGTGGCCCTGCTCGTGGGCGCGATGCCACGCAAGGCCGGTATGGAGCGTGCCGACCTGCTCACCGCCAACGGTGGCATCTTCAAGCCGCAGGGTAAGGCGCTCAGCGCTAGCGCCAAGAAGGACATCAAGATCCTCGTCGTCGGCAACCCGGCCAACACCAACGCGCTGATCGCGCAGCAGAACGCCCCCGACCTCGACCCGGGCCGCTTCACGGCGATGACCCGCCTCGACCACAACCGTGCCGTCAGCCAGCTCGCGCAGCGCACCGGCACCACGGTGAACGACGTCACCAACATGACCATCTGGGGCAACCACTCGGTCACCCAGTTCGCCGACCTGTACCACGCCAAGGTGGGTGGCAAGAACGCGTACGACGCTGTCAACGATCACGCGTGGTACGCCGACACGTACCTGCCCACCGTCGCCAAGCGCGGTGCCGCGATCATCGAGGCCCGTGGTGCCTCGTCGGCCGCCTCGGCCGCCAACGCTGCGGTCGATCACATCCGCTCGTGGTCGCTCGGTACGCCCGAGGGCGACTGGGTGAGCATGGCCGTCGTCAGCGACGGCAGCTACGGCGTGCCCGAGGGCCTGGTGTCGTCGTTCCCGTGCGTGTGCAAGGACGGCAAGTACTCGATCGTGCAGGGCCTCGACATCAACGAGTTCAGCCGCGGCAAGATCGACGCCTCCACCGGCGAGTTGGGCGAAGAGCGCGACGCCGTCCGCGAGCTCGGCCTGATCTGACGCCACTCACCTAACGCATCGGCTTCTGGGAAGGAATCTTCCCACCCGGCTGTCTGGGAAGGATCAGTTCCGGTTTCCGGGACGGATCCTTCCCAGTTGCCGTTTTCGGGACGAGATTTCGGGACCGGCTCAGCCGATGGCGAGCTCGCAGGCGACTTCCATCATCCGATCGACGCCCACTTTCAGCTCGGCGTCGCTGATGCGCACCGCCTGCTGCTCACTGGCGATGAGATCGCTGATCGTGGCGATGCACAGCGTCTCGATCTTGTGCAGTGCGCCGAGCGTGTAGAGCACGGCGGCTTCCATCTCGACGGCGAGGTGACCGCGGTCCTTCCAGCGCTGCATGATGCCTTCGCGGCGGTCGTAGAACAGCGCCGACGACACGATCGGGCCGACATGCACGCGGGCGCCCTTCTCGCGCGACAACTGCACGGCACGCTCGACGAGCGAGTAGGTGGCGGTGGGCGAGTGCGCCTCGCCGTCGGTGAGCTGGCTGACGATCTGGTCGTCGGCCGTGGCGCTCATCGCGACCACGGTGTCGGCCATCTGTAGGCCGTCGGCCAGACCTCCGGCGGTACCGACGCGGATGAGGCGCGTGGCGCCCAACTGGATCAGTTCGCTGTAGTAGATCGCGGCGCTGGCACATCCCATGCCAGCCGCCTGCACGCTGATCGGCTTGCCCTTGTACGTGCCGGTGAAGCCGAGTTCTCCGCGCTCCTCGTTCACCTGGCGTGCGCCCGGGTCGAAGAACGTCTCGGCGATGTACTTGGCGCGGCGCGGGTCGCCCGGCACCAGTACGGCACTCGCGTAATCGGATGCTTCGGCGCGGATGTGGATCGGCATGCGCCCAGCGTAGAGCGTGCTGGCCTGGCGGTGGTGCGGGACCTTTGCCCCTACGCACTGGCTGCTCGCCCAAGAAATAATAACTGCATTCACCCGAAATAAATGGGAAGCGGAGGATGTCATGTCGGAGGAACGCAAGGGTGACGGTTGGTGGGTGGTCACCTTCGTCGTCGGGGTGCTCGGCCTGATCATGGGTGTCGTCGGAATCGCCATGGCCTCGGGCAGGTCAGATGGCATCGCCGCATCGGCCGATGCACCTGCAGCCACCGGGGCCGTCGACTTCGACGTCACCCTGGCTGACATCTCGGTGACGCCCTCGTCGATCGACGTACCCGCTGGGAAGGTGGTGACCCTGCATGTCACGAACACCGGCACCCTCGCACACGACTTCAAGGTGATGGGAATGAACGGCCTGGGAGCGATGAAGACCGGCGAGAAGGTCGACCTGGAGATCGGACCGTTCACCGCCGACACTGAAGTGTGGTGCACCGTGGCGGGTCACAAGGAGGCGGGGATGAAGATGGCCGTCCATGTCCTGGGCGGTACCGGTGCGGTCGACGCTGCGTCCGCGGCGACAGCGGCCGCTGATGTTTCCGCCAAGATCGACGGGACGGCCATGCCGCCCGAGGGTTGGACAGGTCGCGACCCGCAACTGGGCCCGGCCCTCCCGGGAACGATGCACGAGATTGCGTTCGACGCGGTTGAGACCACCATGGAGGTCGCCCCCGGCGTCACCCAGCAGATGTGGAGTTTCAATGGTCAGGTGCCCGGCCCAATCCTGCACGGCAAGGTGGGCGACACGTTCCGCATCACGCTGACCAACAAGGGCTCGATGGGCCACTCGATCGACTTCCACGCCAGCAAGGTCGCGTGGAGCGACGAGATGCGCACCATCCAACCCGGTGAATCGCTGGTGTACGAGTTCCAGGCCGATTACGCGGGTGCGTTCATGTACCACTGCGGCACGGTGCCGGCATTGCACCACATCGGAAACGGGATGTACGGCGCGATCATCATCGACCCGCCCGTCCTGGCACCTGTGACTCAAGAGTTCGTGGTCGTCCAGAGCGAGCTGTACCTCGGTGCCCAGGGTGCACCGGGCAATCTCACGAAAATGATGAACGAGCAGTTCGACGCCGTTGTCTTCAATGGCTACTTTGCGCAGTACAAGTTCGCCCCCATCCATGTCGTGGCGGGTCAGCGCTACCGCCTCTGGGTGGTGGATGACGGCCCGAACGAGAACTCGGCATTCCACATTGTCGGCACCATCTTCGACACGGTGTTCAAGGAGGGTGCGTACCTGCTGCAGCCCGATGCGTCACACGGCGGGTCGCAGGTGCTCGATCTCCAACCGGCACAGGGTGGGTTCGTCGAGTTCACCTTCGCCGAGGATGGCCTCTACCCCTTCGTCACCCACAAATTCGCCAATCCTGGGAAAGGCGCTCTTGGGTTCTTCGCCGTCGGGAATGTCGACACCAGCAAACTGACCGGGCATTGAGCCCGCTCGTTCGGGAGAAGCGCAATGTGCGAGGGTGCACCCGTATGGCGGCACGAACGATTCACTCACCAGGTACGGAAATCCTCCGTGCGAAAGCACTCAGCACACCCAGCAGGGTCGACATCCTGGCTCGCTTGCAACGTGCCACCTCGCCGCTGACGGCCGCAGATCTTGCGACTGCAATGGCGATGCACCACACCGCAGTGCGCGAACATCTCGCGCTGATGCTCGATGCTGGCCTCGTGCGCGGCGCCCCCTTACCGATCATCGGTCGTGGGCGCCCGCGCACCGGGTACAGCGCGGTCGAGCTACTCGACGAAGCGGCGAGGTACCGCGCCCTCGCAGGGATGCTGGCGCATGGTGTGCAAGCAGGACTCAGCGCTCGCGAGTCGGGTCGAGTCGCCGGTGCGCAGGTCTCACCACAGCCCGGTGGTGCGGTTGTGACGCTGCGCGATGAGGCCGAGCGATTGGGCTTTCAGCCGCAGGTGCGGGTGAAAGGGACAGTCCACAACATCGTGTTGAAACACTGCCCGTTCGCAGCGCTCGCTGTCGAGCGACCAGAGACGGTGTGCGATCTGCACCTGGGGCTTGCGGAAGGTATCTGCGAACTGCACGACGGCGTCGTGGTGGAGGGGCTGAAGCTGGCTGATCCACGCAAGGGTGGATGCCGCATCACCGTTCGGACGGCGCCGGCGGCTCGCCGCACTACTTGAGGAACTTGCTGGTGGTGTTGTCGGCGAGCACCTTGCCGCCGGTCTGGCACGTAGGGCAGTACGCCACGGTGTATCCGCTGTAGCTGACCGAGCGGATTGCGTCGCCGCACTCGGTACACGGTTGCCCCACGCGATGATGCACGCGGCTGGGGCGGTCGCCCGACGAACTCATGTCAGGTCGGGTGCGTTCGTATGCAAGGCCTTCGTCGATGGTGTCGTGGATTGCTTGCAGCACAGCGCGTGCACCCACTTCGCCGAGCTTCCCAGTCATCGCGAACGGCGATACTCGCGCTCGGTGACACACCTCGTTGGCCAGCATCCTGCCTAACCCGGCGATGTGATGCTGATTGCGCAGGAACCCGTGCACGCGCATGTTGTCGGTTGCGAACGCAGTGGCGAGCATCGTCGGGGTGTAATCGAGCACGTCAGGGCCGAGCTGGTCGAGTGGTGGCCCGTCGAGTGCGGCCGTGGCCACACACCAGATACCGGCCCGGCGCTCTCTCCCGGCTTCGGTGAGCAATAGCGCCGGACCGTCGGCAAACACGAAACGGGCCTGGCCGTTGCGCGGCTTGGCTGATTGGGCGGAGTCCACCAGCAACCGGCCGGCCTGCATCAGGTGGACCACGAAGTGGATCGGTCCGAAGTCGAGCAGCAGGTACTTGCCACGCCTGTGCACCCTGAGGAGTGGACTGCCGTACGCGTCCTCACATCGCGGCAGCACCGTCTTCAGCGCAGTGAAGTTGAACAGCACGAACTTCTGCAGCACTGCGTCGCGGAACTGCTCGGTCAGCCGCTCGGCGTGCGCCTGCACCTCGGGAAGTTCGGGCATGTCCGGGTGCCCTCGGTGCTCAGGTGTACTCGGTGTGCTCGCGCACCGTGCGGAACACTGCGTCGAGCGCCGCAAAGACTGCTTGGCTCTGCATCAGCACCTGCTGGCCGCCGGTGAGCAGGATGCGGCCCTTGATGAACGCCTCCTGCGCGTTGATCGTGCCGGTGGCCACGCCAACGGCGGTTTCCCACGTCTGCTCCATACGCACGTCTTCTGGGAACGCGCTGCCAGCTCCGAAACGGGCGGTGCCGTCGCCCACTTGCAAGTGGTACACCACGGTGCCCTCCGGGCCGTCGGTCACCGCCTGGGTCACGCCGAGCGTGTGTTCGCTCGCCAGACGCTGGAGTTCGTCGTTGGCAGCGACCGCTGCCGTGAGGGCATCGAGCCATTCGAGGCTGAGGTATCGGATCACGCCCATAGTCTGGCGCGCGTGTTCACCGATCGCGACGAACTTGAACACCACGGTGCCGCCGCCGAGGCGTGGTGGTGGTGGGGTCAGAGCGCTGATGCCACGGTCGGGTTGTTCGTTGGCCTGCACGTGCGTGGTCAGCGATTCGATTACCGCGCCGGCCTGTGGCGGCGTGGGCAACCGTTTGTGTACATCGAGGAACTCGGCGGCACGGGTCGCCGCGCCGGGTTGGAACTGAAGCCGCCGGAGATGTGGGCCGATCACATGTGCGACGTCCCGTTCGGCCAGTGGAGCGTCGGCAACGAGGCGCATGGAGTGTTGCTCGACGACCCCTGCGATGCGGTCGTGCGTCCGTACGGTACGCCGGTGCCGGTTACGTTCGACATCGAGTGGTACGCCGCTGGCGAGGCGTATTCGGTGCAGCACGGCTATGAGCAGGCGGGTGAAATCGATGCGGTGATCGAGCTGACCGAGGGTGATTTGCGTGTCCAGGGGCCGGGTCGTCGACTGCACGTGTGGGGTGAGGGGTCGTGGCCCGACCCATTGGTGATGCTCACTCGCGCGGGGTGGATGCCGCCTACCTTGTAGGGCGATGAGTTACGGCCGCGACATCCTTGACGATTTCGAACAGTCCAAGCGTGGGCCCGCGTACCGCATTGTGGCTGCCGTACATGGTCTGCTGGTGGAGGACCGGTCGAGTGGGTTCTGCGGCGACGTGGTGAAGGTCGATGCGCGTGCAGTCACGCTGCGCGACCGCAATGGTCGCGAGCGCGAGTTCGTCATGCGTCCTGGGACGTTCCTCATCGACGGAAAACCGGTCACGCTCACTCGACCTGCGCCAGCACCCGCCTCGACCGGACCCAAGATCACGGCCAGCGGGTCGGTCGCTGCCCCCAAGCCCGCCCGTGCCCGACTCGCTGCCGCCAGTCGCATCTGGGTGGAAGGCAAACACGACGCCGAGCTGGTGGAGCACGTATGGGGTGACGACCTGCGCGAAGCAGGCATCGTCGTCGAGCCGATGCACGGCCTCGACGACGTTGTGGCGATGGTTGCCGAGTTCCGTCCCGGCCCCGATCGGCGGCTTGGCATCCTCGTCGACCACCTCGTGACCGGCAGCAAGGAGGCCCGCCTGGCCGCTCAGATCGCAGGGCCATGGGTGCTCGTCACCGGCCATCCGTTCATCGATGTATGGGCCGGTGTGTGGCCACGCGTGATGGGTCTGCAGGAATGGCCGAATGTGCCTCGCGGCGTGCCGTGGAAAGAGGGCCTGTGCGCAGCCCTTGGCACCGACGTTGCCGGGTTCTGGCCGCGGCTGCGGAACACGGTGCACACCTACGCCGACCTGCGCCCCGAACTCGTCGGCGCCGTCGAACAACTCATCGACTTCGTCACCCAGTAGTCAAGTCGGCGTTCAGGTCTGGACTGGTCTGCTGCCACCGCCGACTTGACGGGGTCAGGCGGCCGCGGTTTTGGCGGCCTTGCGGTGCTTCATCAACTCGAGCGCGAGGGGCAGCACCGAGATGCCAACGATGGCGATCGCAGCCAGCTCGATGTTGTTCTTCACGACATCGATCTCGCCCATGAAGTAGCCGAGCGTGGTGATACCAGCGCCCCACAGCACGCCACCGATCACGTTGAACGTGATGAACGTGCGGTAGTGCATCTTGCTGGCGCCGGCCACGGTGGGAACGAACGTGCGCACGATGGGCACGAAGCGAGCGAGGATGATGGTCTTCGAGCCGTGCTTGGCGAAGAACGCCTCAGCCTTCTTCACGTTGTCCGGGTGGAAGAAGCGACTCTCTTCGCGCTTGAACAGCGCCGGGCCCAGCTTGTGGCCGATCATGTAGCCGACCTGGTCGCCGACGATGGCGGCGACGGCGCATGTGAGCGCCACCCAGGGGAGTGCCGGCAGATGATGTCCGCCGGCACTGGACGACAGGAAGCCGCCGAAGAACAGCAGCGAATCACCGGGCAGGAAGAAGCCGACGAGGAGACCTGATTCGGCGAAGACGATGGCGGCCAACACGATCAGGCCGCCCTTCTCCACCCATTTGTTCGCGAAGTCCAGCAGTCCGAGCATCCGGCGAGGCTAGCGGCGAAAAGCACGAAGGCCCGGGCACATGGCCCGGGCCTTCAGAGTGCTGTTGGCAGCGTCAGACAGCGGCGGTGATTCCGCTGGGCTTGCGGCTGCTGTACACGATGGCACCGATCAGCACGACCAGCGCAGCGGCGGCGATGCTGAAGCGAGCGCCGTCGTTGTTCTGCAGGCTGATGATCGCCGGCAGGGTCAGCAGGCTGACGAGGTTCATCACCTTGATCAACGGGTTGAGCGCCGGGCCGGCAGTGTCCTTGAACGGGTCGCCGACGGTGTCGCCGATGACGGCAGCCTTGTGGGCGTCGCTGCCCTTGCCACCGTGGTTACCGTCCTCGATGTACTTCTTGGCGTTGTCCCATGCGCCACCTGCGTTGGACAGGTAGTTCGCCATGAGCTGGCCGACGAGGATGACGGCGGCGAGGAACGCGCCGAGCGCCTTCCAGTCGAGGCCGAAGCCGATGACCACCGGGGTGAGCACTGCGAGCAGGGCCGGGGTGGCCAACTCACGCAGTGACGCCTCGGTGCAGATGTCGATGACCGGGCCGTACTCGGGCAGCTTCTCGCCACGCATGATCTTGCCGTCGGCGAACTGCTTGCGCACTTCTTGCACCACGACACCGGCGGTACGACCGACGGCGCGAATGGCGAACGACGAGAACAGGAACGGCACGGCGCCACCGATGAGGAGACCGATGAAGATCTTCGGGTCGGCAACGTTGATCGCCAGCTCGGGGGCCTTGAACACGCCGTCCTTCAAGTTGACGGCGACGATCTTGAGTTCGTCACCAGCCGTCTCGATGAAGCTGGCGAACAGGGCCACCGCAGCAATGACTGCCGAACCAATCGCGAAGCCCTTGGTGACGGCCTTGGTGGTGTTGCCCACCGCGTCGAGGGCGACCATGATCTTCTGCGGCTCGCCGTGGAACTCGCCGCTCATCTCAGCGATACCGGCAGCGTTGTCGCTGACGGGGCCGAACGTGTCCTCCGAGACGATGACGCCGGTGGTGGCGAGCATGCCCATGCCGCACAGGGCGACGAGGTACAGCGAGAACGTCAGGTTGCCGCCACCGAGGGCGAGGGCGGCACCGATGGCGATGGCAATGGCGATGACGGCGTAGACCGAGCTCTCCATACCGCTGGCGGTACCGGCGAGCACCACGGTGGCCGGACCGGTCTCAGTGGCCTCAGCGATGTCCTTCACGGGCTTGTAGTGGGTGCCCGTGTAGTACTCGGTGAGCCGGCTGATCAGCTGGGCCAGGACGAGGCCGATGGCCACAGCGCCGAAGCACTTCCAGCCAGCGTGGTCGTTGTTGTCGTTGCCCACGTAGGTGAGCGACACGATGAGCGTGCCGATGAGCGTGAGTGAGCCAGCAACGAGGAAGCCCTTGTTGATCGGCTTGAGGGCGTCGGTCTCGCCCTCCTTGGCCTTCACGGCGAACACGCCGAAGATGGAGGCCACCACACCGATGGCACGAGCGGCCAGCGGGAAGATCAGGCCGAGCGCCGGGTTGGCGCCCACCGAGTTGAACGCAGCCACACCGAGGATGATCGAGGCGACGAGGGTGACCTCGTAGCTCTCGAACAGGTCGGCGGCCATGCCGGCGCAGTCGCCCACGTTGTCGCCCACGTTGTCGGCGATGGTGGCCGGGTTGCGCGGGTCGTCTTCGGGGATACCGGCCTCGACCTTGCCGACGAGGTCGGCGCCGACGTCAGCGGCCTTGGTGAAGATGCCGCCACCGACGCGCAGGAACAGTGCGAGTAGCGAGCCACCGAAGCCGAAGCCGATGAGGATCGCCGAGCTGGTGTTCTGGAACACCATGATGATGCCGGTGGCACCCAGCAGGCCGAGGCCCACGGTGAACATGCCAGCGACGCCGCCGGTGCGGAACGCCACCGTCAGTGCTCTGGGCATGCTGCCGGTGAGGGCGGCGGCGGCAGTGCGGACGTTGCCGCGGGTGGCCAGGGTCATACCGATGTAGCCGGTGAGACCAGATGCCAGACAGCCGAGGATGAAGGCGATCGTGCGGAACGTACCGGACTGCAGGTACGAGAGAGCCTCGCCGCTGTCGCCCGGCTTGTTGATCGCCTTGCTCGTGAAGAACACGATGGCCGCGAGCGGAACGAGGATGACCGCAATCGTCTTGAACTGGCGCTTCAGGTAGGCCAAGGCGCCTTCCTGGATGGCCTTGGCGATCTCCTTCATCTTCGGCGAGCCCTCATCCTCGGCCATGACGAGCTTGGCGAGGATGAAGCCGACGACGATGGCGATGAGCGCGGCTGCGGCAGACAACAGAAGAACGGCCCACTCGCCACCCCTCAACTTGAATACCTGATAACCGCCCTCTGCGATAAGTGCTGGCACCGGATAACTCCAGGGTGTCTCGGGCGCGGTGGGTTCCACCGTGCGAGTTGGGCAATGCGGGAAGAGTGTAGAGAGTCGACGGCGGTCTGAGGAAGTTTTCCTTCGCGGGCCTCCCGATCCAGAGTGAAGTTCTCTCCGGCGGCTGCGCCGTTGTAGCGTTCGTCGCTGACACTCGTGTCAACAGGACTCCCACTCAACGACGAAAGGCCGTCACACGATGGCACAAGCGATGCAGTCCCGCGGTCCGGTCACCGGCACAGCGGCGACACCCAAGAAGCGCCGCAAGTTCTTCCTGCTCGACTTCTACGACACGGCCGTCGGCAAGAAGTACGTGATGGCCATCACCGGCATCATGCTGCTCGGTTTCGTGCTGGTGCACATGATCGGCAACCTGAAGATGTACCTGGGCGCCGAGCACATCAACGACTACGGCGAGTTTCTTCGCAACTTGCTCGTGCCGATCATGCCGCGCACCGTCGTCCTGTGGCTGATGCGGGGTGGCCTCCTCACGGCCGGTGCCCTGCACGTGCATGCGGCAGTCAGCCTCACCCGTCTGAACCACAAGGCCCGCTCGGTCAAGTATCAGGGCCCGCGCGACTATCAGATCGCAAACTTCGCCAGCCGCACCATGCGCGCGACGGGTGTCATCGTGCTCCTGTTCCTCTTCTGGCACCTCGCCGACCTCACGTGGGGCTGGTGGAACGCCACGGGAGCGAAGGCCGCCGACGGCCCGTTCGTGCGTGGCGACGCGTACGGAAACATCGTGCGCAGCTTCGAGCGCGTACCGGTGTCGGTGCTGTACATCGTGGCCAACATCGCGTTGGGCACGCACCTGTACCACGGTGTCTGGAGCCTGTTTCAGTCGATGGGCTGGAACAACCCCAAGTTCAAGGAATGGCGCCGCTACCTCGCGGTGGCCTTCGCCACGATCATCGTGGTTGGCAATGTGTCGTTCCCGATCGCCGTTCTGGCCGGGATTGTCGGGAAGTGAACGAGATGACTGATTCGCTGCTCCAGAGCAACACCCCCGCCGGCTCGATCGCCGACAAGTGGGACAACTACAAGGCCGACATGAAGTTGGTCAACCCGAACAACAAGCGCAAGTTCAAGGTGCTCGTGGTTGGTAGCGGCCTGGCCGGTGCTTCGGCGGCGGCATCGCTCGCCGAGCTGGGCTACGACGTCGAGGTCTTCACGTTCCACGACTCGCCGCGTCGCGCGCACTCCATCGCTGCGCAGGGCGGCATCAACGCCGCCAAGAACTATCGCGGCGACGGCGACAGCGTGCACCGTCTGTTCTACGACACCATCAAGGGCGGCGACTTCCGCTCCCGTGAGGGCAATGTGCACCGCCTCGCGCAGGTCAGCGTCAACATCATCGACCAGATGGTGGCCCAGGGTGTGCCGTTCGCTCGCGAGTATGGCGGGCTGCTGGACACTCGTAGCTTCGGCGGCTCGCAGTTGCAGCGCACGTTCTACGCCCGTGGCCAGACCGGCCAGCAGCTGCTGTTGGGCGCGTACCAGCAGCTCGCTCGCCAGATCGGCCTCGGTACCGTCAAGTTGTGGAACCGCGTCGAGCTCGTCGACACGGTCACCGTCGACGGCCGCTGCGCTGGCATCGTCACCCGCGACCTCGTCACCGGTGAAGTGCGTTCGCACGCCGGCCACGCCACAGTGCTGTGCACCGGCGGCTACGGCAATGCCTTCTTCCTGTCGACGAACGCAATGAACTGCAACGTCACGGCCGCATGGCGTGCGCACCGCAAGGGTGCGTACTTCGCCAACCCGTGCTACACGCAGATCCACCCCACCTGTATCCCGCAGGCCGACGACACGCAGTCGAAGCTGACGCTGATGAGCGAGTCGCTGCGCAACGACGGTCGCGTGTGGGTGCCGCTCAATGCCGGCGATAATCGTGCGGCCGCCGAGATCCCCGAAGCCGAACGCGACTACTACCTCGAGCGTCTGTACCCCAGCTTCGGCAACCTGGCCCCTCGCGACATCTCGTCTCGTGCCGCCAAGCGCGCCGTCGATGGCGGCCGCGGTGTCGGCCCGCTGAAGAACGGTGTCTACCTCGACTTCTCGGCAGCCATCTCCCGCCTCGGCAAGGACACCGTCAAGGAGCGCTACGGCAACTTGTTCGACATGTACGAGCGCATCACCGGCGAGAACCCGTACGACATTCCGATGCGCATCTACCCGGCCAGCCACTACACGATGGGCGGCCTGTGGGTCGACTACGAGTTGATGACCACGATCCCCGGCCTCTATGCCGCGGGTGAGGCCAACTTCTCCGACCACGGTGCGAACCGTCTCGGCGCCTCGGCCCTGATGCAGGGTCTGGCCGACGGCTACTTCGTGTTGCCGTACACCATTGGCAACTACCTCGCCCCGATGCTGAACAAGCCAGTGCCCGGCACTGATCACGAGGCGTTCAAGACGGCTGAGAACGAAGCCCGCGGCCGCTTCCAGACGTTCCTCGACATCAAGGGCACCCGGTCGCCCGACCACTTCCACCGCGAACTCGGAAAGATCATCTGGGATCGCTGCGGTATGGAGCGCTCGGCCGAGGGTCTGCAGCAGGCACTCACCGACATCCCGGCCCTGTACGACGAGTTCAAGACCGACCTGCGGGTCACCGGTACCGGGTCCAGCGTCAACCAGACGCTCGAGAAGGCCGGTCGTGTCGACGACTTCTTCCAGCTCGGCATGCTGATGTGTCGCGATGCGCTCGAGCGCAACGAAAGCTGCGGCGGTCACTTCCGTTCGGAATACCAGGACGAGGAAGGCGAAGCCCAGCGCGACGACGACAACTTCGCCCATGTCGCCGCATGGGAGTTCACTGGCGACCCGATGAAGTCCAACCGTCACAAGGAAGAACTCGAGTTCGAGACGATCCACCTCGCGAAGCGGAGCTACAAGTGAGTAATCACCTCCAGAACCTCAACCTCAAGATCTGGCGTCAGGACGGTCCTGCAGACAGCGGCCGTTTCGAGAGCTACCTGGTCGGCAGCATCAGCGACGAGGCCTCGTTCCTCGAGTTGCTCGATGTGTTGAACGAGCAACTCATCGGCGAGGGTCAGGACGCAATCGCCTTCGACCACGACTGTCGCGAAGGTATCTGCGGTACGTGTTCGCTGATGATCGACGGCCAGGCCCACGGTCCGCAGCGCGGTACGGCAACGTGTCAGTTGCACATGCGGAAGTTCGCCAGCGGCGACACGATCGTCGTCGAGCCATGGCGCGCCACAGCGTTCCCGATCCTCAAAGACCTGATGGTCGACCGTTCACCGCTCGACCGCATCGTCGAGGCCGGTGGTTTCATCACCGCTGCCACCGGTGGAGCGCCGGACGCGAACATCATCCCGATCCCTAAGCCCGTCGCCGACGCGGCGATGGACGCCGCCGAATGCATTGGTTGCGGTGCCTGCGTGGCGGCCTGTCCGAACGGCGCGGCGAACCTGTTCACCGCCGCCAAGGTCAGCCACCTCAACCTGCTGCCGCAGGGTCAGGCCGAGCGCTGGAGCCGTGTCGAGGCGATGGTCGAGACGATGGACGAGTACTTCGGTTCGTGCACGAACCACGGTGAGTGCGAGGCGGCATGCCCGAAGAGCATCAGCATCGATTTCATCGCGATGATGCACAAGGACTTCCGCCGGGCGAAGGTCAAGAACCGCACGCTGATCAGCCAGATCTAGCGGCCGCGTTCTGCGCTGCGGCCGATCTGCACGGCACGCACCGCTCGTGCCATACGGATGAACACATGCTCGTCGTATGGTTTCATACGTTCGACGAACTCGGCGGAGGGACCGTTCGACCGCCATTCATGGTAGGTCGAGTACTCGTCGTCGGTCATCGCCAGTAGGTGCTCGGCGAGTGCCTGCGGGGATGCGAAGTCGTCAGCGATGATGCAGCAGTGCCGTGTCGGAAGAAAGTCGCGGACGTTCGGCGAACCGCGGTAGATCGGCACGGACCCGGCGCGTAGTGGTTGTACGAGCTTCTCGGTGACATAGTCGACATTTCGTGAGTTCTCGAATGCGATCGTAAAGCGGTAGCCAGCGATGGTGTCCAGCTTTGTCGTCCGCCCAGCATCAACGGCGAGGTGTGTAGTGCGTCCAACTCTTCCGTACGAATCGATGGGCAGATTGCGTCCCAGAGCGTGGTGTAGAAGCTCGTGTGTTCCTCGAAGCTGTTGGTCAGGTTCGGGGTGCTGCGGGCAAGGCTAGTTCGCCGGGTTGATCGGTGAGGTCAGCGACGCTGGCGGCGGCGATGTAGCGGCGTTCGGC
>WLIV01000015.1 GCA_009702045.1 Actinomycetota bacterium | reverse complement strand
GCGGTGGGGGCGACGATGGTGATGTTGGCGATGATGCCGGTGGCGTTGGTGGGGATGGTGCAGTTGCCGTTGGTGCCCCACACGTTGAACGTGACGTTTTCGCCGGTGCCGATGGGTGTGTTGCGTGTGCCGACGTTGTCGGGAGCGACACGTGTGTCGGCGAGGCGGCAGGGGGTGATGGTGACGATCGCCGATGGTGTGGCGGGTGCGCCAGCGTCAGCGCCGAAGCGGTAGGCGACCACCGAGGCGAGCACCGCCGCGGCCGTCGCTGCGGCGATCGTGCGTGCACGGCGGGAGCGGGTAGTGGGCATGTTGGCCTCCGATCACAGTTGATGCAACTGTGGGAGCGTGGTGGCGTCCTGATTAGGGCCTTTAGTCACACCTGGCGCCTGGGGGCCGTTCGCTGCCGACCCGAAGGCCGACGGACGGGTCGCCGATGCTCTCTGCTCGACCTTGCTCCGAACATCCCCGCAGGTCACCAGTCTGGCTTGAGGACGCCGCCGACCAGTACCCAGCCCGCCGGTAAGACCTTCGGCGTGCCGATGATGCCGCTCGAGATCACGCCGGCGAGGTTGGCTTTGGTGAAGTCGGCATCGGTGATGTCGGCACCGGTGAAGTTGGCACCGGCGAGGTTGGCGTTGAAAAACTTGGTGGTCATGAGGCAGGCGCCGGTGAAGTTGGCGCCGGCGAGGGTGGCGTTGGAGAGGTTGACACCAGCGAGGTTGACATTGAGGAAACTGCGGCCGGTGAGGTTGGCGCCGCTGAGGTCGTTGCCGAGGTCTTTGCTGACTTGAGCGCCGTTGATGCCGCACGGCTGCAGCCAGCCGCCGACGGTGACGATCGGGGCGGTGGTGCTGGCGACCGGTGGGGCGGTGGTGGCGACGAGCGGGACGGTGGTGGCGACGAGCGGATAGATTGCTCCGGAGCGGCTGCCGCTCGAGGCCGTGATGGCGACCACAGCGCCGGTGATGGCGAGCACTGCGGCGACCGCGACGGCGATCAGGTTGCGGCGGCGGCTGCGGCGGCTGTTGTTGAGCACGTCAGTGTTGGGAAGCATCGGGCACCCTAACCGTGAACTGTCCTAGATGGTGTGTGTGTCCCCTCGGCCACGAGGGTGGCTGGTGCCGGCGTCGGGTCAGGCCCGGTGAGGTTGGCGTCAGCACTGGCTTAGGCGCAGGCGTTGGCCACCCCGGCGATGGGGCCGCCCTTGCCGCCTGCGCCGCCGGTGCCGCCCGAGACCGTGGTGGTCGCCGCGGTGTCGGTGCCGCCTGCGCCGCCGGTGCCGCCGGTGCCGCCGGTGCCGCCTGCGCCGCCTGCGCCGCCTGCGCCGCCTGCGCCGCCGTTGGCCACCCCGGCTTTGGGGCCGTCGCCGCCTGCGCCGCCGTTGCCGCCCGAGCCCGTGGTCGTGCTCGCTGTACCGAGGCAAGTAATTGTGCCGGAGCGACTGCCGCCCGAGACCGTGATCGCGATCACTGTGCCGGTGATGGCGAGCACCGCGGCGACCGCGACGGCGATCAGGTTGCGTCGTCTGGGTCTGCTGCGAGGACTGGTGCCGGGCTGATCAGCGGTCGGAAGCATCAGGCACCCTAACCGTCAACTGTCCTACACGGTTTGGCCCGCGTCATCTTCGGGTGGCGCGGGCCGTTGCCGTTTTCGGGTCAGCCTTCCTGGAGGACGCCGTCGACGAGTACCCAGCCTGTCGGTAACGCCCTCGGTACGCCGACCGTGCCGAGGTAGATGCCGCTGAGGTCGGCGCCGGTCAGGTCGGCGTCCGTCAGGTCGGCGCCGTGGAGGTAGGCGCTGCGGAGGTTGGCGCCCGAGAGGCTGGCGCTGGCGAGGTTGGCGCCCGAGAGGTTGGCGACGCTGAGGTCGGCACCGTGGAGGTAGGCGCCGGTCAGGTTGGCACCGTAGAGGTAGGCGCCGCCGAGGTTGGCGCCATTGAGGATGGCGCCGCTGAGGTTGGCGCTGGCGAGGTTGGCGGCCGAGAGGTCGGCGCCGCCCAGGTTGGCGCTGGTGAAGTTGGCACCGTAGAGGAAGGCGCCGCTGAGGTTGGCGCCGCCGAGGTTGGCGTCGGTCAGGTCGGCGCTATCGAGGTTGGCGCCGCTGAGGTTGGCGCCGCCGAGGTTGGCCTTCGGGCATTGCGCATTCGGGCCGATGTCGCAGCCGTTGATGATCGTGCCGGAGCGGCTACCGCCCGAGACCGTGATCGCAATCACTGTGCCGGTGATGGCGAGCACCGCAGCGACCGCGACGGCGATCAGGTTGCGTCGTCTGCGTCTGCTGCGCGGACTGGTGTCGGGCTGATCAGCGGTCGGGAGCATCCGGCACCCTAACCGTCAACTGTCCTACATGGTGGTGAGTCGGCCTGTAAGCGGGATCCTGTCACGCCTTGCGGCGGTGGTGACCATCCATCTATGCGGTCTACCCGAGAGCTGCCGACCCGAAGGCCGACGGACGGGCCGCCCATACTCTCTGCTTGACCTTGCTCCGAATGGGGTTTGCCGAGCCGTGAAGGTCGCCCCGCACGCTGGTGCGCTCTTACCGCACCGTTGCACCCTTACCTGTGACCGGCAAGCCGGCCCATCGGCGGTTTCTCTCTGTTGCACTGTCCGTCAGGTCGCCCCAACCTGGCTCGCGCCAGCACTCTGCCCTGTGGAGTCCCGACTTTCCTCGACGTGGTCAAGCCACGCCGCGGCCACCCGGCCGACTCACCGTCGGCAAGTGTACGTGCGGATTCGCGATGCAGGATCGGCCGTGTGGATCTGGCAGTGGGGATCTGCCGTGTGGATGCGGCAGGGCCGAACGATCAGCCCTTGGCGCAGGCGTTGTACGGGTAGGCCAACGAGTTGAGGCTGGGCGTCTCGAAGTTGAGCTTCAGACGCACGCCGTTCTCGTCACCGTTGCCGCCGACGTAGATGACCGGCGAGAGCTCACCGAACTGCGACGGGATCGCAACGGGCAGCGGGATCTCGGTGAGCGGCGGGCCGTCACTGGCGGCCGGTGCTGCAGCAGGAGCCGGCGTCGAGGTGGTGACCCCGGGCTGGGCGTTGGCGGCGTCGGCGGCCGACACATAGCTGGACGGGTTGATACGCAGGGCCGTCAGTGATGCCTGACGTGCCGAGCGCACACCGATGGACATCGCTGTTGCTCGAATCGTGGCCAACGTGACTTGCGGGACGAGTGCCTGAGCGGACTCGGCCGACAGCGACTCGAGCGCGAACACCAGGTTCACCATGTCGCGCACGGTGTCGTCGCTGGGGGCGATGGCCTTCGCGTTATCGGTGGCTTTGACGCCGAGGACGACCCGATCGAAGATCGGCGACAGATAGGCCGCATCGAGGTGTGTGTTGCCGCAATCCCACGACTCGGCGCCCTCATCGGTGGCCAGTCGGTTATACGTCGTGGCCGCCTTCACGTGGTGCTTCTGGAACGTGGTGACGAGCGTGGTGAGGTCGCCGATCGCCGGGAAGGTGGCGCTCGTGCCCTGCAGCAACTTCTCGTCAAGCATGCGCTGGTAGGCGTTCACGATCGACAGTTCCACACCGGCCAGGGTGCGCAAGAGCACGCCATTGTCGACGATCGGATCGGCAAGCACGGGGTTGGTGGGTCCTTCGCCCACGCGTCCCAGCGTGCCAGCTTCGGTCTTGCGGCAGGCGGCGAGCAGCGCTGCGCCACCAATGGTCATGCCGCCGAGGCGGAACAGGCCACGACGGCCCATCGGCTGGCTGGTCTGGATCGCTTCCGTCTGATTCATCTCGTTGCCCATCTCGTTCAGCCCTTACCCAACAGCGAAGCGGCCTCGGTGTCGACGAGGAGTTCACCTACGTCACTGGAACCGGCCAGATCGGCGAGCGCCGTGCCGTGGCGTGCTTCGGCGATCTGGATGGAGGCGATCAGCTGTGCGGCATCAGTGCCCTGCAGCTTGCCGAGAATCTCGGCGTATGTGGCAACGGCCGCAGACTCGAAGTCGTACGCCGCCGCGAGCAGCTTGTCGGGGGTGCCGGCCCAGGCCGTGGAGAACTGGCGCAGCAGTGCCTCGCTGGCGGTGCCGGACGCTTTGCGACCCAGCAGGCCGGACAGCGACTGGGCGTAGGCCTCGTGTGCTTCCCGGATCGTGGTGACTACCACCAACTGATCGGCGGGCCACTTCGCAGCGAGTGCCTTGTCGTACAGCGCGCGAGCGGTGAGCTCGAGCTGCTGCGCGAAGTCGAGCAACGCCACATCGGCATCGGTCGGGCGCTTCGGCGGCGCAGTGGTGCTGGCGGCGGCGGCTGCGGTGCTGGTGCTCTCGCCTGGGGGGGTGGTAGTGGTGGACGCGCTGGCCCGACCGCTCATCAGCGGCAGGAGGGACAGGGCAGCACCACCAACACCGGCGCCGAGCAGGGCGCGGCGCCCCACTCGCTGGGGCGCGGCCACATGGCCGATCTCGGTCACTTCGATATCCACTCGGACTCATCCTTTCGAAACGATCGCCTCCTAGCTTTCCCGGCCGGAGGCAAGCAGAGCAACTCTAGAAGTCCAGAGCCGACAGGTCGGGTATCCAACGCCTCGACCGTTCGACCGCCTCGGCCCACCGATCGCGGTCGAGTCGGGCTCCTGGGGTGACCACATGACTGGGTTTCCAGGCCAGAGCGATGTCGTCAAGCGAACCCCATACACCGACCGCGAGGCCGGCGAGATAGGCGGCGCCGATGGTGGTGGCCTCGGTGTGACGTGACACCTCCACCGGCTTCCCGCTCGCGTCGGCGAGTGCCTGGACGAACGTCGGGTTCACACTCATACCGCCGTCGACCCGCAACAGCGGAACAGACCGGCCACTGCCGGCTTCGGCAGCATCCACCAGATCGGCCCCTCGGTGGGCGACACCCTCGAGCACCGCACGGGTGATCTGCGCTCGACCGCTGCCGCGCGTGAGGCCCAGCAGAGTGCCGCGTGCGCCGTAGTCCCAATGCGGGGTGCCCAGACCCATGAGCGCCGGCACGTACATCACGCCGTCAGTCGAGGTGCACTGTGCCGCCACGTCGTGGCTCTCGGCCGGGCTCGCGAGGATGCCGAGATCCTGCACCAGCCATTCCACGTTCGTGCCCGCCGACAACATGATCGCCTCGACACCCCACGTGCAGCGACCGTCGCGGCTCCACGCCACGATCGGGAAGATGCCCTCTGGGGTGCGGTTGCCGGTGGTGGGTGCCGCCGCGTCGGTGCACATGTCGAGCATGCCGCCAGTGCCGAACGTGATCTTCGCCATGCCGGGATGCACGCAGCTCTGACCGATGAGGCTGCCCTGCTGGTCGCCGACCAGCGACGCCAATGGGGGAGCGCCCGGCAGCGCGTGGGCGGTACCGAACACACCCGACGTGTCGACCAGTCGGGGCAGCATCCGCTCGGGGATGTTCAGCGCGGCGCACGCGCTGGATGACCAGCCCGACGCGTCGGGCTTCAGCAGACCGGTGACGGCAGCGTTCGAGTGGTCGGTGACATGTACCTCGCCGCGGCTGAGCACCCATGCCACCCATGAATCGACCGTGCCGAAACACAGGTCGCGTTCGCGACCGGGGTCGAACGTGTTCAGCAGCCACGCCACCTTGGTGGCCGACTGATTCGGGGCGAGATGCAACCCGTGCTCGGCCTTCAGCGTGATGCAGTCGAACACGGTGCGCAGATCTTGCCACCCGATACCTGGCCCGACCGGCTCGCCCGTGGCCCGGTCCCACACGATAGCGCTGGCCCGCTGAGCAGTGATGCCCACGGCCACGACTGGTCCGCTCTGCGCGAGCGCTGCGTGGGCGACCTCCAAGACGGCAGCGGCCATACCGGGAGCATCGAACTCGACCATGCCCGGAAACGGGGAACTGGGCGGGAACGCGCGGTAGTGGAGTGCAGCGACCTCGCCGTCGGGGGTGACGATCGCGGCGCGGAGTCCGGACGTGCCGACATCGACGACGAGCACGCTCATGACGGGCCGAGCCCTGACTTCAGTGCCGCGCCGCGCATCCCGGGCACAAGGCCGCGCTTGCGGAGCACGCTGCCCAAACCTCCGCCGACCAAGCCGGCGAAGATGACGGTGGTGAACGTGAAGAAGATGCCGAGCCAGCTCACCGAGGCACCGCGCACGAGGCGGATGATCGTGAACGTGCCCTGCGTGGCCAGGTATGTGCCGCCGGCGCAGAGCAGACCGTGCACGAGCGGAAACCCGTTCTCCTGCACCCAGGCGGCGATGCCGGCACCGAGTGTGAATCCGGCGAGCGCGCCCAGCCAGAGCACCGAGGTCCATGGCGAGTGCTTGTCGTGCGCGCTCATCAGCGCCGAGCCGATCGCGAACGGCACAGCGAAGATCAGCGACACCAGGGCTCCGTGTCGGAGCGCCTTGCGATCGAGTGCGCTCATGGCCACTGCACCTCTCCGAACGACGACGGCAATCCGAGCTTGCCCGGGTTCAACACGCCGTTGGGATCGAGCGCGTTCCGCACTGATTGCAGCACAGCGAACGCGCTGCCGAGTGCATCGGCGGCGAACCGGGCGCGGTTCAGCCCGACGCCGTGGTGATGCGACAGGTTGCCACCGTGCGCCAGCACTGATCGCTGTCCGGCGTCCCACATCGCGATGTAGGTGCTCTCGACGGCGTCTGGCGGAGGTGTGGCAGCAAACGTGAAATACAGGCAGGCGCCATCGAGATAGCTGTGCGAAAGGTGGCAACTGGCCGCACGCGCATGTGGCACGGCGAGGAGTGCCGCGGTGACGCTGCGGAACACGTCGGGTAGCGCCGACCACGGTGCGGCGATCTCCAACGTGTCGACGACCAGCCCGGCTCGGGTGAGACCCTGCAGCGCGCTGGTGTCGTTGCGGTGCTGCATCCACTTCTCGACGAGATGCACCGGCAGGGGAGTGGCGTGCGCACACTCATCGGCGACGATGTTCATCGTTGCGTCGACGATCCGCTGATCGCCCTCGTCGAGTACCAACAGTGCACAGTTGCTGCCGTCGCCCTCCTGGCCGCGTTGGGTCTCGACCTTGTCGTACAGCCTCAGCACCGCTGGTGTGGCGCCACGCCGCAGAATGCGCCGACAGGCCTCGATACCGGCCTCGAAGGTGGTGAACGAATACGCCGCTCGTTGCTCGGCGGCCGGTACCGGGTGCGCGCGCAGGAGCACTTTGGTGACCACGCCCAGCGTGCCCTCACTGCCCACGAACAACTGCGTGAGATCGGGGCCTTGGGCTGCGGCTGGGAAGCCGCCGGTGCGCACGATGGTGCCATCGGCCAGCACGACCTCGAGGCCGGCCACCATGTCTTCGATTTTGCCGTAGCGAGTGGAGTACTGGCCTGCGCCTCGACACGCCACCCAGCCGCCGACGGTGGCCAGGTCGAAGCTCTGCGGGAAATGTCCGATGGTGAGCGCGTGATCGCGGCGCAATGCCTGTTCGAGTTCGGGGCCGAACGTGCCCGACCACACCTCCACCAGACCAGAGATTGCGTCGACCGAAAGAATGCCGTCGAGGCCGGTGGTGTCGAGCACCACTCCGCCGAACACGGGCACTGAGCCGCCCACCACGCCGCTGCGTCCGCCAGCAGCCGTGACAGGTACTCCCGCCCCGTTGCAGAGCGATACGACCGCGGCAACCTGTTCGGTAGTGACGGGGCGAGCCACGACGGCCGCTCGTTGCGGCACCTCGCCGGCGAGCGACCAATGCAGCGCCAGTGGCCACCAGTCGCGGCTGGCCTCCGCGGTGGTGCGCTCGTCGGTGGTGCACGGGCACACCGCAGCAAGGGTGTCGGCGAACCCGGAGGGCAGGGTGACTGCTCCGCCGAAGCGGGCGGCCGTGCCGGTGAGTTCGATGGGGGACGTGGGCTCGGTCATACGGGTTTGGGCTCGTGCTGCTCGGCGGTGACGGCCGCGTGCTCCTCGGCCTCGCACTGAGCCGTGAAGCTGGCTAGCTGTTCGGCGGTCTCCGCTGCGTCCCACCCAAGCTCCGCGGCCAACAGTGCGGCGACCGCAGGGGCTGCGCGCAGCGTTGCCCCGCGGTCGAAAATGCGCGCCCGGGTGCGTCGCGTCAACACATCGTCGAGCGACAACGCCATCTCGTTGCGCACGGCGTACACGGCTTCTGCGCGCAGATACGGCAGCCCCGGCACGAGTGGTTCACCCAAGCTCGGGTCGGCGGCGATCAGCGAGCGCACCTCGTTGGCCAGCGTGCCGAAGCGGTTGGCGAGGTGAGTGTCGGGTGCGCCGGGCTTGGGCTCGCGGAAGCCGACTGCACCCAGTAGCGGGAGGTTGCGTGTTCGACACCGCACCTTGCGGTCGAGCCGTTGCAACACGGCGTCGACGGTGTCCTCAGCCATCTCGCGATATGTCGTGAGCTTGCCGCCGGTGATGGTGATGACACCGTTGCCATGGTGGTCCACCTTGTGGTGGCGTGAAAGGTCGGCGGTACGTCCCGACGATGCCGCCTTCACCAGTGGCCGCACCCCGGCCCACACGCCGGTGATGTCGTCGGCCGTGACGTTGGTGTTGACCGTTGCGTTCAGCGCCGCGAGTACATAGTCGATGTCGTCCTTCGTGCACGGCGGGTCGAGCAGCGTTCCCTGATAGTCGGTGTCGGTGGTGCCGATGTAGCAGTGGCGGAACGTGCCGTCCGGTAGTTCGTCCCACGGCACCACGAACAGACTGCGGCGGTCCTTGGGTACTGGGATAACGACCGCGATGTCGTTGCGCACCTTCTCCCATGGCACCGTGATGTGGACACCCTTGGCCGGGCGAATGGAGTCCGGATGGTGGTCCTCGGCGAGCGCGCGCACGTCGTCGGCCCACACACCTGCTGCGTTGACCACCACCTTGGCGCTGACCGTGAAACGCCGTCCGTCTGCCTCCACCACGGCGCCGGTGATCGCTCCGTGTGCGTCCTTCTGCAGTTCGACGAGTGAGCATCCGTTGGTCACCACGGCGCCGTTTGCCGCGGCGGTGCGCAATACGTTCAGGACCAGGCGGGCGTCGTCGGCAGCGGCGTCGTAGTAGAGGTACGCCGAGGCGAGCCGTTCCTTTGGCATGGTGGGCAGGTGCACGAAGGCCGCGTCCTTGCGAAGTCGCTTGTGGACCTTGCCGATGCGCCATCCGCCGGTGATGTCGTACATCCACATTGCCGAACCCATGGCCCGGGCGATCTTGCGCGACACCACACCGTTCTTGGTGAGGATCGGAATCATGAACGGCAACACCTTCACGAGGTGCGGCGCGTTCCGGCGCAGGCGGCGGCGTTCGTGCAGTGCTTGATAGACGAGGTTGATCTCGCCCTGCTGCAGGTAGCGCAGACCGCCGTGCACCAACTTCGAACTCTTCGACGACGTGCCCGAGGCGAAGTCGTCGCGCTCGATGAGTGCCGTGCTGAGGCCACGGGTGGCGGCGTCGAGTGCGACGCCGGCGCCAGTGATGCCGCCACCGATGATCAGCACGTCGAACGTCTCGTGCTCGAGTCGCTGCAGCATTGGTTCGCGGCAAAACAGTTGGGAACCTGACACGAGTACTGAGTCGGACATCGGGTTCATCCTAGAGAGGTCGGTGTGGCGGCCCTTCAGCGCAGATGCTGAGTTCACAGGATGCTAGTTCGCAGTGATTGCAAATCAGCACTACGTGCGGCTACGATCTGCGTTGTGCGCACACCGGTCGAACTCACCAGCGACTTCCGGTCTCGGGGCTTGAAGGTCACGCCGCAACGGCAACTGCTGTTCCGTCTGCTGCACGGCAACATGACGCACCCGACCGCGGAGGGCCTGTTCGCCCAAGCCAGCGAACTGATGCCCGGTATCTCGCTGCGCACGGTGTACCAGACCCTCAATGATCTCGCCGCGTTAGGTGAGTTGCAGGTGCTGCACACCTCGTCCGGGTCGACCCGCTTCGACCCCAACGTCGACGACCATCACCACGCCCGGTGTCGCTGCTGCGGTGAGTTGCACGACGTCTATGTCGACCGGGTAGAGGATCTCGCAATGCGCGGCCCTGCCGGGTTCGTCGCAGAACGCGCGAACATTGTGTTCGACGGTGTGTGTGCCGACTGCCAAGTCGGCTGACATCTCGCCAATGCCCTACAACATCTCCAGCACAACCCAACAAGAACAAGGAGCAAGTCAATGAGCCTCAGCGGTACCAAGACCCATGACAACCTGAAGGATTGCTTCGCCGGCGAGAGCCAGGCGAACCGTCGCTACCTGTGGTTCGCCCAGAAGGCCGATATCGAGGGCTACCCCGATGCAGCCATGCTGTTCCGTTCGGTCGCCGAAGGCGAGACCGGTCATGCGCACGGTCACCTCGAGTTCCTCGCCCAGGTCGGCGATCCGGCCACCGGTGAGCCCATCGGCGAGACCGAGGCCAACTTCAAGGCCGCGATCGCCGGCGAGACCTACGAGTACACCCAGATGTACCCGGGCTTCGCCAAGACCGCCCGTGAGGAAGGTCTCACCGAGATCGCCGAATGGTTCGAGACGTTGGCGCGCGCGGAGAAGAGCCACGCCGGCCGCTTCCAGCAGGGTCTCGACGCGCTCGACGCCCTCTGACGTACTTGGGTGGAGGGGGGCGCCTCGGCGTCCCCCTCCAGCCCCCCGAACAGACCCAACCCTTCCCCACACTCGGACACGGCATGACGACGATCTACGACCCCAAGCATCCCCAGTACCTCGATGAGGCCGATGTTCGTCACGAGCTGTCACGCGTCTACGACCTATGTCATGGGTGTCGACTGTGCTTCAAGTTCTGCACCTCGTTCCCCACGTTGTTCGAGATGATCGATCGTCACGATGATCAGGACGCTGGCCGCCTCACCCCGGCGCAGCAGGATCAGGTCATCGACGAGTGCTTCCAATGCAAGCTGTGCTACGTCAACTGCCCCTACATCCCAGACCTGCACGAGTGGGCGCTCGATTTCCCGCGGCTGATGCTGCGTGCTGACGCGATGCGCCATGCCAACGGTCAGGTGAGCCTGCGCCAGAAGGCCACCGACACGGTCATGGGCCACACCGATCTGTTGGGCAAGGCCGCGACGCTGGCCGCCCCGCTGGCCAACAAGATGGTCGGCGCCAAGCCGGGTTCGCTCGTGCGCAAGGCGATGGAGGCCACCACTGGTGTGTCATCCGTGCGCATGCTGCCGCCGTACGCCCGGCAACGGTTCACCACCTGGTTCAAGAACCGGCCCAAGGTGCGGATCGCCAAGCGGCAGGGAAAGGTCGCGATCTTTCCCACCTGTCTCGTCGAATACCAGGCGCCAGGGGTCGGCCACGACATGGTCAAGGTCTACGAACGCAACGGGGTGGAGTGCACACTGGCCGACACCACTGCGTGCTGCGGCGCTCCGTATTTGCACAGCGGCGACCTGAAGGCGTTCACCAAGATCGCCGAGCAGAACGTGAAGGACCTCGCCAGGTCGGTGCGCAAGGGCAACGACATCGTCGTGCCGCAGCCCACGTGCGGCTACGTGCTGAAGAAGGACTACATCGCCTACGTCGGCACCGACGAGGCCCGACTGGTGGCCGAGCACACGTACGACGCTGCTGAATATCTGATGCGACTCCACAAAGCCGACGGCACATCGCTGGACACCGAATTCAACGGCTTCGTACCCGAGACTGTGGCGTACCACACGCCATGTCACCTCAAAGCGCAGAACATTGGCCTCAAGAGCCGCGACCTCATCAAGCTCACCGGCGCCAAGGTGAAGCTGGTGCAGCAGTGCAGCGGTATTGACGGCATGTGGGGGCTGCGCGCAGAGAATGCCGAGCTCAGCATGCCGATGGCTCGCAAGCTCGCCGACGAGCTGAAGCGAGCAGCCGGCGATGTCGTCGCTGGCGATTGTCATCTGGCCAACACCGCCATCACCGAGCAGACGGGCGAGGTGCCGTTGCACCCGCTGCAGCTCATCGCCCGCGCCTATGGCATTCCCGAAGAAGGAGAACAACGGTGAGTACCCAAACCGTCCCTGCCTCATCGTCGCGCAAGCTGACATTGGGCGACATCGCCGAAACGCGCGCTTATGAGCGCGAACGAGACGACTTCCGGGCGCACGTGATTGAGTTGAAGCGCCGTCGGCGTGTGCACGTCGGCACCGTCGTCACCTTGCTGTTCGAGAACCGCGACACCATCCGGTTCCAGGTGCAGGAGATGGCTCGCGCCGAGCGGATCTTCACCGATGAAGGCATCCAGGAAGAACTCAACGTCTACAACCCGATGGTGCCCGAAGCCGGTCAGCTGTGCGCCACGATGTTCATCGAGTTGACCTCCGACGATGAGATGCGCGAGTGGTTGCCGAAACTGGTGGGTGTCGAGCAGCTGGTGCAGTTCCGCCTGCCGAATGGCGATGTCGTGAAATGCGTCGTCGACCCGCAGCACGCCAGCCAACTCACGCGCGAGCACGTCACCGCGGCGGTGCACTACGTGACGTTCGAGTTCACGCCGGCCCAGGTTGCGGCGATGGGCGACGGTGCGCTGCTGGAGATCACGCACCCGGCATATTTGGAATCAGTGGAACTGTCTGCGTTCACGCTTGCACAGTTACAGGCCGACCTGCAGGGCTGATTGCCGGCTGACACCGAGCGTTGTAGGGCACGACGCGCCTGAAAAAGACTCAAATTGCCCCTTCACAAGCACTTGCGCGTCGCCCTAGATTCTGGAAGCGCCGGGGGATCGCCCGGTAGCGACGGTGATGGGGGTTAATCTCGTGTCGGCCAAAGAGATCAATTGGCGTCAACTCGGAGCATGCAGGGGCCTCGAGCCCAGCATCTTTTACCCGGATGACGACGATGACGGTATGGAGGCCAAGTCGGTGTGTGCGGATTGCGGTGTCCGTGTGGCCTGTCTCGAATACTCGCTGCAAGTGCGCGAGAAGGCCGGAGTCTGGGGTGGCGCAACCGAACGCGAGCGCCGTCGCCTCATCCGCCAACGTCGGCGCAGCGCCTAAGCCCTTCGCTCCGGCCCATCCGGGTGCCTAGTCTGGCCACATGAGTGGACTCGATGAACTAGGTGGCTGGCCCGCCCTCCTTACGGAGTTGCTGGACAAGCATGATCTGCCGGCAGCCCATGCCCGCGCGGCAATGGCCACCATCCTCGCTGGCGAGGCCACTGCGGCACAGCTGATCGGCTTCGTTGTCGCGCTGCGGGCAAAGGGTGAGACACCCGAGGAACTCTCCGGACTACTCGACGCAGTGCTGGCCGCCGCCACGTTGGTGCCGCTTCCTCCCGATCTGCAGGCACGCGCCGTCGACATCGTCGGCACCGGCGGCGATCGCAGCCACAGCATCAACGTCAGCACGATGGCGGCGATCGTCACCGCAGGAGCAGGGGTACCCGTGTGCAAACACGGAGCGCGTGCGTCGAGTTCGCAGTGCGGCACGGCGGACGTACTCGAGGCATTGGGCGTCGCCATCGAACTCGGCCCGGAGGGTGTGCTGCGTTGCGTGGAGGACGTGGGTATCGGTTTCTGCCTCGCCCCGCGCTATCACCCGGCGTTCCGCTTCGCCGCGCCCAGCCGTCGCGAGATTGGCATCCCTACGGTGTTCAACTTGCTCGGCCCGATGGCCAACCCGGGTCGGGTGAAACGGCAACTGATCGGCGTCGCCAACCCGGGTATGGCCGAGCGGATGCTTGCGTCGCTGCGCCTGCACGGCTCACATCGCGCGTGGGTGGTACACGGCAGTGGCCTCGACGAACTCACTACCACCGGGCCCTCCACCGTGCTCGCGCTCGACGACGACTCGGTGCATACGTTCACCGTCAACTCGCTTGATCTGGGCTTGGCGCCGGCGATCCTCGACGAACTGGTTGGCGGCACACCGGACGTGAACGCGCAGGTCGTTCGCGATGTGCTCGCCGGCAACCACGGTGCGCACCGCAACATCGTCGTGCTCAACGCAGCGGCGGCGCTGATCGTGGCCGGCGTGGCCGAGACGATGGAAGAGGGGTTGGCGCGGGCGATCGAGTCGATCGATTCCGGATCGGCAGCTGCGACGTTGGCGCGTTGGGTTGCTGTCTCGCAGCAGGCCGCTGAAGAACTCGGGCATTGATGAAGATCGACCGACCATGATCGTTCGAGTGCCGGCTTCGTCGGCCAACCTCGGGCCCGGGTTCGACACCTTGGGTATGGCACTCTCGCTGTACGCCGAGGTCGGCCTGGGCGCCCCGCGCGACGACACTGCTCGCGCTGCCGATGAGCACCACCCGGCGATGATCGCATTCCGACGGGCGGGTGGCGAGGGCGACCTGTGGGTGCGTTCGCCGATTCCGGCGGGGCGCGGGATGGGGTTCAGCGGAGCGGTGCGCGTTGGTGGGTTGGTGGCTGCACATGCTCAGCGTCACGGCGACTCGGCCGAGCTGCTCGAGCAGGCTCGTACCGAGTTGCTGGGCGTGGCATCCGAACTCGAGGGGCATGCCGACAACGTCGCGGCATCGCTGTTCGGCGGCATTGTCGCCACCGCCGGTGGACGTGCCGTACAGATTCGACTGTCATTCGACCCGGCGATGGTGATGTGGGTGCCGTCGTTCCTCACCAGCACGGACGAGTCGCGGGCGAAGCTGCCTGCACAGGTGCCGCTCGAGGATGTTGTGTTCAACCTCGGGCGTACAGCGCTCTTGGTGGCGGCTCTGGCGGCCGGCGATGTGCATACGTTGCGCATCGCCACGGAGGACCGACTGCATCAAGACCGCAGATTCGCTGTTGCTGGCCCCTCGCTCGCGGCGTTGGAGGCGGCGTTGGCCGCCGGGGCATGGGCCGCATGGCTCAGCGGGTCTGGGCCCACTGTGGCGGTGATGTGTGCGGTCGATGAGGCGGAGGATCTCGCAGCAGCGTTGCCCGCCGACGGGCACACGAAGATCCTGCGGATCGACCACGTCGGGGCGACAATCGAACCCGCCTGAGCGGATCAACCTTGTGGCGAGCTCACGCGGCATCGCTGAGTCGCGTCACCTCGCGCACCGGTACCGCCGGCCACGACCATTCGCCGCTGCACGACAACAGCCGCGCGTGGTAACTGGCGCGTTCGATCGCCCGGGCCAGGCACAGCACCTCGTCGGCGGCGTTGCGGGGCAAGGGTGCCGGGTAGGCCACTGTCTCGGGTGGCGGGAGTTCGAGGCCGGTGGGCAGTTGATCAGTTGCGTGTGCGCTGACGAGCAACCCGTCGCGTAGGTGCAGCACGGTGTCGTGCACTTGCACCTGGGCCTCACCGGCAGCGCGAAGTTGATCCATCAGTCGTTGGCGAGTGATCGCCGACCCAAAGGCATTCGCCCGGTCGCGCATTGCTGCGGCCTCCTCGAAGCGACGTTCGTGCGACAGCGTCGCCACCTTGCGCCACAGCGGGTCGAGCACCAGTTGCGGTGACGTGGTGAGCGCGGCGACCACCTGGCCGACGACGCGCCAATACGTCGCTTCGTCGGCGCTGCCGCTGCAGGGGCACATGGCGACGCCGAGTCGGGCGCCGGTGCACGGGGTGGCGCCCTCGGCCGCTGTGTAGTTGCGGCCGATGCGCGTGTTGCAGCGGCGAATCGGCAGAGCGGACTGCACGGCCTCGATCACGCTTGCCGCAACAGCGCGCGACGACAACGGGCCCAGGTGCACGCCGGTGGTGGGAGGTTCGTTGGCGACGACCAGACGAGGCCATTGCTCGTCGGTGGTGAGTCGAATGTAGGCGTACTTCTGCCAGGTGGTGCCCACGCGGTTGTAGCGCGGTCTGAGCAGGTGCAGGTACCGCAACTCGAGCACCTCTGCGCTGATTGGTTCGTGGGCGATGGTGTGCGCGACCCGCTGTGTCTCGCGCAGCATCGGGCCGATCTTGCGACGGTCGTCGCTGCCGAAGTAGCTGCGCACACGCTGGCGCAAGTTCGTGGCCTTGCCCACGTAGAGCACCTCGTCGTTGGCCCCGAGGAAGCGGTACACACCGGGGGTGCGAGGGAGGTGGTGGGTGAGCTTCAGCTTCGCGGCCTGTGGGTGCCCACCTGCCTTGGGTAGCGCGACCAGATCGTCGAGCCCGGTGACGCCCAGCCCGGCGGCACGTTCGAGCAGCACGTGCAGTAGATCGGCGGTGGCGAGTGCATCGTCGAGCGCCCGGTGGGATGGCCGGTGGTCGAGGCGCAGACGCGAGGCGAGCGTGCCGAGCTTGCAGTCGGGCACCTCGTCACGCACCAGTCGGCGAGCAAGGGGCAATGTGTCGACGATGGTGTTCTGAAACGATGCACGACCGCTGCGCAACATGGCCGCGTTGATGAATCCCATGTCGAACCCCACGTTGTGACCGACGATCACTGCGTCGCCGACAAACTCCTGCAGCGTCGGCAGTACGGTCTCGATCCGTGGTGCGGTGCACACCATTGATTCGGTGATCCCCGTGAGCATGGTGATTCCGGGAGGGATGGCACGTCCCGGATTGACAAGTGTGCCCATCGTGCCGAGGCACTCACCTGCGCGCACCTTCACCACGCCGATCTCGGTGATCAGGTCGGTACCGCGGTCGGTGCCAGTGGTCTCGATGTCGAGTACACAGAACGTGACATCGGCCAGTGGTGTCCCGAGATCGTCGAACGAGCGTTGCACGACTGCTCAGTTGAGCACGAACGTCCGTTCGGTGTCAAGAACAGACGTTCGACCAGCGGGGTGATCGAGGGCGGATGGCTAGATTGGCCGCGTGTCCGATCCCGCCGCTCCCGACATCTCGCTGCCGGACCGGTCGCTGCGATCGGCGCTCGAGTTCGTGGTGCTCGTCGTCGCCGCCGGTCAGAAGGCGCGTCCGCCGCTGGCGTTTCCCGTGGGGCTGAAGCCCTACCTGAAGTTCCACTCGCTGCCCGTGCCTGCACTCACGAAGGTGCGCGAGGTGGTGGAGGCGGATCCCGAGTTCCTGGCACGCCTTGGGTCGGTAGCGACCACCGATCTCGTCGACGACGTGGGCATGTTGTGGCTCACCCGTCCCGTCGACTGGTTCGCCCAGGCCGCAGAACTCGCTCGTTCCGCTGAAGCCGCCAGCCACACCGGCGACGCCGCGGTGGCACTGCGCCGGGAGGAGAAGCGCCGCGAGGCCGCCGAGGCCGTCGCCGCCCGGTCGCGAGTGGAGTTGCTGCTGGCACGCGAACAACTCGAGTCGGAGCGTCGTGAATGCTCGACGGCGCAGTCCGAGCTCGAGCGTGTGCGTGCGGAACTCACGCGCACGAAGGATCGCCTCGTTGAAGTCGAGCGGATGGCGCGCCGCAAGGAAGCCGGAGCGAATGCGGTCGACGCCAAGGCCGGTGCGGCCGGACAAGCCGTGGAGACGCTGCGTGCCGAACTGGCCGACGCCGTCGCTGCGCGCGACGCTGCGCTCGCCGAACGGTCGGTGCTGCACGACGGGGGATCAGTCGATCTCGAGCGAGTGCGTGTGCTGCTCGCAGAGGCACTCCTCGTGGCCAAGGGGGGTTCACCAAAGGCCCGTCGACGTCAGCGCCAGCCGCTAGCGGTACCGGGTGGGCTGTACGGCGACAGTGAGGCGGCGGCGACCCATCTGCTGCGTGCCCCGGACGTCGTCGTCCTGGTCGATGGGTACAACGTGGCGAAGTTGGGTTGGCCAGCGTTGGCACTCGAGCGGCAGCGGACGGTATGCATCGAGGCGGCGGAGAACCTTGCGCGTCGTTGGGGCACGCTGCTGCACATCGTGTTCGATGGCGCCACGATCGTGGGTGCCAGTGCCGATCGGCGACGTCTGGTGCGCGTGAGCTACTCGCCTGAAGGCGTCACCGCCGACGACGTCCTCCGTTCGGAAGTGGCGGCGATTGATCCAGGGCGTCCGGTCATCGTGGTCACCAACGACCAAGCCGTGCTGGCCGACGTGCGCGTCGCTGGCGCAAACACGATCAGCAGCGACACCTTCCTGGCCCTCGCCCGCCCCTGACCTGTGCGAGTGCCTGGCCCCCGGCCCGAGTGCGTCGTGTGCACCCGAGTGCGACGTGACACATAGTCGCGCACGTGGCACTCGAAAGGTCGGGCCGGGGGCCAGGCACTCGGGCCGGGGGCGTGGCACTCGCACTGTGTGAGACCCCTGGTGTTAGGTACGGGGTATGTCACATTTCGTCATCTCCTGCGATTCCTGCGTGTTGGAAGGCAGCGCCGACTGCGCCGATTGCGTGGTCAGTCACCTGCTCTCCCCAGCACCTCGCGAGGCCGTCGTGTTCGACCTTGCTGAAATGCGGGCGGTGAAGTTGCTCGCCGAGGCCGGGTTGGTGCCTACGCTGCGTCACCGTGACGCCCCCTGACCCATCGCCAACCGCGGCCGATGTGCTCGATGCGGGCTACGTCGCCGAACTTGCGGAGCTCACTCGGCCATTCGGCGTCACCCACACCGGGGTGGCGGCCGCCGATGTGTTGCTCCGCGCTCGGGTCGCCATCGAGCAGCGCATCGCCGACGGATTGGTGGACGGTATGCAGTTCACATTCAAGAATCCCGCTCGCTCCACCGACCCGCAGCGGGCGGTCCCCGACGCCCGCTCGGTGTTCGTGGCCGCTCGCCCGTACCTGCTGCCCGACCAGGAGCGTCCGGACGGTCCGGTCGCGCGGGTGGCCCGCTATGCCTGGCTCGACCACTACGCGCCGCTACGCGAGGGACTGTGGGCCGTAGCCCGTCGACTTCGCGCTGACGGGTACAAGGCGGTGCCGTTCGCCGACGACAACAGCATCGTCGACCGCGAGGTTGCCTATCGCGCCGGCCTCGGCTGGTTCGGGAAGAACGCCAACCTGCTGTTGCCGGGCGCCGGCAGCTGGTTCGTGCTCGGCTGCGTGGTCACCACGGCCCCGTTGCCGGTGGCCGCCAGTCCGGTCGAAGACGGATGCGGCACATGTCGCCGTTGCCTCGATGCATGTCCTACGGGCGCGATCATTGCCGAAGGGGTCATCGACGCGGCCCGTTGCCTGGCATGGGTGCTGCAGAAGCCGGGAATCATTCCGCACCATCTGCGCGAGGCCGTCGGCGACCGCATCTACGGTTGCGACGACTGCCAGGACGCCTGCCCGCCGACAGTGCGGCTCGGCCGACGGTTCACCGTCGATGTCAGCACACGTGAGCCACCCATGGCGTGGCTGTCCGTGCTGCAGTTGCTGATGGCCGACGACGCAGGCGTCGCGCAGATGTGGGGCCGTTGGTACCTGGCCGAGCGCGACCCGCGTTGGGCTCGGCGCAATGCGCTGGTGGTGCTGGGCAACATCGGCGATCTGACGGTGGGCCCACACATTCATACGGTGCGGGCCGTGCTGGCCGACTACCTTTCCCACAACGATCCTGTCCTACGAGCCCACGCCGTGTGGGCCGCACGGAGGCTCGGCCACCACGATCTCATGCCTGTCTCCGACCCGCACCCCGACGTCCAGCGCGAACTGCAGATGCCATGAAGCATCTCCTGGTCACGAACGATTTCCCACCCAAGATCGGCGGTATCCAGTCGCTGTTGTGGGAATGGTGGCGTCGGCTGCCGCCCGACTCGTTCGCCGTGCTCACCAGTCCCTACGCGGGAGCCGAGGAGTTCGACGCGCAGCAACCGTTCCTCGTTCGCCGCACTCGCGAATCCGTGCTGTTGCCTCATCCATGGATGGTGTCGCGCATCAACGCGATGGCCAAGGAAGTCGGTGCCGACCTCGTCGTGCTCGATCCCGCGTTGCCACTTGGTCTGGTCGGCCCGTCGCTCGATCTGCCCTACGACGTGGTGCTTCACGGCGCAGAGGTCACCGTGCCAGGTCGCTTGCCGCTCAGCAAGCAGACGCTCGCCTACGTGCTGCGCCGCGCCCGCCACATCGTTGCCGCCGGCGGCTATCCGGCGGCCGAAGGTGAACGTGCCGCTGGCCGGGCGTTGCCGATCACGGTGGTGCCCCCGGGGGTCGACACCGAACGGTTCGTGCCGCTCACCGCTGATGAACGACTGCGCGCTCGCGAGCACTTCGGCATTGCTGCGGACGCCGAACTGCTGGTGGGTATCAGTCGCCTGGTGCCACGCAAGGGCTTCGACACGGCAGTGCGGGCAGCGGCGCTGTTACACAAGAGCCGCCCGAACCTGGTGCTGGCGATCGCTGGCGGTGGCCGCGATGCCGAGCGACTGCAGGATCTGGCCACGTCGTTGAACGCGCCGGTGAAGTTCCTCGGCCGCGTCAGCAACGACGATCTCCCACGCTTGTACGGCTGTGCCGATGTGTACACGATGCTGTGTCGCAACCGATGGGGCGGCCTCGAGCAGGAGGGGTTCGGCATCGTGTTCCTGGAAGCGGCCGCCTGTGGTGTGCCCCAGGTGGCTGGCGACTCGGGGGGTGCTGCCGAGGCGGTCGCCGATGGCGAGACCGGCCTTGTGGTGCGCGAGCCCGACGACCCTCGCGAGGTCGCTGCTGCAATCGAGCGTCTGCTCGATGATCCCGATCTGCGGGCGAGGATGGGCAGCGCCGGGCGCGAGCGCGCCGTGCGCGAGTTCTCCTACGACGTGTTGGCCCATCGCCTAGGTGTCTCGCTCGGCGCACTGGCAGAATGACCCGGTGAATTCCCGTCTGGTGCGTGCCGATCTGTTCGGCACTCTCGTATTCGTCGTCGCGCTCGCCGTGGCCGTGCCGTTCAAGGCGCATCGCTGGGCGCAGGTGCTGGTGGTCGTGGTGTCACTCGTGTTGTTCGCCGCCGGGGTCGCCGGCACGTTGTGGGCGTATGCGCGGGCACTGGATCTCTCACGAGTGCGGGAGGTGGGCGTGGCGAACCTGTTCCTGCTCACCGGTGCCACGGCCCCCACACCGCTGAAACGGCTGATGTCGGTTGCGTGGGCTGCACAGATCATCGCCGCGATCATCGGGGCCAGCATCGGCATGTCGGGGCTGCAGAAGAGTCAACTCAACCCGTTGGCGTTCGGAGTTCTAGTACCGATGTTCGGCATTGGCATGAATGGGGCATGGGCCGCGCTGTACGGTGCATTCGGGCCTCGGGTGGATCCGGGATCCCCACCGTCCAACGGGAAGATTAGGTAGAACACCTCCATGGCTGAATCGGCGTCCCAGACCATCACCATCGCCGCTGCACCCGACCGAGTGTGGGCGATCGCCACCGACTTCGATCGCTACCCGGAATGGGCCAAGGACGTCAAGGACGTCATCGTTCGCACTCGCGACGAGCAGGGGCGTCCCACCGAAGTGGAGTTCCGTGCATCGGCACTCGGTCGCAGCACGCATTACACGCTTGGCTACGACTACTCCCAGGCGCCCAGCGTCCTGAAGTGGAGCATCGTGCGTGGCGACATCATGCGCACCATCGACGGTGCCTACAACTTCTCCTTGGCTGCCGACGGCGGTACCGAAGTGCGCTACGACCTGGCCATCGAACTCGTGGTGCCGCTGCCGGGGTTCGTCAAGCGTCGTGCAGAGGTGCGCATCCTCAACACGGTCCGCGAACTCAAGACCCGCGCCGAGGCATGACCCCCAGTCGTCGCCCTGCACGGCGGCGGCTCGGCATCGACGTCGGGGGCACGAAGTGCCTTGGCGTGGTACTCGACGAGCACGGCGACGTTGTCGCCGAACAGCGCCGCGCCACCCCGAAGGGGCCAGACTCGATCATCGACACGTTGGTCGAGTTGGCCGGTTCGCTCGCGCCGTACCAGTCGATCGGTATCGGTGTTCCCGGTCTCGTCACTCGCGATGGAGTGTTGCGTGCTGCTCCGAATCTTGTCGACATCAACGACTTCCAGGTCGGAGCGTTGCTGAGTGAACGGCTGGGAGCCGACGTGCATGTCGACAACGACGCCACCGCCGCGGCAGTGGCCGAGTGGAAGGTCGGCGCCGCGAAAGGCGCTGTCGACTGTGTGATGGTCACGCTCGGCACCGGCGTCGGGGGTGGAGTGATCGCTGGTGGGCGGCTGATCCGTGGGGCCAATGGTTTCACCGGCGAGATCGGCCACATGGTGGTCGACCCCGAAGGCCCCCCGTGCCCGTGTGGCCGGCGCGGATGCTGGGAGCGCTACGCGTCTGGCGCAGGTCTCGGCCGCCTGGCTCGCGAGTCGGCCGTTGGCGGGCGGCTGCGGAGGGTCGTCGAACTGGCCGGCGGCGATGCCGAGCTGGTGCGCGGTGAAGATGTGCAGGCCGCCGCTCGCGAGGGTGATACCGAGGCACTGCAGGTCATCGACGACTTTGGTCGCTGGGTGGCGCTGGGTCTGGTGAACCTCACCAACGTGCTGGATCCGGAGCTGTTCGTGCTCGGCGGTGGCCTGGCTGCGTCGGCCGATCTGTACCTCGCCCCGATCCAGCGCTGGTTCACCCTGTTGCTCTACGCACCGCATCTGCGGCCACACCCGATCGTGCGGTTTGCGCTGCTGGGAGACCGTGCGGGCGCTGTCGGGGCAGCGTTGCTGCCCGAGGTGCACTAGCCGGGAACGCACGCCCCGGTGTCCACGGCGACATCGCGGTCACCCTGTAACAACTGCCGGATCTCGTCGATGTCGACCGCCCATGCTCGGTCGGCATCCTGTGCGCTGCGGGCGAACACCATGGCGGTCGCCACACCGCGGCTGACCAGTACCGCCCCTGAGTCGCCCGGCTCGATGGTTGCACTGATCTCGTACCCGTCGCGGGTCGAGGAGCCGAGCAGGTCGAGGTCGGGTACCTCGATGGGGTTGCGTGCGAGGACGCGGAACTGCAGCGCGACCTGCGCGTCGTTCCGGTAGACGACGTATTGGCCGGTGGCTCCCACGGCCATGCTGCCGAGCGCGAGTGGAGCGATCGGCTGCTCGACATCGAGCAGCGCAAGGTCCAAAGAGCGGTCGATCGCGGTCACCTTCGCCTCGGCGCGGCGCCCGTCGGCGAGCCGCACCTCGATCTTGGTGGCGCCGGCCACGACATGGGCGGCAGTGAGTACCCGTTCGTTGGCGACGAACGACCCGGCGCCGATGGTGGCGGTGTCATGACACCCGAGCGCCTCCACACGCACAGCGGCGGCCAGGGGATCGGCCTGTGTCGGGACAGACTTGTCGGGGTCGTTGTCGGAGGATGCCGAACAGCCAGCCACGAGTGCCAGAGCCACGAGTGTTCCCGCGAGCATCCGGAGCCCGTCGATCGACTCGGCACGGCAGGTCCCGATTCGGCGCCCTCTGGACATGTGCGGCGCTAGCTCGGATCGTGGTGCGGGTGGTAGTTCGCCCTGCTCTGGCGGATTTCCTCCCATGCGGCGTCGCGCCCAGCGAGGCCCGCGGTGCTGGAGGTCTTCCCCGGTTCGAGCGCCTTGTAGACCTCGAAGAAGTGCTGGATCTCCTGCACCAGTTGCGGGGTGAGGTCGGCGAGGTCTTTCACATCCTGCCAGCGCGGCTCCTTGGGGGGAACGCAGATCAGTTTTGCGTCCTCACCGGCCTCATCGTGCATGTAGAGCACGCCCACCGGGCGGGCCTGCACCCAGACACCCGGATACACCGGGTCTTCGAGCAGGACGAGCGCATCGAGCGGATCGCCGTCGCCGCTGAGGGTTTCAGGAACGAAGCCATAGTCCGCTGGGTAGGTGGTGGCTGTGAACAGGCGCCGGTCGAGGAACACTCGTCCGGTCTCGTGATCGATCTCGTACTTGTTGCGGCTGCCTCGGGGGATCTCGATGACGACATGAATGCAATCGGGGGGGAGTTCGGTCGACATACCGTGATGCTCGCACAGTCGGGGTCGCCAGTTCACACAGGCGTTACACGGCCGAGATATCGGGTTCGCGCTGGGTCGGTAGCGTCGTGACCCGTGGAGACTTTCGTCGTACGTCTGTGGCTGCCGGATCGGCCGGGCGTTCTTGGTCAGGTTGCCAGCCGTATCGGCTCAGTTCACGGCGACGTCGTGGGCATCGAGATCCTGGAGCGCGGCGGCGGAAGCGCGATCGACGACCTCACCGTGTCGCTGCCCGATGCCTCGCTCGTCGACCTCCTGGTGAACGAAATCCGCCAGGTCGATGGCGTGGCGGTGGAACATGTTCGACCGGTGCCCAGCGATCGGCCAGATGGCGGGATGGCGGCGTTGGCCACGGCGGCTGCGGTGGTCGCGGCGCCCATCGGTGAGCGATTGCAGGTTGCGTGCCGAGAGTTGCGCGTGCTGCTCGACGCTGACTGGTCGGTGGCGATGTGCCTCGACGGCCCGGTGGCCCTCGCCCGCGATGGGGCTGCTCCGGAACTGGATTGGCTGGCGGCGTTCCTCGCTGGGAGCAGCCACCTCGGTGAGGATGCACTGACTGCCGAGGCGCACCACACCCCCGGCGACCTCGTGTGGGCCAGGGTTCCGGCGCACGGGCTGGCCTTGGCATGCGGCCGCGCTGGGCGCGTTTTCCATGCCCGGGAACGTGAGGAATTCCGGGTGTTGGGCGGCATCGTCGACTCACTGCCCGGATAATGAATCGACGCAGCGGGCGGCGCGCTCATATCCTGACCTGGTCCTGAGATCCGAGGAGACCAGTGAAGCCCGTCGCGAAGTCCAGCAAGCTCGCCAACGTCTGTTACGACATCCGTGGTCCGGTGCTCGACCGTGCACGCGAGATGGAGGAGGAGGGGCAGCAGATCATCAAGTTGAACATCGGCAACCTCGCCGCGTTCGGCTTCAATCCTCCGGACGAGATCGTCCAGGACATGATCCGTAACCTGCCGAACGCCGCCGGCTACACGGACAGCAAGGGCCTGTTCGCACCGCGCAAGTCGGTCGTGCATTACACGCAGGAGAAGAAGATCGCCGGCGTCGCCGTCGACGACGTGTACCTCGGCAACGGTGCCTCCGAGCTGATCATGATGTCGCTGAATGCGTTGCTCGACGACGGTGACGAAGTCTTGGTACCGGCACCCGACTACCCGCTGTGGACCGCCGCTGTTTCCCTGTCCGGTGGCCGACCGGTGCACTACATGTGCGACGAACAAGCCGACTGGAACCCCGACCTCGACGACATCCGCAAGAAGATCACCGACCGCACTAGGGCGATCGTGATCATCAACCCCAACAACCCCACCGGTGCGCTGTACCCGGACGATGTGTTGCGGGAGATCGTGCAGATCGCCCGCGAGCACGAGTTGATCGTGTTCGCCGACGAGATCTACGACAAGACCCTGTACGACGGCAACACGCACACGAGCATCGCCTCGCTCGCCGACGACCTGCTGTTCGTGACGTTCAACGGCCTGTCGAAGAACTACCGAGCGTGCGGCTACCGCGCCGGTTGGATGATCGTGTCGGGTGAGAAGCGGCACGCCAAGGACTACATCGAGGGCCTCGACATGCTGGCCTCCACCCGTTTGTGCTCGAACACGCCGGGGCAGCTGGCGATCCAGACCGCGCTCGGCGGGTACCAGAGCATCGATGATCTCGTCGGCCCGGGTGGGCGTCTGCTGCGTCAACGCGACATCGCCTACGAGGCGCTGAGCCAGATCCCCGGTGTCTCGGTGGTGAAGCCGAAGGCTGCGCTCTACATGTTCCCGCGGCTCGATCCGAAGGTGTACCCGATCACCGATGATCAGCAGTTCGCCTACGAACTGCTCGCCGAGGAGAAGTTGCTGATCGTGCAGGGCACCGGCTTCAACTGGCCCACACCCGACCACTTCCGACTGGTGTTCCTGCCGAACACGGATGACCTCACCGAGGCCTTGATGCGCATCGAGCGGTTCCTGGGCAACTACCGCAAACGCTCCGGCACCTGACCAGCGTCGGTTACACGTAACCGAGGCGGCGTGCTTCGTGGGTCAGATGATCGCGGTGGTCGGGATGGGCGATGGCGATCAGCGCGCTGGCCCGCTCGCGCACGGTCTTGGCCCGCAACTCAGCGACGCCGTACTCGGTGACCACCTTGTCGACGGTGTTCTTCGACAGCGTGACGACCTCGCCCGGAGCGAACTGCGGCACGATGCGGCTGACGCTGCCGTGCTTGGCAGTGGAATGCAGGACAATGAAACCCTGGCCGCCCTCGGAGTACATCGCGCCGCGGGCGAAATCCACCTGCCCGCCGGACGATGAGTAGTACGAACCGTTCAACGTCTCGGATGCACACTGCCCGAGGAAGTCGACGGAGAGCGTGGCGTTGATGGACACGAAGTTTCGTTCGCGGCTGAGGAGGCGCGGGTCGTTGACGTAGCGCGCGCTCCACAACTCGACAGCAGTGTTCTCGTGCAGGAAGTCGTACAGGCGGCGGGTGCCGAGGGCGAACGTGCCGACCACCTTGGTGCGGTTGTGCAGTTTGCGCACGCCGTTCACGACACCCTGTTCCACGAGATCGACGAGGCCGTTGCTGAGGAGTTCGGTGTGCACTCCGAGGTCGCGGTGATGCGACAGCGCGCTCATGATTGCGTTCGGAATCGCTCCGATACCCGTTTGCAGGCACGCTCCGTCGGCGATCCGATCGGCAACGTAGCCGGCGATCGTGTGATCGAGGGCGTCCAACGCCGGTGGCTGCACCTCGTCGAGTTCACGTTCGTTACTGATCCAGCCTTCGACCTGGCTGATGTGGATCTGGTTGCGGCCGAACGTTCGCGGCATGCGCGAGTTGACCTCGAGGAAGAACCGGCCGCGCCCGATGAAGCTGCTGGTGTAGTCGGCGGTGACGCCAAGGCTGAAGTATCCGTGGCGGTCGGGCGGCGACGCTGAGGCGATCACCAGTGGGTCATTGGTGCGGCGCGCGATGTGGCCGTAGACCTCGCTGAAATGGTTCGGCACCAGTTCCACGGTGCCGGCCACATAGCACGGGCGGGTGACCTGCGAGAGGAAGTAGGCGATGTGCCGCAGGCGATCGGGGTATGCGCCGTGCAAGTACGGACGGTCGTGAAGTGCGTGCATCTGGTGCACGGCAATACCTTCGATGTCGCCGCGAGCGGCAGCGGCCTCGATGGCATCCATCAGCGCCACCGGCTCGCCGGCCCCCAGCGGGACGACGATGTCGCTGTGCGGGCGGATGTGCTCGAGCACAGCATCGGCCGAGGCTGAGCAGTTGGGGATGGGGGAGTGGTTCAGTGCTGGATCCAATCTCGTGAGCACGCCACCGCACGCTGCCACGTGGCGTGCGCGAGATCGGTGAACGTGCGGTCGGGTTCGGGTTCGAAGACGGCGTCAACCGCCCACTCGGCGGCGATCGCGGCGAGCGAGGGCCACACGCCCTCAGCCAGGCCCGCCAGGTACGCGGCTCCGAGCGCGGTGGTCTCCTGATCGGTGGGGCGCCGTACGGTGACACCGAGCTGGTCGGCCTGCATCTGCAGCATCGAGTCCATCGCCGAGGCGCCGCCGTCGACGCGGAGATCGGCGATCTGCACTCCTGCGGCAGCCGACATGGCGTCGACGGCATCGCGGGTCTGGTACGTCATGGCTTCCACCACGGCTCGGGCAAGGTGCGCCTTTGTCGTGCCGCGGGTAATGCCCACGATGGTGCCGCGCGCGTATGGGTCCCACCACGGGCTGCCGAGGCCGGTGAACGCGGGAACGATGTAGACGCCGCCGCTGTCGGTGACGGTGGCTGCTAACGGCCCTACTTCGGCCGCGGACTCGATCACCTGCAGCCCGTCGCGTAGCCATTGCACCGCAGCGCCGGTGACGAAGATGGCACCCTCGAGCGCGTAGGCCACGGTGCCGTCGGCCAGCGTCCAGGCCACGGTCGTGAGCATCCCTTCGGCCGGTTGCGGGCACGTGTCGCCGACGTTGAGCAGCACGAAGCTGCCGGTGCCGTACGTGTTCTTGGCCATACCCGGTGAGAAGCAGGCTTGGCCGAACAACGCAGCCTGTTGGTCGCCGGCGATCCCGGAGATGGGGATGCCGGCTGGGACGCCGAATCCGGCGGCGGTGACACCGAAGCGACCACTGGATGGGCGCACGTCCGGCAGTGCGGCCATCGGAATGTCGAACAGATCGCACAACGGTTGGGACCACCGCAGCGAACGAATGTCGAACAGCATCGTGCGGCTCGCGTTCGACGGATCCGTGACGTGCTCAGCACCGCCGGTGAGCTTCCACACCAGCCACGAGTCGATCGTGCCCAAGGCGAGCGTCGCGTCTCTGGGGATGTCGCGATGAGTGAGCAGCCACTCCATCTTCGAGCCGGAGAAGTAGGGGTCGAGCACCAGCCCGGTGACCTCGCGCACGAGTGGGAGGGCGCCCTCGGCGAACAATTGATCGCAGCGTTCGGCCGTGCGGCGGTCCTGCCACACGATGGCGGTGCCGTAAGGAATTCCGGTGTCGCGGTTCCAGGCCAGCACTGTCTCGCGCTGGTTGGCGATCCCGATGGCCGCCACGCGGTCGGCACCAACGGAACGGATGACATCGTTGAGGGTGGCGACCACCGCGTGCCAGATCTCCTCGGCGTCGTGCTCCACCCAGCCGTTGTCCGGATAGTGCTGCGTGAACTCGCGGTACGAAGCGATCACGTCACCAGCTCCAGGTGAACTGGCACCGGGAAAGATCGCTCGGCTGCGTACACCGGTGGTGCCGGCATCGATCGCCACCACACAGCGGCCACCATCGCTTGCCGGCGGGTTCACCGCCGCTTCCCCTTCGAGACACCACCGGTGCGGCTGGTGGGCCGTGGGCGGGCACGCGTGCTGGGTGCGGCGGCGGTGCGCCCCACCTGACGTGGCGGTCGTGCTGCGGTCTCGGTGCGCAGTTGGGCAAACGTCTTGCGCACGTAGCCGAACTTGGCCATCGCACCCACGACACCCACGTACATGAAGGCACCGAGCAGTACGCCGATGTAGCTGCCCGGATCGCGTTGTCCGGCGAGCAGGTACATGATCGCGGTCATGCCGACCGCGAAGACCACTCCCTCTTTCGCGAACCGCTTCCACAGAACCGGCCTCGCCGAATCCCACGCCATTGCTGGTGTCACCCTTCCGGCGAATTGCCCCGCCATCGACGTCGGCATTCTGACAGATGCCAGGCATCAGCCACAGAAGCCGAGGCGCGCGGACTGAGGAGTCAGGGCTGCGCCGGCGTGGGAATCGCGGGGTAGGCCGGCTGCGCCGATTGCACCAACCCCGGATAGTCGTAGATCGTGAGTGCATCGCTCTGCGCCTCACCGTTTCCACTCGGCCATTGCTGGTCGGCGCCCTCGACAAGGATCTTGACCGAGCGCACGCCGCTGAGCTCGGATCCGGTGAAGACCAGTTGTGCCACCGCTGAGATGAGTACTTGACCGGACAGTTGCTGCAGTTCCTTGCTCACGTCGATCACCAGGACGCCGGCCCGGATCTGGGCTGAGAGCAGCGCCAGCCCCTGCGGGAGGTCGGTGCGGAGTTGTTGATCGTTCTCGCCTGCATTGGGTCCGGCAAACAGTGAGTTCAGCAGATCGGTCGGCGTTTCGTCGACATCGCGGGCGACAGCCTGCAGGGTCGTGGACTCGCCAACGACCTCGGGTGCCAGCAGGTAGATCTTGGCAGCACCCGTGGCTGCGCCGGCATTGCTGTCCGAGTCGATGCCGAGCGGCAACTGGTTGACAGCGGCGATGTCGCGCGGGTCGGCGTCGGCGCTGATACCGCACGCGCTGAGGACGACGAGCCCGGCAACGGCTGCGGCCACTGAGCGCATGATGCGGTTCATACGCCGACCTCGTCGGCCGCAAGTTCGAGTACGAACCGGGCGCCGGGCTCGCCGTCGAGCCGGTCTTCCATCCAGACTCGGCCACCGTGCAACCGCACATGTTCGTCGACCAGGCTGAGGCCGAGACCGGCGCCGTCGCTGCTGCTCCGCCGGCCGGCCACCGCGCCGCGGGCGAAACGTTCGAAGATCAGGGTGCGCTCCTCGGTGGGCACGCCGAGGCCATGGTCTTCGATGGTGATCCAGATGTGGGCCAACGGCTCGCCTTCACCCTCAGGCTCGGTGACGGCGATAGTGGCATCGCCCCCGCCGTGCAAACGGGCGTTGTCGATCAGGTTGGCCACCACGCGGGCCAGTCGCCGTCGGTCGCCGCGGATGACCACCCCTTCGGCGCGTTCGGTGACCGTCACCTTTGTGTGGCGCATACTGCTGACCGCCACGGCTTGGCGGACGAACTCGGCAACCAGGAGATCTTCCAGGTTGAGGCGAATGGCCCCTGCGTCGAAACGGGAGATCTCCAGCAGATCCTCCACGAGACCGCTGAAGCGGGCCACGTCAGCAACGAGCAGGTCGAGCGCTGCCTGCGCACGCTCGGGCATGTCGTCGCGGCGGGCTTGCATCACTTCCACGCTGGCCGCCAACGTCATCAGCGGTGATCGGAGTTCATGGCTGACATCGCTGGTGAACCGGGTGTCTCGTTCGACGCGCGCTTGTAGCGCCGACGCCATGTCGTTGAACGAGTTGGCCAACACCCGCAGATCTGGGTCGACCGTGGGTTCGAGGCGCGTGTCCAGACGACCACCAGCGATCGCCTTGGCGGCCTGGGCGGCATCCGCCAACGGCCGTACCGCTCTGCTCGCTGCCAAGGTACCGAGCAAGGCGCCGGCGAGGGTGGTGATGAACCCGGCGAACAGCAGGCTGAGCATCACACTGTTCAACGTGGACGACGCATCACTGAGTGGTACGAACTCGAAGTAGCTGGCCTTGAGATCGGTGAGTGGAATCCCGATGACCAGCACGGCATCGCCGTCGATGACGGTGATCATCCGTGATGGGGTGAGGTCGGTGAGCACGCGGCTTTGCAACGCCGTCGGTATCGCGTTCGAGGTGAAGAGGGGCGAACTGGTGCTCCACTTGCCGCGGAAGTTGATTGCGAACGGGCCGACTCCCAGCGAGCGGAGGCGGTCCATTGCGGGCTGTGCCGAAGGGTTGTTGGTGCTGAGTTCGTTCTGGGCCACCTGTGCATGACCGTAGGCCTGGTCGGTGCCGGCTTTGTCGCGCTGGTTCACGACGCTGGTGCGCGTGAACGTGTAAGCCACTGCGGCGAGGAAGCTCGACAGAACCAGTGCACCGATGCTGAACATCAGCATGATGCGTGTGCGCAGGCTGAGCCGCCGGGGCTGCATACCCGCCAGCCGATCGCGAAGTCCTTGCCAGCGACTCGGCGCTGTCGGCGATGTCAGCGCGCCCGGCTCGGCAGCGGCGTCGGCAGCGGTCACGACTGCAAGCGGTAGCCGAGGCCTCGGACCGTGACCACGTGACGCGGGTTGGCCGGATCCTGTTCGACCTTGGTGCGCAGACGCCGCACATGCACATCGACCAGCCGACCATCTCCGAAGTAGTCGTAGCCCCACACCTTGTCGAGCAGGCTCTCGCGGCTGAACACTCGGCCAGGGTTCTGGGCAAGCTCGCACAGGAGGCGGAACTCGGTCTTGGTGAGGTGCAGTTCGGTTCCCAAGCGGAGCACCTTGCCCTCGTCCGGGATGATCTCCAGATCACCGAACACGAGCCTGGCGTGCGCTGCGCTGATCGGCCGGATGCGACGCAGCAGGGCACGAATGCGGGCCGATAACTCCTTGGGAGCGAACGGCTTGGTGAGATAGTCGTCGGCGCCAGCCTCGAGACCTGCCACCACATCGTGGGTGTCGTTGCGGGCCGTGACCATCACGATCGGCACATCGGAATGACGGCGCAGAGTACGGCACAGCTCGAAACCGTCCATCCCCGGCAGCATGATGTCGATGAGCACCACGTCGGGGGCCGCGCGGGCGAACAGTTCGACGGCTTCCTCACCGCTGCCGGCCTCGTCGACGGTCCAGCCCTCGTCCTCGAGCGCGAGCTTCACCGCCGTGCGGATACGTTCGTCGTCTTCGACCGAGAGGATGCGGGTTCCCACGTCTCCCATCTTGCCAGGCCGGGGACGAGATCAGGCGCGTGCTGCGGGGTCGCGGTCGATTGCCGCGAGTAGGTCGCGCATCGGGGCGAACAGCGATGGGGTGGCGGCGAGTACGGACGAGTGGTGCAACGGCCCCCCATCGAGGCTGCCGAGCAGGCAACCCGCCTCGCGAGCGATCAGTTCGCCGGCGGCGAGGTCCCACGGTCCGAGCCACTGCTCGAAGTACACATCGACGCGCCCGGCAGCGAGGTTGCACAGGTCGGGCGCGGCTGCGCCCAAGCGGCGCACATCGCGGATCCGTGGCAGCAGTTCGGCCACCCGTCTGGCCTGTTCAGCGCGGCGCTCGACGGTGTAGGCGAAGCCGGTGGCAACCAGTGCAAGCGCGAGGTCGTCAGTGTCGCTGCAGTGGATCGGCTCTCCGTTGAGGAACGCGCCATGCCCGGCGCGGGCAGTGAACAGCTCGTCGTTCGACGGCACATAGACGACCCCGACGCGGGTGCCTTCGGCAGTGCGGGCGGCGATGGACACTGCCCAGCCGGGCAGACCGTACAGGAAGTTGGTGGTGCCGTCGATCGGATCGATCAGCCAGTCGACGCCACTGGTACCGAGAGTGTCGGTGCCCTCTTCGCCGACGATTCCGTCGTGCGCACGCGCCTCGAGGATGCCTCCGACGATGAGATCTTCGCTCGCCTTGTCGAACTCGGTGACCATGTCGGTGGCCGCGCTCTTGGTGGAGACCGTGGCGACACCACGCTCGCGGCGTCCGTCGCGGACCATCTTGCCCGCGGCCAACGCGAGGCGGGTGGCGAGTGCCAGCAGCTCGCCGTCGTCCGCGTTCACGAGTTGCGGTTCGCTCGCTCGCGCTGCTCGATCTGGCGCCACTCGCCCACGGCTCGCAGCACCAGGACGGCGACGATGCTCATGCCGCCGGCCGCCAGCAGCGCGCCGGTGAGCGTGCCGATACCCTTCGGCGCGGCGCACTCCCCGTGGCATTGCAGCTTCACCAACGTGTAGCCGATGAGCCCGCCGGCACTTCCGCCGAGCAGGATCGCGACGAAGGCAGCCGCGCGAGCGGCGGACGAGGGCAGCGCGGAGAGGGGCCGTTCCGGTTCGGTCACGGCTGTCAGCGTAACGATCTGCGAGACATCCGCGACCGTCCGCGGGCTGGGCAGGCCATCACTGTTTCGCCCCGCCGGGTGTCGCGCCCCTCCGACGACCTAGGCTCTTGCGCCGTGCGCACCACTGTGGTCGTCCCCACCTATAACGAGATCGACAACATCGAGCGGCTGTGCCGCGAGGTGCTGACTGCAGCACCTGACGTGCAGATCCTCGTCGTCGACGACGGAAGCCCCGACGGCACCGCCGAGAAGGCCGAAGCGCTCGGTCATGAGCTCGGACACATCACGGTGCTGCGGCGCACCGAGAAGAACGGTCTCGGGAGGGCCTACCGGGCCGGCCTGCGTCGGGCGATCGACGATGGTGCGGAGATCTGCGTGCAGATGGACGCCGACCTGTCGCACGATCCGGCGGTGCTGCCAGCACTCATCGCCAACGTCGAGCACGGCGCCGACCTCGCCATCGGCAGTCGCTATGTGCCGGGTGGGCGCACGGTCAACTGGCCGACACGTCGGCGTCAGCTGTCGCGATGGGGAAACCGTTATGCGGCGGGTGTGCTGGGCCTGGCGATCAACGACGCGACTGCTGGATACCGCGCCTACAGCTCGGCTGCGCTCGAACGAATGCAGTTCGAATCGGTGAAGGCCGAGGGGTATGGCTTCCAGGTGGAGATGACGTATCGCTTGCTGCGCGTGGACGGGAAGATCGTCGAGTTTCCGATCACGTTTCACGACCGCATCGACGGCGTGTCGAAGATGTCGGGCGGCATCATCAAAGAAGCGCTGTTCCTGGTGATCAAGCTCTGGGTCAGCGACTTCAAGGGTCGTCACCGCCGCCGCTCCGAAGGTGCGTGACATACCGCTCGCGGATGGCACACTGAACTGATGCGACGCTGGATGGTGGGTGGTGCTCTCATCCGTCATGGCGACGGGTTGGTGCTGGTGGGCAACCGTCGGCGCGATCGTTCGATGGAGTGGACGCCACCAGGTGGAGTCATCGACCACGGCGAGACGTTGCTGGTTGGTCTGGCCCGGGAGGTGTTGGAGGAGACCGGACTGGTCGTCGCCTCCTGGCATGGCCGTCGCTACACGGTGGCCGTGGACGCACCGGACATGGGTTGGCGTATGGCTGTCGAAGTCTGGGAGGCCGACGGTGTCAGCGGCGACGTCGTCATCGCGGATCCCGATGGCATCGTCGAAGAAGTGCGCCACGTGAGCATGGCGGAAGCCCCCGGCCTGCTGCAGCACAGTCCTCCGTGGGTGCATGTCCCTGTGAACGACTGGTTGGCGGGGTCGGCGCAGACCGCCTACCAGTTCATCTTGCATGGTGCAGAACGTTCCGTCGGTCGTATCGAGCGCGTGGAGTAGACGGCGATGGCCGCAGCCTCCCGCACGATCCTGCACGTCGACATGGATGCGTTCTACGTCAGCGTCGAACTGCGTCGCCGCCCTGATCTGCACGGACAGCCGGTGGTGGTCGGCGGCACCGGTTCGCGCGGGGTGATCGCTGCTGCGTCGTACGAGGCGCGTCGCTTCGGCGTGCACTCGGCGATGCCGTCCCGCACTGCCCGACGCATCTGTCCGCATGCGGTGTTCCTTCCCGGCGACCACGAGTTGTACGCGAAGGTCAGCGCTCAGGTGCACGAGATCTTCCGGTCGTTCACCCCGTACATCGAACCCCTCGCGCTCGATGAGGCGTTCCTCGACGTCAGCGGTGCCGTGCGCCTGTTCGGCGACGGTGTGCAGATCGCCCATCGACTGCGAGACGACGTATGGGCGCAGCTGCAACTGCGCTGTTCGGTCGGCGTGGCCCCCAGCAAGTTTCTGGCCAAACTGGCCTCGGTGGCTGCCAAACCGCGAGCCACCCCGTCAGGCGTGCAGGATGGTGCTGGGGTCATCGAGGTGAAGCCGGGCGAAGAGCTCGCGTTCTTGCACCCGCTGCCCGTCAAAGCGTTGTGGGGTGTGGGCCCGGCCACGCTCGAGCGGCTCGATCGATTGGGTGTGCGCACGGTGCGCGATCTGGCGGCGCTCGATGAAGCGTCGATCGTGGCGGCGGTCGGTTCCGCACACGGACAGCACCTGCACCGGCTGGCCTGGGCGCTCGATGACCGTCCAGTGGAGGTCGATCGGGGGGTGAAGTCGGTCGGTCATGAGGAAACATTCCCGAGCGATCTCTACACCCATGAGGAGCTGCATCGGCAGTTGGTGCGTCTGTCGGACGCGGTTGCCAGCCGTCTGCGAGCGAACGGCACTGCGGCGCGCACCCTCACCTTGAAGGTGCGGTTCAACGGGTTTCAGACCATTACCCGCTCGGTCACGTTGCTGGGTCCGGTCGATACCGCTCACGCGATCGTCAAAGCGGTCAACCCACTGTTGCTGGCCATCGATCCCAGCCCCGGCGTGCGCCTGCTCGGAGTGAGCAGTGCGCACTTCGGCCCGGTGGCCGAGCAGCTCTCGATGGACCAGTTGCTGCAGCCCGGCGGGCAGACGAAGCTGGCGGACGAGCGCGAGTGGCAGGCCGCTGAGGAGACGATCGATGCAATCCGCTCGAGGTTCGGCACCGCCGCGATCGGCCCGGCGAGTGCCGTCACCGCCAAGGGTCTGCGCCTGGTCAAACGGGGTGGCCAGCAATGGGGCCCCGATCATCCGGGCGATTCACCGACCGGATGACGGCGGGCGCGTTGTCTGCGGGGCGGAATCGTGCGATGATGCCTCAAGCCGCCGTCCAGGAGCTCGCCATGCCGCTGTCGGAAGACGAACAACGCATACTTCGCCAGATCGAGGAGCAGCTGCAACGCGACCCAGGTTTCGGCCGAACGCTGCATCGTCCGGCCGACCACAGCCGTCAGTCGCTGGCGATGTGGGCCATCTTCACTATCGCCTGCCTGGCACTCACCGTTGCTCTGCTCGGGATCAGCGCCTACTTGTCGTTCGCGGCATTCATCGGTGCGGTGGTCGGAGCCCTGTTCGCCGAGCGTCAGGCGCGCTCCATCGGTGAGGCCAGCCTCAACCACCTCTCGGAGACGGTTCGTGGGCGGTTCGGCGCGATGCCACGTCCGGGCGCTCGGCCCGGTGGCGACGACAGCCGCAACTGACGGGTCAGCCGGCGAAGCGGCGACGCATCAACCGTACGTCGAACAGCATCTGCAGGCGAGTACGAACGGGAATCCGGTCGCGGCAGATGCCGTCCAGTTGCTGCGCCAGTTGATCGCAGCGATCGGCATCGTCGGCGTCGACAGACGACGGCGAGTACACCGCCTGGGTGACTGCTGCCGCGATGTCCCGCAGCGCACGATGATCCGCTCCCGTGGCCTGCTCGGCGATGTCGGCGTATTCCAACGGCGTTGCGCCGCCGATCGCCGGGGCGCCGGCCAGCGAGAGCGCTCCGAGCGTTCGTTGCCATGCGCTGACCACCCGCGCCGTGGCGGTGTCGTCGTGGCGGTGGGCGAGTGCCCGCACGGCGCGTGGGGCGATCAGAATCCACAGCACCGCTGCCGCGAGTAGCGACCCGAGGATCGGAATCCACGGAAGACCGGTTCCCGACCCATCACCGGAGCTGCCGCTGACGAACGGCGCGGGTGTCGTCGTGGTGACGTTGGGCGATCCGACGACGGTCGTCGTGGTGGACCCCGGGAGAGCCGTCGTGGTGGTGGCGCCCGTGCCGCTGGGGCCGCCGGTGCCGTCGCCTGGCTGAGTGGCACCGCGGTCCTGTTGGGCGTCGACCCCTGTGTAATTGGTGGTGTCGGCGTTGCCGCGACCGGGTGTCGGCTCGAAGGCCACCCACCCGAGACCCTCGAACCAGACTTCGGGCCAGGCGTGTGCGTGTCGGCCGAAGACATGGAACAACCCGTCGGCACCCAACTGGCCGGACGTGAATCCGACAGCGACGCGAGCGGGAAGGCCCAGCGACCGAGCCATCACCGCGAAAGTGCCTGCGAACTGCTGGCAAAAGCCGCGTTTGATCCGCAGGAAGTTCTCCATCGCGTCGTTGCTGTTCCCGAGTTGCACGTTCGTGTCGTACTGAAACTGGCTGCGGAACCAGTTCTGCAAGGCGATCGCCTTGTCGTACGCCGTCGGCGCGGTAGCAGTGACCTCGCTGGCAGTGTCCAACGCTGTCTGGGGCACGCTGCCGGGCAGCGAGTAGTAGCTCGCGTCGACTCCGTTGTTCGAAGCGGAGCGAAGTTGCTCGGCCGACAGCGCCACCACCTTCGTCTGCACCGCGATCACATCGTCTTTCTGTAACTCTGTGTCGGGTAGCACCAGGCTCTGCGAATCGGCCGTCCAGCGCACATCGTCGGGAGCGACACGCACGGGTCGGTAGGCGGCCGGCACCAGGTGGCCGCCGAGGGCGAGGATGGTGATCGTCTGCTGGGTTGCCGTGCCGGGTGCCGAAACTTCGCCTGAGCGGTCGCCCATCTGCAACAGGTCTTCGTTGCCGGGCTGCCAGGTGGTGCCGTCGAACACGGGCAGACCAATCTCGCGCCAGTAGTGGGCGCCGTCGGTGGAGCGCACGGTGAACAACTCCAGGTTGCCGCGGTTGCGGAGCTGAGCGCCCAGGTCGACGATTGGGCTCAGCACCTCGGTGACGCTGCCGTGTCGGTTCCGCGTGTCGACCAGGGCGATGTCACCTGCGCCAGGGAGCAGCGGGCCCAGAGCGGCGGCGACCACGGCGGTGAAGGCGACCATCGCGCCGATCGTCGGCAACGCGGCCAACAGGCTCCAGCGGCGCGCTCCCATCCACGCGGCTTCATCGGCGGCCGCGCGGAATCGCAGCACGGCGACCGCCAGCAGCGCCATGCCGATCCACAGCGCAGCGACTGCTACTCGATGCCGGTCGGTGCCGAGTGCAGAAGCGAAGATGAACACGACAGCGGTGGGCACGATGGCTTCAGTGCGGCCCATGGCCCGGAAGGCGAATGTGTCGGACATCGCCGCGCACGCCGCCAACGCGAGAGCGACGGCGACGGCCCAGTTGCCCACACTCGGTACAGGGGCGACGGCCGTCGGGAACTGATCGATCACGAGTTGTAGGTCGATGCGCATCAGGTCGATCGTGCGATCGGTGGGTATCAGGAGGTGCATCGTGTCGCGGTAGTAGGCGAGTGTCAGCAACTCGACGATGGCGCACACCAAGGTGGGGAGCGCGACGATCAACCGCGCGCTGAGGCCTCGGAGCAGCGCCGCCACCACATGGGTCCCGACAACGACGACGAGTAAGGGGCGCAGGTACTGCCAGTCGGGGAACACGCGGCACATGCTGACGGCGGTCGCGGCGGTGAGCAGGGTGAGGCACAGGGTGGGCAGCAACTGTGTCGTCGCCAACCGTCCCTGGCGCTGATCGATGGGGGTCGCCTGGCTCACGTTGCCGACCTACCGAGCACCAGTTCGTTCCACCCGTCGGCGAACGCGAGCAGCGATGTGCAATCCACCTGGAAGCCCTTGCCGCTCTCTGGCGAGCGCGACGTGGTGACCATGATCAGCGCTTCATCAGGGCCGACCCGGCTGGCGGCAGCGACGGCGGCACGGCTGCCGGAGCGTCCGGTGATGACGACGACGAGGCCGATACCGTCTGCGTGTCCGTGCCCGCCAGCAGTGTGGTCGACGGTGTCGCCGCCAGCCTGCACTGTTGCCAGCCAGCGCAGCGACTGCGGCGCCACCTCAGGGCCGCGTAGGTCGATACCCGGGGCGACCAGGCGGGTGGTGACGCCCGCCGCCGCTGCCGATGCGACGGCGCTGGCGGCGGCACTGACGGCCCGCTCGAACGCGTCGGCATCGTCGTAGGCGTCGACGGCGGCATCGAGCACGACGGTGCAGTGACGAATACCCTCCTGGGCGGTCTCGCGCACGATCAGCGTGCCAACCCGGGCGGTGGTCTTCCAGTTGATGCGCCGCAGGTCGTCGCCCGGCGCGTACTCGCGCTGCGAGTGGAACTCATGGCCGGTCTGCCCGTAGGCCTTCATCCGCAGGTGCTCGCCCAGACGGCCGCCGCTGCCCACCGCCGGGAACCTGAGCGGCACCCGCTCGGGCACCACCGTCACTTCGTCGGCGCCGGCCATCCAGCGCGATCGCATCACCAGTCCCAGCGGATCGGTACGTTCGGCCCGCAGCGGACCTGTTTGCAATACGCCGCGGTGCGTGGTGGGCACCCGATATGCGGCGGTGCACGACTCGCCGGAGGCGAGCGGCGCCAGTTGCATGGGCGCTCCGCCGCGATGGCCGACCGGCTCCCACAGTTTCAACCGGGGCGAGTGGAACCCGGCGCGGTTGGTGACCTGCAGGTCGACGCGGGCCGGCTCGCCGACAGACACCATTGGCGGGCGCAGGACGCGCCGCACTTCCAGACGGGGGAACGGCCGGTTGACAATGACGATTGCGGACAGCAACGCGCCCGCCAGCGCAACACCGATGACGAAGAGCTCGATCAACCCGAAGACGCGCCCGGTGATGACCGCGACAGCCGCTGCTGCGAGCATCACCCAGCCCTGTCGTGTGGGCATCAGCGACCTGCCGCGACGGGCACCGCCGCGAGCAGCTCGTGGACCGCGATCTCGGCGGTGAGCCCGCGCGCAGCGGCGTCGGGCCGCAGCATGACGCGGTGCGCGAGCACCGGGATTGCGACCGCTTTCACGTCGTCGGGAATCGCGTAGTCGCGCCCGTTGGCAGCGGCGTGAGATCGGGTAGCGCGGGCCAACTGCAGCGTGGCGCGAGGTGAGAGCCCCAGGAGTAAGCCGGGGTGCGCGCGGCTGGACTCGGCCAGGTCGACCATGTAGCTCTTCAACACCGACGCGATGTGCACGAGGCGAACGGCCTCGCACATCCGCAGGATCTCGGCGGTGGTGACCACCGGACGCAGTGCGTGCAGGGAATCGGCCGCACCGTTGCTGTCGAGGATCGCGATCTCGGCCTGGCGGCCCGGGTACCCCAGCGACAACCGCATGAGAAAGCGGTCCAGTTGGCTTTCGGGCAGCCGGTAGGTGCCTTCCTGCTCGATCGGGTTCTGGGTAGCGGCCACCATGAACGGGCTGGGGAGACGGTGGCTGACTCCGTCAGCACTGACCTGACGCTCCTCCATCGCCTCCAGCAGCGCCGACTGGGTCTTCGGCGATGCACGGTTGATCTCGTCGGCCAACACGATGTTGGCGAACAACGGCCCCTGCTGGAACACGAACGTCTCGGTCGCTCGCTGGAACACACTGACGCCTACGAGGTCGGAGGGCAGCAGATCGGGGGTGAACTGCACGCGCTTCCACGTGCAGTCGATCGAGGCGGCCAATGCCTTGGCCAGACTGGTTTTGCCAACACCCGGTACGTCCTCGATCAGGAGGTGCCCTTCGGCCAGGAGGCAGATGACTGCGAGGTCGATCGCGTCGCGCTTTCCGTGCACCACCGAGGCGATGTTGCCCGTGATTGCGTCGAAGAGTTGCGCGAACGTCGGAGCGGGCGGGGCAGGGGGGTCAGCCATCACGGGGTGAAGGGTAGACCGGCAGGCGTCCATCACAGTGCGCGTGTCATTTGCCCGCTACCGTCGGGTGCATGACCGCCTGCTATCTCGCCATCGATGTCGGCGGCGCGAAGTTGGCTGCAGCCATCGTCAGCGAACACGGCGAAGTGCTGGTGCGCGACCGCATCGCCACCCCGCCGCGCGAGGTGTGGCCAGCGCTTGCACGGCTCGCGAAACGCGTGCTGGCGGCAGCGCCCACCACCCCGGTGGGGTGTGGCGTCGGCTGTGGTGGCCCGATGAATCCGGCCGAGCGCACCGTCTCGCCGCTGTACATCCCGTCGATGCTGGCGTTCCCGCTGGCGGCCGAACTGGAGGCGCTCACCGGCCTGCCGACGGTGGTCGACAACAACGCCAAGACAGTCGCGATGGGTGAGGCGTGGTGCGGTGCGGGCGTAGGACTCAGCGATTTCGTGTCGGTCTCAATGGGTGCCGGTGTCGGGGGTGCCATCGTCAGCGGCGGGCGCCTGCTGGAAGGTCGCCTCGGCAACGCCGGCCACATCGGCCACATCGTGGTCGAGCCCGACGGTCGGCCATGTGCATGCGGTGGCAAAGGCTGTCTCGAGGCGTACTGCAGCGGTCGGGCGATCGAGGAAGAGACGGGTCGGCCTCCGCAGCGGGCACCTCAGGCGATTGTCGAGCGCACCGGCATCTTCGTCGGTCGTGCACTTGCGTCGTTGGGTGCGGTGTGCGACCTCCGCACGGCCATCATCGGCGGATCGGTCGCACTCGGCTTCGGCGAACCGTTCTTTGCTGCGGTGCAGTCCGAACTCGACCACCGCGCCCGGTTGACGTTCACGCAGGGGTTCAAGGTGATGCCCGCCGGTCTCGGGCAGTTGGCGCCGCTGGTGGGCGCTGCGGCCCTCGCTCGCGGTATTTGAACCGCTCACGAACCTCGTCGCCCGGCTGCCGAGGCGTCAGCTACCGGGCGGTAACCTCGGCGCATGCGTCCGACGTACACCGCTGAAGCTCAGGCCTACCGTGCCACCGTGCAGGCGTTCCTCGCTGAGAAGTTGCCCGCCAGTTGGGGCGGCATCGGTCAGTTGGAAGGGCAGGAACTCGCCGACTTCGTCACGGAATGGCGCAAGGTACTGCACATCGCCGGCTACCTGGCTCCGGGTTGGCCAGTCGAGTACGGCGGTGCCGGTCTGTCGGCTCTCGAACAGGTGATCATCGGCGAGGAGTTCGCCAAGGGCGGTGTGCCCACGGGTGGACCGAACGATGTGTTCGGCATCCAGATGCTTGGCAACACGATCCTGCAATGGGGTACCGAGGAACAAAAGCGGCACTATCTGCCGCGTCTGCTGTCCGGCGAGGACACCTGGTGCCAGGGCTACAGCGAGCCCAATGCCGGTAGCGACCTCTCCAATCTGGGTCTGAAGGCGCAACTCGACGGCGACCAGTGGATTCTCAACGGGCAGAAGATCTGGACGTCGGCAGGGCATCTCGCCGACCACATCTTCACGCTGGCCCGCACCGACCCAGATGCACCGCGCCACAAGGGCATCTCGTTTCTGCTCGTTGACATGCGTCAGCCCGGTGTCGAGGTGCGCCCGATTCGGATGATCTCCGGTGAGAGCGAGTTCAACGAGGTGTTCTACACCGATGCCACCACTCCCAAAGGCGACGTGGTCGGCGGGGTGAACAACGGCTGGGCGGTGGCGATGACGCTGCTGGGCTACGAGCGCGGCGAAGCTGCCGCCACTGGCCCGATCCGGTATCAAGCAGAGATCGACCGCCTGCTGTTGCTCGCCAAGGAGCGCGGCGTCGCTGACGACCCGCGCATCCGTCAGCGTCTCGCAGCGTGTTACGGCAAGGTACAGATCATGCGCTGGAACGGCATGCGGGTGCTCACCCAGTTCTTACAGGGGCATCACCCCGGCCCCGACGGCGCCATCTCCAAGCTCTACTGGAGCGAATACCACAAGGAGATCACTGAACTGGGCGTCGACATCCTCGGTGCCGAGGCGATGGCCCCCACCGGTCGCAAACCCTCCACAGCGTTCCAGTGCGACGACGCCGGGGCACCGAACAGCACCTGGAGTTGGGTGGGAACGTTCTTGAATGCGCGCGCCGGCACCATCTATGCCGGTTCCAGCCAGATTCAGCGCAATATCATCGGTGAGATGGTCCTCGGATTGCCCAAAGAGCCGAAGTGAACGTCGGTACCTCGTTCCGCATCGTGGGTGCAGTGCTACGGCGGCCGCAGCTGTGGCTCACGGCGTTGCGCCAGTGGCGGCGAACCACACCATCGGACTGGTGGAAGCATCGGCCGTTCATGCCACTGCCGAGCGCTGGCTACCTGAAGTTCCGTCTGGTCACGCAATATGGCGACTCGAACGCTCGTGTTGAGCCTGCAGATGTGCTGAACTACCTCGCATGGTGCCGGCATCACGACCAGGCGGCCTGATGCCCGACCGGTTGCGGAGACGGCACACTGCTGCGAACACCCACTTCACCAGCGCGCGCGTCGGCCGGTAGGGGTCGCGGCATGCGGAGCGCCTTGGTGTTGAACGCCACCTACGAGCCGCTCTCCGTGGTGCCTGCACGTCGGGCCGCATGCCTGGTCATTGCCGACAAGGCCGATCTGATCGCCGATGACGGCCATGTGCTGCACTCGGCCCGACTCAGCCTGCCCAGCCCGTCGGTCATCCGCCTTCGCTACGTCGTCAAGGTGCCGTACTCGCGCCGCACCGCCATGTCGCGTCGAGCACTGTTCGCCCGCGACGACTATTGCTGCCAGTACTGCGGCGGTTTCGCCGACTCGCTCGATCATGTGGTGCCCAGGTCGCGGGGCGGTCAGCACACATGGGAGAACCTGGCGGCGGCATGCCGTCCGTGCAATCTGCGCAAACGCGACCGGACACCCGCCGAGGCGGGGATGAACCTTGCCCGTCCGCCGCGAGCGCCGCGAGAGCAGGCCTGGATCACGGTTGCGATGAACCCGGTGCCCGACCAGTGGAAGCCGTTCCTGGCTCGCGCCAGCTAGCCGCCTACGCTTGGGGTCATGCAGCCATGGCGCGTCGAGCAGTCGCACGGCGATGCCGGGGCGTTTCACGCAGATGACCCCGCAGCTGATCGTTCTGCCACGTTCCACACCGTAGAGCGGCCGACGTTGGTGCTCGGTTCAACACAGCCCGACGATTCGATCGACCTCGTCGCGGCAACCGAGCTGGGTGTCGTGGTCGTGCGTCGGCGCAGCGGCGGGGGAGCGGTGCTGTTGCTGCCCGGCGAGTTCGTGTGGCTCGACCTCGTGATCCCGACCGGCGATTCGCTGTGGTCGGCCGATGTCGGCGCGTCGATGGTGTGGGTCGGCGAACTTTGGCAACGCGCGCTGGCCATGTTGGGAGAGGGTGCCGACTCGATGGTGCACCGCGGTCCGCTGGTGCGCTCGGAGTGGTCGACGGCAGTGTGCTGGGCCGGTATCGGCACCGGCGAGTTGATGAGCGCCGACGCCAAGCTGGTCGGCATCAGCCAGCGGCGAACACGCGACTGGGTGCGCTTCCAATCGATGTGTCATCTGCAATGGCGGCCAGAGATGGTGGCCTCGCTGGTCGCTGCACCGAAGCCGCTGTCCGCCGTCCTGGCGCCGGTGGCGGCAGTGGTGACCGCCGCTGAGACGGTGCTGCGCGCGGCGCTGGTCGACCAACTCGCCTGACGTCGAGGTTCCCGCCCGGTCTGGGAAGGGTTGGTTCCGGTTTCCGGGACCAACCCTTCCCAGATCGAGTTTGGGGACGGATTCTTCCCAGAAACCGGGGCGCTGGTGGGGGAAAGTGGCGCGGGGTGGTTGACATTGGGGGGATGTGGGGGGCAGAATGGGGTGAAGTGGGGATTCAGGGTGCAGGCCCGTATCCAGCCGAGGCAGGCACCGCTCGAGCAGGGAAGGTGGTGAACGCGACGTGTTGTTCGTCGGTGCGTACGAGCGCAATCTCGACGACAAGGGCCGACTGGCCTTGCCGGCGCCGTTCCGTGACCGCCTCGGTGAGCACTGCTACCTGGCCAAGGGGCTCGACAAGTGCGTCACCGTCGTTCCTGCTGCAGTCTTCGAGCACGAGGCTGCGACCATCGCGGCCCAAGTGCGCTCCGGCGAAGTCACTCGCAACCAGGCCCGTGCGTTGGCCATGTCGGCCACGTTGGTGAGCCTCGACAAGCAGGGTCGGGTCAACGTCGACGAGCAGTTGCGTGCGTACGCCGAACTCGCCACCGCCAGCACTGTGATGGTCGCCGGCAACTTCGACCGCCTCGAGATCTGGTCCACCGATCGCTTTGCCCGCGTCAACGACGAGGGCACTGGGCACCTCGCCGGTGACGACGAGTGAGCCACCCGTCCCATCCGCCAACCCACCGTCACGTCCACACGGAACACAGTCACGCAGAAGAGGAGGAAGAGGCCGCCGCACGACCGTGCAGCACACCGGCACACCACCGAGCTACCGCTCCGCACCACCTGATCAGGGTAGGGCTGCGATGAGCACCGAACCCTTCCATCATCTGCCCGTCATGGTCGACGAAATCGTCGAACTGTTCGCCGCAGTGCCTGCCGGATTCGTGCTCGACGCCACCCTCGGAGGTGGTGGTCATGCTGCAGCACTGCTGGAGCGTTGGCCCCACATCGGGATTCTCGGGATCGACCGTGACGAAGCCGCACTTGCCGCAGCGCAGGAGCGTCTCGCCCGGTTCGGCGATCGGGTGAAGGTGTACCACTGTCGGTTCGATCGCCTCGACGAAGCCATGGAAGCACTCTCCATCGAATCCCTGTCCGGTGCCCTCTTCGACCTCGGCGTGAGCTCGCCGCAGCTCGACCGTGCGGACCGTGGCTTCAGCTACCGCAACGACTCGGTGCTGGACATGCGCATGGACCAGAGTCAGCTGTGGTCGGCCAAGGATGTAGTGAACGGCTACGACGCGGCACAGCTCACCCGCGTGCTGCAGCAATACGGCGACGAGCGTTTCGCCAAGCGCATCGCCAACGCGATCGTTGCCGCGCGGCCCATCGATTCCACTGCCGAGCTGGCCGAGGTGGTCACCTCGGCGATCCCGGCAGCGGCCCGTCGCACTGGCGGCCACCCGGCCAAGCGCACGTTCCAGGCGATCCGCATTGAAGTCAACGGCGAGCTCGAGTCGCTGCCGGTGGCGCTCGACTCGGCTATCCGCAGCATCGCGCCCGGCGGTCGTATGGCGGTGCTGTCCTACCACTCCGGCGAGGACCGGATCGTCAAGGAGCGTATGCGTTCGGCGGAAACGGGCGACTGCCCGTGCCCGCCCGAACTGCCCTGCGTGTGCGACGCGATCCAGACCGTGCGTCTCGTCCGTGGCATCCCGCGTACCCCGTCGAAGGATGAGCAACTCACCAACCGTCGGGCCAGCAGCGCCCGACTGCGCGTCGTCGAGCGCATCGTCGACTCGCCCACACGCGGACGACGCTGATGGCACTCGCAGCCCGCAATGAGCGGGCGGCGGCCGTTCGTGAGCGGATGCATGGCGGCGGCGCTGCCGATGCCCGCGCGATGGTCAAGCGCACTGCGCCGTTGGCCTCCGCCCCGAGTACGCGGTTGGCGGTGGTGCCGCGACGCAAACGTACGGCCCGCCTGATCGCCGCAGTCAGCGTGGTGGTGTTCGGTCTGATGTTGGGTGCCGCAGCGTTCCAGACGCAGATCGCTCGTCGCCAACTCACGCTGGACACCCTCGACCGCGATATTCGCAAGGGTCGCGATCAGTACGACGTGTTGCGCCGTGAACGCGCGGAGTTGCGCTCGCCGGGCCGCTTGTCCGAGCAGGCAGCTGCGCTCGGTATGGGGCCAGCGAAGCAGACGAACTTCGTCAGCGTCGATCCCGAAGAAGTGGCGATCGTGCAGCGAACGGGTGCTGCGTCCACGCAGCACTTGGCGACGCCGATCCAGCAGGAGTTCGAGCAGTACGCGAAGGTGAAGCAGCAGGCATTGGTGACGCCGTGAGCAAGGAACCGCGCCAAACCCGCGGCCGCTCGCACGGAACCCCCCACCAACGTGCCGCAACGTCGACTTCGTCTGCACACGGGAGTGGTGCCCGCACCCGCACGAGTTCTGCGGCTACCCGTGCTGCGCCGCCGCGTGCTCGTTCGGGTGCAGTAGCGCCGTCCCGGTCGCGCCCTGCGCCTGCGCGCGCACCGGGTGGAGGAGCTGGGCGTGAGGCCCGCCGCGATATGCCAGTCGCCCGTTCGCAGCGCCATGGGCGCGACATCGTGGCTCCGCCTCCGCCACACGCACATCGCTCGGCGCGTGGGAAGCAGCCGCCCGGCGGCTTCACGCTCACGTTCCGTGCGGGCGACCCGCGTCGTCGCCTCGTCGCGGTGTTCATCGTCGCGATGCTGCTGTTCGCTGCGGTCGTTGGACGCGTCGCCTACCTGCAGACCACCGGCTCTGAGTCGTTGAGGGCAGCAGGTAAGGCGCAGCGCACAACAGAGTCGGTGCTGCACGCGCAGCGAGGCACGATCTTCGCTCGTGACGGCGGCGAGTTGGCGACCAGCGTGCCCTCGACCACGATCTTCGCCAATCCGAAACTGGTGAACGATCCGGCCGGCGAAGTGTCGCTGCTGGCGGCGATGCTGCACCTCACCGTGGACAGGCAGAAGGCGCTGCTGCAGGCGTTCGGCGACAAGTCGAAGAGCTTCGTCTACGTTGCCCGTCAGATCGACGACCAACTGGCCAACTCGGTGCTGGCGCTGCAGCTACCCGGAATCGACTCGGTGCACGAGGACAAGCGCATCATGCCGAGTGGTGACGTCGGACGCAGCCTGCTCGGCCGTACGGATGTCGACGGCAAGGGCACCGCCGGTCTCGAGCTGCAATACAACGCGTTGCTCACCGGTCTGGACGGCGAGCGGACTCGCGAACACGACAAGAACGGTCACTCGATCGCAGGATCGGAAGCCACGACCACCGATGCAGTACCGGGCGACGACCTGGTGCTCACCGTCGATCGCTCGTTGCAGTTTCAGGTCGAGCAGGCGTTGGTAACCCGCGTCAGCGATTTGAAGGCGGCCGGTGGCACAGTCGTAGTGATGGACACTGTTACCGGCGAGATCTACGCGGTGGCCAACGTCAAACGAGGTACGGACGATGTCGTCGCCGTCACCCCAGCGAACCTGGCGGCGGTGGAAGCGTTCGAACCCGGTTCGGTGGCAAAGGTGTTCAGTATCTCCAGTGTCATCGACACCGGTACCGCCTCACCTGATTCGACGGTGCAGGTGCCGTATCGCATCGTGTTCGACAAGGGCACCAAGTGGGAGACCACGATCCAGGACGCTGAACAGCACCCGACGGAAGACATGTCGGTGCGCGACATCATCGTGCATTCCTCGAACATCGGCACGTTGACGCTCGCCGAGAAGGTGGGCACCCAGCGACTCCACGACTACATGCAGGCGTTCGGATTCGGGAAGACCACCGGCCTCGGGTTTCCCGACGAGAGCGCCGGCAAGATGAAGAAGGCCAAGGATCTGCAGGGTACGGAAAAGGCCACCGTCAGCTTCGGCTACGGCTATTCGGCAACCGCCCTGCAGCTGGTGGCGGCGGTGAACACCGTCGCCAACGGCGGTGTGTACATCGCGCCGAAACTGCTGAAGGCCACGATCGGCGCTGACGGCAAGGTTGTCGAGACACCGCCGTCGGAGACCCATCGCGTGCTGCAGGTGAACTCGTCGAAGGTGATGACCTCGATGATGCAAGACGTGGTCTGCAACGGCACGGGGACCGGGGCTCAGATTCCGGGGATCTCCGTCGCCGGCAAGACCGGTACTGCCTACAAGCTGCAGTCCGCTGGTGATTACGGTGCGGCCGGGAATCGGTCGTACCGTGCAACGTTCGTCGGCTACTTCCCGGCGCAGGCGCCTCGGGTCACGATTCTTGTCACCATCGACGAGCCAGACCCCACTTCGCGCGACCGCTTCGGCGGCACGGCTGCGGCACCGCTGTTCACGAAGGTCGCCATGTCGGCGATCCACGAACTGCAGATCGTTCCTACGCCTGGCGACACCGGCTGCACGGCGGGGTGACGTTGATGGAACACCTGCTCGGTGAACTGTTCGCCGATGCTGCGATCCCCGACGCATACGTGCGCGGCGACGCCAGCGTCGCAGTGACCGGTGTGGTGTACGACTCGCGCAAGGTGACGGCGGGATCCTTGTTCTGCTGCGTGCGAGGACTGCAATCGGACGGGCATACGTTCGCAGCAGCGGCGGTCGCAGCAGGCGCCACTGCACTCATGGTCGACCATCCACTGGCGATCGAGGTCGCCCAGGTGGTGGTTCCCGACACCCGCGCGGCGATGGGCTTGATGGCTGCCGCGTTCTGGGGCCACCCGACGCGATCGCTGGTGCTCGTTGGTGTGACGGGCACGAACGGTAAGACCACCACTGCAAGTCTGATCTCGTCGGTCGTGGCGCACTCCGGTGTGAGCTGCGGACTGATCGGTACGTTGACCGGACCGCACACGACACCCGAGTCCCCCGATCTGCAGGAGCAGTTGGCCGGCTTCGTGTCCCAGGGCATGCGGGCCGTCGTGATGGAAGTGTCGTCGCACGGACTTGCGTTGCACCGGGTGAACGGTTGTCGCTTCGCGGTGTCCGTCTTCACCAACCTCGGCCGCGACCACCTCGACCTCCACGGCACCGAGGAGCGCTACTTCGCGGCGAAGGCCGAACTGTTCACTCCGCGTCTCAGTGACCGCGGCGTGGCGAACCTCGACGACACGCACGGACGTCTGCTGGTCGACGTCGCGTCAGTCCCGATGGTGACGTTCTCACGTGCAGACGTCAGCGATGTGGAGATCACCCCTACGGCGCACGCGTACACGTGGCGGGGGGAGCACATCAGCGTCCGCATCGGCGGCGACTTCAATGTGATGAACAGCCTGGCAGCGGCGACTGCGTGCGCGGAATTGGGGATCGCTCCGGCGGCCATCGCTGCCGGATTGATGCAGGCATCGGCGGTCCCCGGACGGTTCGAGGCGGTCCGCGCCGGGCAACCCTTTGATGTGATCGTGGACTACGCGCATACTCCGGACGGCCTGCGTGCGGCCCTTGTGGCGGCTCGCTCCGCCGGCAGTGGTCGGCTGATCGCAGTCTTCGGCTGCGGCGGTGACCGTGACCGCGAGAAGCGGCCGCTGATGGGTGCCGTGGCGGCGGAGTGTGCCGACCTCGTGGTGATCACTTCCGACAATCCGCGATCCGAGGACCCACTCGGGATCATCAATGCCGTGTCCGCAGGGGTACCCGACGACTACCGTTCCCGAGTTGTGACAGACCCCGATCGACGAAGCGCCTTCGCTCAGGCATTCAACATGGCAACCGCAGGCGATGTGGTGGTGATCGCTGGCAAGGGTCACGAGACGACACAGACCATCGGTGGCACTGTGGTGCCGTTCGACGATCGCTCCGTGGCGCGTGAACTGCTGGAGGCCATGAAGTGATCGCCGTCATGATCGCTGGAGCGACCAGCATGATCGTCGCGCTCATCGGTACTCGTTACCTGATCACGTTCTTCCGCGACCGTGGGAAGGGTCAGCCGATCCTTGGAAAGGAAGACCTCGGTCCCGAGCACCACATGAGCAAGGCCGGCACCCCCACCATGGGCGGGTTGGCGATCATCTTCGCGGCGCTCATCGGGTGGTTGGTCGCTCATCTTCGTCCGGGCATCGCGATTTCGGACCAGGCGATGATCATGTGGGTGGGCGTGCTGGTGATGGCGGCGATGGGGTTCCTCGACGATTTCATCAAGGTGCGCAGGGCGCACAACCGGGGCATCTTCTGGAAGAAGAAGAGCTACATCACGCTCGGCCTGTCCATCTTGCTGGCGTGGTGGCTGGTGGCCTCCACCGGCGTTGCGGAGACGATCTCATTCACCCGGGCGTCGTTCCCGGGCTGGCACGTTCCGTGGCCGGTGTTCGTGGTCTTCGCCGGTGTGATCGTGTGGAGCACGAGCAACGCGGTCAACGTCACCGATGGTCTCGACGGCCTGGCCGGCGGTTCGGCGATGATGGGCTTCGTCGCATTCGCGATCATCGCCTATTGGTCATTCCGCAATCCCGACGTCTACGGCGCCATCGTCAACCCGCTCGACCTCGCCGTGTTCGCCGCCGCGTTCGGTGGCGCCTGCGCCGGGTTCCTGTGGTTCAACGCAGCACCCGCGCGTATCTTCATGGGCGACGTCGGCGCACTGGCGATCGGTACCGCGCTTGCCCTGCTGGCACTCACTACGGACACACAGTTGCTGCTCATCCTGATCTGCGGCATCAACGTCATGGAGGCCGGCTCGGTCGCTGTGCAGATGGGTGTGTTCAAGGCCTCCGGTCGTAAGAAGCGGTTGTTCCGTATGTCGCCCATCCATCATCACTTCGAGCTCATCGGCTGGCCCGAAACTACGGTGATCATTCGCTTCTGGATCATCTCCGGGATCTGCACCGCCGCGGCCATCGGCATCTTCATCGGCGACTTCACCCACGTGACGGACAACCTCTGAGGCCGTGCCCGTGACCCGTACCGCGCTCATTCACGGCATCGCCCTCGCAGGCGATGCGCTGGCCTCGCGACTAGTGCGTCGTGGTTGGCGCGTACTCGTGTCCGACGACGCGCCGGACGACGCCAAGCGGGCACTCGCCGCCGGTCTGGGAACCACGCTCGTCGAATGCCCCGATGTCGCGACGCTGACGGCGTTGGTGGCGGAGAGCGACATCGTGTGCCCGGCACCCGGTGTGCCTGAGACACACCCCGTGGTCGTCGCAGCGCTGACCAGTGGTACGCCGATCCGCACGGAGATCGACTTGGCCCACGAGTGGGAGCAAGAGCGCCTCGGTGGGCCGCGACCGATGCTGGCGATCACGGGTACCGACGGGAAGACCACCACCACGTTGCTTGCGGCGCACATGCTGGAGGTGGCCGGCCACCGACCCGCTGCAGTGGGGAACACCGAAGTACCACTCGTGGCCGCGCTCGACGACGATGTCGATGTGTTCGTCGTCGAGTGCAGCAGCTTCCGGCTGAACTGGTTGGACAGCTTTCGTGCGGAGGCCTCGGTGTGGCTCAACCTGGCCCCCGACCACCAGAACTGGCACCGGTCGGTGCAGGCGTACGAAGCAGCTAAAGCGCGGATATGGGCGAACCGTCGTCCGAACGATGTCGCCATCGGGTTCGCCGACGACGCCGTGGTGATGCGTAACCTCCGCGCCGCTGGCGGGGTCACGCGCACATTCGCCGCGGCCAACGCCGACTACCGCGTCGCCGACGGCAACCTTGTGGGCCCGATGGGCACCATCGCTCCCATCGCCGGGATGACGCGAGCGTTGCCGCACGACATCACCAATGCGCTTGCCGCATCGGCGTTGGTGTTGGAGACCGGATTGGCAACGGTTGCCGATGTGGCCGATGCCTTGGCGACATTTCGGCACCCAGCGCACCGCATCGAACCATTGGGCGAGATCGCTGGCGTGCAGTGGTTCAACGACTCCAAGGCGACATCGCCTCACGCTGCGCTCACCGCGCTCCGCGGCTTCGAGCGCGTCGTGTTGTTGGCCGGAGGTCGCAACAAGGGTCTCGATCTCGCGTCGCTGGCCACCGAGCACGCGCGTGTGAAGGCAGTGATCGGGCTGGGCGAGTCGGCCACCGAGATCACAGCCGCCTTCGCCGAGTACTGCCCAGTGGAGACGGCTCCCTCGATGGCCCACGCTGTCCAGCGTGCCGCTGCGTTGGCCCAGCCCGGTGACATCGTGCTGTTGTCGCCGGCGTGCGCCAGTTTCGATTGGTACCCGGATGGCGGCTACCCCGCGAGGGGAAATGACTTCAAGCAACTCGTCGCGTCACTGCGTGAAAAGGTGGGTGCATCATGAGTACGTCGTCGGCACTCCTCGGCGATCGTCGCCGTGCTGCGCTGGCTCGTGCGGAGGCGATGCATCGCCATCCCACGAAGCGCTCTGTCGCCCATCCAGCGTCACCCCCGCCGACGGCGTTCTACGTGATGGCGGTTGTCATCACCGTGTTCACGATGCTCGGGCTGGTGATGGTGCTGTCGGCGACGTCGATCAGCCAGTTCCACAAGGGCAACTCACCGTGGCGCATGTTCGACCGGCAGCTGCTGTGGGCTGCGCTCGGGTGTATCGGCCTGTGGTGTGCGATGCGGGTGCCGACGCGGCGCTGGCGCCGCCTGATCAAGCCCGCAATGGTGATCTCCAGTGCTGCGATGCTCCTGCCGTTCATGCCGGGAATCGGCGAGAGCGTCAACGGTGCCAGATCGTGGGTCACGCTCGGTTCGTTCAGCTTCCAGCCCAGTGAGTTCCTCAAGCTGGTCGTGTTGATGGCGTGTGCCGACCTGTTGGCCAAGCGGCGCGACGAGATGCACGATCCGGCGCGCACGCTGACGCCGGTGCTGATCATTGGTGGGTTGGGAGCCGCTCTCTGTCTTGCTCAGGGCGATCTCGGGTCGGCCATCGTGATGTCCGCGATCGTGTTCACCACCTTGTTCATCGCTGGGTCGCCACTGTCGTTAGTTGCGGCGTCATCCACACTCGGTGCAGCAGCGGCGCTGTGGTTCGTGTCGTCCAGTCCCCGCCGCCAGGCACGGTTCACGGCATTCATGGACATCGCTGCGCACAAGGACCACCTGAGCTACCAGACGTACCAGGCGATGATCGCGATGGCGCAGGGTGGGCTCACGGGCTCTGGTGTGGGCCGCGGCGACAACAAGCTCGGCGAGTTCCTGCCGCTCGCGCACTCCGACTTCATCTTCGCTGTCATCGCCGAGGAACTGGGGATGATCGGCGTCGTCGCAGTACTCGGCGGGTTCATGGTGCTCGCCTACGCCGGTATCCAGGTGGCGATGGCCACACACGACCGATTCCACTCGCTGCTGGCCGGAGGCATCGTTGGCTGGCTCGTGGTGCAGACGATCATCAACGTCGGTGGCGTGACCGGTCTGATGCCGGTCACCGGGCTCACGCTCCCGTTCTTCTCTGCCGGTGGTAGCTCACTGTTCGTCACCCTCACGGCCTGCGGGTTCTTGCTCAACGTCGCCCGCAACGTCCGATGAACACGTTCGCCGTCGTCACCGGCGGCGGGACGTCCGGTCATGTGCTTCCCGCACTCGCAGTGGCGGAGTCCTTGGTGACCGCCGGCCACGCACGAGCGACAATCCACTACGTCGGCACCCAACGGGGTGTCGAGACGACGCTGGTGCCACCCAGCGGGTTCCCGCACACGTTCCTGGACATCGTCGGGTTGCAGCGCGGTTTCGGTCGGCGAGCGATGGGGCGCAATGTGTCGCTCCCGTTCAAGCTGGTTCGTTCGTTACGGGAGGCGACGCAACTGCTGCGCGACTTGCAACCAGCGGTCGTGGTCAACCTCGGCGGATACGGCAGCTTTCCCGCCACGTGGGCAGCCCGTCGGGCCGGTATTCCCTACGTCGTGGTGTCCTACGACCGTCGGCCGGGCCTGGTGTCACGACTGCTCGCCAAGCGAGCTGCGGTCTGCGCAGTGGCGTTCGAAGGGTCGGCCCTGCCGCACGCAGAAGTCACCGGGGCGCCCATCCGTAGCGAGTTGCTGGCACTCGACCGCTCCGCCGCCCGTGACAGCGCTCGCGACGAACTGGCGCTGCCTCGCGAACGATTCATTGTTGCCGTGGTGTGCGGCTCGCTGGGTGCGGCTGCGGTCAACGAAGTGGTGGCCGCTGCAGTCGAACGGCTGGCGGGTCGCTCCGATCTGGCCGTGTTCCATGCAGTGGGTGATCGATTTCTCACCGCTGCCGCGCCCGCTCGTGATGGCGCATCGGGCATCCTGTACCGCGTGATCGGGTACGAGCAGCGCATGGTCCAGCTGTATGCAGCTGCCGACCTGATGGTGACCCGTGCGGGTGCAGGAACCATTGCGGAGCTGGCCGCCGTCGGTGCTCCGGCGATCGTCGTACCGTGGCCTGGCGCCGCAGAGAACCATCAGCTCGACAACGCCAAGGTGCTCAGCGATCGCGGCGCAGCGGTGCTGATCGAGCAGCCTGAGTTCACCGTGGATCGTTTGATTGCGGAGATCGATCGCTTTGCTTCGCAGCCGCACGAGCTCGACATGGTGGCCCGAGCGGCCCACGATGCAGGGGCGGTGCATCGCAGTGGCCGTTTGGTCGGCGCGATCGAGCGAGCTGCCAACGGAGCGGGCTCGTGAGTACCGCACCCAACCCGCCGATCGACCTCACCGAACCGCGTCGGCTGCACGTCGTCGGCGTGGGCGGGCCGGGTATGAGCGCGATCGCCATCGTGCTGGCGGAAATGGGGCACGACGTCAGCGGTAGCGATATTCGCGAACGCAGTGTGCTCGATCGGGTTCGCGCTGCGGGTGTCGACGTGCACGTTGGCCATTCGCGTGAACTGGTGCACGATCGTGACGCGATCACGTGGAGTACTGCCATACCGGCTCGTAATGTCGAGCGTGACGAAGCGGACAAGGTCGGCGTGTTGTCGATGCACCGTTCGGGGATGCTGGCAGCGATTTGCGCGCGGGCGAAGTCGTTGGCGGTCGCCGGCACCCACGGGAAGACGTCGACGACTTCGATGCTGATGCTGATGCTGTCCGAGGCTGGCGTTCGTCCCAGCTTCGTGATCGGCGGTGACGTGACCGATATGGGTACCGGCGCCCAGTGGACCGGGGCCGAGTGGTTGGTGGTGGAAGCCGACGAGAGCGACGGCACACACCTGCAGCTGCCGCTCTACGGCACGATCCTCACCAACGTGGAGGTCGACCACCTCGATCACTACGGCACGTTCGAGGCGATCGTCGAGGGCTTCGACCAGTACCTCGATCAGGTCGACGGTCCCAAGGTGCTGTGTATCGACGACCCGACCACGGCGGCGCTCGCCGCCAGGCATTCATGTATCACCTACGGCACTTCACCCGAGGCGGATTTCCGCGCGGTCGACGTGATGGCCGGCGAAGGCTCGTTCACGTTCTCGGTGCTGTATCGCGGCGAACGACTTGGATCGGTCTCGCTGCCGTTGCGCGGGGTGCACAACGTGCGCAATGCCACCGGTGCGTTGGCCATGGCGGTCACCATCGGCGTGAGCTTCGAGATTGCGGCCGCAGCGCTCGCCAAGTTCGGTGGAGTCGCTCGCCGTTTCGACGTGCGCGGTGTCGACGGCGGGGCAACGCTGGTCGACGACTACGCCCACCTGCCGTCCGAGATTGGCGCAGTGCTGGCAGCGGCCCGCCAGAGCGGCGACGGGTGGAACCGTGTGGTCGCAGTGTTCCAGCCGAACCGGTTCAACCGCATCGTGTCGATGTGGCCCGACTACCACTCTGCGTTCGTGGATGCCGATGTCGTCGTGCTCACCGAGATCTATGCCTCTGGTACCGCGCCGATTCCGGGGATCACCGGCAAGTTGTTGGTGAATGCCGTGCTCGACGCTCATCCGCGTGCCCGCGTGGTGTGGATGCCGAAACGGGCCGAGCTGGTCGAGTTCCTGGCGGGCGAACTGCGCGAAGGCGACGTGTGCATCTCGATGGGGTGCGGGGACATTGCGTCCCTGCCGGACGAAGTGCAGACGAGGCGTTCGGAGCGAAGGTTGCGCGCGACGTGAGCCCCGCGACTGTCCAGCGGCAGGCGTTCGATCAACTGCGGGCGTTCGCCACCGCCGACGAACCCCTGGCGCCCTTCACCACCTACAAGCTCGGCGGTCCGGCGGCGGTGTTTGCCGTACCGCGCGACGAACGCGAACTGGCACGTGTCGGCGAGGTCGCGCGAGCCACGGGTCTGGCGGTGCTGGTGGTGGGGCGCGGCTCGAACATGCTGGTGGCTGATTCGGGGTTTCCTGGAATCGCGGTGTCGTTGGCCGCGATGGGGGACTGGATCGAGTTCCAGGACACCGTCGTGCGCGCTGGTGCCGCAGTGGCGCTCCCGGTGCTGGCGCGGCGTTGCTCTGCGGCCGGTTTGATCGGCTTCGAGTGGGCGGTCGGGGTGCCCGGCACGCTCGGCGGTGCGGTGCGAATGAACGCCGGCGGCCATGGCAGCGACATCGCTGCCTCGCTGATCGGCGTGCACCTGTACGACCTGCAACGCGCTCAGCGAGCCTGGGTTCCCGTCGATCGCTTGGGCCTCCGCTTTCGGGGCTCTGCTCTCGCCGATCATCAGGTGGTGCTCGACGCGCGTGTCCAGTTGACCCACGGCGACCCGGTGGAGTCCGAGGCTGCACTCACCGAGATTGTGAGGTGGCGTCGCGAGCATCAACCGGGCGGCCAGAATGCAGGTTCGGTGTTCGTGAATCCCATTCCCGGTGAACTGCCCGCCGCGGTCCTCATCGACCGGCTGGGCCTGCGCGGCTATCGCGTCGGTGGCGCATGCGTCAGCGACAAACACGCGAACTTCATCCAGGCCGAACACGGCGCCACCGCAGCGGACGTTCGGGCGGTGATGACGTTCGTGCGCGAACAGGTCAGGGTGCACACCGGATTCGATCTGCGCAGCGAGGTGCGCCTCGTGGGCTTTGCCGACGTGATGGACGATGTTGCAGAACACACTGAGGGGGTGTCCTGGTGAAGGAACCCGACCTGCCCGGCACTGATCACGTGCCCGACCATGTGCTCGACGAGCTGCAGACCGCATTTTCCGACCCGACTCCGAACTACGACTTCGACGACCCTGCACTCGATCGGATGCTCGGTATCGACGACGCCGATGAGGCCGACGACGACACCGGCGATGACACCGGCGATGTCGACTTCGACGACGACGCAGATGACGACGACGCAGATGACGTCGAGGCCGTCGAGGCAGACGAGGTGCCGTCAGCGGCCCCGGAGCGCCGCACGATTGTCATCGCTGACGACGAGCTCCCCGATCTGGTGTATCTCGATGAGGAAAAGGAGCGTGGCTTCCACGAGCGACGCGACGCCGCCGCCGAGGACAGCACCCGCTCCACGATCGTCATCGACGATCTCGACGACTACGGGGTCATTGAGCCCGCTCCCACGCGCACCGCAGGTGGTATCGACCCGCGGATGCGCGCTCGGCGCAACGCGGTCAGTCGCGAGCAGGGCCGACGTCGCGTGCTGCTGTTGGGTATCGCTGGCGGTGTCGTGCTGGCGATCATCTTGGTGGTCGCGGTGTTTGCCTCGTCCGTGTTCGACGTCCGCACGGTCTACGTCCAAGGAGCGGTGTACACCGACCAGGAGCTGCTCGACAAGGTAGTGAACGACCTCAAGGGTCATGCGGTGCTGCTCGCTGACACGCACAAGGCCGAACAAGACCTGGAGGCGATCCCGTGGGTCGAACAGGCGACCGTGCGCACCGACTTTCCGCATTCGGTGTACATCGACATTCGTGAGCGCCGTCCGATTGTCACGTTCCAAGGGCATGACGGCCAGTTCCGGGTGATCGACATCCAAGGTCGAGTGCTCGACGTCATCGCCGGACAACCCACCGCGTACCTGCTGGTCACGGGCCAGAACCCCGACACGCCGCGAGGCGACTTCGCCCCCGCTCCATACGCGGCAGCAGCGCAGATGGTGGTCGGCTTACCGGCGGAGATCCGCTCGATCACCACATCGGTCGGGGTCGACACGGCCACCGGTGGTCTGACGATGCTGCTCAACGAGACCGTCAACGTGCGCTTGGGCGATCTGCGCAATCTTGATGAAAAGTTGGCGCGTCTGCTGGGTCAGATCCGTCAAGGACTCAAGAAGGTATGCGAGTTGGATGTTTCCACCGAGGAGGTGGGCGCGGTACCGTGCACCTCCTGAGCCTGGAATCCCTGGCTCGGCCGACCTTGCGCGAGTGCCCCTCCACCTTTCAGGGGCGCAGATTCGCTACGATCCCCGACCAGCAGGTTCTTCCTTACATGCTTTGTTACCCTTACTCTCCCCGGAGGTTCATCTGATGGCCGGCGCTCCGCAGAACTATCTCGCCGTCATCAAGGTGATCGGCGTCGGCGGTGGTGGCGTCAACGCCGTTAACCGCATGATCGACGCAGGGTTGAAGGGTGTTGAGTTCATCGCGGTCAACACCGATGCCCAGGCGCTGTTGATGAGTGATGCCGACGTCAAACTCGACATCGGGCGCGACCTCACGCGCGGTCTCGGTGCCGGTAGCGACCCCGACGTGGGTCGCAATGCTGCCGAGACGCATCGCGACGAGATCGAAGAGATGATCAAGGGCGCCGACATGGTGTTCATCACCGCCGGCGAGGGTGGCGGCACCGGCACCGGTGCGGCCCCGATCATCGCCGAGGTGGCGCGCAGCATGAACGCGCTCACCATCGGTGTGGTCACCCGCCCGTTCAGCTTCGAGGGACGCCGTCGTGCCGTACAGGCCGACGCCGGTGTGCAGCGCTTGAAGGAGAAGGTCGACACGCTCATCGTCATTCCGAACGACCGCCTGCTCACGGTGGCGAATGAGAAGACCAGCGTGCTCAACGCGTTCAAGATGGCCGACGAGGTGTTGCTGCAAGGTGTTTCCGGTATCACCAACCTGATCACCACGCCTGGCCTGATCAACACCGACTTCGCCGATGTGAAGATGATCCTCTCCAGCGCCGGTTCGGCACTGATGGGCATCGGCCAGGCCAGCGGCGAGAACCGCGCGGTCACTGCCGCCAAGTCGGCCATCAGCAGTCCGTTGCTCGAGGCCGCGATCGACGGCGCCCGCGGCATTCTGTTGAACATCACGGGTCCGTCCAGCATGGGGCTGTTCGAGATGAACGCTGCTGCCGAGATCATCCATGGCGTCGCGCATCAGGACGCCAACATCATCTTCGGTACCGTCATCGACGACGAGATGGGCGATGAGGTCAAGGTCACTGTCATCGCCGCCGGTTTCGACCGGTGGGACGGTGGCGGCTCCAGCAACACAAGCTCCACCAGTTCGTCGGCGACGTCCAGTGGTACACATGCCGCTACGCGGCCGGCGATCAAAGCGGTGCCCGAGCAGCGCCCCACCAGCACGCTCAAGGATCTCTTTGCGGACGACAAGTCCGATCCGCTCGACGACGACGACGACTTCGACGTACCTTCTTTCTTGAAGTGACCCTGCCGCTCGGGCCCGGCACGGTCGAGTTGGCCGATTGCATCGCCGAGATCCGCTGCAGCACGGTGAGCAACGGTGATTTCCACATCGAGGCACCTCGTGCTGCGCTGCGGCACCGGCGGCTGGCGTTCGCTCCGGGAGTGTGGACCCAACTCGACGAGGTGCATGGCACCGACGTCGTGGTGGTCGGCACACCCGGTGAGCACGACTTCGCAGTGGGCGATGCGATCGTGACGCGGGCCCGTGGCGCGGTGCTCGCGGTGTGGGTGGGCGACTGTGCCCCGGTGGTGTTCGCCGGGCTCGATGGCAGTATCGGCGCCGCCCACGCTGGTTGGCGTGGCGCACGCGATGGCGTGCTTGCTGCCACCGTGTCGGCCATGGGGCGCCAGGCCGCCCCGCCGCAGGCGTGGCTCGGCCCGTGTATCCATCCCTGTTGTTACGAGTTTGGCGCCGACGACCTGGAGGTCGTTCGGCAACGGTTCGGCCCGGAGGTCACCGGCGTCACGTCGTGGGGTACCCCCGCACTCGACATGCCGGCTGTGGTTCGTCTGGCGCTGGCGGAGGTGGGCGTGCATCTCACCGATGTGTCGCAATGCACCGGGTGCCATCCCGACCGGTACTTCTCGCACCGTCGGCGCGCACAACTGGGCCGACAGGTGATGACGATCTGCACACGGGCGCGAGCATGAACTCCGCTGCGCTCGATCGGTTGGTGGCCGAACGGTTGGCGGCAGTTCGCGAACGTATCGCCCGCGCCGGCGGGGCTGATGTGTCGGTGCTGGCCGTCACGAAACTGTTCTCGATCGAACACTGCTGGTCGGCGCACCGTGCGGGATGCGCGGCGGTGGGCGAGAACTATGCGCAGGAGGTCGTCGCCAAGTTCGCCAGTCAACTGGATGGCGATGGGGGAGCTGTTCCTCTGCCATTCGAGGTGCACTTCATCGGACAACTGCAGACGAACAAGGTGCGTCAATTGGCGTCGCTGATCGACGTCTATGAGTCCGTCGATCGCCTGTCGCTCGTCAGCGAGTTGTCCAAGCGGGCACCTGGGGCGGCGGTGCTGATCCAAGCAGCATGTCTGCATGAGCCGGGCAAGGGAGGCTGTCCGATCGAGGCAGTGCCGGCGTTGGTGGATGCAGCGCGCGCGGCCGGGCTCGACGTCCGCGGGTTGATGACGGTGGGTCCCACGACAGGGGGCGCCGAGGCAGCACGAGCTGGATTCCGTGTGGTGCGTGCGCTCGTTGACGCGCTCGAACTCGACATTTGCTCGATGGGAATGACCGACGACCTGGAGGTTGCAGTACAAGAGGGGTCTACGCAGGTGCGCATCGGGAGCGCCCTGTTCGGTGAGCGTCCCGTTTCGGCGGCGTCGGTGCGGTAACCTCGGTGCACTGCAGGAGGGTCGTGAATGTCGATGTGGAAGAAGGCGATGGATTACTTGGGTCTCGGGCCCGACGATGCCTACGACGACTATGACATGGCGCCGGAGCCTGAGCGCCCGATGCGTCAGAGTCGCCCTGCAATGCGCGACGAGATGGGCGGTGGAGGCGGCCGCCAGCAGCGTGGCGGCTACCAGCAGCATGAGTATGAGCCCGAGCAGCCTCCTGTGCGCACTGTGCCCTCGCGGCCCTCGTTCCCGCAGGCCATGCCGGATGCGACGATCCGTCGTCCGGTCCCTGCGCCGGACGACTCCAGCGTGCAACCGCGCCCGATCAACCCGCGACCCGCTCCGCCCGTCACTCGTCTTGCCCCTGCGTCATCGGGGAGCGACCCGTACACGGTGAAGCCGCACCGCTTCACCTCAGCGCAGGAGATTGCCGACAAGTTCAAGGAAGGTCAGCCGGTGATCATGAATCTCGAGGCGGCCGACCGCGACGCGTCTCGTCGTCTCATCGACTTCGCCAGCGGCCTGTGCTACGGCCTCGCCGGCACGATGGAGAAGGTGGCCACGGGTGTCTACCTGCTGAAGCCGCCGCCACGGCACTCGTCCTACGACGATCAGGGCTACGGCGGCTGATTCTCCCGTCCATCCTCTCGGTGCGTGTGCTGACGACCTAACATCTACGGAATGGAACTCACGCCGCAGGCCATCCGCAGCACCGACTTCAAGACGGTGAAAAGGGGTTACGACCCCAATGAGGTCGATGCCTTCAAGGATGAAGTTGCTGCGGCGCTAGAGGCTGCGCACGGTCAGGCAACGGCGATGGAGTCGCGTGCTCGTGCAGCGGTCGGTCGTCTGCAGGAGTTGTCCCAGCAGACGCCAGCAGCGGCCCGCTCGGCGGCACCGAACCGGGAGGACGCCCCCGTGCACGGTGTCACACCGCCCGCCGGGCTCCCGGTCGGCGACACCGAGGTCATCAGTCGCACACTGTTGCTCGCTCAGCGCACGGCCGACACGGCCGTCGCCGAGGCTCGGGCCGAAGCGCAATCGGTCACCAGTGGTGCCCGTGACGAAGCCAGTCGTGTTGTCGACAGTGCTCGATCGATGGCAGCGCGGATGATCGATGAGGCCAAGGCTGAGGCTCGTCGCTCGAAGGAGGACGAGTTGACCCTCGCCGAGAATGAGGTGCAGGGACTGTTGGCCCGTCGCGACTTCCTGCTCTCCGACGTCGATCAACTCGAGCAGTACGTCCAGGCCCAGCGCGAGCGCCTGCGCGATACCGCTGTCGAACTGCACGAGATCGTCGAGCGCGTGCCGGGTGGGCTGGCCGATATGCGCCGCCCGTTGCTGTCCGCCTCGGCCGAGCCCGTGGTGCGGCGCTCGGCGGCGCCTGCCGCAGCGGCGCCTGCCGCACCAGCGCCCACCGCAGCGGTCGCTCCTGCCGCAAGTGCGTTCGAACTCGACGCCGACGACGACCCGATGTCGCTGTTCGCCCCCGACGACGTGCCCACCGGCGAGGTGCCGCTCACCGCGTCGATGCCGATGGACGCTGGCCACGGCATCACCGCGGAAGTGCCGATCATCAGGCCCGGATCGAAGAATGATCCGTTCCGAATCGGTGGCGACGAGCTCCGCTGACGAACGCGCTGCGCCCTCGGGCGCTAGGATTTTCTTCACGGCGTTGACGAGGCCATCACCTCTGAGCCTCCGGAAGAACAGGTATGAGGTTCGCCGAATACCCCAGTAGAACCGGACGGGTCCAGCCCGATATCGCTGGCGAAGTCGAGTGGCAGGGTCCTGCGGGGCGCTGCAAGCAGGGTGGTACCGCGGACCTCTGGTTCGTCCCTGTGCAAGCCGCACAGGAGCACCAGTGACTTACCCAAACGTCCAACCCCAGCCATCGTTCCCGACCGTCGAGCGCGAGATCCTCGCGTTCTGGGACGCCGACGGTACGTTCCAGGCCTCGATCGACGCCCGGGACGGGGCCGACGAGTACGTGTTCTATGACGGCCCCCCGTTCGCCAACGGTCTGCCGCACTACGGCCATCTGCTCACGGGGTTCGTGAAGGACGCTGTGCCGCGCTACCGCACGATGCGCGGCCAGCAAGTGCATCGCCGCTTTGGTTGGGATTGCCATGGGTTGCCCGCGGAAGTCGTGGCCGAGAAGGAACTGGGTATCAGCGGCCACCCGGAGATCGCCAAGTTCGGCATCGACAAGTTCAACGACGCCTGCCGCACGAGCGTGTTGCGATTCACCGACGACTGGCACCGTTACGTCAATCGCCAAGCCCGATGGGTCGACTTCGACAACGATTACAAGACACTCGACACCTCCTACATGGAGAGCGTCATGTGGGCCTTCAAGACGTTGTGGGACAAAGGACTGGTCTACGAGGGTTTCCGCGTGCTCGCCTACTGCTGGCGGTGCGAGACGCCACTCAGCAACACCGAGACACGTATGGACGATGTGTATCGCGATCGCCAGGACCCGGCACTCACGGTGCAGTTCCACCTTGAGAGCGGCGAGATCATCCTTGCGTGGACGACGACCCCCTGGACGCTGCCGAGCAACCTTGCCCTCGCTGTGGGCCCGGAGATCGAGTACGCGGTGATGGAGGAGACCGACTCCGAGGGCCACACCACGCGGTACATCCTCGCCGAGGCACGGCTGGGTTCGTACGAGAAGGAACTCGCCGGTGCGACGCGGGTGGGCACGCTCACCGGAGCGGATCTCGTCGGCCGCAAGTACACCCCATTGTTCCCGTACTTCGCCGACACGCCCAACGCCTTCCACGTGCTGGCCGCCGACTTCGTCACCACTGAGGACGGCACCGGTGTGGTGCACATGGCCCCCGGCTTCGGCGAGGACGACCAAAACATCTGCAACGCCGTGGGTATCCCGACGCTGTGTCCGATGGACGAACACGGCCGCTACACCGCCGAGGTCACCGACTGGGCCGGCATGCACGTCTTCGATGCCAACCCCGAGGTGATCAAGCACCTCAAGGCGCGCGGAGTCGTCGTCCGTCACGACAGCTACCTGCACAGCTACCCGCACTGCTGGCGCTGCGCCGAGCCGCTGGTCTACCGAGCGATCAGCTCGTGGTTCGTGCAGGTCACTGCTGTCCGCGACCGTATGGTCGAACTCAACCAGCAGATCCGCTGGGTGCCCGAACACATCAAGGATGGCCAGTTCGGCAAGTGGCTGGCCAACGCTCGCGACTGGGCCATCAGCCGTAACCGCTTCTGGGGTTCGCCGATCCCGGTGTGGCGCAGCGACGACCCGGAGTATCCGCGCATCGACGTGTACGGCAGCCTGGCCGAGATGGAGCGCGATTTCGGTGTGGCGGTCACCGATCTGCACCGTCCCTACGTCGATGACCTGGTGCGACCAAACCCTGACGACCCGACCGGGAAGTCGATGATGCGGCGAGTGCCCGAAGTGCTCGATTGCTGGTTCGAGAGCGGCAGCATGCCCTTCGCCCAGGTGCACTACCCATTCGAGAACCGCGAATGGTTCGACAGCCATTATCCCGGCGACTTCATCGTCGAGTACATCGGTCAGACCCGGGGCTGGTTCTACACGTTGCACGTGTTGGCGACGGCGTTGTTCGACAAGCCGAGCTTCAATACCTGCGTCAGCCACGGCATCGTCCTGGGCGACGACGGCCAGAAGATGTCGAAGAGCCTGCAGAACTATCCCGACCCGATGATGGTGTTCGACACGTACGGCAGCGATGCCATGCGGTGGTACCTCCTCAGCTCGCCGATCCTTCGTGGCACCGACCTGATGGTCACCGAGGACGGAATCCGCGACACGGTTCGGCACATCATCCTGCCGATCTGGAACTCGTGGTACTTCCTGTCGCTGTACGCGAACGCTGCTGGCACGAGTGGCACGTTCCGTACGGACAGCACGGATGTGCTCGATCGCTACATTCTGGCCAAGACGCACGATCTGCTCGCAGAGATCACGGTCGAACTGGACGAGTACGACTTGTTCGCCGCGTGCGGAGCGGTGCGTTCGTTCCTCGACGCGCTGACCAACTGGTATGTGCGTCGCTCGCGTGACCGTTTCTGGGCTGGCGATCAGGACGCGATCGACACGTTGCACACCGTGCTGGCGCTGCTGTGCCGCGCACTGGCCCCGCTGCTACCGCTGGTCACCGAATCTGTGTACCAGGGGCTCACCGGTGAGCGCAGTGTGCATCTGACGGATTACCCGTCGGCCGCTGACGTGCCCGCTGACCCGGCGCTCGTGGAGTCGATGGACCTCGTGCGCGATGTCTGTAGCAGCACCCTGCGCCTGCGGAAGGCTCATGGTCGGCGCGTGCGTCAGCCGCTGGCAGCGCTGCAGGTTGCTGTTCCCGGGTCCGCTCGCCTGGCTCCGTTCACCGATCTGGTGGCTGACGAGGTGAACGTGAAGTCGGTGACGCTCACCGACGACGTGGATTCGGTGGCGAGCTACGACCTGCAGGTCGTACCCGCCAAGCTCGGCCCGCGTTTGGGTGGTCAGGTGCAGCAGGTCATCAAGGCAGTCAAGTCCGGCGACTGGCAGCAGACCGCCGGTGGTGTGGTGGCCGGGGGGGTGGCGCTGGAGGAGGGCGAGTATGCGCTGAAGCTCGTGGTGCAAGGCGACGGAGCCAGCACGCCGTTGTCGGCAGGCGCCGGCATCGTGTTGCTCGACACTGCCCTCACGCCTGAACTCGAGGCCGAGGGTGTCACCCGCGACCTGGTCCGGCTGGTGCAACAGGCGCGACGCGACGCGGGGCTGCAGGTCAGCGATCGTATTTCGCTCACGCTCGGCTTGCCCGAGTCTGTGCGCCGTCAGGTCACTGCGTTCCAGCACCTGCTCACCGATGCCACGCTCGCCACCTCGTTGAACTGGGGTACCGGTGAGACCAACGCCGACCTTGACGGCGAGCCGATTCACATCACGGTTGCGGTGGCAGGTTGACCACACCCATCCGTCCGCATCCGGACGGCTGTGTGGTCGCCGTTCGCGTGCTGCCGGGTGCGAGCGCGGCCAAGTTGGTCGGTATGCACGGTGACGAGTTGAAGATCAAGGTGTGCAGCCCGCCGCTTGACGGGCGCGCCAATGCTGAAGTGGAAGCAGTCTTGGCTGCAGCGTGCGGCCTGCGTCCGCGAGATGTCACGCTCGTCGCCGGACACACCTCGCGGTCCAAACAGCTGGTCGTGGCGTTGTCGGTCGAAACCACGTTCCAGCGGCTGGAGCGGTGGATCAGCCCTCTCGAGCCTGATCAGCGGTAACATCCCGGCCTTACATCGACGCGACGGCGTCGGACGACGGAGGTTCAGCGCTATGGCCACGGCCAAGAAGGCAACCGCGAAGAAGGCAACCACCAAGAAGGCGGTCCCTGCGAAGAAGGCTGCTCCCGCAGTGAAGAAGGCTTCTGCTCCGGCGAAGAAGGCGGCTCCCGCAGTGAAGAAGGCTGCTGCTCCGGCGAAGAAGGCCTCCCCAGCGCCAGTGAAGAAGGCTGCTGCTCCGGCGAAGAAGACTGCTGCGCCAACGAAGAAGGTTGCAGCTCCTGTGAAGAAGACTGCTGCGCCAACGAAGAAGGTTGCAGCTCCTGTGAAGAAGACTGCTGCGCCAACGAAGAAGGCTGCAGCTCCTGTGAAGAAGACCGCGGCGCCGGCGAAGAAGAGCGCTGCCGCTCCTGTCAAGAAGGCCACGCCGGTCACGGCGCCGGCGAAGAAGGCCACGCCTGCTCCGGCGCCGGCTCCGCCGAAGAAAGCAGTCGCTCTGTTGCCAGTACCCAAGGTCGTTGAGAAGGTCACCCCCAAGGTGCCCGAGCGCAAGCCGGTGAGGAAGCCGTTCGTGGTGATCGTCCCCGAGAAGCCGGTCGTGAAGGGCGTCACCAAAGACGGGCTCGCGTACACCAAAGACTTCGATGTGAAGTTCCTCACCACAATGCGCGCCGCGTTGTTCGAAGAGAAGGCGAGAGCGACCGGTCAGGCAGTGCGACTCGAGGACGAAGCGCTCCAGCTCATCGAGGAGCATGAGATGGGCGATGTGCAGTTCGACGACGAGGGTGGCGAGGGCGACACGATGGTCGTCGAACGCGAGCGCGACCTTGCGCTCAGCGCGCAGGCTCGTCAGACGATCGCCGAGATCGATGCAGCCATTGCGCGCCTCGCTACGGGGGCGTACGGCTACTCCGTCGAGTCCGGCCGGCCCATCCCGCGCGAACGTCTTGAGGCCATCCCGTGGGCCACTGTGCTCGTCGAGGAGAAGGTCGGAGGGATCGGTCGACGATGACCGACGATGACCGCTCGGCGCCGGTCGCTGAGTCGGCCAGGTCCTCACGCTCCATCAGCGGTTTCCCGCTGATGCTGCCCATCGCCGCGCTCGTGGTGCTAGTCGACCAACTCACCAAGGCATGGGCGGTCGACGCGCTTGCGGACGGGAGCGGGCATCACGTCATCTGGACGCTGCAGTGGAACCTGTCGTTCAACAGCGGAATGGCCTTCTCGCAGGGGCAGGGCATCGGGCCGATCATTGGACTGCTCGCGCTGCTGGTCGTGGTGTTCATCGCCGTGTCCGTGCGCCACTCAGGAAGTCGTACCGTGTTGATTGCCGCCGGTTTCGTCATGGGCGGTGCGCTGGGCAACCTGTTCGACCGGCTGTTCCGCGGCGATGGCTGGATGCACGGCTCAGTCATCGATTTCATTGACTTCCAGTGGTTCCCGATCTTCAACGTCGCCGACATGGGCGTCAACGTCGGCGGGGCATTGTTTTTGTTGTGGTCGCTGTTCTCCCCGAAAGAAGTCCGCTCGTGATTGAAGAACAGATTCCTGCTGCTCTGGCCGGTGAACGGCTCGACCGCATCGTGTCGCTGGTGACCGAATGCAGTCGCTCCGACGCTGCGGTGCTGATCGCTGTCGGCGGCGTACAACTCGACGGCGTGGTGCAGACCATCGGCAAGTTGCGCGTCAAAGAGACCCAGGTCGTGCTCGTCGACGAGGCGATGCTGCCCGTGCCGGAAGCACCTCAGGCCGATGCCTCGGTGGTCTTCACCGTCGTCTATGAGGACGAGCAGATCATCGTGGTCGACAAGCCAGCCGGCCTGGTAGTGCACCCCGGCGCTGGGAACCCCGACCGCACGCTGGTGAATGGTTTACTCGCTCGCTATCCCGAGATCGCCGATGTCGGTGAGACGCACCGCCCGGGAATTGTGCATCGTCTCGACATCGGCACGACTGGGCTTCTGGTCGTGGCCCGAACCGAGCGCGCGTACCACTTCCTGGTGAGCGCGCTGTCGTCGCGCGACGTCGGTCGCGTGTATCGGGCGGTCGTGTGGGGGCACCTCGACAACCCGGTAGGCGTCATCGACGCCCCGATTGGTCGCGACCATCGCGACCCCATGCGCATGTCGGTCGTGGTCGACGGTAAGTCGGCGCGTACCCGCTACCGCGTGCTGCATGCCTATCGCACCCCCGCCGATGTCTCGGTGCTCGAGTGCCGTCTCGAGACCGGCCGGACGCACCAGATTCGTGTCCACCTCAGCGCAATCGGTCACCCGGTGGTCGGCGATGGTCAGTACGGCGGCATCCGTGTGGCCGTACCGTGCCCGCGCCCGTTCCTCCACGCCGCCGGTCTCGAACTGGTGCATCCATCGACCGGTGAGATGCTCAGCTTCGAATCAGTACTTCCCGCGGATCTTGCTGCGGTCGAGGCGAGTCTCTCCGACCCCATCGCCTGACTGAGTCAGATGACCCAGTCGAACTTGGCATCTGGATAGGGCGCTTCGCCGCGGGCTGCATCGGCGACGGCCTGCAGGGTGAAGCCCTCCATGATGCGCCGCATCTGTTCTCCCGACGACTTCCAGATCGAGAGGAGCACACACTGACCTTCGTGGTCGCAGGCACCGTCTTGGTGGGGTTCGCCGAAGTCGCCGAGGCTGATGGGGCCATCGACTGCGCTGAGGATTTCGCTGAGACGGATGTCCTCGGGATGGCGGGCGAGGACGTAGCCACCACCAACACCGCGCTTGGAACGCACCAGCCCGGCGCCCTTCAGCGCGAGCAGGATCTGTTCCAGGTAGGGCTGTGGGATCGCTGTGCGCTCGGCGATGTCGCGGACCGAGGTCGGCCCTATGGCCTTGTCGTGCAATGCCAATGACAGCAACGCCCGACACGCATAATCGCCTTTGCTCGAGACTCGCACGGCGTCATCGTAGGCCGCTCACCGCCGTCGGGACGAGCACACTTCCAGCGTTGCCCGCGTTCAGGGCTGGCGCTGATGTGTGGGGAGGTGCTGGACTGACCACCTCGTGACTCCCACTCCGATCGTCCCGCAGTATTCAGGCGCCAATGTGCGCGGCATCGTGCCAGCGCTGTTGGCGCCGCGCGGAGCGACCAAACCTGCCTGGATTCCAGCCGCAGCGGCGCGGGCGCAGCAGGTGGTGCTGCTGGTGCTCGACGGTTTGGGTTGGGAACAACTCACGGAACGGGCCGCGATCGCCCCCACGCTGTCGAGCCTGTCCGGTGGCCCGATCACCACCGTCGCTCCGTCGACGACGGGCACCGCGCTCACCTCCATCACCACTGGTCTCACGCCAGGTGAGCACGGTGTGGTGGGCTACCGCATGGAGATTGCGGGCGAGGTGCTGAACGTGTTGCGCTGGCACACCGCAGCGGGCGATGCACGTCGTCGCATCGAACCCACCACTACTCAGCCCTTCGAGCCGTTTCTCGGCGAGCGGGTTCCGGTGGTCAGCAAGGCAGAACTCGAGTCCTCCGCGTTCACCGCAGCGCATCTACGTGGAGGGTCGCCCGTCGGCTACCGCACCACGTCGGGTCTCGCGGTCACCATCGGTGAACAGCTGCGTCGTGGTGAGCGGTTCGTGTACGCGTACTACGACGGCATCGACAAAGTGGCCCACGAGCGCGGCTTCGGGCCGTACTACGACGCCGAGTTGCGCACCGCTGATCGCATCGTGGCCGACGTGCTCGACGAGTTGCCGCCAGGTGCTGCGCTGCTGGTGACTGCCGACCACGGTCAGGTGCACGTCGGCGAACGCATCGTGCACCCGCACCCGGACGTGCTGCGGCTGGTTCGGGCCCAGAGCGGGGAAGGTCGCTTCCGTTGGCTGCACGCGAAACCCGGCGCCGCTGCCGATCTGCTGGCTGCAGCCACCGAACACCACTCCGACACTGCGTGGGTGCACTCCCGCGCGGACCTCATCGAACGCGGTTGGTTCGGGTCGGTGGTCAGCCCCCCGGTGGCCGCCCGCTACGGCGACGTGGCACTGGTGCCGTATGCGCCGGTCAGCTTCCACGACCCAGATGACAGTGGCCCGTTCCCGCTTGTCTGTCGTCACGGGTCACTCACCTCTGCAGAGATGCTCGTACCGCTGCTAGCGGGTACGGTGCGGGAGTAGCAGCTAGTTCCCGAGATGGAGTTCCGATGAGTGACGAAACCCCCCAGATCGAACACGGCGAGGTCGTGGCCAGTGGCCAACCGGCCATGGACGACCAGACGCTGATGGAGACGGTGACGGAGCCGGCCAAGGTGATGCGCATCGGTTCAATGGTCAAGCAACTGCTCGAGGAAGTACGCGGCCAACCGCTCGACGAAGCGAGCCGTGAGCGACTCGCCGAGATCTACGAGCGTTCGATCGTCGAGCTGAGCCTGGCGCTGTCGCCCGATCTGCAGCACGAACTGCACATGCTGGCGCTGCCGTTCAAAGAGGATGTGGTGCCCTCCGAGAGCGAACTTCGTGTCGCCAAGGCACAGCTCGTCGGCTGGCTCGAAGGGTTGTTCCACGGCATCCAGGCCACTCTGTTCGCCCAACAGATTGCCGCCCGCCAGCAACTCGAACAGATGCGCCAGCTTCCTCCCGGTGTTGGCGGCATGCCTGGCCAGGGCGGGGGTCCCGAACCACGCGATCGCCCTGGCACGTATCTCTGACGGCTGTTCCGCGCGGCCAGGTTCGCGGCTAGCGTCAATCGAATCACAGCAATGTGATTCCAGCACCCTGTTCATCCATCGCCGAAGGAGGCCGCGCCCGTGGGCGACTCGTTCACCCACCTGCATGTCCACACCGAGTTCTCGATGTTGGACGGGGCGGCAAAACTCGACGAACTCGTCGCCAAGGCGGTGCAGGACGGCATGCCTGGGCTGGGAATCACCGACCACGGCAACATGTACGGCGTCCTCGAGTTCTTCAAGGAATGCAAGAAGCAGGGCGTCAAGCCGATCATCGGTACCGAGGCCTACCTGGCCTACGACAGCCGCCACGAGCGTCCCGCCCGCCGCGGCCGGGTCGACGACTCGGGTGGCGACACCGACGGAGGCAAGAAGCTCTACTACCACATGACCCTGCTGGCCGAGACCAACCAGGGCTACCAGAACCTGATCCAGCTGGCCAGCCTGGCCTTCCTCGAGGGCTACTACTACAAGCCGCGCATGGACTGGGAGTTGCTGGAGAAGTACCACCACGGCCTCATCGCGACCACGGGTTGTCTGGGTGGGCATGTGTTGCAGGCGTTGCTGCAAGGCGACGAGAAGGGCGCCCTGCAGAAGGCCGGGCGGATGCAGGAGATCTTCGGCAAGGACAACCTGTTCGTCGAGGTGCAGGACCATGGTCTGGCAGCACAGCGCGACACGAACCCGAAGCTGATTGAGATTGCGAAGAAGATCGGCGCCCCGATCATCGCCACCAACGACTCGCACTATGTGCACCAGGCCGACCATGAGTCGCACGACGCGCTGCTGTGTGTGCAGACCGGCGCAATGCTGAACGACCCGAAGCGATTCAAGTTCGAGGGCACCGAGCACTACCTGAAGAGCGCCGCCGAGATGCGCTATTTGTTCCGCGACCTGCCTGAGGCGTGCGACAACACACTCTGGATTGCCGAGCGTGCGAACGTGGAGATCGAGTTCGGTAAGCCGTTGCTGCCGAACTACCCGTTGCCCGAGGGCTTCATCGACGATGGCGGTTACCTCGACCACCTCACCTGGAAGGGTGCCGCTGATCGATGGGGCGACACGCTGCCGAACAGCGTCGTCGAGCGCCTCGCGTACGAGCTACAGGTCATCAAGAACATGGGGTTTGCCTCGTACTTCCTCATCGTGTGGGATCTCATCAAGCACGCCAAGGACGCCGGTATCCGGGTCGGCCCCGGACGTGGTTCGGCCGCCGGTTGCGCGGTGGCGTACTGCCTGCGCATCACCGATCTCGACCCGATCAAGTACGACCTGCTGTTCGAACGGTTCCTCAACCCCAGCCGTGTCTCCATGCCCGATATCGACATGGACTTCGACTCTCGTTATCGCGACGAGATGATCCGCTATGCGGCCGAGCGTTACGGCCGCGACCACGTCGCGCAGATCATCACGTTCGGCACCATCAAGGCCCGCAACGCAGTTCGCGACGCAGCGCGCGTGCTGGGCTACCCCTACGGAATGGGCGACAAGGTCGCTAAGGCAATGCCACCGCTGGTGATGGGCCGCGACACCCCGTTGAAGTACTGCCTTGAGGAAAACCCGAAATACGCCGACGGGTACAAGGCTGCCGCCGAACTGCGCGCAATGGTCGAAGCCGACCCCGATGTGAAGCGCGTCGTGCAGGTGGCCCGTGGGCTCGAAGGTCTCAAGCGAAGCGACGGGATTCACGCCGCAGCAGTGGTGATCACCAAAGAGCCGCTCACCAACTACCTGCCCATTCAGCGGAAGCCGGAAGCCGGCGGCAAGCCCGAAGACGCCCCGATCGTCACCCAGTACGAGATGCATGGCGTCGAGGAACTCGGTCTGCTGAAGATGGACTTCTTGGGGTTGCGCAACCTCGACGTCATCTCCGACACGATGGCCATGGTGCGGGCCACCAAAGACCCCACGTTCGACATCGACACGGTGTCGTTGGAGGATCTCAAGGTCTTCGAGCTGCTGCAGCGCGGCGACACGATGGGCGTGTTCCAGCTGGAATCGCCGCCGATGCGGGCGCTGATGCGCTCGCTGGCACCCACCTCGTTCGACGACGTCGCCGCGCTCGTGGCCCTCTACCGCCCGGGTCCGATGTCGGTGAACATGCACTACGACTACGCGGATCGTAAGAACGAGCGCAAGCCAGTCGAGTACTTCCACGAGGATGCCAGGGAGGTGCTGGGCGACACGTACGGCCTGATGATCTATCAGGAGAGCGTGATGCGCGTGGCGCAGAAGTTTGCCGGCTACTCGCTGGCCGAAGCCGACAACTTGCGCAAGGCGATGGGCAAGAAGAGCCGCGAGGTCATGGCCGCCGCCCGACAGGCATTCGAAGATGGGTGCGAAAACACCGGTTACGGGCGGCCGCTGGGGAAGGAACTGTTCGACATCATCGAACCCTTCGCCGACTATGCGTTCAACAAGAGTCACGCGTTCGGCTACGGCCTGGTGGCCTACCAGACCGCCTACCTGAAGGCGCACTACCCGGTCGAGTACATGGCCTGTTTGCTCACGAGCGTCAAGAGCAACCTCGACAAGGCCGCCGTGTATCTCAGCGACGCGCGGGCGACGGGTGTGAAGGTGCTCACCCCCGATGTCAACCGCTCGGTGATCGACTTCGCCGCGCTCGGACTGCACGAGATTCCCATCGACGTCGTGTTGCCCACGGGAAGCCCTGGCGCGATCACGTTCGGCCTGTCGGCGATCCGCAATGTCGGCGAGGGGCTCGTTGAGCAACTGTTGCGCGAGCGCGATGCGAACGGCCCCTACGCGAGCTTCCACGAGTTTGCCGAACGCGCTCCGGAGTCGGTGCTCAACAAACGCACAGTGGAATCGCTGATCAAGGCCGGGGCGTTCGACTCAATGGGTCACCCGCGCAAGGGTTTGCTGATGGTGTTCGAGCAGATCATCGACAGCACGGTGGTGCGCCGTCGCGAACGAGACCAGGGTGTGATGAGCCTGTTCGGCGACATGGGCGACGACACGTCCAACCATGGCTTCGACGAGCGCGTGGTGGTGCCGCCGCACGAGTTCGAGAAGAGCGACCGCCTGCGTTTCGAGAAGGAAATGCTCGGTCTGTACATCTCCGACCATCCGCTGCTGGGTGTGGAGGCAGCACTTCGCCGCAAGGTCGAGTGCAGCATCGCCGAGGCGGCCGACAAGGACGATGGTGCGGTGGTCGTACTCGGTGGTGTGGTCACCAACCTGGCGCGCAAGTTCACCAAGAAGGGCGACCAGATGGCTGTCTTCATCTTGGAAGACCTCGACTCGACGATCGAGGCGACAGTGTTTCCGCGGGTGCTGATGGAGCAGGGGCACAAGCTGATCGATGACTCGATTGTCACGGTCAAGGGTCGCATCGATAAGCGCGACGAATCGCGTATCGGGTTCATGGTCCAGGACGTGCAGATCTTGGAAGGCCTCGACACTGGCAACTCGGCGCCGCTGCGACTGCGGGTGCCGGCCACCTCGTTGAACGAACTGAAGATCCACCAGATCCGCAAGATCCTGCGCGAGCACCCGGGGGATTCGCCGGTGTACCTGCACATCGGCAACGGCAAGGTGCTGCGTCTGGCCGACGACTTCTGCGTCGATCTCGACCGGGTGGTCGGCGAGCTGCGAATGGCCCTCGGCCACGACGCCGTCGTGCTGTAACGGACGCCCTCCCGCCATTTGCAGCTATTCCCTACGTCCGACAACAGGAAATGTCGGGATTCGGTGGCAGAATAGGTAACTCAGGTCACGCCCCGGGTCTGTCCGGGGGGTTCGGAATCCCACAGGAGCATCAGGGCAATGGCAATCCAGGTGGAAACCAGGGACTGCGCGGCGCTCAACGACGCTGATCTCGACGAGATGGCGTCGATGGGGGGTGCGTTCGACATCGGCGCGTTGTCGAAGGCCAAGGAGAGCTGGGTGCTCAGCACTACTGCTCGCGTCGAGGACCGACTCCACGGGTTCGCGTTCGCCACGCTCGAGCGCATCGGTGGCACCCCGTGTGTGCTGGTGGGCGTCCTCAGTGTCAAGCGCACGTCCAAGCGCGACCAGGTGCTGAAGGGTCTCATGAACGAGGCCTTCCACCGTGCGCTGATGGCATTCCCCGACGAAGATGTCGTGGTGGGCTCACGGTTCGTCGTACCCGATGCACTTGAGTCATTCAAGAACGTCGACGAGATGATTCCCCGTCCGGGACATCGCGCTGTCGGCGAAGAGCGTGCATGGGGTCGCCGCCTGGCTCGGCGCTTCGGGGTCGACAGTAACTACGACGAGCAGGGCTTCATCGTCAAGAACAACGGCCAGACCGGCTTCCTCGACCATGAGTCGTTGAAGGCCGACAAGATCAAGCCGGAAGTCGCGGCGATGTTCGCCAACCTGCCCGCCAAGAACGCCGGTGCACTCATCGTGCACGGTTGGGTGATGGCCGAAGATCTCGTCAAGATCGGCGCCCGCTGACCGATCCGGTGTCACCGCTCGCCGGCCTGTTGCGGCGGCGGCGCATGACCCGCCAGTTCGCGCCCACCTCGATCGACCCCTTGGTCGTCGAACAGCTACTCGATCTCGCCCGTCGCGCTCCGTCCGCCGGGTTCAGCCAAGGGCTGCACTTCCTGGTGCTCACCGGTGAGTCGTTGGCTCGCTTCTGGGAGGTCACCGGGGCAGGGGAGTGGTTCGCCGCGAAGCAGCCGGGAGTCCTGCAAGCGCCGATCATCGTGCTGCCACTTGCCGACCCCACCGCCTACACCGAACGCTACGCGGAGGGTGACAAGTCGGGGCACGGCCTCGACAGTGCGGCGAACTGGGATGTGCCGTTCTGGCTCACCGATGCAGCGATGGCGGTGCAGAACCTGTTGCTGCTGGTGGAGGAGCGTGGCCTCGGCGCGCTGTACTTCGGGATCTTCCGCAACGCCCGCATACTGCTCGACGCGTTGGGTGTGCCGCCGCACGTGGTACAAGTGGGTGCCGTCGCGCTGGGGGAACGTGCCCCCGATGACGCACCCACCGGTTCACCCACGAAGCGGCCACGGCGCCCAATCGAGGAGATCATCCATCATGTTCAATGGTGAGGGACGCGCAGCGAAGTCGGCGTTCTCTCGTCGGCTGCGAGCCGACGGAGCCGAAGCGGACGACACGAACTCGCTGTCGTTCGACACGGAAGTCAGCGATGTCGGTGGATTGATCTCAGTGCTGCAACACCTGCAGCGCCACTACCGGCGCCACCCCGAGGAGTGGGAGAACCCGACGGTGGACAGTTTCCTCGGGGCGATGGAGGCGATCTTGGTCGCCTTCCAACAGTCGTACGCCGACGCAGGCGACGATGTCCCCGCGCCCGACTGGTTGTTCATCGCCGACATCCTGCGCGCCGGCCGCCTCTACGAGTAGCCCCACCCCGCAAAGTCGGCGTTCAGGCCTGGCCTGACCCCACCTCACCGCCGACTTGGGGCGATGTCCATCTGCCGACTCTTTGACGGAGATGTCAGATGGCTACAGTGCCGCCAGCACCCCTGTTCAGGAGAGTTCGCAATGTCCAACCAGATTCCTTTCGTCGACTATCTCGTGCTCGGCGATCACCCGCACCTCGTGGCCAACGAGTGCACCGCATGTGGCGCTCGCTTCTTCGACCGTCGCAATGCGTGCGCCGGCTGCAGCGGCACCGAGTTCCGCAAGGTCGACGTCGCCACCGACGGCGAGATCATGTCGTTCACGATCGTTACCTTCGCCGCCCCTGGCGTGCCGGTGCCGTTCGTGTCCGCCATCGTCAACTGCCAGGGCACCAGCGTGCGCGGCAACATCATCGATGTCGAGCCCAGCCCCGAGTCCGTGACGATGGGCCAGAAGGTCACGCTCGCCACGTATCCGCTCGGCGCCGACGAGAACGGCGTCGAGGCCATCGGCTTCGGCTTCCGGCCCGCCTGAATCATCCACTGTTCGCACCCATCAGCACCGCACCCACTTCGAAAGGCAGCATCCAATGAGCGATGACGTTTGGATCCTCGGCATCTACATGACCAAGTTCGGGAAGTATCCCGACCGCGACACCGTCGACCTCGCGGCTGAGGCCGTGCTCGCTGCCCTCAAGGACGGCGGCGTATCGATGAAGGACATGGGCGTGATTGCCGCCGGCTGCCTGATGGGCCCTCCCGGTATCGCCCAGCAGATCCAGAAGCAGATCGGTCAGACCGGCATCCCGGCCTACAACGTCTCCAACGCCTGCGCCACCGGCGCCACCGCGCTGAAGACCGCGATCATGACCGTCAAGTCCGGTGAAGCCGACTTCGGCCTGGCCGTCGGCGTCGAGAAGTTGGCTGGCGCTGGCCTGCTCGGTGGCGCTGGTCGCAGCACGAAGACCGGCAACAGCTGGACGCCGCAGGGTCGTTTCGGCGAAGTGATGGAGACCGAGGGTCGTATCGGCACCTCGGGTATGCCCGGCACGTTCGCTCAGATCGGCATGGAGTACCTCCACACCTACGGCGCGACAAACTTCGACGTGTTCGCCAAGATCAGCGAGAAGAACCACTTCCACAGCACGCTGAACCCGCTGGCTGCGTACACCAAGGCGATGTCGCTCGACGAGATCAAGAACGACATCATGATCGCCTACCCGAACACCCGCCCGATGTGCTCGGCCAACTGCGACGGCGCTGCCGCTGCGGTGGTCGTGAGCGATGCGAAGCTGAAGACCCTCAGCCTCGAGCAGCAGCGTCGTGCGATCAAGGTGTCGGCCTCGGTGCTCACCACCGACCCGTACGAAGAGGCCTGTCAGGTGCTCCCGAACGTGAACACTCTCACTCGTAACGCGGCCAAGATCGCTTACGAGCGTGCCGGCATCGGCCCGGAGGATCTCGACCTCGTGGAACTGCACGACTGCTTCGCCACGGCCGAGCTGGTGCACTACGACAACCTGATGCTGTGCGAAGAGGGCGGCGCTGTCGACTTCTTCGAGTCGGGCGCCACCTGGCGTACCGGCAAGACCCCGGTGAACGTGTCGGGCGGCCTGGAGAGCAAGGGCCACCCGATCGCCGCCACGGGCATTGCCAACATCTGGGAGATCTGCCACCACCTGCGTGGCGAGGCCGGCCCCCGCCAGATCGAGGGCGCGAAGGTGGGCCTGGCCCACGTCATCGGCCTCGGCTCGGCATGTGGTATCCACGTGCTCGAGCGTTCCGGCCTCTGAGCTGCTGAACCGTCAGCTGCCGGTCTGGCAGCTGACGTTCATGTAGTTCGACAGATTGTCAGAGGCCTTCTGCACCTCAGCGGAGCTGAGCTTGGTGAGTGCTGCCACCACCTTCGGGTCGGCCATCGCCTTGGTCGGGTCGCCCTGGTACTTCAGCAAGATGTTGAGATAGGCGCTGTAGGCGTCGGAGAACGTCTTCGCGTCGTCCTTCAACTCGGCGGGTACCGCGTCCACCAACGCGGAGAACATGGCTGTGGCCTGTTCTGCGTCGCTGGCGCCCGACATCGCCTCGGCGGCCCCCGCCATCGCCCGGTAGATGGCCTGGCACTCGGGCTTGAGGCCGGGAATCAGCGGTACCGAACCGGCGTTGCCGCCCGGGCCGTCGTCGGCGGTGGTCTGCTCGGTTCGGCCGACTTTCGAGCCGATTGACGGGCCATCGCTGCAGGCGACCACGCCGATCAGGGCGCTGGCCATGAGTGCGGCACTGAGAAGGCGTTTCATGACGTCCTCCTGGATGTTGTCGTGTCTCGGCCCGACGGGGCCGCACCCCCAGTGTCGCGCCACTCAGGCCAGCTGAACAGCCAAATCCGAGGGTTCGCTCACGGGCAGTTGGCACACGTACGCGCGGCACACGAAGGCCAGGCCGTCGGCGCGCCCCGCCCACAGTGGGCTGTCGTGGCGTTCGCCCCAGGCCAGCACAGCGTCGGGCAGCCAGCGGCCGCGTACCTCTGCCAGCAGGTCGGGCCGATCGCCGGTGATCACGATCTCGGTGAGCCCGGCGTGGCGCATGTCGAGCGCGGCAAGCGCGTTGGAGAACCCGCTGGGAGCTTGCGGTACGACGCGACCGATCAACCCGAGGATGCGGTCGGCGTGTTGTCGATGCCGTGACTGGCCGGTGAGCGCACTGAGGCGCAACAGCGCCATCGCTGTCGTGGAGTTGGCCGAGGCGGTGGCATTGTCGAACAGATCCTTCTGCCGCACAACCAGCTGTTCGCCATCGTCGGCGCTGGTGAACACGCCACCGTGTTGCACGTCCCAGAAGTGGTCGAGCAACGTGTCGGCGACGTCCTCGGCGGCACGCAGCCAGCGCGCCTGCCCGGTGAGCTCACCGAGACGCGTGAACGCGTCGACGAGATGGGCGTGGTCGGCGGCCAGGGCGGCGTGGCGGGCGGGTGGTTGTCCAGTGGCGTGCCACGATCGGTGCCACCGTCGGTCGGGCCGGCGCAGTTCACGCACCAGGAACTCGCCATTGGCCAGCGCTGCGGCGGTCCAGTCGGGGCGGTCGAGTGCGGCTGCCGCTTCGCACAGCGCCGACAGCATCATGCCGTTCCACTCGCTGAGCACCTTGTCGTCCAGACCCGGCCTCCGGCGCAACTCGCGAGCCTCGAACAGTCGGCGACGCGCGTCCTCGATATGTCCAGGACGCAGCAAATCGCCTCGGTGGTGCAGCCGGGCAGGAATGGTGCGCCCCTCGAAGTTGCCGGCCTCGGTGAACTCGTACCACTCGAGCGCGGCGTCGGCGTCGACCCCGTCGCCCAGCACGTCGCGCACCTCGGCGATGGTCCAGGTGTGGAACAGCCCTTCGTGGCCGTGCCCGTGTTCGTCCGGTGAGTCGGCGTCCTCGGCCGAGTAGAACCCGCCGTCAGGATGGCGCAGGTCGCGTAGGACGTAGGCGACGGTCTCTTCCACCACCTGGCGGTAGATCGACTGTCCCGTCAGCAGGTATGCGTGGGTGTACACGCGCACGAACTGGGCCTGGTCGTACAGCATCTTCTCGAAGTGCGGCACCAGCCAGTGGTCGTCCACCGAGTAACGGGCGAACCCGCCACCGATGTGGTCGAAGATGCCGCCAGATGCCATTGCGTCGAGTGTTGTGCTGAGCACGTGCAGCGCCTGCGCGTCGCCGGTACAGCGCACGTGGCGGGCCAGCAGATCGAGGCTCATCGTCGATGGGAACTTCGGCGCTCGGCCGAACCCGCCCCACTCGGGATCGAACGTGGACAACAGTTGCTGCAGCCCGAGCTCGACCTGCGCGACCGGCGGCAGGTCATCGAGCGGTGCGACGCGCTCTGTGCGCCGCAACGCTTCGGTGAGGGCGTTCACGTTCTGTTGGATGTCGTCGGGACGGTGCAGCCACACATCGGTGATCGTCGCCAACAGCTGCTGGAACTGCGGCTTGGGGAAGTACGTGCCACCGAAGAACGGTTGTCCTGTCGGCGTGAGGAACACGGTCATCGGCCAGCCGCCACGCCCGGTCAGGGCCTGCACGGCCTCCATGTAGACGGCGTCGACATCTGGCCGTTCCTCGCGATCGACTTTCACGTTGACGAACTGTTCGTTCATCAACGCGGCCGTGTCGATGTCCTCGAAGCATTCGTGCGCCATCACGTGGCACCAGTGGCAGGCCGAGTAGCCGACGCTCAGCAACACGGGGACGTTGCGTTCCGCAGCCGCGGCGAAGGCCTCCGGACCCCACGCATACCAGTCGACCGGGTTGTCACGGTGCTGACGCAGATAGGGCGAGGTCTCATCGGCGAGGCGGTTCACACGGGCGAACCTACCCGGCGCCACACACGACATAGCCTCGTGCCGTGCGTCTTCGGCCCGTTGCCCTCGTCATCCTCGTGTCGATGTGGTCCACTGGCTGTACCGACCGGAGTCCGGCGGCAACGAGCGAGCCATCGGCGGCGACTGCGGGTTCCATCGGCGAACGTGGCCCGCAGGTTGTTCCATCGTCAGGCCAGACAGACCCGCCGGTCGCGTCGGCCGACTCGACGACGGTGCGCGGAGCCGCAGGTACCACGGTGGCGACCACAGCGACATCAGCGGCGAAAGATGTTGAGCAGCCGCCGCCGCCCGTGACCGGTTGCCGTGATGCCCCGTCCGCGGCGAGCGTCGTCGAGATCGCGTTCGACGACGACACGTTGCGCTACGACGCAGTGGTCGCCCCGCCATGTGTCCGTGTGCATGTGACCCAGCGGCTGCAGGTCACGAACGCGGCGCACTTCGACTCAGTGGTGTCGGTGGGTGCGACGAGCCAGATGCTCGCGATGGGTACCTCTGTGACCACGGCGCTGCTGGGCAGCTTCCACGGCGTGGGTGATGTGTTCGACGTGCGTGTGGACGTGTTGAGTGCGTCCGTGCTGATTCAGGTGGTGCGCTGACCGAGTCAGGCACCGACGGCGTGGTATCCGCCGTCGACGTGAATGATCTCGCCCGTGGTGGCCGGGAACCAGTCGCTCAGCAGCGCCACGCATGCCTTGGCAACGGCAGATGAATCGGTGACGTCCCAGCCGAGCGGCGAGCGGTCGTCCCAGACATCCTCGAACTTCTTGAATCCGGGGATGCTCTTGGCGGCGATGGTCTTCACAGGTCCGGCGGCGATCAGGTTGCTGCGGATGCCACGTGGTCCGAGGTCGCGGGCGAGGTAACGGCTGACGCTCTCGAGTGCCGATTTGGCGACGCCCATCCAGTTGTAGGCGGGCCAGGCAACGGTGTTGTCGAAGTCGAGGCCGACGAACGAACCTCCGCTGGTCATCAGCGGAACGAACGCCTCGGCCAGCGCTTTCAGCGAGTAGGCACTGACGTGCATTGCAACGCTGACGTCGGCCCACTGCGGGGCCAGGAAGTCCTCACCGAGGCATGCCTCGGGGGCGAATCCGATGCTGTGCAATACGCCGTCCACCCGACCCCATTTGGCCGCAAGCGCCTCGCGCACGTTGACCAGGTGTTCGGTGTTGGTGACGTCGAGTTCGAACACATCGACGGGCTGGGGCAGCTTGCGTGCCGTGCGCTCCGTGAGGCTGAGGGCTCTGCCCGCGCCGGTGAGCACGATGTTGGCGCCCTCCTGCTGCGCCAGCACGGCAACGCCGTAGGCAAGCGAGGCATCCGTGAGGACGCCGGTGATCACGATGTTCTTGCCGTCGAGCAGACCCATGTGCGGCATCGTAATCGGACGGAGCGGACTACGGCCTTCTCCCACGCCTGACCATTGTGTAAAGCTCCCCGAATGCGTATTGGAATCTTGGGTGGGACCGGACCTGCGGGGAGCGCGCTGGCAGCGCGGCTCGCGTCGATCGGGTTCGAGGCAGTCATCGGCTCGCGGTCGAAATACCGCGCGATGGAGGCCCGCGACAGCCAGGTGGAGAAGTGGCCCGATCTGGCCCCAATGCTCTCGTACGGCGACAACGCGGCGGCGGCCGCCTGCGACATCGTGGTGATCGCCACCCCGTGGGATTCTGCGGCCACCACTGCACAAGAAAATGAAGCCGCCCTGGCCGGCAAGATCGTCGTCAGCATGGCCAACGCGCTCGTGCGGGTCGGTAAGGAATTTCAGCCGCTGGTGCCACCGCGCGGCAGCGTGGCTGCCCATGTGCAGGCAGCAGTGCCAGGCTGTCGCGTCGTTGCGGCATTCCACCACCTGCCGGCAACCGAACTTGGGCACATCGGCGAACCGATCGACAGCGATGTGCTGATCTGCGGCGACGACCCGGCCGCGGTGAAGGCGATGAGCGACATCATTGCCCTGATCCCTGGTTGTCGCCCGCTGGATGCCGGTGAACTGTCGAATGCAACGGCCATCGAGGCGTTCACTGCCGTGATGTTGCAGCTGAACGTGCGCTACAAGACCCGCGTCGCTACAAAGCTCACCGGCATCAAAGGTGACCCGCGCGAGGCCAAGGCTGCGGCAAAGGCAGCCGCCCTGGCCGCCGAGGCGGTAGCGTCGCCCACGTGACGATGCGCCTGTACGACACCGCCCGGCAAGCTGTGGTGCTGTTCGAGCCGGGACCGCAGGTGCTGATGTACACGTGCGGGATCACGCCGTACGACGCGACCCACCTGGGTCACGCGGCAACCTTCATCGCCTACGACGTGCTGCAGCGACGGTTGATCGACAAGGGCCACACGGTCAAGTGTGTGCGCAACGTCACCGATGTCGACGACCCGTTGTTCGCCAAGGCCCGCGAACTGGGCGTGCATTACCTCGATCTCGCTGCCGGAGAAGAGGCCCGCTTCGAGCGCGACATGGAAGCACTGCATGCGCTGCCGGTGCACAGCACGCCTCGCGCGTCCAGCGCAATCCCCGACATCCGCGGCTTCATCGGTCTGGTCCTGGAACGTGGCTTTGCGTACGAGGCCGGGGGCAGCGTCTACTTCGATGTCTCCAAGTTCCCGTCGTTCGGCACGGTCAGCAACTATTCCGCCGAGCAGATGATCGACTTCGCCCGCCAGCGTGGCGGCAACGTCGACGATCCGAACAAGCGGCACCCGCTCGACTTCGTGCTGTGGCACCCGTCGCTGTCCGACGAGCCCAGTTGGGACACCATGTGGGGCCCGGGGCGTCCGGGCTGGCACATCGAATGCAGCGCACTTGCGTTACGTGAACTCGGACCCAGCATCGACCTGCACGGCGGCGGCAGCGACCTCATCTTCCCGCACCACGAGTGCGAGCGGGCCCAGAGCGAGGCGGCGACCGGCCAGCAGTTCGTGAAGCACTGGATGCACGTGGCGATGGTGTACATGAACGGCAGCAAGATGTCGAAGAGCCTTGGCAATCTGGTCTTCGTCGACGCGCTGCGCAAGGTCTGGGATCCGCGCTCGATCCGTCTGGCAATCATCGAGCACCACTACCGCAAGGAGTGGGAGTGGGACGACACGTTGATGCCGCGTAACGCCGCTCGTCTGCAGGCATGGGCCGCTGCGCCGCGGGTGAAGGACGATGTGGTGGACGATGTGCGCGCCGCGCTCGACGACGACCTCGACACACCCGGTGCGCTGGCGATCATCGACGCAGCGGCTGCCAGGGGCCACAGCGTGCACGACGCTGCGGCTCTCCTCGGCGTCCTGCTCTGACTCACTCTGCCAACGCGTGTGAAGGCTGCGCCGCACCGGGTGCGGTTTCGGCTTCAAACGCGGGGGTGTGGGCGCGACTATGCTCCGCGCATGGTGAGCACGGCAGGCGGCCGATGAACGCGCAGGGGGCGGGCAAGGCGCAGGCTCGTGTGCGCGCCGTCG
>WLIV01000014.1 GCA_009702045.1 Actinomycetota bacterium | reverse complement strand
TGGTGACTCGGTCGCCGTTGCGCTCCGTGTCGGCCTTCTTGTTCTGTGTGCGCTCGTACTGCTTGGTGCTGTCGTTCCAGGTCCAGCCGATCTTGTACGAATCGATCGTCATGTCGACACCGGTGGCGGCCGAGCCGGCCAGGGCGGCACCGGTGGTGCGGTACTGGAATTGCTGCGGCGGTGTCTTGCCGCCCTCGGGCATCTTCTCCCACGCCTTGGCGATGTCGAAGTACAGGTTGTAGGGCGCCTTGGTGAAGTCGACGCGCATGCACGCCTTGTTGCAATACGTCTGACTCATGTTGACGAGTTCGCTGTCCGCGACGTCCTTGGTGACGAATGCGTTGCCGCCGGCCCACGCGAGCACCGGATGGTTGAGGTTGGTCAGCAGGTCGACGTCCTGGCGGCGACCCGAGCGGATCGGTCCGACGAGATCCTTGGGCGCCTGGCTCTGGTACACGATCGCGAAGCGCGAAATGTGGTCGTTGATCAGTTCCTCGTAGACGATGTCGGCCGCGTTCAGACCGGTCTGCGGGTAGCTGTCGTAGTTCCCCACCTTGGCGATCATTGCTGGGCGAGCGGCTGCTGCCTCGTCGCTCACCGGGAGGCCCGTGAGCGGATACGTGGCAACCTGCGTTGCGGCGGTGGTGGGAGCGTCGGTCACCGCCGGCGGAGTGGTGCTGGCGACCGTGGCGGGCAAGGTGGAGAGCGGCAACGTCTCGGCGGTGGACTTCGAGGAACTGTCGCTGCTACAGGCTGCGAGGGCAGTGGCGGCAACGAGCACGATGCCGAGGCTCAGCCGGGCGCGTAGTGATGAGGGGGAACGCATTGCGAAAGTCTGGCACCCCGGCCGGTCGTAGTGGTGTCGCTCGCCACGGGTCACAATGCCGTGAAGTGTGCCTAACGCGGTCGTCGGATTCGGACGCTAAGGTGCTGACGTGAGTCCACTCGCCGCCACCGCTGTCCACTCGATCATCACGATCACCCCCACCGCACTGGGAGAACTCGCGGCGCTTCGCGACACCGAGCCCGACGCCGACCGGCTGGGCCTACGGCTCGAGATCATCAGTAAGCCCGGCGAGGACTTCCTGTACGACCTCAGCTTCGACGTCGTCACGACGGCTGCGTTCACCGATGAGGTGCGTACTCACGTGGCCGATGGCATCTCGTTGAAGGTCATCATTCCGGCCACCAGCGCTGAGTTACTCGAGGGTGCCACACTCGACCACACCTCGTCGGCTGGCCTCGTCATCCGTAACCCCAACAAGCCGCAGGCGCCGGCCGTCGAAGGGTTGATCCACGACGACGCCCTCAGCGCCGAGGTCGAAACGATCATCACCGCCGAGGTCAATCCTTCGCTCGCAGCACACGGCGGCTTCGTCACGTTTGTCGGCCACGACAACGAAGGCACTGTCTATCTCACGATGGGCGGCGGCTGCCACGGGTGCTCGATGAGCAAGGCCACCATGCTCGATGGTGTGCAGACGATGCTCGTCGAGCAGATTGCAGGCGTCGACCGCGTCCGCGACCTCACCGACCACACGTCTGGCGAGAACCCCTACTTCCAATAGCGTGCCGAGCGCTGACTGGTCAGTCGTCGTTCAGCCGTCGAACCAGATGCTGCGCACGACCGATCCGGTCTCGAACCAGTACCAGCCGCTGCCGAGATCGCGCAGGGCTTGCAGACGCGATGTCTGCTCGATCGCGCCGTCGGGGCTATAGACGAGGCCTTGGCCCGTTTCACTGCTGATGCCTCCGTCGAGATACAGGCGGGTCTGGCCGTTCACCTCGCGAACATGTGCGTCCGGCCAACACATCCAACCCGTCGCGTGTGCTCCGAATGGGGTGCCCTGCTCAACGGCGGCGGTGAGCTTCGACTGGCAGTACGCCCACCGAACGTGGAACGGTCCGCCTGCGGTGTGGAAGATGCCGATCGCGAGGCATACCGTCAACCAGTACGGAAACCAGCGGATCGGCCGTCCGATGGAACGTCCGTGTTCGGCGAAGGACCACCCGACCCAGCATCCGGCCGCAGTGATCGCTGCTGAAAGTGTGTTCCATTGATCGTCCGGTCCGGCGGACTGCCAGGCATTGATTGCCAATGCGAGAGGGAACACGGCGAAGAGCGCGAGCAGGACGCGTGGCCGCCGCTCGATGCGGTCGGAGTCCTCCGTGACGTCGCTCTCGAAGCGGATGATCAGCCGACGGGCAAGCGTGCCGGTGGGGGCGTCAAGACGCACGAGCAGGGCGACAGCCGCGAGCAGCAACACCGTGGGAACCAGGGCAAGTTGCAAGAGGAAGGCGGTGATCGCAGCCGTCGTGGCCCCCATCGCGAGGGAGAACCACCACGAGGCGCGGGTCGGGAGTTCGTGAGTCACGCGCCGAGCGTACTCAGACGAAGTTGTCGATGGCCGCGACCAGAAGCGCCAGATCGGGGCCGTGGGTAGCGACGTGTCCGCTGTTGGGCAGCAGCAGCCGTGTTACGGGTCCGCCCAGCCCGCCAGCGATGGTGCCGGCGCTGTACGGGTCGACCACCTCGTCGAACGCGCTCGTCACCAAGAGCACCGGGAGCGTGACACCTGCCAAGCCCGTGGCCAGTACGCCATCGGTCATCGTCAACAGTGCGGTGATCGGGAAGCGGGTGTAACCCTCCTCGCCGTCACCCAGCGGTGGCCCATCGATCCACTCGATGCCGCGCGACTGTTGCCACTCCAGACCGTCGACGGCGTCGGGGTCGGGGGCCGGGCAGTTGATCGCCACCACCTTGCGTAGCGTCGCGTGGCGACGTTGACGCACCGCCACGGCGAGGGCGATCGCGCCGCCCATCGACTGGCCGACCACGAGGTCTGCACCCGTTTCGCTGACCGCTAGGTCGGCGGCGTCCACCCAGTCGGTCCAGGTCACGCCGAGTAGATCCGCAGCCACGGTTCCGTGACCAGGCAGCGTCGGCGTGTGCACGGTGTGACCGAGTGCGGTCAGCGCATCGGCCAAGGGCTGCATCGTCCGGCCGGTACCGCCCAGGCCGTGCAGGCACAGGATGGTGGTCATCGGTCAGCTGCCGGGTGCGGTAGCGAGCGCGCGGTGCAGGTCGGCCAGCACGTCGGACGGGTCTTCGAGGCCCACCGAGAGGCGCAGCAGCCCGGGGGTGACGCCCTGCTCGGCAGATTCCTCATCGGTGAGGCTGGCATGTGTGGTGGACCGCGGGTGGCACACCAGCGTCTCGGGCCCTCCGAGCGATGTGGCCACGCGGACGAGTTGGACGGTCGACAGCAGGTGCTCGACCGCGGCGCGTCCGCCGGCAAGGTCGATCGCCAGCACGGTGCCGAAGTGGCTCATCTGGCGTGCGGCCAGCGCGTGCTGTGGGTGCGACTCAAGGCCCGGGTAGTGGACGGCATGCACTGCCGGGTGCTGTTGTAGCGCCCGCGCGAGTTCCAGTGCGCTCGCCGACTGGTGCTTCGTGCGCACCGCAAGCGTGCGGACACCCCGTAAGGCGTTCAACGCGTCGAATGGTGAAGCGGTGGCACCGTGGAGCACCGAGTACGCCCAGATCGAGTCGAGGAGGTCGCGCTCGCCGCTGACGACGCCGAGCGTCGCGTCGTTGTGACCGGCGATTCCCTTGGTGGCCGAATGCAGCGAGAGGTGCACGCCGTGGGCGAGCGGCTGCTGCCCGAGTGGGGTGGCGAACGTGGAGTCAACGAGCGTGATCGGGCCGCGCAGGCCACCGAACTCGTCGAGGTCGACGAGCTCCAGCAACGGGTTCGACGGGGTTTCGGCGATGGCAAGCATCGTGCGACCGGGCTTCAAGGCGGCAGCGAATGCGCCGGGTTCAGTGCCATCGACGAACGTGACCTCGATGCCGAAGCGTGCACACGGCCCCTGCAGGAATGCCAGCGTGGCCGAGTAGAGCTGACGTTGGGCGACGATGTGATCGCCAGCGCCACACAGGGCGAGTACCACAGTGCTGATCGCGCCCATGCCGCTGGCGAAGGCGAGGGCGCTTTCGGCGCCCTCAAGTTGCGCGACGGCATCCTCGAACGACGCCACGGTGGGGTTCGCGTAACGGCCGTAGAACTCTCCCGAACGGATTCCCGTCGCGCGCTTGCGGGCATCGGCCATGTCAGCCGACTGCCACACGCTGCTCGCCCACAAGGCGGGCGCAAGCGAACGGCCGCTGTGCCCGCGCCCGGCGGTGATCGCCCGGGTGGCGGGCTGCTGGGTCGGTTGCGGGGGTGTCGGCTCCGGCATCCTGACAAGGCTACGCGGTCGTTCTACGCTGCGCCTCATGACATACGACTTGGGAGCGTCCTATCGGTCGGCGCGCGAGCGCGTCGGTGCACTGGTGACCGAGCACGCTGCAGCGCTCGATCGGGCGGTGCCGGCGACGCCCGAATGGACCGTGCACGACGTACTCGCTCACGTGGTCGGCATCGCTGTCGACGCAGCCAACGGCAATATGGAGGGCGCTCCCGGCGATGCATGGACGGCGGCGCAGGTGGCCCGCGGCAAGGGACAATCGGCGCACGCACTGTTGGCGGACTGGAGTGAGCACGGCCCGAGGCTGGAGAACCTGCTGTCCGGGCCGCAGGGCCGAATGGCGGCGGCGGCGGTGATGGACGTGCACTGCCACGAGGCCGACCTTCGCCACGCGCTGGGTCTGGCCGGCGATCTGCCGAGCGACTTCCTCACCTGGGCAGCCGAGTCGATGCGCGCCCGGCTGGACGAGCAGACGAGGGACGCCGGGCTACCACCGGTGGTGATCGAGATCGACAACTTCGAGTGGTTACGCGCCCGCCTCGGTCGACGCACAGAGGCCGAGGTGCGTGGTTACCGCTGGACCACTGACGGAGCGCCGATCGACCCATCGGAGTATCTCCACCTGTTCTTCATTTTCGGACGCGCCGCTGGGTCGCTGGGTGAGGTCGCACGCTCATGATCGGCAAACTCGGTGAAGTGGTGATCGACTGTCACGACCCGGTCCGTTTGTCCGAGTTCTGGCAGCGCATGCTGGGCGGCTACGTCGTGCGGCAGAGCCACGATTGGGTGGCGCTCGAACCGCCCACCGGCATCACCATCTCATTCCAGTTGGTGGCCGAGTCGAAGAGCGTGAAGAACCGGGTTCACCTCGATGTCGACGTCGGCGATCTGGTGGAGGCCACCAGGGCCGCCGAGGCCGCCGGAGCGGTCCCACTCGGTGAGGTGATGTACGACGAGCTCGGCGGGTTCCAGGTGATGTCCGATCCGGAGGGCAATGAGTTCTGCCTGGTCACCGGACTCACGGCGATCACTGCCTGACCACACCGGCGTGTCGGGGCTTCCGCTGGCTAACGTCGGGTGCATGAGTCAGCCGATCCGACGTATCGCCCTCTCCACCGGTGGTGGCGACGCTCCCGGCCTCAACGCGGTGATCCGTGCGGCGACGCTTGCCGCAGTGAACCGCGGCTGGGAAGTACTCGGTATCCGCGACGGGTTCAACGGCCTGATGAACCCCGAGGAATACCCGCAGGGTGGCGTCGTACGCCTCGGTCGTGAAGAGGTGCGCGGCATCGTCCATCTCGGCGGCACCATCCTCGGCACCACCAACAAAGGCAACCCGACGGCCTACCCGGTGCGGCAGCCCGACGGGTCGTGGATCGAAATTGATCGCACGCCCGAACTGCTCGGGATGTTCCGCGCTCACTCCATCGACGCGCTGATCACCATCGGCGGCGATGGGTCGCTCACCATCGGCGATCACTTACAGCGCGCCGGTATGCGCGTGATCGGTGTGCCGAAGACGATCGACAACGATCTCGAGCGCACCGAAGCCACCTTCGGTTTCGACACGGCGGTCGAGTTTGCGTCCGAGTGCATCGACCGATTGTTCTCGACGGCCACATCGCACGGTCGCGTGATCGTCGTCGAGGTGATGGGTCGTCACGCCGGTTGGATCGCGTTGCATGCGGGTGTCGCTTGTGGAGCGCATGCGATCCTGATCCCCGAGATCCCCTACGTGCTCGAACACGTTGCCGAAACCATCCGCGAGCGTGAAGAACGCGGCGCCAAGTTCTCGATCGTCGTCGTGGCCGAGGGCGCTGCGCCCGTCGGCGGCTCGGCGTCGCTGCTGTCCCCCGAGGTCGGCCATGCCGAGCGGCTGGGTGGGGTCGGCGAGAAGGTGGCCGGGCAACTTCAGCAACTCACCGGTAAGGAGGCCCGCACCGTGGTGTTGGGTCACCTGTTGCGTGGCGGCACCCCGACCGCGTTCGACCGTTTGCTAGGTCTGCGGTTTGGTGCCGCTGCGGTGCGGGCACTCGAAGCGGGTATGGACGGCGTGATGGTGGCGCTCAACGCCAACGACATGACCTATGTGCCGTTGGCGACGGTGTCGCAGCGCCAGCGGACGGTGCCGCTCGGCTGCGACACGATGCTCACTGCCCGCGACATGGCCATCAGCTTCGGCGACGGCATGTCGCGCTGAACGCGCGTCCCACCGTGCCCGTCATCAGCCCTTGCGGGCATGGATGACGATGCGCGACGAGTAGAAGGCAGCGCGGAACGGCTTGCCCTTGATGCGGTCGCGGACGGCGCGGGCGAAGCGTCGGTAGAGCGGGTACCGGTACACCGTCGTGGTGGAGGTGAACCCGACTTCCTTCAGCAGACCAACCAGTGCCCGCTCGTTGTACTGGTACCAGTTCGTCGGGTCGCCGTTCAGTTCGGCACCGGGAAACACCCGTGCGGCAGGGAAGCGCAGCCAGTTCAGCGTCGATTCGGTCTCCAGCACCAGCAGTTCGTTGCAGCAGTTCGCCGCTCGGCGCAACACGCCGATTGGGTCCTCGAGGTGGTACAGCACACCGAGCAGCAGCACGATGTCGAACGTGCCACCGAGCGCATCGGGAGACAGTTCGGTGGGATCGATGTTCTGGTCGCGCACCCTGCCGTCGAGGCCCAACGTGCGACGCGCGAACTCGAATGAGGCTTTGCTGCCCCAACCGCGCCCGTCCCAGCTGAACGAGTCTGCGGCCAGCACGTCGCCAGCGCCACGGCGAACTGCGTCGAACGAGTAGTACCCATCCCATGCGCCGATGTCGAGTACGGACTTCCCCGCGTACGACTCAGGTAAACGAAGCCGCGGAATGACCCGCGCGTTGTGCACGACACCCGGAGTGGTGACACCGCCCGGCAGATCGATCGAGTGGTACCAAGGCAGCGCCGCCACTTGGGATGCGATGTCGCCGGTGATGTCGCCGGAACTGGTGTCGGTGCCGGGGTCGTTCGAGGGCATCCTGGCAGTGTATTGCCCGCCCTCAGGCGGCCATGACTCTCGGTGGCCCGTGGATGCTCACCTGGCCTCCTGGTCGGTGTACTTCGAGGGTGCGGTCGGGGTGCAGTGTGAGTTGCCAGCCGCCTTCGTGGACCAGGTGGTGGTGGCGGGTGCACAGTGGCACAAGGTTGTCGATGTTGGTGGGGCCCCCGTGGGTGGACCAGTGCACGTGGTGGGCTTGGGTGAACTCGAACGGTGTGTCGCACAACGCGCACGTGCGATATGCGGATCGCAATGCCCGGCGTTGCGCCCGGTTCGCCAACCGTTGTTCGCGGCCGAGCAGCAGGCGTACGCCGTCGGCGCCGACGATGACGGGTGTGACGCTGCCCAGGCAGGCCCAGCGGCGCACGGTTTCGATCGGGATGCCGAACACGCCGGTGCCAACATCGAGCACCGTGCGCTCATGCCAGCGTCCGCTGACGACCGACCGTTCGTCGATCAACACGCTCACATCAGGCCCACCCGACCCGCCAGACGACCCGGCGCGCCCCTGCACCAACGCCAACAGTGCGTGGGCTTGCAGGAACTGCTGCCGCTCAACCGGATCCGAAGGGCACCCATCGGGCTGCCGTGTGTGGAACAGCTTTTCGACCTGGTTGCGCAACCGGCCGGTGAGCTCGACACCCGACACCGGATCGAACCTGCCATCGAATCGGATCATCCCGTCGGTATCGATCCACCACCGCAACCTGACCGCGGCCTGCTGTCGTTGCAGTTTCGCCAACCCGTCATCCGCCCGTGCCTGGCGCACCACCGCCTCGACGAACCGGCGGAACGCGCTCTCGCTCATCGACACCGCCGCCCGCGCTATCTCGTCACCCCGTGCTGCAACCCGGGCTTTCTCCGCCGCCGACAAACCAGCCGTAGCGACGGCGACGACATCAACCCGTTCACCCGTGGTTGACCCTGACAACAACGCGTCGCCCAACTGCGGCACATCACCCGCCGCCCGCGAGCGCTCACGCACCCGTGAACCCTTCTTCACTGACGTCTTTGCCGCGGCTGCGATCTCGCTCTCGGGGAACACCGACGGCGACACGACCGCCAGCTCGTCGAGCCGCACGGCCACGCGCATCTCGCGTGCGTCGAGCAGTGCTCGCACGTGTTGAATGGCCGCCAACTCGCCACGACACGCGGCCAGATCAGTGAGCGGTGCCGCCCCGATCACGTTCCGAATCAGCCCGAGGTCCATACGAACAAACGTATGCAAAGGGTGTGACAAGGTCCCGACCCGCCCGGCGGCCCGGCGGCCCGGCGGCCAGCCTCAGCGACCCGCCCGCAACAGTCGACCGGGGAACGCTCCGGTGAACTCGTCGTGGTCCACCGTCTGCACCCCGGCCACCCACGTGCCCACGTAGCCGCGAGCCTTCTGCACCAACCGGCGCCCGTTCGCCGGGAGGTCGTACGCCATGCGCGGCGCGTCGAACCCCAACCGCGAGTAGTCGATCAGGTTGAGGTCGGCCCGCATGCCGGGGGCCACGACGCCACGGTCGGCGATGCCGTACAGCGCAGCTGTCTGCGAGGTCTGGCGATGCACCACATACTCCAACGGCAGCTTCGGGCCACGGGTGCGGTCGCGTGTCCAATGCGTCAGCATGAACGTCGGCATCCCGCCGTCGCAGATCGCGCCGCAGTGCGCGCCGCCGTCGGAGAGACCCATGCGAGTGTGCGGGTGGCGGGTGACGGCCTCGGTGAACGACAGGTCGCCATAGCTGTAGTTGAAGAACGGCGCATAGACCATCCCGTTGCCGTCCAGCGATGTGAGCTGGTCGAGCAGCAACTGCATCGCCGGCACGCCGCGGCGAGCGGCTTCGGCGGCCACCGACACGTCGGCAGCGGGTTCGTAGTCGATGTTTGCATCGTCAACGCACCAGATGCGGCCAAGGTTGTTCAGCACTGCTTTCTGGAAGAAGCCGCCATCGTCGGGCACGTCCTCGATGATCCGCCGGCGTCGCTCTGGCTCGGCGAGCGCCGACAAGCGCTCGTGCAACGGCAGCGCAGCGATCTCTTGATACGCGGGGTGGAACAGCAGTGGGTGGATACTGCCCTGCAGGCAGTACAGAATGCCGATGCTGCGCCCGGCCACCTGGGCCACAATCGGCAGGCCGTCGGCGTGCGCTTCGTCGAGCAACTGCAGCACCTCGCGCCACACGTCTGGCGCCTGGTCGGGCTGATTCAGGTTCACGCTGACCGGCTGTCCCGTGAGTGCGGCGACCTTGCGCATCCATGGCCACTCGGCTACCGGCACCACTGCATGTTCCGGCGCGAACTGGAACAGGCCGCGCCCCACACGTTTGATCGCCGCGGCGATGCCCAACAGTTCGCGTTCGTCGGCCACCGTGCCGGGGATGAGGTCACCGTTCTTGGTGCGATGGATCGGTGTGCGACTGGTGCTGAACCCGAACGCACCGGCGAGCAGTGCCTCCTCGGTGAGGCGCGCCATCTCGACGATGTCTGCGTCGGTCGCCGGTTCGTTGGCCGCCCCGCGTTCGCCCATCACGAACACACGCAACGGGCAATGGCCGATCTGCGAGCCGATGTCCATCACCCGCGGGAGGTGGTCGAGGGCATCGAGGTACTCGGGATAGCTGACCCAGCCCCATTGCAGTCCGGCCGAGAGCGCAGTGCCGGGGATGTCTTCGACGCTTTCCATCATCTCGATCAGCCACTCGTGCTGATCGGGTGCCGAGGGGGCGAAACCTACGCCGCAGTTCCCCATCATCACGGTGGTGACACCATGCCATCCGGACGGCGTGACGTACGGGTCCCATGTCGCCTGCGCGTCGTAATGCGTGTGGGTGTCGACAAAGCCGGGCGTCAGCAGCAGGCCGTCGGCGTCGATGATCCGCGTTGCTGAGCCCAGCGTGCCGCCTGGCTCGACGGCAGAGATCGTGTCGCCATCGACGGCAACATCAGCAACGCGGCCGGCATCGCCGCTGCCGTCGACCAGGTGGGCGTTGCGGATGACGAGGTCGTGTCCCATACCCAAGTCTGTCAGGCGCCGAGCGGGGTGATGTGACCGTGCAGCAGGCCGTTCGACGACACCGCCGTGTCGTGCAGGTAGGTGCGTTCGCCCTTGCGGTCGGTGAACGTGCCGCCAGCTTCCTCGACCACGATCATGACCGCCGCGAGGTCGTACGGCTCGAGGCCGACTGCGTCGATAGCGAGGTCGACGGCACCTTCGGCCACCAGCATGTGTTGCCAGAAGTCGCCGAAACCGCGAGCCCGGTAGGCGAGTTGTTGCAACCGCACCAACTCGTCAGTGAGACCCAGATCGTCCCAGCCCTTGGCGAAGGTGACGCTGACCTGTGCCTCGGCCAGTGACGCCACCTTCGACACCTCGCACTTGCGGCCATCCGCCCATGCGCCAAGGCCGCGGGCGGCCCACCAGCGGCGCCCCATCGCCGGCGCAGAGACAGCACCGACCACCGGCCCGTGATCGATGTGCGTCAACGCGATGAGTGTTGCCCACACCGGGATGCCACGAACGAAGTTGCTCGTTCCGTCGATCGGGTCGACGATCCAGCGCCACGGACTGTCGGCGTCGCCCGCCAGCCCATGTTCTTCGCCGAACATCCCGTGCAGCGGTCGGTCGGTGAGCACACGTTCTGAGATCAGCCGCTCACACTCGCGATCGGCTTCGGTCACTTCTGTGCGGTTTGCTTTCCAATCCACGTAGAACGACCGATTGGTGTACTTCGGCAGCGTCAGTGCATCAGCGAGATCGGCGAGCTGCAGTGCGAAGTGCAGTTCGCGCGCTGGGTCGAAACCGGGAATCGTCACGTGGTCAGGTTAGGCGAGTAGGTCGCGCGCGGCTGCGACGAAACCGTCAGCGTCAAGGCCCATCTGCGCCAGGATCTTCTCCGCCGAGCCCTGCGGAATGAACCTGGCCGGGATACCCAGCACCTTCACCTCGGTGGCCGGGTTCAGCGCGTGGATCTGATCAGCGATGGTCATGCCGATTCCGCCGTCGCGGATGCCGTCCTCGCACGTGATCACGTACCGGTGGCGGGCGGCGTCGGCAATCATCGCCGGGTCGAGCGGAGCACACGAACGGACATCCCACACCGAGGCGTTGACCCCGGTGGCGGCCAGCACTTCGGCAGCCTTTCGTGCATCGGCCAGCATCTTGCCCACGGCGAGGAAACACAGTGTGTCGTCACCTTCGCGTGTGCGGCGAGCCAGTTGGCCGACGCCGATCTCATGTTCGCTGGCATGCACGGCTGCGCCGCGTGGCCAGCGGATGGCCACTGGGCCGTCTTCGGCGAGGCCGAGCGCGTCGTGCAGCATGACCTGCAACTCCTCGGCGCTCGACGGCGCGAACACACGCATACCCGGCACCTTGGCCAGCAACGCGAGGTCGTACACGCCGTGGTGACTCGCTCCGTCCGGGCCTGTAATGCCAGCGCGGTCGAGACAGAAGACGACCGGCAGACGGTGCAGTGCCACGTCGTAGACCACTTGATCCCAGGCGCGATTGAGGAACGTGGAGTAGATGGCAACGACGGGTCGCAGGCCGCCCAGCGCCATTCCCGCAGCACCGGTGACGGCGTGCTGTTCGGCGATACCGACGTCGTAGAAACGATCGGGGAAGCGCGCTTGGAACGGCAGCAGTCCCGTCGGGCCCGGCATCGCGGCGGTGATGGCCACGACACGCTCGTCGAGTTCGGCTTCCTTGATGATCCCCTCGGCGAAGGCCTGTGTGTACCCGGTGACTACGGCGGGTGGCGGACCAATCGCAGGGTCGAAGACCGGCGCGTCGTGCAGATGCTTCTCGTCGTCGTCCTCGGCTGGCGGGTAGCCGCGACCCTTCTGGGTGAGGACGTGCACCACGATCGGACCCTCAGCGGAGAGTTGTACGGCATTGCGGAACGTCTGCTCGAGTTGCTCGATGTTGTGACCGTCGACCGGGCCGACGTACCGCACGCCGAGCGCCTCGAAGAATGACGGCGGCTGCAGGAACTCACGCACGGCGGCCTTGAACGCCTCGACACCCTTCTCCGCTTGCGGACCGACGTACGGCAGGTCGCGCAGGAAGTTCTCGAACTTCCGTTGACGTCGCACGTACACCGGGTTGAGGCGAATGTTGGTGAGGCTGTGCGACAGCTTCGCAGTGATGCGCTCGGGCAGGCGGCGATGCTCCGTTTCCGCCGGAGCAGAGGCGACGTAACCGGCGGTGAGGTTGCTAATGGTGGCGGCGTAGCTGCGACCATTGTCGTTGAGCACGATGATCACGCGCTGCTTGCTGTGACCGATGTTGTTCAGCGCCTCGTAGGCCATGCCGCCGGTGACGCCGCCGTCGCCGATGACGGCAACGATGTGGCGGTACGGATTGGCCCCGAGGTCGCGGCTGACGGCGAGGCCGTAGGCGTAGCTCAGCGATGTCGAGGCGTGGCTGTTCTCAATGACATCGTGCGGGCTTTCCTCGCGGTTCGGGTAGCCCGACAGGCCGCCGGCCTGACGCAGGGTCTCGAACGCAGCCTGGCGGCCGGTGACGATCTTGTGCACGTACGCCTGGTGCCCGGTGTCCCACAACACCGCATCGGTGGGCGACTCGAACACACGGTGCAAGGCGAGCGTGAGCTCGACCACCCCGAGGTTGCTGCCCAGGTGGCCGGCGTTCTCCGCGACGGCATGCACGATGAAGTCGCGTATCTCGCCTGCGAGTTCGTCGAGCTCCGGGTAGCTCAATTCGCGTAGGTCGGCCGGTTGCCGGATCTCGTTCAGCGCCATCGGAAACCGAACGCTATCCCCGCTCCAGCGCATGGCTGGCATCGGCCCATCTGGAACACTGTCCGCATGACTCATCCTGCCAGTCGGATTCACGGGCACGCCGGTCAGCAGGCCATTGCGGCACTGTTGGCATTCGGCACCGACACCATGTTCACGCTGAACGGTGGCCACATCTGGCCGTTGTACGAAGCGGCCCGCGATCAGGGTATGAAAGTGGTCGATACACGCCACGAGCAGACGGCCACGTTCGCCGCCGAGGGCTACGCCAAGCTCACCCGCCGCCCCGGGTTGGCAGCGCTGACGGCCGGTCCCGGTATCACCAACGGCATCTCGGCTGTCACCTCCGCGTGGTTCAACGGTTCGCCACTCGTGGTGTTGGGCGGTCGCGCACCCGATCTGCGGTGGGGTAGCGGGTCGCTGCAGGAGTTCGACCACGTGCCAGTGCTCGCCCCGATCACGAAGTCCGCAGCCACGGTGAAGGACGCGTCGCAGGCGGGCGCTGCCGTGCATGCGGCTGCCCGTCTGTCGCTCACACCGCATCGGGGACCGACGTTCCTGGACTTCCCGCTCGATGTCTTCGGCCCGTCCGCCGGCGATATCCCCGAGGTGGATGAATGTGTCGGACTTGGTGTCGCTCCTGATGCTGAGGCGGTCGCGCGACTCGCAGATCTGGTCGCGCGCGCCGAGCGGCCGGCGTTCATCGTCGGCAGCGACGTGTACTGGGACGGTGCCTGGGACGCATTGCGTGCTGCGGCAGAGCACCTGCGCGTGCCGTGCTTCTTCAACGGTCTCGGCCGCGGCACGATCGCTGCGGATCACGAACTGGCGTTCCTGCGCACGCGCAGCCTGTTGAAGACACGTGCCGACCTGGTGGTGGTGTGGGGTACCCCGCTCGACTTCCGACTCGGTTTCGGTCAGTTCGGCAACGCCCAGGTGATGCATGTGGTCGACGCCGAGAGCCAGCGTGCGGCGCACATCACCGTGCCGACGGTGGTCGGCGACTCCAATATGGTGCTGCGTGCGCTCGCCGACCACGGCGGTCACCGGGCCGATCACGAGTCGTGGATCGGTGAGCTGCGCGCCGCCGAGGATGCCGGCCGGGCATCGGACGCGCTGCTGCTCGCCAACACGGATGCCCCCATCCGCCCCAGTCGGATCTACGGCGAACTGTCGCGTCGATTGGCTCGCGATGCGGTGGTCATCTGCGACGGCGGCGACTTTGCCAGCTACGCCGGCAAATTCATCGAGGTCTACGAGCCAGGTTGCTGGCTCGACACCGGCCCGTACGGCTGCCTGGGTAACGGCCCCGGGTATGCCATTGCCGCCCGCACCGTCCGGCCGAGTAGCCAGATCGTGCTGCTGCTGGGCGACGGTGCGGCAGGGTTCAGCCTGATGGATGTGGACACGATGGTGCGCCACAAGTTGCCGGTCGTGATGGTGATGGGCAACAACGGCATCTGGGGCTTGGAGAAGCACCCGATGCAGATGATTTACGGCTGGGACATGGCCTGCGATCTGCAGCCCGGCCTGCACTACGACGAAGTGGTCAAGGCACTCGGCGGTGCGGGCGAGACGGTCAGCGACCCTGCGCACATCGGCCCGGCGCTCGACCGGGCCTTCGCCAGCGGCGTGCCGTACCTGGTGAACGTACTCACTGACCCGATGGACATGTACCCGCGCACATCGAACCTCGGCTAGCGGACAGGAAGGGTTAGCCCATGGGCCGCGCCGTCACCCGCCGAAAACGGCTCAGCTATCACTGGATCGTTTTCGGAGCAGCATTCGTCGTCCTGATGGGCGCTGCCGGAACCCGCAGCGCGCCCAGTGTGCTCATCGACCCGTTGCGCGCCGAGTTCGGATGGAGTCGCGCCACCGTCGGTCTGGCGGTCAGCATCAACGTGATGCTCTACGGGTTCATTGGGCCGTTTGCCGCTGCACTGCAACAGCGGTACGGGCTGCGCAAGGTGAGCGGTGTCGCCCTGGTGATCATCGCCACCGGTTCGGCGCTCACGACGCAGATGACCCAGCCATGGCAACTGTTCCTGCTGTGGGGAGTCGTGGTAGGTGCCGGCAGCGGCTGCATGGCCACTGTCTTCGCCAGCACGGTTGCTACCCGCTGGTTCGTCGCTCGTCGCGGTGTGGTCATCGGCGTGCTCAGCGCCGCCGGTGCCAGCGGCCAACTGATCTTCCTGCCGTTGCTGTCGTGGCTGGCTGAGCGCCATGGTTGGCGATGGGTGGGCACGACGGTGGCGATCGGCACGATCGCAATGGTGCCGGTCGTGGTGCTGTTCCTACGCAACCGGCCCGAAGACCTCGGCCTGCGCGCGTACGGCCTCACTGAGGACGACCCCTTACCTGTCGCCACGCTGGTGGGCAGCCCGGTGGCGAACGCGATGTCCGCACTACGCGAGGCCTGGCGCAGCGGCACGTTCTGGCTGCTGTGGGGCAGCTTCGCCGTGTGTGGTCTCAGCACCACCGGTCTCGTGCAGACGCACTTCATCAGCGCCGCACACGAGCACGGCCTCACGGAGTCCACCGCCGGTCGGTACTTGGCGATGGTCGGCGTGTTCGACATCATCGGCACGATCGCCAGCGGCTACTTCACCGATCGCATCGACGCCCGCAAGTTGCTGATGGCGTACTACCTGCTGCGCGGGCTCAGCCTGTTTGTGCTCGACCCTGCGTTGGCACACGGTGGCGGCGGGCTGTTCGGCTTCATGGTGTTCTATGGCCTCGACTGGGTGGCCACCGTTCCGCCGACCATCGCCCTGTGCCTCCAACACTTCGGCCGCGAACGCGGTCCGCTGGTGTACGGCTGGGTGTTCGCCGGCCACCAGGTGGGCGGAGCGCTCGCGGCGTGGGGCGCCGGCTGGCTGCACGATCGCACCGGCAGCTACCAACTGTCGTTCGTCATCGCCGGCGTCGCGTGCATGATCGCCGCGATCGGTGTCCTGCAGATCGGCAACCGCCCCACCGACCCCACCCTGCCCACCCATCAAGTCGGCGGTGAGGTGGGGTAGCGCCCCATCTCACCGTCAACATTGGCCCGGCGCTCCAACTTCGGCGTTCAGACGGGGTGCTGTCACGTCTGAACGCCGACATTGCTGCGGGTGTGCACACGACAGCGCGGCGATAGGTTCCGAATCGTCTTCCCCCGGTCTGTTCTTCTCCACCTCCGGGGGGTTTCATGCCCGCATTCGACGCTCATCTGGCCGGCTGGTTCCACGACCACCACGGCATCATCGGCTCCAGCGACCTCAAGGACCTCGGCATTTCGGACGAGGAGCGACGTCACCTGCTCTTGATCGGTGTGCTCGAGTCCCCGTTCGAAGGCGTCTACCGCCTCACGTCGACACCGCTCGACTTTCGGGCACGGTGCGCCGCCGTCTGCGCTGCGGACGCATCGCTGGTGCTCTCGTGCTACACCGCTGGCACACTGCTTGGACTTCGCAAGTGCGGCAGTGCTGCGATCCATGCGACGACCGACCGGTTGACCAAGCCCGTCGGGCGCCGTGTGGTGATCCACCGCACCAGGCACCTCCCGCCGGAGCACATCGCGGTCCGCTCGGACGGCATCCGCCACACCACCCCCGAACGCGCCTTCTTCGATCTCGCCAAGCACGTCAGCGACCTCACGCTCACGTCGATCGGCGAGCAGATGCTGCACGACGGATTGTGCGCATTCGAATCCTTGGTCCAGGTTGCCCTGCAACTCGCAGCCCGCGGCCGACCGGGGAGCGCTCGCGCGTTGCGTGTACTCACAGGGCGTTCTGCTAGCGGTGAGCCGGCCGACTCCCACGACGAGGTTCGCCTACTCGCGGCCCTCCATGCTGCGGGCATGGTGGATTTCGTACGTCATCCATCGGTCGGCCTGCTCGATGGCTCAGTGGTGCATCCCGATTTAGGTGTGCCTGCTCTTGGCTTCTACGTCGAGGTGGACCATCACACATGGCACGACCCCACCGCCGCTGCGGACTACGACAAGGACCGTGACCGCCAAGTGCGTCTTGCCGGCGGTGTCGTCGAGCGGGTCACGGATACCCAGCTCCGTGACAACCTTCCCAAGGTCGTCGCCGATCTCCGGACCCTCTATCTCGGTCGGCGCTCCAGCTTCGGCGTTCAGGCGGGCTGAGACCCCGTTTCATCGCCGACAATGGTGGTGAGGTCAGCAGCCGCTGTTGGGGGCAGCGACAACCATGCCGTCGGCGGTGAGATCCATCAACTTGGATTCGGCCACCAGATAGTCGGGCACCATTGCGGCCTCGCTCGCGGGCGGCTTGCTTTCCAGCATGGTGTACGAGTCCACCGCGAGTTGAAACATCTGGCGTTCAGTCGTGCATGAAACGGCATTCGCGTTCGGGTCGCCACCGCCCGCGGGAGCGGTTTGACCCGCGACCGTGCTGGTGGTGGGCGAGATCGCCTTGATCCCCTTCTCGACGGCCTTGCAACCGGAGAGGGTGAACGCGCCGGCCACGGCGATCGTCGCCACGAGCACTCGAGCGGTGCGGTTCATCTGGTCTTTTCCATGAATCGTTCGACCTCCACCATTACGCGGGTGACCTTTCCTGCAGCCACCAGCCCTTTGGTATCGGATGCCGACACCGTGAACGTGAGCCGTCTTCCCTCGATCTTTTCGAGCACTGCCTCGGCGGTGACGGTGCCGCCGACGGGTGTGGGCTGCAGGTGGTCGAGCTGGACGCGCATACCCACCGTGGTGGACCCCTCGTCCAGATGCCCGGCAAGCGCAGCGCACGTGGCCTGCTCACACAGCGCGACCACCCGCGGGGTGGCCAACACCAGGACCGACCCCGACCCCATCGCCACTGCGGTATCAGCGTCGCCAACGGTCAGGGTTGCTTGGCCACGTAGCCCGATCTCCGCACTCACGTTCGGCAGCGTATCGGTAGGCTTCGCCGCGTGATCGACCAGGACGTGTTGGAACGAGTATTGGCCGCGGCGGTGCGCACTGGCGCCGATTTCGCCGAGGTGTACGCAGAGGACAAGCGCTCCACCTCGGTGGCCTTCGACGACGGGCGCGTCGAACAGGTCACCAGCGGCCGCGACCGTGGCGCCGGTATTCGCGTGATCAAGGGCGACACGACCGGTTTCGCCCACACCGCCGACCTCACCGAGACTGGCCTCGCTGCTGCCGCCGAGGCGGCAGCAGCTGCGGCCAGCCAGGGCGGTGGGGGGGCCCGCACCGTGGCGCTCACCCGTAGCCCGGTGCGCACGGTGAGCCCGATCGAGCAGTTCCCCGACAATGTTCGCAAGGCCGACAAGGTGGCGTTGATGGCGCGCATGGACGATGCGGCCCGTAGCGCTGGCGCGGCCATCGTGCAGGTCAGCGCGGCCTACGGCGACAGCCGTAAGCACATGTTGGTGGCCAACACCGACGGTGTGTTCGTCACCGACGAGCAGGTGCGCACGCTCGTACGTATCACCGCGGTCGCCGATGGGGACAGCGGGATGCAGACCGGGTATCAGTCGGCCGGGCTCACCAAGGGCTTCGAGCTGTTCCGCGAGGTCAACGTGGAGGAACTCGCCCGCGATGCGGCTCGTATGGCGATCACCAAGCTGAATGCCCGTCCCGCGCCGAGTGGCTCCATGCAAGTGGTGATCAAACAGGGCAGCGGCGGTGTGCTGTTCCATGAGGCGTGCGGTCACGGGCTCGAGGCCGACCTGGTCGCCAAGGGTGGCAGCGTCTATCGCGGCAAGCAGGGCGAACTGGTGGCCTCACCGCTGGTGACGCTGGTCGACGACGGCACGATGACCGGCGAGTGGGGCGCGTTCGGTTATGACGACGAAGGTCATCCCAGCCAGTACAACGTGCTGATCCAGGACGGTGTGCTCACCGATTACATGTGGGACTACTTGCGAGCTCGCAACGAAGGTCGGCCGCGCAGCGGCAATGGTCGCCGTCAGAGTTACCAGCACCTGCCGATGGTGCGCATGACGAACACCTACGTGCTGAACGGCACCACTGAGCCGGACGACATTGTTCGCGCCACGGGGAGCGGCGTGTACGTCGCCAAGCTCGGCGGTGGCAGCGTGAACACGGCCTCGGGAGACTTCGTGTTCGGCATGACCGAGGCCTACCTGATTGAGGACGGTCAGATCACCGAGCCGTTGCGCGAGGGAAACCTCATCGGCAACGGTCCGGCCGTGCTGCGCGACATCGACATGCTGGGCAACGACTTCGCAATGGGCAACCCCGGAACGTGTGGCAAGGATGGCCAGGGAGTGCCGGTCGGGGATGGTCAGCCGACGTTGCGAGTGAAGTCCCTCACGATCGGCGGTACGGCAGCATGAGTTCGGAACAGCTGCAGGAGATCGCCGACCGCGTCGTGGCGCAGGCCAGAACCGGCGAACAGGTCGAGGCCTTCGTCAGCCGCGATTCGGAGACCGACATTCGGGTCTATGAGGGTCAGGTAGAGCACTTCGTCAGCGCACGGAGCGAAGGGATCGGCATCCGCGTCATACGCGACGGCCGCACCGGCTTCGCCTACTCCGGCACGCTCGACCCGTCGGCGATCGCCGATGTCCTCGCAGAGGCTCGCGACAATGTCGAGTTCGGCACCCGCGACGAGTGGGCTGGCCTGGCCGAGCCCGATGGGGTAGCGGTGATCGACCAAGACCTCTGGAATGAGACCCTGGCCGGCTATCACACCGATCGCAAGATCGAGATCGCCAAGGAGCTCGAACGGCTCACGCTGGCCACCGACTCGCGTGTTCGTGTCGACGACTCGAACTACGCGGATGTCGCTGCCGAGATGGCGGTGGCCACCACCACGGGAATCCGTCGCAACGGCCGCGAGAACGGCTGTTTCGTGTCCGTTGGCACTCTGGCCGACGACGGCGACGAGACGCAGACTGGGTTCGGATTCAGCGTCGGCCGTTCGCCCGATCTGTTCGACCTGGGCAAGGCCGCACGCGAGGCGGCCGACCGTGCTACCCGCCTACTGGGGGCCACGAAGCCCTCCAGTAAGCGCGTCACCGTGGTGCTCGACCCGTATGTCACGGCGATGTTCCTCGGCATCATCTCCAGCACGCTGGACGGCGAGGCCGTTGCCAAGGGACGCAGTTTGTTCAAGGATCGTCTCGGCGATCAGGTTGCCAACCCGATCCTCACGCTCATGGACGACCCGACCAACCCGCTGGCCTACACGGCGACCGATCTCGATGGCGAGGGGCTGGCTGCGCGCCGCAACTCGCTGATCCAGGAAGGCGTGCTGCAGCAGTTCGTGCACAACAGCTACAGCGCCCGTCGCGTCGGTGCAGTCAGCACGGGGAACGCCGTTCGCGGTGGCTTCAAGGGCACACCGGGCGTTGGCTGTCTGGCGCTGCAGTTGCAGCCCGGTACCCGAGATCAGGCGGCCCTGATCGCTGATGTCGACGACGGTGTGCTCATCCAATCGGTGCAAGGTCTGCACAGCGGAGTGAACCCGATCAGCGGCGACTTCTCGGCCGGTGCCTCGGGTCTCATCATCACCAATGGCACGCTCGGCGCCCCCATCCGCGAGTTCACCATCGCGTCCACGCTGCAGCGCATGTTGCTCGACGTGGTGGAGGTCGGTGGCGACATCGACTGGCTGCCGATGCGTGCATCGGGCGTCAGCCTGGTCATCCGCGACATCACCATGTCTGGTGCGTGAGCAACGCTCACCGCGCTCGGCGATCCTGCCATGTACCGTGACGACCCGTGACCCAACCGCACGCATCGGCGATCACCCGACACCCGCACCTCGCCGATTCATTGCCCGCTGGGTGGGTGCGTGTCGACCTCCACAGCCACACGATGTGGAGTGGCGACAGTACGACGACGCCCGACGAAGTGCACGACGCGGTCGTGGAGGCGGGGCTCGACGTGCTCTGTATCACTGACCACAACGCCATTGGCGGCGCAGTGGAACTGGCACGTCAACTCCCGTGTCGGGTCATCGTCGGCGAGGAGTTGCGCACGCACGCGGGGGAGATCATCGGGTTGTTCCTGTCCGAACGCATTCCGTTCGGCACGTCGCCACGCGAAGCTGCTCTGGCCATCAGAGCGCAGGGCGGTGTCGTCTACGTGCCGCATCCGTTCGATCCCATGCGCCGCAATCTCGCTGAGCCCGCGCTGTTGGAACTGGCTGAGGCGGGGTTGCTGGATGCGATGGAAGTGTTCAACGCCAAAACGTCGTTGCGCCATCTCAACGACCGGGCTGCGGACTTCGCTGCACAGTTCGACCTTGCCGCAGGTGCTGGCAGCGACGCGCATGTTCCGCTGGCACTTGGAAGCGCGTACGTGGAGATGCCCGACTTCGACGGCCCGACCGACTTCCTCCGTTCGCTGCGACAGGGGCGGGTGGTCGGCCACCATTGGGATGAGCATCGGCCGTGGCGGTCTCGCGTGGTGCCAAGCACTGCCAGCGAGTAGAACTGCACGGTGCCCATTCTCCACGCCATCGTGCTCGGCCTCGTGCAGGGGTTGTCAGAGTTCCTACCCATCTCCTCCAGCGGCCACCTGCTGCTGGTGCCGTGGTTGTTCAACTGGCACGACTTCGACAGCAAGCCGATCGAGAAGGCGTTCGACGTTGCGATGCACTTGGGCACGCTCATCGCCGTCGTCGGCTACTTCTGGAAAGACCTCGTGGTGTATGTCACCAAGGGCGTGCGTCTGGTCGTCAAGCGCGAGAAGCCGGTTGACGCCGAAGGTCGTCTGGCGTGGCTGCTGGTGCTGTCGGCACTGCCCGCAGGTGCCGTCGGCGCCGTTGCCGAGGGCACGATTGACCAGCACCTCGGCACCCCCGGATTGATTGCCGGGTCGATGATTCTCTTCGCCGTCGTACTTGCGTGGGCCGATCGGCGTGCGGGTCAGCGGGCGCTGGCCAGCTTCGAGAAGGGCGACGCGATGAAGGTGGGCGCAGCGCAGATCCTGGCCCTCAATCCCGGCACTTCGCGCAGTGGCATCACCATGACCGCCGCTCGATTTCTCGGCTTCGACCGCGACTCGGCGGCGCGCGCCAGTTTCCTGATGGCGATCCCGGTGACGGCCGGAGCGGTCGTGTTCAAGATGGCCAAGCTCGTGAAGGACGGTGTGCCCACGGGTCTCGGCACGCCGATGATCGTCGGTATCGTCGCGTCGGGTATGGCCGGGTGGGTTGCGGTGTGGGGCACGCTGCGGCTCGTGCGCACGCGCACCTTCGCTCCGTTCATCGTGTACCGAATCGCTCTCGGTGTGCTCGTGTTCACCTTGATGGCAACCGGCGTACGCTGACCCGGTGATCCGGTCATCCCTCGTTCTCCAGACGGTGCCGCTCGGGTTCCAGTGGCCCACGGCGTCCCCGTTCCTGTTCTGTGTGCATCACCTCGACCTCTACCCAGAGGGCGATGAGCGCTTCGCCCCCAAGGCATCACTCGCCGGCCGCACTCTCGGCAACGACTTCGAGCCGCGTGACGGCTGGCGGATGTACCACGGCAGCACCGTGCCCGGTTTCCCCGAGCATCCGCACCGTGGCTTCGAAACGGTGACGTTCGCCCGCAAGGGGTACATCGACCACAGCGACTCGCTCGGCGCAGCGGCGCGCTTCGGCCGCGGCGATGTGCAGTGGATGACCGCTGGCAGCGGTGTGGTGCACTGCGAGATGTTTCCGCTGATCGACCAGCACGGGCCGAACACCGTCGAGCTGTTCCAGATCTGGATGAACTTGCCAGCCGCCGACAAGATGGTCGACCCGCACTTCACGATGCTGTGGGCCGAGAACATCCCCAGCGCGGTTCACACCGATGCTGCGGGTCGCGACACCACCGTCACCGTGATCGCCGGGCAGTACGAGGGTTTCGTTCCGCCCAGCCCGCCGCCTGCGTCGTATGCGTCGAAGGCCGAGTCGGGTGTGGCGATCTGGCATGTGGTGCTACAACCCGGGGCCACGATCGAACTGCCCGCGGCCGCGCATGATGATGCGGTGCGCCTCTTGTACGTGTTCGAGGGTTCGGTGGCTGTCGGCGGCGAAGTGGCCGAGATGAACACCGGTGTCGTGGTGGATGCAGCCCAGGTGGCCCCGTTGGCTGCCGGCGAGTTCGGTGCCGAGATCCTGATGTTGCAGGGTCGACCGATCAACGAACCCGTGGCGCAATACGGACCGTTCGTGATGAACACCGAGGCCGAGATCCAGCAGGCGTTCGCCGATTATCGCCGCACCGGTTTCGGGGGTTGGCCGTGGCCCAGCCCCGACCCTGTGCACGGCCGCGACGTCGGTCGCTTCGCACAGCACGCCGACGGCCGCACCGAGCGCCCGGTCTGAGCGCACGGCTCAGGCTCGCGCCAACACCACCGAGCCCGCCGCGACCCGTGCGCTGACGGAGTCTGCGCACGTCGAGGGCACCGCCACATCGACGGCCCGTTCGGCGACACCTGTCACCTGACCGTCGCACCAGCGGGTGCCTTCGCCGAAGAGTGCAACGTGGTCGCCGACCACCAACGTCGGCCGATCAGTGCCGGGGACGCCGAACACCACCCACCCTCGGGGCAGCGAGTGCGGCCCGACCACATCCGTTGCCACGACGATCTCGCCCGGAGCGAGATCTTGCGCAGCGGTGGCCGGTGAAGGCAGCGAGGTGACTGCACTTGGCGGCACCATCGCGAGCGGGTACTGGCGCGGTGATGCCCGAATCGGTTGACCGGCTGGGATTGCGGCCGCAACCACCAACACGGGGCGCGACTCGCCCCAGTGGTGTTGCTGCGCGAGTGCCGCTGCGGTGGCGCTGCGAACACCCGACCAGACGACAATTGCGCACAGGGCAACGAACGACCAGTACAGCCACGGCCGACGGGCAAGCAGCAGCCGGACACGGGGAATGACGTACACAAGGCCTCCCGGAACGAGAACGAACAGTTCGGGGGAAGCCGTACCGCGCACCATATCGGTGCAGCGGCAGGATGCAACTCAGCTGTTTGAGCTGGGACTCGGTGTTGCCGGAGCCGAACTCGGGGTGCTGGCGGTACTCGAAGAACTGGACGAACCGGACGACTCGGAGCTCGTCGTCGAACTACCAGAACTGGAAGCCGGCGTGCTGCTGCTGCTGCCTCCGCGGCTGTCGGTCTTGTAGAAACCGCCACCCTTGAAGGTGACGCCGACGGGCAAGAACACCTTCTTCACCTGCATCAACTCGCCCTTGGTGGGGTGCATCGCTTCGGTGAGCGCGTCGTCGGAAAACGCCTGCTGCACCTCGATGGTCTCGCCGGTGTCGGTGAACTTGTAGACGTAGGTCGGCATCCCAGTGCTCCGGTTAGCAGTCGAACAAAGCGAGTGCTAAGGCTAGCTGCCCGTACCATTCTTTCAATGCGGGTACATACGGCAGTCATCCCAGCGGCGGGAATGGGCACTCGATTCCTTCCGGCGACGAAAGCGGTTCCGAAGGAACTGTTGCCGATCGTCGACACGCCGGCGCTGCAGCTGATCGTCGATGAGTGCGTCGGGGCCGGAATCGACCACATCGTGTTGGTCACCAGCCATGCCAAACCAGCGATCGAGGCGTACTTCGCCGAGGCCCCCGAGGTCGTTGCCAAATTGCGGGCGACAGGTCGCGACCAGGTCGCCGACCGCCTCGAGGCCATCGGGCGCGATGTGCGCATCAGCTTCGCGTATCAGGATGTCGCTCTCGGCCTCGGTCACGCTGTCGGGTGCGCCCGTGAGGCGGTTGGCAACGAACCGTTCGCCGTCTTGCTGCCCGACGAGATCATGGGCGACAGCAGCTTGCTGGCGCAGATGGCCGATGTCTGCGTCTCTACCGGGGGCAGCGTCGTCGGACTCAAGCGGGTGGCCCGCCACGAGGTCAGCGCGTACGGCGTGATCGATCCCGTTGGCGAACTGTCGTCGGACGGTGTCATCCGCATCGGCACGATGGTCGAGAAGCCGGCGGTCGCCGAAGCGCCCAGCGAGCTGATCATCATCGGCCGTTACGTACTCACGCCGGATGTGTTCGACTGCATCGACCAGGTGCTGCCGGGTGCCGGCGGCGAGATCCAACTCACCGACGCATTGCGCATGCAGGCTGAAGCCGGTCCGTTTCACGGCGTGCTCAGCGATATCCGTCGATACGACACTGGCAATCCGTTCGGCTGGCTCACTGCGGTGGTCGAGCTCGCGCTGGACGATCAGCGCATCGGCACCCAGTTTCGGGAATGGTTGCAGGCACGGTTGTGAACACGGCCGACTCGCTGCGCGCCCGGCTCGTCGAGCTGGGGACGCCGGAGCGGTCAGCGGGTGAAAAGGCCTACCTGAAGAGCGACTTGCAGCACCTCGGGGTGCGGGTGCCCGATGTACGTCGCGAAGTGAAGACGGTGCTGCGCTCGGGCTTCACGCACGACGATCTGTTTGCGCTCGCCGACGAGTTGTGGGAGCAACCGGTCCACGAGCTGCGATCGGCCGCGGTCGAGTTGCTGCATGGCTCGCCGAAGCTGGTCACCGCAGCCGATCTGCCATGGATCGAGGCGCACCTGCGTGAGTGTCACACGTGGGCACTTGTGGATCCGCTGGCCGGTTGGGTGGTGGCCGCGCTGGCAGTTCGTGAACCCGGCGACGTGCTTCCCGTGCTCGACCGCTGGGTTGCGGACGACGACTTCTGGATCCGCCGTTCAGGTGTGCTGGCACTGGGCGCCTTGCTGGCGCACGGCCGCGAACTTGATCGCTTCTTTGCCTACGCCGAGCGTCTGTTGCCCGAGCGTGAGTTCTTCATCCGCAAGGTGCTCGGGTGGGTGTTGCGTGTCCTGGCGACGACGCACCCCACCGAGGTGTCGGAGTGGCTACGCGCCCACATGGCGGACATGAACCTGGTGACGCTGCGCGAGCCGATGCGTCGCCTGCCCGACGCGCTGGAGTTGCGCGCGCTCTACGACACTCGGCGGAATTCGTCCGGGTAGTCCACCACCACGCCGTGCTCATCAACCTCGAACTCGGCGGTGGCCCCGGTGTCGGTGTTCTCGGAGCGCCAGGTGCGCGATCCGATCCGCGTGTAGCGCATCACGACCGACCGCACCTCCAACGTCTCCACGTTGACCGTCACCACCGGCAGTTCCGCGGTGTGGCCCTCCAACAGCGGCAGACGGCGGATCGGCAACGTGTTCGTGAACGGTGTGCACGCCAGATCGATGTCGTAACACCCGTCGAGTTCGGTGCGGTGCGCGCCGTTCATCTCGCCCCAGCGGCCGCCGCCGTCCGTCGCCAACCACAGGTCGGGTTCCTCCATGTCGCGAAACAGGATGAACTGGCGCACCTGCCAGCTGGCAGACAGGCGCAGCACGTACTGGACCTGTTCGCGGCCGACGACTCCGCTGACCGTGAAACCCTCGTTCTCCCACAGGACCGTGGTGATCTCCTCGTGATCGCCGTCCCATGTGGCCCAGCGCACGATGTGGCCGGTGGACTCATGGGCGGCCTGGAACGGGGCGTACGACGTCATCCAGGCCACGGTACCGTTGCGGCGTGCTCGACATCTCCGAGGCCCGCCATCACGTGTTGTCGCGTTGCCCTGCGGCCGCGCCCGTCGCCATGCCGGTGCGCCAGGCCGTCGGATGCGTGCTTGCGTCGTCGGTGGTGGCCACCGAGTCCGTGCCGCCGTTCGTGAACAGTGCCGTCGATGGGTACGCCGTGCGGGCTGCGTCGCTGGTAGGGGTGCCGGTCCAACTGCCGGTCGTGGGCGAGGTGGCTGCCGGGGCCTACACCGACCATGTATTGCAGCTGGGCGAAGCAATCCGGATCATGACTGGCGCCCCCGTGCCCGCTGGCGCGGATGCGGTCGTGATGGTGGAGGACACCGAGCGCATCGACGGCGGGGCAGTGGTGCGCATCAACCGGTCGGTCGAGGTCGGATCTGCGCTGCGCGGTATCGGTAGCGATGTGCATGCCGGCACCACACTCTTCGAACCGGGCACGGTCATCACACCTGCGGTCCTTGGTGTGCTCGCCAGCATCAACGTGCGCGATGTGGTCGTGCACCCGCGTGCTCGAGTCGCAGTGCTGTCTACCGGCGACGAATTGATCGACGACGGCTCCGCGCTGCAGCCCGGCCAGATCCGCGAGAGCAACCGCACGATGTTGTTCGCCGCGCTGGTGGATGCGGGGTGCGAAGTCGTCGACCTGGGCATCGTGCGCGACGACGAAGCCGCGCTGGAACAGGTGCTGCGCGACGCTGCGGAAACCTGCGACGCCGTGGTCACCAGCGGTGGCGTCAGCATGGGCGACTACGACGTGGTGAAGGCCGTGTTGTCGCGCATCGCCGACATGCGCTGGATGCAGATCGCGATCAAACCGGCCAAGCCGTTTGCCTTCGGCCTGCTCGGTACGCGCCAGGTGCCGATCTTCGGGCTACCGGGCAACCCGGTCAGCTCGCTCGTCAGCTTCGAACTGATGGCCCGCCCCGCACTGCGGCAGATGATGGGCCACGCGGTCATCGACCGCCCCACCGTGCTCGCCGTCGCCACCGATGGCCTGCGTCGCCGCCCCGACGACAAGATCCACTATGCGCGTGTGTTCGCCGAGTTCGGCCCCGATGGGCGGGTGCATATCCGCTCGATTGGCGCGCAGGGCAGCCATCAACTCGCCGCTTCATCGCTGGCCAACGCGATCGCGGTCGTACCGGATGGCGACGGCATCGCTCCCGGCGGCGACGTCGCCACGATCCTTCTCTCGCTAGGTTGAGCGGATGGATCTGATCGACCCGTTCGGCCGCACCATCCGCGACCTCCGAATCAGCATCACCGATCGCTGCAATTTCCGCTGCACGTACTGCATGCCCGAAGAAGGGATGCAGTGGCTGCCGCGTAGCGAGGTGCTGACGTTCGAGGAGATCGAGCGCCTGGCGCGCATCTTCGTCGAGGGTTTCGAGGTCGACGGTCTGCGCCTCACCGGCGGCGAGCCCACGGTGCGCGCCCACCTGCCCGTGCTGGTGCGCAAGCTGGCGGCGCTGCGGGTGCCCGCATCGTCGGCGTCGCCCTTCGCCGGTAAGAAGCCCGACCTGTCGATCACTACCAATGGTTCGATGTTCCGCCACATGGCGCACGAGCTGCGCGAGGCCGGCATCGACCGCGTGAACATCAGCCTCGACACGCTGCAGCGTGCGCGGTTCCTGCAGATGACCCGCCGAGACGAGCTCGATCGAGTGCTCGACGGTATCGAGGCGGCGAAAGAGGCTGGCTTCGGTCCGGTGAAGATCAACGCCGTCGTCGAGCGTGGGGTCAACGACGACGAGATCGTCGACCTCGCCCGCTACGGCCGCGACAACGACGTCGAGATGCGTTTCATCGAGTTCATGCCGCTCGACGCGGGCGGCCACTGGCTCAGTGGCAAGGTGGTCGGCCAGGACGAGATCGTCGCCGCAATCCACGAGGTCTTCCCGATCGAGCTGATGCCCGCCAGAGGCGCGGCGCCGGCCGACCGCTGGCGCTATCTCGACGGTCGCGGCACGGTCGGCGTGATCCCTACCGTCACCAAGCCGTTCTGCGCCGACTGCGACCGTGTGCGCCTCACTGCCGAGGGCCAGTTCCGCACGTGCCTGTTCGCCACCACCGAGTTCGACCTGTTGCGCATGCTGCGCGACGGCGCCGATGACGACGCCCTGGCCGCCGAGATCCAGCGTGCCGTCGGCCTGAAGTGGGCCGGCCACCAAATCAACCAGGTGACGTTCGTCAAGCCACGCAGAACCATGAGCCAAATCGGCGGCTAACAGCCCGCCGGTGCGAGTGCCAGCCCGCCGGTGCGAGTGCCAGGTGCGCACCCGAGTGCCACGCAGCACCCGGGGTGTCACCACCCACTCGAGAGGTGGGTCAGCCGGCGCCGAAGGGGACGACGCCGAAGTGGAACCCTCCGCACGCCGCGGTGCCCTCGGTGGGTGCCGCCGTTGCGGCCGTGGTGACTTCGGTGCCCGACTCGCCCTCGGCGTGTGACCACTCGGCAGCGTGTCCTGCGGACAGTTGCGACGCCAGGTTCTTCAGGTCCTCCGCCGTGGCGCCGTCGACACCGAGCAGCGCGGCGCCACCTTCCACTCGCTCCCAACCGAGGAACCGCCAACTGTTGTCGCTTCGCTCGAGCAACCAGGCGGGTCGTCCGGCGAAGGTCGTCGGTGTGGCGCTCATCAGCGACATCTGTGAGAGGAGCGCGCCGAGTGACGGCTCCATCTGGAACAGTATCGCCTTGCTGCCTGACGGCGTGGTGAAGTCGGCCGAGTAGGAGTTGGCCATCCAGTCACCACTGAGCGACGTCCATCCGGGGGGCAGGTGCAGCGAGCCGCCGCCGGCCTCGATGCTGGTGCCGTTCACCAGGCTGGTCGCCTCGGTCGACCACTGGGCGGCGTTCGGTGAGTGGTCGATGATCGTCACCATGGCGCAACTGGTCAGCGCCGTGTATGACATGGTGCCCATCGTCGGGCCGGCGCCGAACACCGCGCCGTTGACGGTCCGCTGGTTGTAGTCCGCCGGCAGCGTGCCCCAGAAGTTCGCCATCACGCTGATGGTGAAGAGATGGTGCGACGGGCTCACCACCGAGATGCCGAGCCGACTGTCCGGTGCTGCGGGGGCGAACAGCAGCTGGGTGACCGACATGGCGGCGGGATACAGCAGACCGTCGAGCCGCGAGGGTGACGTGGCCGCGGTGCCATCGCCGTCCTGCCGGGAGAACACGTACAGCCCGGCGGCGATCGCGGCGACGACCACCAGCGCGGCGGCGATGGCGAACACCGGACGGCGACCGCGTACGTCGTGGTCCAGCGGCACCAGGTGGATCGGCTGCGGTTCGGCGGTGGGCGTGGTGGCGACGATGTCGGCGAGGACGGTGCGCACGGTGCGATCGAGATGGTCGTTCATCGGAGTGCCTTTCGGAGTTGGGTGCGGGCGCGGAACAGGTGGCGGCGGACGGTGCCGGGGGAGACCCGTAGCAGTGCAGCCGTGTCGCGTTCGGTGAGGTCTTCCCAGTAGACCAAGTAGACGACGGCGCGTTGCGAGAGGCTGAGGTTCGCTACGGCGCGACGTACGTCGATGAGGGAGTCGGGCGGTGCGCCCGCGAGCGGTCCGATCGCGGCGAGGTCGCGTACCCACCGCCGTTCACGCGACCGGCGCAGATCGTGCGCCCGGTTGCTGACCGCACGGAACAGGTATGCCCGCCGGTTACGCACGTCGCCGAGCGAGAGGGAGTCGCTGGCCTTCAGCACTGCCTCGACCACGAGGTCGTGGGCGTCGCTCGGCCCCACCAGCACCGTGGCGAACCGCAACAGTTCGGCTGCGTGTTCACGCCACAACTGCTCGGTGAGGGTGGGAGGATTGTCGTCGATCTTGCTCATTCAACTCTGTGACGTCACCGCCGGCGTGCGCGCGTGACACGCCAATGGAATCGTCAGGTGCCGGTGATCGTGATGTGCTGCAATGCCTGCGCCGCCAGGGCACCGAGATCGTCGGGGTCGGTGGTGAGCACGACCGGGGCGGACTGCCGAGCGGCGAAGGCGACCACGATCGCATCGACTGCGGAGATCGACCCCGCTCGGTTGGTTGCAGTGCGCAACGCGGCGGCCTCGCGGGCCAGCGACTCGTCGACGTCGTGTACCTGGCACATGCGGAGAAGTTGGTTCGCGTGGAAGTCGTGCCGGTGGTCCCCGGTGAGTGATTCAGCGAGCACGACAGCTGGCACCTGCGGCGGCCATGCGCCGATGTGCCGCAGTTCGGCCAGCCGGGCCCGCTGCCGAACGAGCGCCGACACACCACCCGAATCGAGCACGAGCGTCACGCGCTGGCCTGCTTCTCGGCGGGGGCACCCTTGAGCAGGCGATCTACCCACTCCTTGGCCTCGGCCCGCTCCTCGGCTCGGATCGGCCCCAACTCGGCCTCCATTTCGGCCAGGTACACGTCGAGCATCGCGATCTTGCGCAAGCGGTCGAGCTCGAACGCCACGGCGCCACTGGCCAGCCGCGACACGTTGAGCCCCTGCTTCCGAGCCTCGTCGACCAGCTCGTCCGGGATGGTGATGTTCACCCGCGCCATGCGCACACCATACACACTAGTGCCGGGCGGATTCAAGCGGTGAGCGCAACGAGCTCGGCGAGTTTCTCCGATGGTGTCATGTAGCCGAGGGTCTTGCGCGGTCGGTTGTTGAGACTGTCAGCGATGCGGGCCAACTCCTCGACGCTGTGAACGGCGAGGTTGGTGCTCTTGGGCATGTACTGGCGCAGCAGCCCGTTGGTGTTCTCGTCGGTCCCGCGCTGCCATGGCGAGTGCGGATCACAGAAGTAGACCGGCACCCCAGTGGCCACGCTGAACTTGGCGTGAGCCGCCAACTCCTTGCCCTGATCCCAGGTGATCGATCGCATCAACGCGTCCGGCAAGGTAGCGATCGCGGTCGACATGGCGGTGTTGACATCGAGAGCGGTCTTGCCGTTCGCCAGGTGCAACAACAGCACGAACCGCGTCGACCGCTCGACCAGGGCGCCCACTGCAGAACGGTTACCGGTACCCAGGTTCAGATCACCCTCCCAATGCCCGGGCACCGCCCGATCGTCAGCCTCAGCAGGCCGTTCCGAGATCATCACCATCCCCGGGATCTGCCCGCTGGTGCCGCCGCCGCCATGGCGGACTCGGCGCTGAGCGCGCCCGGAACGCAGACAGCGGTGCAGCTCACGGCGCAGCTCACCACGACCTTGAACGAACAGCGACTGGTAGATCGTTTCGTGACTCACCTGCATCATCGGATCATCCGGGAACTCCCGTCGCAACCGGCCAGCAATCTCATCAGGCGACCACATCTCGATCAGCCAGGCCGTCACCAAACACACCAACCGTGGGTTCGCCAACTTCGGTTCCTTCGGCCGGCGGGCCTGCCGACTCGCGCGGGTATGCACCGCGTAGGCCCGATACTCGACACGACCACCGTTGGCGTTCACCTCACGCGACACCGTCGACACCGAAGGCCCAACCCACCGGCGATCCGAGTGAACGACAAGCCGGCCACCAAGCCGACACGAATCTCCTCACGCTCAGCAACCGACAACCAGCCCGGACCAGGCGACCACGGCAACGGAACCGCCGCCCATGGTTCCGCACCCGCGGGGTCTGGGCGGTCAGAAGCGACACGAATCGCGCCCGACCGGCGACCACCACTGACGCGTCCCTTCACGCGGGGCGCATGGACGACTACGCTGAGTGTGTGAAGCGGAGAGCCGCAGTCGGGGCGGTGGTGGCCAGCGTGCTGCTGGCCTCGGGTGCGCGCGCCGAGACGGTGAACGCGCCAGCCGTCGTCACGGCGTACGCGGTGCGCCTCGATCTCGGCCGCGGGCCGAGCATCGGTGGGTGCCGCGTGTTCCCCACGGACAACGCGTGGAACCTGAACATTCGCGCTGCGCCCCAGCGAGCCCGCAGCGCGCAGACCATCGCCTTCATCCAGGCCCACGGCGGCGACTTCCTGCACGCCGACTTCGGCGAGAACCAGACCTACGGGCTGCCCTACGTGGTGGTGCCCCAGAACCAGCCGCTCGTGCCGATCGCGTACGACGCGTACGGCGACGAGAGCGACCCCGGCCCGATGCCGATCCCGCTGAACGCGCCGGTGGAAGCCGGCAGCGACCGGCACGTGCTGGTGCTGCGGCAGGGAACCTGCGACCTGTTCGAGTTGTACGGCGCACGCCGCACCACGAACGGCTGGGTCGCACAGAGTGGCGCCCGGTTCGACCTGAACAGCAACGCGCTGCGTCCGATGGGATGGACGAGCGCAGACGCCGCTGGCCTGCCGATCACACCCGGCCTGGTGCGCTACGAGGAGGTCGCAAGCGGCCACGTCGACCACGCCATCCGGGTGACATTCGACGTGACGCAGGCCGGGTTCATCCTGCCAGCCACCCACATGGCATCATCCACGACGAGCGCGGACGCACCGCCGATGGGACTTCGACTGCGCCTGTCGGCTGCGTACGACGTCTCCAGTCTCACGGGTCAGGCGCGGGTGCTGGCCGTCACCATGCAGAACTTCGGGTTCATCGTCGCCGACAACGGCAGCAACTGGTTCTTCCAAGGCGCGCCGAGCCCCTACTGGAACGACAGCGAGTTGAACCAACTGAAGGGCATCCCTGGGACTGCCTTCGAGGTGGTGGACACGGGGCCGGTGCGCAACGGGTGATGTCGTCCGTTCATCTGCGCGACTACAGTTCCGTGACGGATGAGTGACGTGACCTTTACCCACCTCGACCCCGCGGGTCGGGCCCGGATGGTCGACGTGACCCCCAAAGAACCCACGCATCGCCGGGCGGTCGCTCGCGGCAAGGTGTTCATGAAGCCGGAGACCACGACGGCCGTGATGAACCGTGAGGTCAAGAAGGGCGATGTGCTGGCCGTGGCCCGAGTCGCCGCGATCATGGCGGCGAAACGCACCAGTGACGCGATTCCGTTGTGTCACCCGCTCCTCATCGGTGCCGTGCACGTCAACTTCGAGGTCGCCGACGACTTCATCGAGATCGAGGTGCAGGTCGACACCGTCGATCGCACCGGCGTTGAGATGGAGGCCCTGCATGCCTGCTCGGTGGCCGCCCTCACCATCTACGACATGTGCAAGTCGGCCGACAAGGGCATGGTGATCGGCGAAATCGCCCTCTGGGAGAAAACCGGGGGCAGGTCGGGTACGTACCGCCGACCCGCTAACATTGCGACAGTCGTTACGAATGTAGTAGAACCGTAATGAAACAGATGCCCACAGTTCCCTCCCAGTTCATCTGGGCCCCGGGGCAATATGGCATCAGGAGATCGAACGTGAACAACTTGAACATCGACATTCCGGCTCTGATCGCAGGAGGCATCTGATGCAACCTGTGGTACTGCTCGCCGTTGCCGCCGTCTGGGCTGCTGTCATCATTCCGCCGCTGCTCCGCTCACGCGTCGAGAACCGGCCGAACTCGTCGGTCTCCGACTTCCGTCGTCAACTCTCCACCCTGCAGCGCGCCGTGCCCACCCGCACGATGGTGCCGATGCGCGGTATGGGCCGTCCGCTCACGCAGGCGCCTCAGCAGCGGCAGATGAGCGGCCAGGTTCGCCGCTCGCCCAACGAGCAGCAGGCCCGCCAGGACATGCACGAAGGCTCGCTGCGTGGTACGCGCAACGACGACAGCACTCGCTCGCATCGTACGGCGCATCTGCACAAGGTGAGCCAGCGTGAGGTCACCCGCCGACGCCGCGCGAACGTGGTGTTCATGCTCGTCCTCACGGTGGGCATCAGCGGCTTCCTCGCTGCCACCACCCACTCCAGCGGACTGGTGTACATCTTCGCCCTGTCGTTCATCTCGCTCTGCGGGTACTGCTACAAGCTTGTGCAGATCCGCAACTACGAGATGGACCGGTCGTACAGCGACCACACCTGGTTCAACGCCGCCTGATCCCGCTACACTTCGGGCTTCCAACGGGGGTGTAGCTCAGTTGGCAGAGCGCAACAATCGCACTGTTGAGGCCAGGGGTTCAATTCCCCTCACCTCCACCCTTGGACACGCAGGCCCTTCCTTCGGGAGGGGCCTCGTGCGTTTCTGGATAGCGTTTCTCGCACTCGAAGGGAGGTCCGTGTGGACCGCATCTTGATCGATGACCTGCGCGTCATGACGGTGATTGGCGCACTGCCGCACGAACGCGAAATCGCGCAGCCGATCCGTATCGACCTCTCGATCGGCGTCGACCTGCACGAGGCCGGCCGCAGCGACGAACTCAACGCCACCGTGCACTACGGCCTGGTGTGCGAGCGCATCACCGAGATGGCCCGCGAGAGCAAGGACATCCTGCTCGAACGTCTGGCTGCGAAGGTCGCCGATGTCGTGCTGGAGTTCGACCTCGTCGATGAGGTCGAGGTCAAGGTCACCAAGCTGCGTCCGCCGGTGCCCGAGGCTGTGGAGAGCACGGCGGTGATCATCACCCGCACCCGCGCCGAAGCCGCCGCGCCGCCGCTGGTGTCGCACACCGCCTACATCGCCCTCGGTAGCAACCTGGGCGACCGCGAGCGCTACTTGCGGTTCGCTGTTCGCGAACTCGGCAACGTGGTGAGCATGTCACAGGTGTTCGAGACCGCCCCGGTGGGAGGCCCCGAGGATCAGGGCGCGTATCTGAACATGGTCGTGCAGATCGAGACGCCGATCGACCCCTACGCGCTCATCCGCCGCTGCCAGCGCATCGAGGCCAACGCATTGCGTCAGCGAATCGTGCACTGGGGCCCGCGCACACTTGATGTCGATGTGTTGTTCTACGACGATGTGCGCATCACCAGCGAGCACCTCACGTTGCCGCACCCGCGTATCTTCGAGCGTCGCTTCGTGCTCGCGCCGCTCAGCGAAGTGGCCCCGCAGCTGTGCCCGGCCGACTGGGAGGCCACGTTGCCGCCCAGCGATATCTACCCACGCGGGCCACTCAACCTCTGAGAACGGTGCTCAGCTGAGCAGCCGGCGCTCGAACGAGCGCACCTTGGCGGGGTAGTGCACGCGGCCGAACTCGGGACGATTGCGGATGACGATCTCCAGCAGTTCGTCGTGCTGCGCGGTCTCCTTCCACGGCAGCGCGATGTACAGCGGCAGTCCGAACACGCGCATCGCGTCGAGGTTGCTGTACACCTGCTTCTGGTAGAGGTAACGCTCCTCCCACGGCCAGTTGCTGGGAGCGAAACCGGTGCCTGGGTCGAGTACGCACCGTTGGCGCAGGCCGTAGCGGTCGGCGTCGCGGAGACGGGCGTCGAAGAACTCGATAATCGTTTCCACCGGGTCGCGACGAACCATCTCCATCGCCCTCGGGTTCGGCCCGCTGAGGAACGGGACGATGATCGGCACGTCAAAGTCGGCGGCGACCTGCCACATCCCGTCGCTCTGCATACCATCCGCAGCGTTGATGACGGTGACACCGTGCTGCAACGCCAGGCGAGCGACCTCGGGGCGCCACGTGTCGACACTGACGGGCACTCCCAGCGCTGCCAGCGCCGGCACGATGTCCTTCAAACGGTCCCATTCGGCGGTCCACGGGACGACCTCGGCGATGTCGGTGCTGCCCTGCCCGCCAAGGTCGATGCCGTCGGCCCCCTCCGCCAACAACTGCGTCGCACGAGCCAATGCCTGGTCGGCGGTGGTGGCGATCGAGTCGGTGTTCAGCGAGTCGGGGCTGGCGTTGACGACGCCGTAGAGGAACATTCCATCCGGTTGCATTGTGGTCAGGGTAGTGGGGCGTCTACTTGTGCGCTTTGCAGATTGAATGGTCCCGTGGGTTCCGTCCGGCTGTTCGAAATCGACAACTGCACCATGGAGACGGTGATGCAGGCCAAGGGTTCGAAGACCGTGTCGCTGTGCATCCCCTGCCGCGATGAGGCCGCCACGATCGGCCCGCTGGTCAGCATCATCCGTGCCGAACTGATGAAGCGTGTGCCGTTCGTCGATGAGTTGCTCGTGCTCGACGACCGCAGCACCGACGACACCGCTCGCGTTGCCGCCAGCGCTGGCGCAACCGTGGTGCCGATCGAACAGATTCATGCCCGCCATGGCGAGGGCCACGGCAAGGGCAATGTGCTGTGGGCCAGCTTGGCCGCCAGCAATGGTGACTTCGTGGTGTGGGTGGACGGCGACATCACCAGCTTCGAACCGCACTGGATTACCCGCCTGCTGGCGCCGATGCTCGACGACGAATCGGTGGCGCTGGTGAAGGCCGTGTCACACCGCCCCACGCAGTTGGGCGGCGGCGGTCGCACCACGGAGTTGGTGGCCCGTCCGCTGATGTCGCTGTACTACCCGGAGCTCACCGGCCTGCACCAGCCGCTCGCCGGCGAGTACGCCGGTCGTCGTTCGGTGCTCGAGCAGCTGCCGTTCGTGCAGGGCTGGGGTGTGGAGATCGCGATGCTCATCGATGTGGCCCGCCGCTACGGCCCCGAGGCGATCGCGCAGATCGACCTCGGTACCCGCGAGCACCGCCACCGTTCGCTGCACGCGCTGTCCGTGCAGGCTGCCGAAGTAATGGCCACGATGTTGGGCCGTGTGCCCGATGGCAGCCTGCTGCACGACCCGTCGCCGGTGTTGCGTCGGGCCGACGGTTCGTCGGTGCCGCTGAACCTGGCCGAGCGTCCTCCGCTCGCCTGGCTCTCGCGCTAGTTCGGTAGTTCCCTGTCAGGTGCCGCGCTGGGAGCGTAGTGCGTGGCTCTGTACCCGAGTCGCTTGCAGATTGCGCTGAAACTGCATCGGGTCGCGGCGGCGGTCGGTGCGAATGTGCTCGAGGTCGAGGTGCTGCTTGCCCGGAGCGTGCGCCGCGTCGCCGGTCGGCCGTTCGGCGTGGATCACCTTGTGAGGCGTATGTGGCATGGTCATCGTGTCCACCTCCACGCTCATCGTGTGCCGGGCGCTGGCGATCGGTCAGGGTCGATGGTCCTGTGTCTGTCGACTACCTTGTCACACCCTCATGCGACACTTCGCACATGAGTTCTGTTCGGGTTCCGGGGGTCGAGGAGGTGCGGGCGATGTCGCCTGCCGATCTCGAGGCGTTGGCCCGTGAACTGGATGGTCAGCGTCGTGCGGTGGAGTCGGCGTTGGCGTTGGTGGTTGCAAGGGTCGAGGAGGTCGGGGCGTTCCGTCGTGATGGGCATCGTGGCGCGCGGGCGTGGGGAATGTCCGCGTGCAACTGGTCGTTGCCCGAAGCAGCACGGTTCGTGAAGGCCGGCCACCTGCTCCAGCGGTTTGGGTCGGCGTCGGGGTTGGGTGTTGCCCAGTTGCATGCGTTGGCGGCGGTGGCTGCGAACCCGCGTGTGCAGCCGCATTTGGATGAGGCCGAGGAACTGTTGGTCGGCCAGGCCGCGGTGCTCGATTTCGAGGACTACTCAGTGTTGCTGCGGGCGTGGGAAGCCGCCGCCGACCCGGATGGCGCACACCTGGATCACGAACGCGCGCATCGCGAACGCGAGGCATCGCTCGCGCAGGTGGGTGTGAAGTCGTATCTGAACGCGCACGGCGGTGCAGCGGCCGGCGTCCAGTTGCGCGAGATCTTGGACGCGTTCACACACTCGGAGTTCTTGGCCGATTGGGAGACAGGTCGGGCCGAGCACGGTGAGGCGATGTCGGCCAGTCGCATGGTGCGCACCGAACGCCAACGTCGTTTCGATGCGCTGGTCGCGATCTTCACCGCCGCTGCAGCGTCGGGTGTGTTGGGTGCATCACAGCCGACGGTCAACGTGTTCTGCGACCAAGCCGTTCTGGAACATGCGGTCGTGACCGCGTTGGGCGGTTCAGCTGAACCGCTCGACCCGAGCGTGCCGCACCGTTGCGAAACGTCGCACGGGGTGCAGTTGGATCCGCTCGACGTGCTGATCGCCGCCGCGCTCGGGCATGTGCGCCGGGTCGTACTCGATTCGGCGGGTGTGGTGATCGACATCGGTCGCAAACAACGCCTGTTCACCGGTGCGTTGCGCGAGGTGCTGTTGGCGCTCGAACGCCACTGCTTCGGCCCCGGCTGTCACCACCCACCACGCCAGGTCGACCACGTACTGCCGTGGGCACGAGGCGGGCTGACCGACCCGGCGAACGCCGGCCCCGCCTGCGGCCATCACAACCGATGGCGCACCCGCGGCTACACCACGTGGCGCGACGCCGATGGCCACTGGCACCACCAACGCCCCGACGGCACCGAGATCGGCTGGCGCTCGGCGCTGCCTGTTGCCGGGTCGTGACGGCCCCGTGCGGTGAGTGACTCTGAGGCTCACGCACCCAGGGCGGCAAGTTCCTTCATCAGGCGTTGCACACTCACCGAGCGAGGGGTGCCCAACTGTTGGGCGAAGACGGCGACGCGCAGCTCTTCCAGTAGCCAGCCGACCTCGACGATCTCGGGCGTCACCTCGTCACGGTGCAGGCGGCGCAGGAACGAGACGTAGCGACGCTCGAGCGCGGCGATGTCGCGCAACCTGGCGGCGTCTTTGTGTGGGTCTTCCGGCAGCTTCGTGAGGCGGTGGTCGATGGCCTTCACGTAGCGCAGCACATCGCGCAGGCGGGCGGCACCGGTGGCAGCGACGAAGCCGGAGCGGACGAGCCGGTCGAGCTGCGCGCGAGCGTCGTCGGCGCCGGCGACGACGGCTGGGGCAACGAGCCGTTCGAGTCGCTGGCGCACCGCCGCCGCAGCGACGAACACCTGGCCCGTGACCCCGAGTGCCGTGGCGGCGCGGTCGGGCAACTCCGAGCGGCCCAACGCAGCCAGCGCGCTGAAGCCCGCAGCGGTGTGTGGCACCTCGCCGAACAGGGTGAGCACCTCATCGGCCGCGGCGAGCAGGCAGTCATCTTCGAGGCCATCGAGCGCCACCTTCGCCCGTGCCACCGCCAACTTGCCGTCGTTGGTGAGATCGCGCTGGATCGCCCGCTTGCCGACGGGTACGGACAGCAGCAGCAGCCTGCGCACGCCGCCGCGCATCACCTTGGCCTGCAGCGTGGGCGAGGTGAACACGCGGACGCTGACGCTGTCGCTGTCGTCGAGCAGCGCCGGGTAGCCGCGCACCACCACACCACCTCGGTCGGTCGACACCTCGGTGGGCAGGTCGCCGACGTCCCAGGTGGTGATGCCCGTGCGCTCGTCAATGGGCGCAGCCTGAGCGACAGCAATGCGTTGGCGGGCGGACAACTCGCGCTGCAACACGGCGAGGCTCTTGCCGGTGGCCAACGGTGTGCCGTCTTCGGAGTCGACGGAGAACGACAGGCGGAGATGGCCCGGCACCTTGGTGGCATCGAACACCGACACGGGCACGCGCACGCCGGTGGTCTCCAGGACGACGGCCGCGATCGCAGCGGCCAACGAGGTGCCGTCCTCCCACCCGCTGGCTGACCCCAGCGAGGCGCACACCTTGTCGACGACATCGTTCATCGGGGTGAGCTCGCGCCGGTGCTCCTTGGGCAACGCGCGCAGTAGCGCGCCAACCATCTCGTCGCGGAAGCCGGACACGTTCCAGTCGAAGCCCACGTCGGTGATCTGGTTCAGCGCTGCCAGTGGCAGGTGCACGGTGGCGCCGTCGAGCGGGTTGCCGGGGTCGAACCGATAGGTGACCGTCAGCTGCATCGAGTCGTGCTGCCAGACGGTGGGGAAGTCGTGAACGCTGCCGACGGCACCGCGGGTGAAGTCGTCCATCGTCATCGTCAACAGCTCCGGCTGCCCCGCACGCGCCTCCTTCCACCACTTGTCGAAGTGGCGTGTGGTGACGACCTCCGGGCCGAGACGCGCGTCGTAGAAGCGGAAGATGGCTTCGTCGTCCACCACCTCTGGGCGGCGCACACGCTCGGCCCAGCCAGCGAGGTCGGCGAGGAACCGCTTGTTGCGCTCGTAGAACTTCTGCTGGGTCTGCCATTCACCGGCGACGAGTGCGTTGCGGATGAACAGTTCGCGGGCACCGGCGAGGTCGACCCGGTCGTAGCCCACTGTGCGGTTGCTGACGATCGGCAGTCCGTACAGCGTGACGGTCTCACTGCACACGGCCCCACCACGGCGTGCATCCCAGCGGGGTTCGCTGTACGAACGACGTACAAGGTGCCCGGCCAAACTCTCGGCCCACTCGGGCTGTACCGCCGCGACGACGCGACCCCATAGGCGGTTCGTTTCCACCAGTTCGGCAGCGATCACCCACTTCGGCAGGGCCTTACCAACCGCCGACTCGCGCCCGATCATGAACTTCGACCCGTGGGCACCCTTGTACTCGCGGGTGGTGCCGTCACGTGCACCGAGGTGACTGAGCAGACCCGAGAGCATCGCCTGGTGTACGCGGTCGGGGTGGCTCTCCGTCACGCCTCCGCCGGCATGGCGGATACCCAACTGGCCGGCGACCTGGCGCAACTGGCTGAACAGATCGTGCCACTCGCGCACGCGCAGGTAGTTGAGGTATTCGCTACGGCACAGCTTGCGGAACTGGCTGCTGTTCAGCGCCTGCTGCTGTTCGCGCAGGTAGTCCCACAGCTTCACAAGCGTCAGGAAGTCGCTGCCGGGAACCTCGAAGCGGCGGTGCAGTTCGTCGGCTGCAACGCGATGTTCGGCGGGGCGCTCACGCGGGTCCTGAATGCTGAGCGCAGCAGTGATCACCAGCACCTCGCGCACACAGCCGTGGCGGTCGGCCTCCAGCACCATCCGCCCCAGGCGTGGGTCGACGGGCAGGCGTGCGAGCCGTGTGCCCAGCGGTGTCAGCCGTTGTGCTGCAGCATCGATCGCGCCGAGCTCCTCCAGAAGGGCGTAGCCGTCACGGACCGAGCGCGAGTCGGGCGGATCGAGGAACGGGAAGGCCCCCACGTCGCCGAGACCGAGGGCCGTCATCTGCAGGATCACCGACGCGAGGTTGGTGCGCAGGATCTCGGGTTCCGTGAACTCGGGGCGCTCGGCGAAGTCGTCCTCGTCGTAGAGGCGGATGCAAACACCGGGTGCGACACGGCCACAACGACCAGCACGCTGGTTGGCAGAGGCTTGCGACACCGGTTCGATGGGTAGCCGTTGCACCTTCAGGCGGTGGCTGTAGCGCGAGATGCGGGCGGCACCGGCGTCGACCACGTAGCGCACACCCGGCACGGTGAGCGATGTCTCGGCGACGTTCGTGGAGAGCACGATGCGGCGGCCACGGTGCGACTGCCAGATGCGGTGCTGTTCGACAGCCGACAGACGGGCGTAGAGCGGCAGCACTTCCAGACTCGGGTCGTGGCGGCGCAACGCGTCGGCCGTGTCGTGGATCTCGCGCTCACCGGACAGGAACACGAGCACATCGCCGTCGCCCTCCAGCGCCAGTTCGTCGACCGCGTCGATGATCCCCTGCACTTGATCGGTCGCCCCGTGCTCTTCGGTCTCGAGCGGTCGATACCGCATTTCGACCGGATACGTGCGACCGCTGACCTCGATGATCGGCGCATTGCTGAAGTGTTCGCTGAAGCGGGCCGTGTCGATGGTGGCGGAGGTGACGATCAGCTTCAGATCGGGGCGCTTGGGTAGCAACTGCGCGAGATAGCCCAACAGGAAGTCGATGTTCAGGCTGCGCTCGTGGGCCTCGTCGATGATCAGCGTGTCATAGCGGCGCAGCATCCGGTCGCGCTGGATCTCGGCCAGCAGGATGCCATCGGTCATTACCTTCACCAGCGTCGTGTCGCTGACCGTGTCGGTGAAGCGCACCGTGTAGCCGACGGCGGTGCCCAGCTCCGTGCCCAACTCTTCCGCGACGCGTTCGGCGATGGTGCGCGCCGCCATACGCCGGGGCTGCGTGTGGCCCACCAAGCCGGTCACCCCGCGGCCGAGTTCGAGACACAGTTTGGGTAACTGCGTGCTCTTGCCCGAGCCGGTCTCGCCAGCGACGATCACTACCTGATGGTCGCGGATCGCGGCGAGCAGATCGTCGCGCCGATCGGCCAGCGGTAAGCCTGGCGGGCACTGCAGCTTCCCGGCGGCGCGGAGCGACTCGACGTTGGCGGCGCGGCGTTCCATCCGGACAGCATGGCAGCCGCGGGCCGGAATGAGGCTCGTAGAATCGCACGTGTGACACCGAAGTGGACCACCTTCCTGCCGGTCGCTTCGGTGGTGGCAGCCGCCGCGTTGTTCGCCGCCTGCGGACAGGACCGGGCGCCCGATGTACCGATGAGCGAGGGTCAGGTGATCGTGATCAACAGCGGTTGCTCGGCCTGCCACGGCACTGAGGGGCAAGGCGGTATGGCGCCGTCATGGAACGGCATCTACATGGACCAGATCACGCTGGAGGACGGTTCGAAGGTGATCGCCGATGAGGCCTATCTCATCCGCTCGATCAAGGATCCGACGGCACAACAGGTGAAGGGTTTCAGCATCATGCCCCCGAACACGCTGAGCGATGCCCAGATCCAGTTGGTGATCGGCTACATCAAGTCGCTGAAGTAGCGCCGCGAGCGGGTGCTACAACGGCCAGCGCCAGTGCGGCAAGACCGAAGGCGGCGGCCACTGGACCGCTGGCGATGGCTGCTGCCGACACTGCGCGATCGAACCAGCCGGGCGCGTCGTTGGGCAGCAGTGCATGGGTGAAACCGTCGCGGCGCAGCCAGCCCCACAGGAACAGGTTGACGCCGGCGATCGTGAGCAGCGCCGCTTTGGTGAGCATCGAGCGAATGAACACCATCGCTGTAGTGGCCAGTGTCGCGGCGAGTGGCATCAGGAACCAGACCACCTTCGGCCCTGTGGAAGTGGGCAGCGACGCGTACTGCCACCACCCGACGATGGTGGCGACTCCGGCAATCAACGCAAGCCCGGCCTCGGGCCATCGTGAGCGCCGAACCAAGCCGACGAGGAGCGCCACAGCGAAGCCTCCGGCGGCGCCGAACCACACCGGCAGGCGCGATGCGGCGGGGTTCCAGATGGATTCGACCGTCACCTTCACGTCGATCTGGTCGACCGTCATCCGTAGCTGCGAGCGCAACACCACATCGCCCGGCCGCTTGCCGGGTGGGCGCACGTTCGCCATCCAGTGAATGCGATGGTCGTGCCAGGCGTAACGCCCGTCGGACGCGACACTGTGCCAGTCCTCCGGGGCGTGCTCGTCGAAGCCTGCAGGGAGACTGCCTCCGTACCGTGACCCGCTGAGTGCGAATGTGGGCGACGACTGATTTTCGAACACCGTGCCGTCACCTTCGTAGCGCAAGTACTGCTCGCCCTGGTAGCCGTAGACGACCACGGTGGTACCGGCATCGACCTGCAGCAGCAGGAACGAGTCGCCACCGATCACCGAGGGATGGATGGTGTCCGTGGGTGGGTCGATGGCGATGACGCTGCTGCGGTAGTCGGTTGGGCCGGGTGCGTCCGCCAGCGCCGCGGCTGGGGGCGCCATGAAGATCACCAAGGCGGTGATCATCGACATGCGGAGAAACCGGCGTATCACGATCCCTAGTCTTCGCGCGCAGTGGTGCATCTGTCACGCCATCCGCTGGAAAGACCGCGAGTCCGGTGGTCAGCTCTTGGGAACCAGCACCGCACCCATGACGTGGATGACGCCGTTGGTGGCCTGCACGTTCTGGACGAGGATCGGGTTGCCGTCGATGTTGTACACCTTGCGCGTGGTCTGGACGCCGTTGACGGTGACCGTCTCTTCAGTGATGGTGACCGTCAGCGTGTCGCCGGCGACCGTGGTGAGCTTCTGGCCATCGGTGAGTTGATCGAGCGTGATCTTGCCAGCGACCACGTGGTGGGTGAGCACCGTGGTGAGCAGTGCCATATTGGTGGTCACGGCGGTGACCGTGGCGGCGGGCAGTGCCTCGAAGCCGGCATCGGCCGGAGCGAAGACCGTGAACGGGCCGGCGCTCTTCAGCGTGTCGACCAGGCCAGCCTTGGTGACGAGAGCGACCAGCGTGCCGAAGCAGCAATCCTTGAAGGCAACCGCGGTGTCGACGATGTCGCCGATGGCCGGCACCAGGACATCGTTCATGATGTAGACGAAGCCGTTGGTGGCTTCGACGCCGGGGCCGACCAGGTTGCCGTCCACGTAGAACGCATCGCCGACCTTGGTGACCGTCAGCTTGTCGCCCGCGAGCGTGGTGAGCTCACCTGCAGCCAACTGGTCGGGGCTGATCGCGCCGTCAACGATGTGGTGCTTCAGTACCGTGGCGAGCAGAGCGCCGTCAGAGGCATCCTGCACGAGGTGCAGCATGTCGACGGGCAGCTTGGCGAACGCCCCGTCGGTGGGAGCGAAGACGGTGAACGGACCGCCACGCAGGGCATCGACCAGGCCGGCATCGACCGCCAGGCCGGCCAGCTCGGTGAACATGTGGTTGGTGAGCGCCGTGGCGACGATGTCGCCCATCGGCAGCGGTGTTTCTGTCGTGGCGGTGCTGCCACCGGCGCCGCCCGTGCCGTCGGTGACGGCAGCAGCGGTGGTGGTGACCGCGTCGTTCTTGTCGTTGGAGCAGGCGGCCGCCGTGATGGCGAGGAGACCGAGCACCGCAACGGCAACACGATGGGAACGAGGACGAGGGGTCTGGCGATTCACGAACACGCATGCGACGTTACTCCCATGAAACCCAGCAACAAGCAGGGGCACACGGCCCGCGCGGTCGGGACTAATGGCCCTAAGACGAGTGGCTCTACACTCGCCAGATGCCCGATTTGGAGCTGGAGTACACGCCGAGTTCACGTGCTGGCGGCAGCGCCGACCCGTACGTTGCCGACTGGCGGAAGCGGAGCCGAATGGCCCGTACCGAGCTGGCGCACGGCTTGGTGGAGCTCGATGGTGGCAGCCTGCTGATGCCGAACGCGCCTGGCGCGCCGCTGCTCGTGTTCATCCACGGTGGGTACTGGCAGGCGCTCAGTGCCAACGACTCGCTCTTCCTGGCGCCGGCCCTGTACCGGCTCGGGTGGTCGTATGCCACGCTGGAGTATCCGTTGGCCCCAGGTGCCGATCTGGGGCAGATGGCGACCGCATGTGGTGCTGCGCTGACCGCTGTGTCTGCCCACCCGGGTCTGCAGCCCTCGATGATCGTGCTTGCCGGGCACTCCGCCGGTGCGCACTTGGCGGCGATGGTGGCGCTCGCCCGAGAGGCGCCGGTGCCGATCGACCGTCTGGTGCTGGTCAGCGGTGTGTACGACCTGCGACCGCTGGTGCACACGAGCGTCAACGAGCCACTCGGCATGGATGACGGTTCCGCTGCTGCCGTCAGCCCGGCGTTGTTGCCACGAACTGGTGCGGTCGGTGAGGTTGTGGTCGCTTGGGCCGCCGACGACACCGAAGCGTTCGCCGAGCAGAGCCGGGCCTATGCGGCCGGCCTGCGAGCGGCCACGCTGTGCTGCCCTGGCCGCCACCACTTCGACATCGTCGACGATGTGGCCGACCCGACCACACCGCTGGGCGCGGCGACGCTCAGACTCTGAACTCGTACCACTGCACCCCGGCAGCGGGCTGCGGACTCAGCTGGAGCTCGAGGTGCAGAGTGGCTCCACTGGCGATGCCGTGCAGGGTGACCGCTCCGCTGGTGGCCCGTTCTGGTCGGATCTCGTCGATCACGAGCTGGCCGTGCAGCTCGATGATCCGGGCGATGCCAGCCGCCCGGTGAGCGAACGACTCGTCGAGCGCCACGTTGTCGGCGAACAGCGCGCGGGCGGTGTCGTCGTTCCAGTCGTTCAACAGAAACACCAGTTGGTCGGCGGCGGCGTTGAGCAGCGGCGCCACCAGCGGAGCGGCCGTCGGCACGCGGCCGTGCTCGTGTAACACGTGCAGCATCTGCAGGGTGAGGGCCGACATCGGCGCGTATGTGGTGTTCGCCAGGGCGATCGCCCCGACCCTCCGGCCGGCGACCCAGCGCATGTTGCTGCCATAGCCCGGCAGCCCGCCGGAATGAGCCACCACGTGGCCAAGTACGGCGTCGTCGCGCAGGTTGAGTCCGAAGCCGTAACCGGTAGGGCTGTGGTGGCCGGCCAACTCGGCGATGCCGATGTAGGTCTGCGTGCGCTGCATCTCGCGGCGAGACGCAGCCGACAACAGCGCGTCGTCGGCGTGCGAGAGGTTCGCCGCATCGAGGAACATCGCCCAGGTTGCCAGGTTGGCGACGGTGCTCCACAGGCCACCCATCGGGGCGATCTCACCGTCACCCAATGGGGCAGGGAGGTCGGGAATGATCGACCCGTCCTGTACGCGGTGAGGGCGCGCCCAACGGTCGTGCCCGGGTTGCAGCCAGGTGGTGTCGTGCATGCCCAGTGGCAGCAGGAAACGTTGGGTGATGTGCTCCTGCACACTCCGTCCGGTGACGCGCTGCACTACTCGGCCGATCATGGCGAACCCGAGATTGCTGTACTCGAAGTGGTCGCCGGGGCGACACGCGAACGTGGGGCCCTCGGCGTACAGGAGATCGATCTCGTCAGCGGTGATGTCGAGGTGCCGGTCGGCCCAGGCATCGTCCGTGGCCAGCCCGGAACTCATCGACAGCAGATGGCGCAACGTGATCGGGGCAGACCCGGCAGGGCCGCACACAGTGGCCAACTCTGGTGCGTGGCGGGACACCGGGTCGTCGAGGCCGAATGCACCCTCGTCACGTAGCGCGAGCACGGCCGCCGTCGTAAAACTCTTCGTCATTGACGCGATGCGGTACACCGTGTCGGCCGCGTGCTGCTCGGTGAGGATGCCGTTCTCGATCACACCCCACGCAATCGATTCGCACCGCTCATCGCGGGCAGTGTTCGCGACGAGTTCGCGGATCACAGAGCCCCGAGAATGGCCGCAGTGAGTTCTTCGTAGGTGTGGGTGGCGCCGAACTGGGGGAACTGCGCGGTGATTGCGTCGGGGGCGTGGAACCAGAATCCGGCGTCGGCGGCACCCAGCATCGCAGCGTCGTTGTACGAGTCGCCGGCAGCGACAACCCGATAGTTGAGCGAGCGGAAGGCTTCGACTGCGTGGCGTTTCTGGTCGGGCATGCGCAGCGCATAGTCGACGATGCGATCGTCACGCACGATCAGCTGATGACAGAGGATGGCGGGCATCCCCAACTGGCGCATCAGCGGTGCGGCGAACTGTTCGAACGTGTCGCTGAGAATGATCACCTGGGTGCGGGCACGCAGTTCGTCGAGGAATGCCCTGGCACCTTGCATCGGTTCGAGTCCGGCGATGACATCGGTGATCGTGCTCATCGACAGCCCGTGTTCTTCGAGCAGTGCCAGACGTCCGCGCATCAGCACGTCGTAGTCGGGTTCGTCGCGTGTGGTGCGCCGCAGTGCCTCGACGCCGGTGCGCTCGGCCACGGCAATCCAGATCTCGGGCACCATCACGCCCTCGAGGTCGAGGGTCACGAGGGTCTGTTGCGGGGCGAGTGTGGAGGTCACGGTCGCCTATTCTGTCGGGTCATGCTCCAGAGCACCATGCAAGACGATTATCAGCTGACCATCAAACCGATCTTTCAGTACGGGCGCCAGGTGCACGCGAACCGCAAGATCATCACCTTCACCGGTGACGGCTACGTGGAGAGCACCTTCGCCCAGGTGGCTGATCGGGCCGATCGGTTGGCTGCTGCGCTCACCCGGCTAGGGGTGCAACAGGGTGACCGCGTCGGCACGTTCCTCTGGAACAACCAAACGCACATGGAGGCCTATCTCTGCATCCCGACGATGGGTGCCGTGCTGCACACGCTGAACATCCGGCTGTTCCCCGAGCAGCTCGCGTTCGTCATCAACCATGCGAACGACACGGTGATCATCGTCGACGCGTCGATTGCACCGCTGCTGGCCCGGGTTCGAGACCAGATCCCGAACGTGCGGCACATCATCGTGAAAGGTCCGGGCGACGCCTCCAGCCTCGGCGCTGGCTTGTTGGACTACGACGAGTTGCTCGCCGCCGAACAACCGGGGTTCGACTACCCCGAAGTGTCGGAGCAGTCTGGCGCGGCGATGTGTTACACGAGCGGCACCACCGGCAACCCGAAGGGTGTGATGTACAGCCACCGCAGTACGTACATGCACTCGCTGATCGTCACGTCCACCGCGAACATCGCGCTCAGCGAGCGCGACCGCATGTTGGTTGTCGTGCCGATGTTCCACGCCAACGCGTGGGGCACGCCGTACGCAGCCTGGATGGTGGGCGCGGAACTGGTGTTCCCGCAGCAGTACCTGCAGGCCGCCCCCATCTCGCGCATCATCACCGACATGCGCCCCACGATCACGGGCGCCGTGCCGACGGTGTTGAACGACCTGCTGCACAACGCGCCCGACACCGACATGTCGTCATTTCGTCTGGTGATGGCGGGTGGGTCGGCCGTGCCCCGCTCGCTGATCGACGCGTACCGCAACCATTGGAACCTGCCGATCGTGCAGGGTTGGGGTATGACCGAGACCAGCCCGGTGTGCGCCATTGGCCACCCCCCGGCCGAGATGCAGGGTCTCGAAGAGAACGACTGGCGGGTGAAGACCGGCCGGGTGTTGCCGGGTGTCGAGTTGCGCATCACCGACGACAGCGGTGTGGTGCAACCGTGGGACGGCGAGTCGCTCGGGGAGATGGAGGTGCGCGGTTCGTGGGTGACTGCCAGCTACTACGACCCCGACGGCAACTCAAACGACCCCGACAAGTTCCACGATGGGTGGTTGCGCACGGGTGATGTGGCCAGCGTGATGCCGAACGGATTCGTGATGATCAGCGACCGTGCCAAGGATGTGATCAAGTCCGGTGGCGAATGGGTCAGCTCGGTCGATCTGGAGAACACGATCATGGGCCACCCGGCGGTGCTGGAGGCGGCGGTCATCGGGGTGCCCGACGACCGCTGGGATGAGCGCCCGCTGGCCTGTGTGGTGCTGAAGCCGGGTGCCGAAGTGACCGCCGTGGAGTTGCGCCAGTGGCTCAGTGAGCGCACCGCCAAGTTCTGGTTGCCCGAGCGGTGGTCGTTCGTCAGTGAGGTGCCCAAGACCAGCGTCGGCAAGTTCGACAAGAAGGTGCTCCGGGCGCGGAACACCGCTGGGGAACTCGACGTCGAGACGATCGCCTGACGCGACCTGCCGTTCGGCACTGGCCCCGACCACCGTCTCGGGCGGGTAATGCGGGTATGGGAACCGTCACTCCGCTCACCTTGACTTCGTTCGGCGGCGTTGGCACGGTCACCGGAAGCCGTCATCTGCTGCAGTGCGGCACGTCGCGGGTCCTGTTGGACTGCGGCCTGTTCCAGGGTCTGCGCGAGTTACGCGAACGCAACTGGCGGCCGTTTCCGATCGACCCGGCCTCGCTCGATGCGATTGTCATCACCCATGCGCATCTCGATCACTGCGGTTACCTGCCGCGGTTGGTGAAACAAGGTTTCGCAGGCCCGGTGTACGTCACCTACGACACCGGCAAGTTGATGTCGGTGGTGCTGCCAGACAGCGGGCGACTGTTGGAGGAAGAAGCGGGTTACGCAAACCGCAAGGGCTACTCGCGGCACCAACCCGCGCTGCCGCTCTACACCGAGGACGACGCCTGGGCGGCGCTCGATCGCTTGCACCCGGTGGGGTTCGACGTGACGTTCGGCGTAGCGCCCGATGTCGAGGCAACGTTCCAGCCGGCCGGGCATATTCTCGGCGCGGCGGTGACGCGCCTGCGCCTGGGCGACACGACGCTGGTGTGCAGCGGCGATCTCGGCCGTGACCAACATCCCTTCCTGCGGCCGCCGGTGCCGATTGGCGACGCCGACTGGGTGATGATCGAGTCGACGTACGGCGACCGACGTCACGACAGCGACGACTCGGTCAATCGTCTTGCCGACGTGATCAATCGCACCGTCGATCGTGATGGTGTGGTGGTCATCCCTGCGTTCGCCGTGGACCGCACTGAGGTGTTGTTGTTCCACCTGCGTCGGTTGCGCGCCGCCGGTCGCATTCCGCCGGTGCCCGTGTTCGTCGACAGTCCGATGGCGCTCGCCGCGCTCACGATCTATCGCGCTGCGCTCGCCGCGCAAGTCGCCGACGTGCGGCCCGAATTCCGTGGGCACGCTGACATTCTCGACTTGCCGGACCTCGAAGAGGTGCTCGACACCGAGGGGTCGAAGGCGCTGAGCCGACGTCACGGTTCAGCGGTAATCATCGCCGGCGCAGGCATGGCCAGCGGTGGGCGAGTGGTCCACCACCTGGCGCGCTTTCTGCCTGAGGCTCGCAACACCGTGGCACTCGTGGGCTTCCAGGCGGAAGGGACCCGCGGGCGGCGCCTGCTCGAGGGGGCGACCAGCCTGAAGATCCACGGGCAGTACGTGCGTGTGCGCGCCGAGATCTGCGACCTGGCTGGGTTCTCTGTGCATGCTGACGCCGAGGAGCTCGTCGCGTGGCTGAAGACCGCCACGCGCGAGCCGAACGGGGTGTTCGTGGCGCATGGGGAACCCGCTGCCTCGCGGGCGCTGCACGACCGCATCGAACGTGAGCTGGACTGGACTGCAGTGGTGCCCGAGATAGGCGAACGCCTCAGCCTCGCGTGAGTGCTTCGCCCAAGCGGGTTTCCTCGCGGATGCGCAGCGCAGCGTTCGTGCGCTGGCGCTCGAGTACCTGGTCGAGCCACTTCCCGGCCTGCGGAATGGAATGCTCGGCGAAGAAACTCTGCACATCGGCCACATCGGCAGGGGTGGTGAGCAGTCGTACTGAGTCGACCATGCGCACGATCGCGCTGTCGGGGAACTTCGCGTTCGCTTCGTCCCAGTGCTGGCGCACGCTCTGCCAGGCGCTGGTGCCGTGCCAGCGGTTGGCGATGCAGCGGTTCAACAGGAACGGTGCATTCTGAGTGCGCACCTCGCCGGAGAAACAGAGCGCGAGCGTACGTTCCATCTGTGCGCTGGTGGGGAACTCGGCGAGTGCGTACATGAAGCGCAGTTGTTCCTGCGGTGTGGCCGCCGTGCGGAACTGTTGTAGGTAGAAGTCGTACTCCTCATCGGTGCCGACCGAAGCGACGACGTTCGTGGCGGCAGCGATCAGTTCGGGGTCGGCGCCCTGGTTCATCAGGTCGCGGCAGCGTTGCTGGGCATCGGCGTCGTTCCCCAACACCGCCAGTGTGCTGGCGAGCATGCCCCGCAGCTTGGCCCGCAAATCAGATTCGCCGGCAACGGGCGACCATCCGAGCTCGGTCAGCGCCGGCCGCACCAGCGCCGCCACACGTTGCTGGAACGCTGCATATGCGTCGCCCGTGAGAATGCGTCCGACGCCACGCAGACCGATGGTCATTGCCTGCCACACGGCGTGTTCGCGCTCACCGGAGAAGCCGTCGATAAACGTGAGGTACTCAGCCGCGGTAAGACGGCCGGCGATGACTTCGTTCCATGCATCGTCGACCAAGTTGTAGCGATCGACGATCGTGAGCCGGTCGAGTGGTGTAGCGAGCAGGCGGGCGCGCAACGTGTCGTCGTAGGCGACACGGAAGAACCCGTGGCCACCGGCGTTGACGACAACCATGCTGTCGACGCTGGGCAGTTCCAGCCGTCCCTCGGGGCCGTCGAGCAACACCTTGTGCTCGATCCCGTCGACGAGTACGTGGACCGGTGTGACGAACACGGTGGTGTCATCGGTGTCGCCGAACGCGAAGCGCTGCTGCGTGAGCACGAGTTCATTGCCATCGAGACGAGCAGCGATACGCGGGTAGCCGGGTTGCCAGATCCAGCTGTCCATCAGCGCTCGCACCGGAACCGGCACAGTGAGCGACTCCTCGATGCGATCCCACAGGTCGCTGGTCTCGGTGTTGCCGTACTCATGGCTGGAGAGATAGTGGCTGACACCGCGGCGGAACTCGTCGGCGCCGAGGTACTGCTCGAGCATGCGGAGCAGCGCGCCGCCCTTCTGGTAGGTGAGCACATCGAACATCGCGGCACAGTCGTCGGGTGCTTCCACCGGGAACTCCACCGGGCGGGTGTTCGCCAGCGAATCGACGTCGAACGCAACCGTGCGCTCGAGGCTGAACGCGTTCCAGCGCTGCCACTCGGGGCGGAAGTCGGCGGTGCAGGCAACCTGCATGAACGTGGCGAAGGCTTCGTTCAGCCAGATGCCGTTCCACCACTTCATGGTGACGAGGTCGCCGAACCACATATGTGCCAGTTCGTGGTTGACGACGTCGGCGATCGTCTCCAGTTCCATCTGCGTCGCAGTCGTGGGGTCGGCCAGCAGCAGGTTTTCGCGGAACGTGATGCAGCCCAGGTTCTCCATCGCGCCGGCGGCGAAGTCGGGAATCGCGATGAGATCGCACTTCTCGGTGGGGTACGCAATGCCGTAGTACTGCTGGAACCAGCCGAGCGCGAACACGCCGGACTCCAGACCGAAGTCGGCGAGATGACCCTTGCCGGGCAGATGCACCACACGCAGTTCGATCGGGTGCTCAGGGTCGTCGAGACGCGGCACCAACACCGGCGCAGTGGCCTCGAGCGGGCCGACAATGAACGCCACCAGATAGGTGCTCATTGGCATCGTCGGTGCGAAGCGCACGGCGACCTTGCCCGACTCGGTGGCGGTGCGGTCGATCTCGGGACCGTTGCTGATCGCCATCAACAACGGCTGCACGATGAGGGTCACGTCGAAGACGGCCTTGAAGTCGGGCTCGTCGAAACACGGGAAGGCGCGACGGCAGTCGGTGGACTGCATCTGGCTGGCGGCGATGACGTGCTGGTTGCCCTCGGCGTCGGTGAACGTGCTGCGGTACCACCCGCGGAGTTTGTCGTTCAGCGTGCCGGCGAAGGTGACTTCGATGCTGGTGGTACCCGCCGCGTGGGCAGTGTGGATGACGAGTCGCTCGGTGGCCGCTTCGAGGCTGAACTCGGCCGGCTCGCCGGCCACTTTCACGGCTTGGATGTCGAGTTCGATGGCGTTCAGCACGATCTGCTCGACCGCTTCGTTGACGTTGGCGTCGATGATCACATGGCCAAGGAACGTGGCGGCAGCGAGGTCGGGTTCGAGCGCGACGGTGTAGCGGTGGGGGACAATACTGCGTGGCAGGCGGTACGGGTTCACGAACCCGATGGTAACGGCGCTCGCTGAACGGGTGTCACCGCTCCTCAGCGGATAGCGTGAATGCCCGTGTCAGCGGCCTCCACCCAGCCTCCGGTCTACGACGTCGTCGGCGTGGGCAACGCCCTCGTCGACGTCATCAGTCATGCCGACGACGGTTTCATCCACCAGTACGAACTGGTGAAGGGTTCGATGACGCTCATCGACACCGAGCGAGCGATCTACCTCTACAAGGCGCTCGGAAGCGCCGTCGAGATGAGCGGTGGATCGGCCGCCAACACCATGACCGGTGTCGCCAGTTTCGGTGGCCGTGCGGCGTACATCGGCAAGGTCAGCGACGACGAACTGGGCAACGTGTTCGGCCACGACCTTCGTGCGGTCGGGGTGCAGTTCCGACCGGGCGCGCCCGCCGACGACACACCTACCGGACGTTGCATCATCGTCGTCACACCCGACGCCGAACGGACGATGAACACCTACCTCGGTGTGTCGTCGCTGCTGTGCCCGGCCGACATCGATCAAGCCACCGTTGCCGCCGGCAAGGTGTTGTATATGGAGGGCTACCTCTACGACCGCCCCGAGGCCAAGGAAGCGTTCCGTCTTGCTGCATCCATCGCTCACGCTCACGGACGTCAGGTGTCGCTGACGCTCAGCGATTCGTTCTGTGTGGATCGCCACCGAGACGACTTCCGCTCGCTGGTCACCGACGAGGTCGACATCCTGTTCGGCAACTCGGACGAACTGCTCTCGCTGTATCAGGTCGAGTCGTTCGACGAAGCCGTGGCATGTGTGCAGCGCGACTGCCACCTGGCGGTCATCACCGTCGGCGCACAGGGCTGCTACATCGTGTCGCGCGACGATGTGCTGACTGCACCGGCCGAGGATGTCGATCAGGTGCTCGACACCACCGGTGCGGGCGATCTGTTCGCCGCAGGCTTCCTCTACGGCTACACCCGTGATCTGTCGCTGCATGAGTGCGCGAAGCTGGGTGCGATCGCGGCGGCCGAGGTGATTTCGCACGTCGGGCCGCGTCCCCTCGTCGAACTGCGGAGCCTTTTGTCATGAACGATGTGCGGGTGATCGCGGAGGCGTGGCTGGCCGCCGAACCCGATGGCGACATGCGCGAAGAACTCGGTGCGCTGCTGCACGGCTCGGAGCAGGAGTTGCGTGAACGCTTCACCGGTCGGCTGCAGTTCGGCACGGCCGGTCTACGCGCGGCGATCGGCGCCGGGCCGCAGCGGATGAACCGACTCGTCGTGCAGCAGGCCGCTGCCGGTCTGGTCGATTACCTGCTCGACACGGTTCCTGGCGTGTCCGAGCACGGCGTCATCATCGGCTACGACGCTCGTCGCAAGAGCGATGTCTTCGCGCTCGACACCGCACGCGTGTGCGCCGCCCGCGGCGTCAAAGCGTTGCTGTTCGCGCACATCGTGCCCACGCCGGTGCTGGCCTGGAACATCACCGAGGTCGGCGCTGCCGCCGGTGTGATGGTGACCGCGTCGCACAATCCGCCCGCCGATAACGGCTACAAGGTGTACCTCGGTACTGGCTCGCAGATCGTGCCGCCGGCCGACACCGACATCGCGGCGTGTATCGACCGGGTCGACCCGTGCGCGGTGGAACTGGCGCCAGAGGATTCGCCGCTCATCGTGTGGCTCGGCGATGCCGAGGTGCAGGCGTATCTCGCCTCGGTGCCCGCCGTGCGCCTGCGCCCCGATGTGCCCGGTGTACCGGTGGCTTACACCGCGATGCACGGCGTCGGCGGCGCCACGTTGCTCGCCGCGTTCGAGCGCGCCGGGCTGCCAGCGCCGTTCGTCGTGGCCGAGCAGCAGCAACCCGATGGCACGTTCCCCACGGTTTCGTTCCCGAATCCGGAAGAGCCTGGGGCAATGGATCTGTTGTTGGCTCGAGCGGCCGAGTCGGGCGCGTTGCTGGCCATTGCCAATGATCCCGATGCCGACCGCCTCGGCGCGGCCATTCCCACACCCGCCACCTCAGAGCAGCCCGGCGGCTGGCGGCGGCTCGGCGGCGACGAGATCGGCTGGCTGCTCGCCGACCACATCCTGCGCTATACGAGTGGTGACGACCGGCTGGTGGTCACCACCCTGGTGTCGTCATCGCTGCTCGGCTCGATGGCTGCCGCTCACGGCGTCACGTGCCTGGAGACGTTCACCGGGTTCAAGTGGATCGGCCACACGGTGCTCGAGCATCCCGAGTTGCGGTTCGTGTTCGGCTACGAACAGGCATTGGGCTATCTGACGTGCGGTCAGCCGCTCGATAAGGACGGCATCAGCGCCGCTGTGCTGCTGGCCGAGGTGGCAGCACTCGCGGCTGCCGAGGGCGTCACGTTGCAGCAGCGACTCGACGCGATCGCGGCCACGTACGGTCGCCATGTCATGGCCGAGAAGTCGGTGCGTATGCCCCCGGCCGACGGTGCCGCCGCAGTGGCGGTGTTGCGGGCGAACCCGCCCAGCACCGTGGGCGACCGGTCGGTGCGGTCGGTGCAATGGTTCGAAGAGGCCGGACTGTTGCGGCTGGACATGGGCGACGACATGCGTCTGCAGATCCGACCCAGCGGCACCGAGCCGAAGGTGAAGCTGTACGGCGAGGGTGTCGGCTGTGAACCGGCGCCCTACCTCGAGTTGCTCGCAGGGTTGCTCGACATTCCAGTGTGATCGATCTTCGGAATCTTATGATCCTTGTATAAGATTCCGAAGATTGAAATAGACTCAGGGCATGGACCCCGTCAGAAACCCGTTCGCTCCCGGTGCCGGCACCCAGCCTCCCGAGTTGGCCGGCCGCGACGACCTGCTGTCTGCAGCACGGATCTCGCTGGCGCGGATCAAGTTGGGGAGGCCTGCGAAGAGCATGATGCTCATTGGTCTGCGAGGCGTCGGCAAGACCGTGTTGCTCGATCGGATCCGGGCCGAGGCCGAGGCCGAGGGCATGGTGACGGTCCGCGTGGAGGCATCCGAGGGTCGTTCGCTGCCGGCATTGCTCGTACCACAGTTGCGGGTGGCATTGCTCGGTCTCAGCCGTCAGGCGAAGAGCCGAGATCTCGCCGTGCGGGCGCTGCGAGCCCTCGCTGGATTCGCCCGCTCGTTGAAGGTGAAGTACGGGGACATCGAAGTGGGTATCGACTTCGAGCCAGAGCCCGGACTCGCCGACAACGGTGACCTCGAGCAAGACCTGCTGGCCTTGCTCGAGGCGGCCGGAGCTGCTGCCGGTCGTGCTGACGCTGCGTTGGTGATCTTCATCGACGAGTTGCAGTACGTGCCGGAGCCGCAGCTCGCAGCACTGATCACGGCGCTCCATCGGTGTGCCCAGGAGTCGCTCCCCGTGGCCGTGGTGGGTGCCGGACTTCCGCAACTTCCAGGGCAGATGGGCCGCGCCAAGTCGTATGCCGAACGACTCTTCGAGTTCCCGGTGATCGGACCGCTGGGACGCGACGCCGCGAGTGCGGCGATCAGGGTGCCGGTGGCGAACGAGGAGGAAGCGATCGCGGTCGATGCGGTCGATGCCATCGTGACGGTGACGCAGGGGTACGCCTACTTCTTGCAGGAGTGGGGCAAGTTCGCATGGGATGTTGCCGAGGGGTCACCGATCACTGCCGCGGACGTTGAGCTCGCCACCAGAGAAGCGATTGCTTCACTGGACGAGAGCTTCTTCCGAGTGCGCTTCGACCGTCTGACTCCTGCAGCACGGCGTTACCTGCGGGCCATGGCGGAGCTCGGTCCGGGTCCGCATCGGTCGGGGGACATCGCCGCGATCCTCGACCGCCCGGTGACGTCGCTCGCCCCACTGCGGGCGCAGTTGATCGGTAAGGGAATGGTGTGGAGTCCAGGTCACGGTGACACGGCGTTCAGCGTTCCGTTGTTCGACGAGTTCATGCGGCGCGTGATGCCGGACGACTCGTGGCGCGACGGCCCGCCGAGCACGCATTAAGGTCCGCCCCGTCAGACACGAACGACGGGGGTTGGTTCATGCGTCAATGGGGAATGGCCGCGGCATTGCTCGCGGGGTCGGTATTCGTACCGGTTGCAGCACACACGGCGTCGGCCGACGGGCCAGGAGTAGGAGCTCCATGGGTCGTCAGCATCGGCGACTCCTACATCTCGGGTGAAGGTGGGCGCTGGGCTGGCAACAGCAACAGCAGTTCCGGCTCGGTCGATGCCGGCGGTTCGGCGGCCTACTTCGACAACGCCACGCACACGGCCGAGACGATCAACCGCTGCCACCGCAGCACTGCGGCCGAGGTGCACATCGGTGGTGGGGTCAGCAGTCTGAATCTTGCGTGCTCGGGGGCGAAGACCAGCACGTTCATCAGCAGCGACGGCTACTTCAAGCCGGGTATCGATTTCTACAACAGCGGCGGGAACCAGGGTCAGGCGCTGATGCTGCAGACGTTCGCCACCACGCACAACGTGAAGATGATCCAGTTGTCCATCGGCGGCAACAACTACGGCTTTGCCGACATCATCCAGTCGTGCGTCACCGACTTCCTCACGTCACCGTCGTGGTGGAAGAACTACTGCAACGACGACAGTTCGGTCACGGCCAACTTCACGACCACGAACATCACCAACCAGACGAATGCGATCACGGGTGCGATCAACAACGTCAAGACGGCGATGGCCAACGCGGGCTACTCGACGACGCAGTACAAGATCGTCGTGCAGACCTACCCGTCGCCGGTTCCTACTAGCACCGGCTTCCGCTATAGCGAGTCGGGTTTCACCCGGCAGAGCACCGGTGGATGCGGGTTCTGGAACGCCGACGCGAACTGGGCGAACGGCACGGCTCTGGTGAACATCAACAACTCGGTGAAGAGTGCAGCGGCGGGCGCCAACACCTCAGGCAACCTCGTGGTGCTCGACCTGGCTGCGGCGTTCAACGGCCGACGCCTGTGTGAGAACACGGTGAACCTGATGGAGAACAGTGGCAGGGTCAACTGGAGCGTCGCCGGTGCCAGCGATACCACGGAGTGGATCGCCCAGATCCGAACGCTCAGCACCGTGTTCGGCCCGTACTACGTGCAGGAGAGCCTGCACCCCAACTGGTGGGGCGAGAAGGCTGTCCGTAACTGCGTGCGTCAGGCGTACAACGGCGGTGCCGTGCGTGGCGGTACGTGTAACCGGGGTACCGGGCTCAACGCCAACGGCGAACCGAACATGTCGCTGACCTAGGTCAGGATGCGGGCGACCCGAACTGGCGGTCGCCCGCATCGCCCAGGCCGGGCCAGATGAAGGCGGTCTCGGTGAGGCGTTCGTCCAGCGAGGCGGTGTAGATCGCGATATCGGCCGAGCTCTGGCGCAGCAGTTCGACACCCTCGGGTGCGGCCAGGACACAGACGACGATGATGGTGCCAGTGGCGCCGCGCTCGAGCAGCAGGTCGATGGTGTGCACCAGTGAGCCGCCGGTGGCCACCATCGGGTCGAGCACGATGATCTGGCGGCCGGCCAAGTTTTCGGGCAGCTTGTTGACGTATGGCTTGGGCAGGTGCGTGTTCTCGTCGCGCGCCACACCGATGAAGCCGACGTCGGCGTTGGGCAGCAGATCTTGGGCCGCACTCAGGAAACCGAGACCGGCACGCAGCACCGGCACCACCACGGGCTGGTTGTCGAGTTGACGGCCGAGCGTCTCGGTGAGTGGGGTCTGTACGCGCACCGCGTGGGTGGGCAGGCCGCGGGTGGCCTCGGCCATCAGCAGTGTGCCGATGCGCTCGAGTTCCTGGCGGAACAGGGCGTTCGGCGTGTCCTTGTCGCGTACGCGGGTCAGCGAGTCGGCAATGAGCGGGTGGTCGACGACGTGGAGTGCAACAGCCATGCCCCGAGTGTAGAGCTACAGCTTGGCGGCCTTGGCGTGTGCGTAGCGGGGTTTGATGATGCCGTTGATGATCTGCAGCCGCTCGGGGAACGGAGCGAACGCACTCTTCATCGCGTTGATCGTCATCCACTCGAAGTCGTCGAGACCCCAGCCGAAGGCATCACGCAGTTGCTCCATCTCGTAGGTCATCGAGGTGGCGCTCATCAGGCGGTTGTCGGTGTTCAGCGTGACGCGGAAGCGCAGACGGCGCAGCATCCCGATTGGGTGCTCAGCGACGCTGGCGCATACGCCAGTACCGACGTTGCTGGTGGGGCACAGCTCCAGCGGGATGCGCCGGTCGCGCACGAACGTGGCCAGGCGGCCGAGTTGCTCTTCTCCAGGGGCGCCGGTGATGTCGTCGACAATGCGCACCCCGTGGCCGAGCCGTTCGGCTCCGCAGAACTGCAGGGCCTCCCAGATACTGGGCAGACCGAATGCCTCGCCGGCATGGATGGTGATGTGGAAGTTCTCGTGGCGCACGTACTCGAACGCGTCGAGGTGGCGAGTGGGCGGGAAACCCGCCTCGGCGCCGGCGATGTCGAATCCGACGCAGCCCTTGTCGCGCCACCGTACGGCCAGCTCGGCGATCTGCCGGCTGCGAGCGGCGGTGCGCATTGCCGAGCAGATGAGGTAGATCGTCAGGTCGGTGCCCTTGCTGCCGCGCTCGAATCCGGCCAGGATCGCCTCGACGACATCGTCCAGCGACAGACCCTGTTCGGTGCACAGTTCGGGGGCCATACGCACCTCGGCGTACACCACTCCGTCAGCGGCGAGGTCGACGGCGCACTCGTAGCTGACCCGCTCGATCGCGTCGGGGTGCTGCATCACGCCGACGGTGTGGGCGAACGTCTCCAGGTACAGCACGAGGTCGTTGCGCTTGGCGCCACGGTTGAACCAGCTGGCCAGTTCGTCGACATCGTGTGACGGCAGGTTCGTGTAGCCGTACTGGTCGGCGAGGTCGATCACGGTGTGCGGACGCAGCCCGCCGTCGAGATGGTCGTGCAGCAGCACCTTGGGCAGCGATCGGATGTCCATGCCACGAGCGTAGGCTTTTCGCATGGAGACACCTCCCCAGCTCACGGCCCAGCTCACGATCCTCGGCAACACGGTGCGCCACGCGGTCGATCACGTCGAGGTCTTCCCTGCCCCGGTGAACGTGACGCTGGTGAAGTTCACCAACGACGAACTGGCCTCGATGTGCCCCGTCACCCAGCAGCCCGATCTGTCCACCGTGGTGATCGAGTACGTGCCCGATCAGTGGTGTATCGAGTCGAAGAGCCTGAAGCTGTACCTGTGGAGCTTTCGCGACCGCGCCGTGTTCGCTGAAGCGATGTGCGCCGAGATCGCCGGTGAGGTGATGGCCACCGCCAAGCCCACGTCGGTCAAGGTGACGTTGACACAGCGCCCCCGGGGCGGCATCGAAGTGCAAGCCGTCAGCGAACTGACCCGCTAGGGGAGGGGGTCGGTGGCGGCCAGGGTGTGCAGGACTCCCTCGGCCCGGAGCGCGGCCACTTCTGCGGCGGTGTAGCCAATCTCGGCCAGTACTTCGTCGCCGTGTTGGCCCACCAGCGGGGCGTGGCGGCGCACGGAGGCGGGGGTGGCGTCGAAGCGGACGCCACCGGGCAGCACGCGGTACTCGCCGACGATCGGATGGTCGGCCACGGGCAGCTCCTCCACCAACTCGTCGAGCGTGCGGACGGGGCCGGCGGGGATGTCGTGCAACTCGCAGTAGGCCAGCCATTCGGCGGTGGTGCGGGTGAGGATCAGCTCGGCCACCTCGCGATACAACTCGGCGGCGAACTCGAGGCGTGACCAGCGGGTGGCCATACGGGTGTCATCGACCAGGTCGTGGCGGCCACCGGCGGCGAACAGATCGTTGTAGTTCTTGGCGGTGTAGGGCAGCACATGGATCCAGCCGTCAGCGCTGCGTTGCGGGTGACGGCCTGGCAGCAGCACGCGCGGCAGTCCGGCGGGTCCGATCGGCGGAACGGTGGCCGCTGCCGAGAGGTGCTCGGCGAGCATGAACGCGCGCACGGCCTCCACCATCGGCACCTCCAACCGCTGGCCCTCGCCGGTGGTGTCGCGGTGGTGCAGCGCCGCCAGTACGCCGTAGACGATGGTCATACCGGAGAGCTTGTCGGCCATGATCGTGGGAGCGATCGAGGGATCGCCGTCGCGTAACTGGAACACAGCCGCGACGCCCGACGCAGCCTGCACCACATCGTCGTATGCCGGCTTGTCGGCTTCGGGTGAATCGCTGGGCCACCCGGCGGCCTGGCAGTAGATGATGCGTGGTGAGCGGGCGCGCACCGACTCGTAGTCGAGGCCCAAGCGCGTGAGCGAACCGGGTCGCAGGTTGGTGATCAGGATGTCGCTCTGCTCGGCCAGGCGCAGGCACGCCTCCAACCCCTCGGGGTGGCGCAGGTCGAGCGAGATGTTGCGCTTGTTGCGCAGCAGGTTCAGCGAGACGCCCGAGAACTGCGGATGCGGGCCGAGGCCCATCGTGCGGTTGGTGTCGCCCTTCACGTCCTCGACGGTGATCACATCAGCGCCGAGGTCACCGAGGATCTGGGTCGCGAAAGGACCCATCACCACGGATGTGAGATCGAGCACCCTCACATCAGCGAGGGGGCCTGGCATGGGTCAGTGGCTCTCGCCGCTGCGGTAGGGAATGCCAGCGAAGGCAGGCGGGCGCAGGCGCTGGCTGGCCGTGGTGAGCACGATCAGCGTCATCAGGTACGGGGCTGCCTTGGTGAGCGGCTCGGGTACCTCATTCACTGCTAGGTAGATCCACAGGAACAACCCACCCGCGACGACAGCGTTGATCATCGGCACCATCTTGCGTCGCAGTAGCGACACCAGTAGTCCGAGGCCGCAGGCGAACGTGAGGAACAAGAACAACTTGGGCAGGCTGTCCGCGCCCACGAGTTGCAGCGCTTCGGCGAAGCCGAACAGGGCTGCGCTGGCGAGCACACCCACTGGTCGCCAGTTGCCGGCGATGTTCGTGGCGAGACCGATGAAGCCACGGTTGGCGGTTTGTCCCTGGCGATAGTACGACGAGGAGACGATGGCCAGGAAGCCGCCACCGAGGCCTGCGAACCCGCCGCTGATCGCCATCGCTGCGTAACGCAGCGGGGTGACCTTGACACCGAGGCTCTCTGCAGCTGCGGGTGCCTCGCCCGACGAGCGCAGCCGCAGGCCGAAGCGCGTGCGCCACAGCACCCACGCCGAGATGGGGACCAGGGTGAGCACCAGCAGCGACGCCAACGACACGTTGAACGCGATGCCGCGCAGGATGCCCGCCAAGTCGCTGATCGCGAACCACTTGTGTCGTTCGAGCCAGCCGAGCGAGTCGGGTGTCTTCCAGCCGAACAGGTCGCCGCCGGCGAGGAACGGCAGGTTCACACGCGGGATCGGCCACTTCTGCTGCGGTGACTGGCTGATACCGGCACCCTGGATCTTGGCGGTGTACACGAGCTCGCTCATGTAGCGCATGGCACCGAACGCGAACAGGTTCATTGCCACACCGGAGATCACGTGGTTGACGTTGAACTGCACGACCGCGAAGGCGTGAATCAGACCACCGGCCGAGCCGGCGATGATCGCGAGCAGGAGTCCGACCCAGGGGCCGTATTTCCACGCCCCCCAGCCACCGAACCAGGTGCCGAAGATCATCATCCCTTCGATGCCGATGTTGACGATGCCGGCACGTTCCGCCCACAGACCGGCGAGACCGGCGAGCAGGATCGGGCAGGTCACGCGGAGCGTGGTGCCCATCGTCTGGGACGAAGTGAGGTCACCACCGTCGGAGAGCACACGAGCCAGGGACAGCAGCAGGAACAGGGTGCCGGCGAACAGCATCGTGCGTGCCGGTGTGGCCTTGCCCTTGAGGAGCGCGATCAGCTTCATGCCGCCACCACCGGCAGGGTGAGCTGGGCTGCTGTGCGGTCGGCAGTCCGTTTGGCGACCCGCCGGCCGACGACCTCGTTGACGATGACGACCGTGAGCAGGATGACCGCCTTGATCACGAGCACGATCGACTGCGGGATCTTGGCGATCTGCAGTGGCCCTGCGACGGAATCGAGGAAGCCCCACAGCAGGCCGGCGACGATGATGCCCGCCGGGTGGTTGCGGCCCAGTAGCGCGACGGCGATGCCGTTGAAGCCGTAGCCCTCTGGGCGGGTGGGGCCGTAGGCGTGCGATGTGCTGAGCAGGTAGGTCATACCTGCGAGACCAGCGATAGCGCCGGACATCACCATCGAGGTGACGATCATGTTGTTCGAACTGATACCAGCAGTGCGAGCGGCGATGGCGTTGGCGCCCGAGGCACGCAGGCGGAACCCGAACTTGCTCTTGTAGACGATCAGCCAGAACACGATCACGACCACGAGCGCCATGAAGACGAACGAGCTGAGCCGGTTCTTGACCAGATCTGGCAACCATGCTGTGGTCGGGAGCAACTTGGTCTTGACGTCGAGTTGGCCCGGGATCTCGTGGCGGAACTTCTCTTGGAACAGCCAGTCGATGATGCTGAGCGTGATGGTGTTCAACATGATCGTGGCGATCACTTCGTTGACACCCTTCTTCACCTTCAGGATCGCCGGAATGGCAGCCCAGATGGCACCGGCCGCCATGGCCACCAAGAAGATGAGGCCGATGTGCAGGACGCTGGGCAGGTGCACGTAGGCACCGACAACGGCGGCCCAGAACACCCCCATCAGGTATTGACCCTCGACACCGATGTTGAACAGGTTCATCTTGAACCCGATCGCGACGGCCACGGCCGCCACGATCAGCGGCGTGGCGCGCTGCACGGTCTCGAGCAACTTGTCGTTGGTGAGGCCAGCCTCGAGCATCTTCGAGTAGGCGTCGAACGGGCTCTTGCCCGTGGCCCACAGCAGGATGCCGGCGAGTACCAGGGCGATGGCCACTGCCGCCAGCGAACTGGCCAACGTGATGAGCACCGACTGTTGGCCACTGCCTTTGAACAACCGTTGCAGTTTGCTGACGGCAGTGTCCACCGATTCGTTGATCGACTCGCTCACGATGCGACCTCCTGGACGCCACCGGTCATGTAGGTGCCGAGCAGCTCCGGTGTCGCTTCGGCTGGGGTGAGATGGGCATTGATGCAACCGTCGAACATCACGAGAATGCGATCGGACAAGCCGATGACCTCCTCGAGGTCGGCGGAAATGAGGAGCACGGCGAGGCCCGCATCGCGGGCGGCGCGGAGCTTCTCCCAGATCGCCGCCTGGGCGCCGACATCGACGCCACGAGTTGGGTGCGCAGCAATCAGCACCCGCGGGTGACTGGAGAGCTCGCGGCCGACCAGCAGCTTCTGCTGATTGCCGCCGGACAGGGCGTAGGCGGGGACCAGCTCGCTGGGGGTGCGTACGTCGAACTGGTCGATCACCTGGCGACTGTCGGCCTTGGCCGCAGTGGCGTTGATGAACGGGCCCTTCAGGAACTGTGGATCGCCGTCGCGGCCCAGCAGCGTGTTCTCCCATAGAGGAGCTTCAAGGAGCAGTCCTTCACGATGGCGATCGAACGGGATATACGACAACCCGTTCATCAGCCGGTGGTGCGGGCTGGTGTGGGTGATGTTCTCACCCTCCATGGCGAGAGTGCCGGACAGCGGCTTGATCAGACCGATGATGGTCTCGCACAGTTCGAACTGGCCATTGCCCTCGACGCCGGCGATACCGAGCACTTCGCCCTCGCGGATCTCGAACGACACATCGTCGAGCGCGTGCTTGTCGCCAGGGCCGGCCACCGTGATGCGGTCGAGTTGCAGACGCACGAGGGTGCCGACCTCGCTGGCTCGCCCGTGCGGTGACGGCAGTTCGCTGCCCACCATCAGCTCAGCGAGCTTCGAGCGGGTGACTTCCTTCGGCTGCACTTCGGCGACGGTGGTGCCGGCGCGGATGACGGTGATGTCGTCGGAGACGGTGAGCACCTCATCGAGTTTGTGCGAGATGAAGATGATCGTTGCCCCATCTGCCACCAGCCGGTGCAGGTTGGAGAACAACTCATCGACCTCCTGCGGCACCAGCACGGCCGTGGGCTCGTCGAGGATCAGGATGCGGGCACCGCGGAAGAGCACCTTGAGGATCTCCACGCGTTGACGCTGGCCGACACCGAGGTCGGAGACCGGTGCATCGAGATCGACGTGCGTGCCCGACTGGGTCATGATCTGCAGCAGTTTCGTGCGCGCCTCGCCGTATTGGATGCGCCCACCCTTGGTGGGTTCGTACCCAAGGATGATGTTCTCGAGCACGGTGAGGTTGTCGGCGAGCATGAAGTGCTGGTGCACCATGCCGATACCGGCGGCGATGGCGTCGCTAGGGGAGCGGAACACCTTCTGCTCGCCGAACACCGTGATCGTGCCGGCCTCGGGCTGGTGCATGCCGTAGAGGGTCTTCATCAAGGTGGACTTACCGGCGCCGTTCTCGCCGACGATGGCGTGAATCGTGCCGGTGCGCACCGTGAGGTTCACATCGTGGTTGGCGATCACACCTGGGAACCGCTTCTCGATCCCCGTCAGTTGGACGGCCACGCTGTCAGTCGCCATATTCCCTCTTTCGATACTCGCCCCGTTATAGCAGAGAGCCCGGGGGACGAACCCCGGGCTCTCGACTATGGACTACTCAGACTGCATCAGTGCAGCCAGCTTTTTCACATCAGGGCTTGGTCGGAACGACGATCTTGCCGGAGATGATGTCGGCCTTGATGGCCTCCAACTTGTCCTTGACATCGTCGAGGTAGCCACCCGAGGTCGCGTAGCCGACGCCGTCGTTGCTGAGGTCGAACATCTGGAAGCCACCCTTGAGGGTGCCTTCCTTGAACGCCTTGATGGTGAGGAACACAGCGTTGTCGACGCGCTTGATCGCCGAGGTGAGGATGTGCTTCTGCTGGTCCGGGCTGGCGGCGGTCAGGTACTGATCGCTGTCCACGCCGATGGCCCACTTGCCGGCCTCGACTGCAGCGTCGATGGTGCCCGCACCCGAACCGCCGGCGGCGGTGTAGATGACGTCGGCGCCGTCGGCGTACCAACCCAGGGCGATTTCCTTGGCCTTGTCGGGCGAGCCCCACGCAGCGTTGTCACCGGCAGCGCCGAGGTACTGGACGTCGACCTTGATGTCCGGGTTGATGTACTTCGCGCCAGCGGTGTAGCCAGCCTCGAACGCCTTGATCAGGTCGATCTCCTGGCCACCGATGAAGCCGATGTGGCCGGTGGTGCTCTTCAGCGCAGCAGCGGCACCGACGAGGTACGAAGCCTGCTCAGCGGCGAAGCTGAGGAAGGTGACGTTCTCGGGGGCGTCGGCATAGAAGCCGTCGACGTTGGCGTACATCGTCTTCGGGTTGGCCTTGGCGACGACGGCGAGGCCGTCACCGAATGCGAAGCCGACCGAGAGTACGAGGCCGTCGCCATTGGTGGTGAGGGTCTCGAGGTTCGGCTGACGGTCTTCGGCGGTGGTCGCCTCGAGCTCGTCGACCGTGGCGCCGAGTTCCTTGGTGGCCTGGTCGGCACCGCGGGCGGCGGAGTCGTTGAACGTACCGTCGCCGCGTCCGCCGGTGTCGAATGCGAGGCCGACCTTGAGGTCGGGGTTCGGCGCAACGGTGGAACCCGTGGTGTCGCCAGTGGCGGCCGTCGTGGTGGTCGCGGTCTTGTCATCGCCGCACGCAGCGGCAACGAGGCCGAACGTGGCGACGAGTGCGATCGCAGCAAAACGCTTGCTCTTGCGCATGTTGTCTCCCCCTAGGAGTCATTGGATGAATCTGGATGAAATATCCGTCCAGAAGCGTAGCCGGAAGGGAACAACCATCTGAGCCGCTCACAGTCTCGTAACCTGGCCGTGATGTCGCAGCCAGGCAAGCGTTCTGTTGCCGCTTCCGAACGGCGCACCCGTGCACGTCGCCGGTACGCGGCCCGCCGCCTGTTCGTGTTGTGCGCCACGTTCGCAGCTCTTGCCGTCGTATTTGGCCTGGTCAACGCCCTATTCGGGCACGATGACGGCGGTCGGGCGTCTGTGTCGGCCTCTGCTGACGACTCGGTCATGAGCGCCCCTCTGGAATCCATCTCGCCGTTGCAGACTGCCGCAGTCGATCCCACAGCGACCGTGAAACAAGTCACGGTCGCCACCAAGGAGCACCCTGCTGAGTTGCTGGTGTTGGGGGATTCTGATGCCGGAAACTACGGGCCGGCGGTGCGAGATCTGCTGGACGCAACCGGTCTGGTTGTCACCACCATCGACTACCACATCGCTACCGGGCTGGCCCGACCCGACTACTTCGATTGGCCGTTGTACATGCGGCAGGTCGTCCCCCAGGTGAACCCCGACATCGTGGTGGTGACGTTCGGCGGCAACGACGCCCAAGGGCTGCGAAATGCCGATGGTACGTGGGCGGTGGGGCACAGGCCGGGGGAAGGACTGGACGACACCACGTGGCGCGCCGAATACGGCCGTCGTGTCGGCGAGACGATGGACTACCTGACCGAGGGCGATCGCACGCTGATCTGGGTGGGTATCACCAATGACGACGAGGCGCAGAACACGGCGCGCTTGAAGGTGCAGGATGAGGTGGTGCGCGCCGAGGTCGCCAAGCGACCGCGCGTCGTGTTCGTCGACTCGTGGGCGATGTTCAGCGGTGTCGACGGTGGTTGGGCGTCGTCGATCATCGATCCACGTGATGGTGTGGGCAAGGACGTTCGCCGAGCCGACGGTTTCCACCTGAATCAGACGGGGGCCGACATCTTGGCTGAGAAGATCGAGCACATCGTGCTCGACGACCTCCGCTCCCGCGGGGCGCAGATCTAGCTCACTGGGTCTTGCCGCGCTGCTGAATGGCCGCGCGGCGTTCGGCCACCTTGGATGGGTCGAACATTTCCCGCTGCCAGCGAGCAGCGTTGCGTGCCTCGGTCTGCCACCCGGCAGCGTCGGTGGTGATCTCCGCGTAGGTGGCGCGGATCTGGCGTACGCCGTCCTGCTCGTTGCCGCTGATGTCGCGGGCAATCTGACGGGTGAACTGCATCAGCTCATCGTGCGGCACGACGTGGTTGACCAGCCCGACGGCGAGGGCTTCGTCGGCGAGCATGAAGTTGCCGGTGAAGCTCATCTCGCGTGCGCGGCGCACACCGATCGCCTGAGGCAGCAACACGGTGAGACCCCACCCCGGCATTACACCGACGCGGGCATGGGTGTCGCCGAACTTGGCGCGCTCGCTGGCGATCAGGAAATCGCAGTTGAGCGCCAGTTCGAACCCGCCGGTGACGGCGACGCCATTGACCGCACCGATGAGTGGCTTGGAGAGTCGGGGGAACGGGCCGCGCACGCCATCGGCATTGGGTGTGCCGTCCGCGCCGGTGGCGCCGAGGTTGCCAGCGGTCGAGCCCAGTTCGCGCAGGTCGAGACCAGCGCAGAAGGCCGGGTCGGCACCAGTGAGGATCAGCACGTCGACGTCGGCACTGGCATCCGCTTCACGCATCCGCGCCGGGAGTTCGCGCAGCACCTCGCTGGACAGCGCGTTGCGCGCTTCGGGACGGTTGAGCGTGATGGTGGCGATGCGTTCGCTCACTTCGTACAGGACGACTGACATGTCGGACGACGTTACTTGAGGTCAGCGAGTTTGACGAGCGTGGCGGCGATCCAGCCGCCGAGGGCACCCAAGTGGTCGTCGAGCAGGGTGCTGGCGCCATCGGCCAGCGTGCTCTCGGCCAGTTCGTAGAGACCTTCGTAGGTCACCTCAGCAGCGTGATCAGGGGTGCTGGCCTCATCGTCGTACGCGGTCTCCAACGTCATTCCCACACGCTCGAGGCGGCCGTCGCCCACCAACGGACTGATCTCCGGCGTGCAGGCGTACACCGTTGCCGGGTCGGCCTGACCTGCGAGGTTCTGCACTCGGAAGACGATCTCGATTTCGATCGCGGGCAGTCGGTCGAGCACCTCGTCCACGTACCACTGGCGGTACGACGTCTGGCTCCACGACGGCCAGTCGAAGGTGATGTGCGCGACGACCCGCGGTGGCAGGTCTTCGCCGGGCAGGCCGTAGCTGGTCTCCCAGGTGAGGTCGCCCAGCAGGACATCGGCCTGGAAGTGTTCCTCGAACGGTTGCCGCTCGAGGAACGCGTTTTCGAACGCATCGCGCAGTGCGCTGATCGCATCGGTGAATACGTGGTCGAGCATGTGACAGTGACGGTAGTCGCGCTGGCACAGCGGTTCGCTACGGTTCACGCTCATGTCACTCGTGGAAGTCTCCATCTCCGAGGGTGTCGCCACCCTCACCCTGAACAACCCCGCCGAGCGCAACACGCTCACAGCCCCGATGGTCGCCGAGATCATCGCCGCGATGGATGTCATCGAAGCCGACCAGTCCATTGCCGCACTGGTCGTCACCGGCACCGCGCCCGCCTTCTGCGCGGGGGCCAACCTCGACAGCCTGATCAACGCCACGGCCGACAGCCTGGGCGGGATCTACGCAGGGTTCCTGCGCATCGCCAACAGTCCACTCCCCACGATCGCAGCGGTGAACGGTGCGGCCGTCGGTGCTGGCATGAACCTCGCGCTCGGGTGCGACGTTCGTATCGCCGCCCGCCGCGCGAAGTTCGATACCCGTTTCCTCAGCATCGGCATCCACCCCGGTGGTGGCCACACCTGGATGCTGCGTCGCATCGTCGGCCCGCAGGCCACGTTCGCCGGTGTCGTGTTCGGCGAGATCATGGACGGAGCGGAGGCCGAGCGCGTTGGCCTGGTGCACAAGTGTGTCGACGACGACCAACTGTTGGCCACCGCGCAGGCGATGGCCGCTCGCGCCGGCCAGGCGCCGCGCCAACTGGTGCTGGAGATCAAGCAGAGCATCAAGGACATGGCCGACATTTCTGTGCACGCCGAGGCCGTCGCCCGTGAGCTGACACCGCAGGTGTGGAGCACCCAGCAGCCATGGTTTCTGGAGAAAGTCAAGGCCCTGCAGAGTCAGATCACCAGCAAGAAGTAGGTCTGGGAAAAAGCGCACAGAACTGTTACCCAAGGTCCCTTCCGGGCGGGCCACAAGTGACGTACGGTTCAAGCACGGGAAACAGTCAGTACGTTCCGAAAACACACGGAGGTACCAATGAGCCAGCGCAATCGCAGCCAAGAGGCGGCCCCACCGCCGAAAATGGACTCGCGAGCACATGCCCACAACGAGCGCCATCGCATCAACAGCGAGTTGCACTCAGTTGCGGTGCAGGTCAGTTCTGGACTGGAGCCTGATGAAGTTCACGAGCCCGGCAGAGCCTGGGTTCCGGCACATCATCACGACGCCGAGAAGGCGAAGAAGAGCGCAGCTCCCAAGAGCATGCGCCACTGGAAGATGAAGGAATGGAAGCGACGCAGTGCGATGCGTAAGGCCAAGGCGCAGGCCACGCGCTTGGCAGCTGATCAGGCCTGATTCTCCAGCCAGCCGCTCGTCAGTTCGCTCTGGCGTAGCCACCACTCCTCGGCGGTGATGCCGAAGCGCATGTGGTCTTCCCATGTGCCGTTGATCTCCAGGTAGCGCAGGGCCACGCCCTCCTCGCGGATGTTCAGCACTTCCATCACCCGCCGGCTGTTGTGGTTACGCGGGACGATGCAGATCTCCACACGGTGGAGGTGCAGTTGCTCGAAGGCGAATCGCAACACAACGGCGACACCTTCAGCGACGTAGCGATGCCCGGCCTTGGCCTGGTCGATCCAATACCCGATGGTGCCGCCCTGCTGGGCGCCACGAACGATGCCGTTGAGGTTGACCTCACCGGCGAACTCGCCGTCGATGAAGATGCCGAAGCCGTAAGCGATGCCCATCTGTCGGTCGCGCTCACGGGCGGCGCAGCGGGCGGCGAACGCGCCGCTGTCGCGAGTGGGGTCGAGCAGGTTCACCGGCCGCATCGGCTCCCACGGCTTCAACCAGTCGTCGTTGCGGCCACGAACTTCGGCCCACGCTGTCCAGTCGAGGTTGGTGAGTGGGCGCAGCATCACGCGTTTGCCGTAGAGCAGGATGGCTGCACCGGATGGCATCGAGGGGTGTTCGCGACCGCGCATGGATCAGTTGCTTACTACGACGACTTCGTCGAGGCGTAGCCCACGGAACACGGCGACGACCGCACAGGACACTCCGAGTACCCGCTGTGCCTGCTCGGCGGGCAGACCGGGGTTGTTCAGGCGATCGCTGAGCGACTCGGTGACCAGCGTGCGGAACACGTCTTCTGCAGCGGCGCGGCTGAGCGTGAACGGCAGCGTGGCCCGCCCCCCGACTTCGACGGCGACGATGGTGTCGAGTCCAGGCCCGCTGATCTCCACGACGTCGGCCAGATCTGCGGCCGGCACTTCGCGGGTGACGTCCTCGAGATGATCGAGCAACAACCCGATCGCGTTGGTGAGTTCCTCCGGCAGGGGTGGGTCGCCGACGACCATTGCGGCGAGCGTGTCGGCGCCGATGGGCACGGTGTACTGCTGGTCGTGGACGGAATACGTGCTGTCGTGCTCGCCGAGGTGAATACGCAGGACGAGGCTCACGGGATGTCCCGCAGTTGCAGCTCGACCCAGCGGCCGATGGCATCATCGCCGCCGGCGAGGAAGTAGGCGTAGTGAGCGTGGAGGCACTTGACGCCTCGGCGGGTGCCAGCGACACCACCGAACGGCCGCGGCCCGGTGTGGTCGGCGGGGATCAGCGCGTCGCGTTCGGCCGCGTACCGAGCGTGGGCCGCAGCAACCTCCGCTTGATCGATCTCGGCTTCGGCCCGGCGAACACCACCGGTGGCCTCCAACGTGCTGACGCGGCGAAGCGCGTCTTTGCCAGCGAGCCAGTACAGCGTCGGCATAGGGGTGCCGTCCTGCAGCAGCGGTTGGTTGCGCAACACGACGGGATCGCCTGCAGCATCGCGTACGACGATCTCGAACTCACCCTGGGGGACCCGTCCCAAGAGGGTCGTGACCCGGGCGGTGTCGTCGGCGGATGGGCTGGTCACTTGCGCAGGCGGCGCAGGACCAGGAGCAGGACGACGAGGCCACCCAAGAACGGCGCCAAGCGCTTCAGTACGGCGCCGCCGGCGAACTCGCTGAGTTCGATCGGTTCGGCGGCCGGACCGTGGATGGTGCGTACCGTGGGTGCTGCGGGAGCGGCCTCGGCCGGTGTGTCGGTGGCAGGCTCGTCGGTGTCGGTGTCGGCGTCGAGCATCGTGTTGAGGTTGTTGGCGAACTGGGTCATCAACTTCTCGCTGACGTCGCCCATGATGCCGCGACCGAATTGGGCGACTTTGCCGGTGACCTTCAACTCGGTGGTGACGATGCACTTGGTGGTCTCAGCGGTGACCGATTCGAGCTGAGCGGTGATGAGCGCGTCGGCGTTGCCCTTGCCACCGGTGTCGCGTCCCTCACCCTTCAACACGGCGCGGTGTCCGACATCGTCGCGCTCGAGGAAGTTCGCCTCGCCTTTGAACGAGGTGGAGATCGGGCCGAGCTTCACCTTCACCACGCCGCGGTAGATCTCGCCCTCGACCTCCTGCAACTGGGCGCCTGGAAGACACGGTGCGATTCGCTCGAGGTTGGTGAGCACGACCCACGCCTGCTCGATCGGCCGATTGACCACGAACTCGTTCTTCAGCTGTTCCATCGCGCGAGATCCTCCAGCGTGTCGATATCGGATGGTGAGCCTACGCAGTCGATCTTGCAGACCCAATCGGGGTGGTCGCGCAGCAAATCACGCGCACCGATGTCGCCGTCAGTGGGGAGCAGCGGCCACACGTCGGAACGCAGACGTACCGGGTTTGGCCCGGGTGTGCCGTCGTAGACGGCGATCACAATCGGGCAGCCGCTGTCGGCGGCGGCGACCGACCGCCATGCCTCGTGGGTGACGAACGGCTGGTCGGCCAGGCCGATGGTCACCATGTCGGCTCCTAGCGCGGCTGCGGCGTGGATGGCCGCCTGCACCGAGCTGGCCTGTCCCTGTGCCCAGGCCGGGTTGTGGCGCACGGTCACTCCATCCGGCACGTCGAGCGGCACCGCTCCGGTCACCACGATGACATGGTCGAAGCCGGCAGCAAGCACGTTGTCGAGTGCCCGGGCCCACACCGGCTGGCCATCGAGTTCGGCCAGCAGCTTGTGGGTGGGGCCGACGAAGCGGGTGCCGCCACCTGCCGCGAGCAGAGCCGCCACGCGAGGGTGGAGCTCGGTGGAAGGTGGACGCGGCACGCAGCGAGCGTACCGTCCGTTGAATGTCGCGATTTGATGACGCTACGGTGGCAGCCGAATGGCCATCAGCCGTAGTGCCGGGGCTGCCTTCATGGCAGCCACGCTCGCGCTGTGCACCGCCGCGCTTGTGGGTTCGTCGTCGGCCGCCTCGGTGCGAGAAACGCAGCACAACTCGGTGGCGGTGGGCGCGGTCCACGCCATGGGCGACTGGACCGCGTATCGCTACGGTCGTTTCTCGGCGTTAGTGGAGTTCAATCGCCAGCTCGACTGGGTCGCTGCCGACATCGCGGCTCGGCTGGGGCTCGACCCGACCGTGCTGAGGGTTGCGTGGCATCGAGCCGATCGCCCGCACCAGGTGGCCCTGATGGCGGCGCTCAGCCAAGTGGGTACGCCATACCGCACGAACACGCGCACCCCCGGCGTTGGCTTCGACTGTTCCGGCCTGACCTCCTGGGCATGGGGCCAGGCGGGTGCGCAGATCGCCCACCAGAGCCACACACAGATCCGCGCGGCGGCCAAGCGCACGCTGGCCACCGCTCAGGCAGGCGATCTGGTGTACTTCCCCGGCCACGTGATGCTGTATCTCGGCGCGGAGGACGCGATTGTGCAATCACCGTCCCATGGGCGCACGGTGGAAGTGGCGATCTTGGGCAAGCATCGCAGGGGACATGTGCTGTACGGCGACCCGATCAACTCGAGTGGTGCCGTCACCAATTCAGGAGTGGATTGGGCCGCTGCTGTCGCGAAGTGACGGGGTTGCCTTCCCCGTCCGTCGGGCGATGATCTCCGCGCAGATGGAGATGGCGGTCTCCTCCGGTGTACGCGCCCCGAGGTCGAGCCCGATGGGCGACATCAGCCGCGCCAGGTGTTCGGGACGGTCGACGCCGACCTCAGCGAGCCGCTCGAGGCGTTTCTTGTGGGTGGTGCGACTGCCCATCACGCCGATGTAGCCAACATTTGTGGCCAGCGCGCCCTGCACCGCTGGCACGTCGAACTTCGGGTCGTGGGTGAGGATGCAGACTGCGTCGCGCAAACTGAGTGTGTGGCCGCGCTGTTCGAACACGGGGGTCGGCCATGTGACCATCACCTCGTCGGCCATCGGGAACCGTCGTCGAGTGGCGAACACTTCACGGGCATCACACACCGTGACGCGGTAGCCCAGCACCTTGGCCACCTTGGCCAACGCAGCGGTGAAGTCGACGGCACCGAAGATCCACATCTGCGGCGGCGGTGCCCAGCTCTCGATGAACACACTGACCTCGGCCGAACCGTGCAGATCCTCCGGGGTGGTCTCACCGTGCGGCCCGTAGTGGCGCACCCCACTTCGGCCCGCCTCCAGTTCTGCCAGTGCATCGCGAGCAGCGATGCGGTCGAGTTCGGCATCGCCGAGCGAGCCCTGAACGTCTGCGCCGGTGACGAGCAGTTTGGCGCCGACGTGTGGACCCGTGATTGTGGTGACGAGTGCGACGGGTTGCTCGTCGCGGATGAGGCGGGCGAGTTCCTGGTACATCGTCACCAGTCCAACGGTTCGATGAACAAGCGGATGATGCCGCCGCACGTCAGGCCGACTGCGAACGCGTCGTCATCGCTGAACCCGAACGACACGACCCGTGGCAACGCCTCGCCGCGCAGGATGGCGAGTGCCTCACCGACGACGGCACCCTCGACACATCCGCCGCTGACGCTGCCGGCGACCTCACCGTGTTCATTCACGACCATCGCCGCGCCAGGCAGGCGTGGGCCGGAACCCTCAATGTCGACGACGCGCGCGATTGCCACGCGGGAACCGGCGGATCGCCAGCGGTCGATATCGTCGAGCAGCTCTCTCATCGGGACACTCCTGCTCCGGCGATGACCTGGGCCAACTGTTGCATCGCAGCGATGCTGTGCCCTTCGACGAAGCTGTCCACATAGGGTAGGGCGGCGGCCATGCCCCGGGCCAGAGGCGCATAGCCGGGGGTCACCTTCAGCGGGTTCACCCACACCGTCTGGTAACTGACACGGTGCAGACGCTGCATCTGCTCGGCCAGCACTGCGGGGTCGCCGCGATCCCAGCCGTCGCTCAACACGACGACGATCGCCCCACGGGCCATCCCGCGTACACCCCACTGATCGTTGAATGTGCGCAGGCATTCGCCGATGCGTGTGCCGCCACTCCAGTCGTGTACTCGATCACTCGCCCGGGTCAGCGCAAGGTCTGGGTCACGGCTGTGCAGTTCCTTTGTCATTCGGGTCAGGCGTGTTCCGATCGCGAATGCCTCCACGCGCTGACGGCCCGACACGGCGGCGTGCACGAAGCGCAACATCGCTCGCGCGTAGGGCTCCATCGAGCCAGAGATGTCGAGCAGCAGCACCAGCCGTCGCAGACGATTGCCTGGTTCGCGCCAGCAGCGCGTGATCGGTTCGCCGCCTGTGCGCAACGAGGCGCGCATCGTTGCGCGTAGATCAGGCCGGCGACCGTGGCGGTCGGGGCGCTGGCGGAACGAACGACGCGGCGGGCCGATGAAGCGCAGCTGTGTCATCAACTCCTGGGCCGAACGCAACTCATCGGGGCTGTAGGTGGCGAAGTCCTTGTGGCGCAGCACCTCGGTGGCGGAGAACCGCAAGGTGATCATCGGCTCGTCCCCCGAGTCCGAGTCGCTGTCGTCATCGTTGCCATCGTCGTCGCCGTCGTCGTCGTCGATCGCCAGGGTGATCTGCAGCTCCTCGGTGGTCACCGTCGGCAGCAGTTGCCACAGATCGGTCCAGAACGCAGCGAAGGCGTGGTCGTAGAGCGCGATGTCTTCAGGGTTGCGCACCAATGTCGCCCGGCCGGCCCAATAGACGCTGGAGCGTTCCTGGATACCCACCTGTCCGAGTGCATCGACGAACGCGATCACGCTGCCCAACGGGGCTTTGAGTCCGGCGCCGCGCAGGATGCGTGCGAACGCCACAGCCATCCGTTCAGCGGGACTCACGAGGTGGCGAGACTCCGCTCGAGTGCCTGCTTGACGAGCGCCGCAAGGCCATGCTGGCGAGTGCGATCCTGATCTTCGCGATACTTCAGCACGGTTCCCAGCGTGGCGGCCACGACTGCTTCATCAAGGTGTTGGCGACCGAGTGCTGCGAGTGCCTGCGCCCAGTCGATTGTCTCGGCGACACCCGGTGGCTTGTACAAGTTCAGCGTGCGCAGTGTCTCGACGGCGCCCGCGACCTGGCGGGCGAGGCTGTCGAGTGCCTGAGGAACTCGCAGTTGCACGATGGCCACCTCGCGCTCGAAGTCGGGGTGCTCGACCCAGTGGTAGAGGCAGCGGCGCTTGAGCGCGTCGTGTACGTCGCGGGTGCGGTTCGAGGTGAGGACCACCAATGGAGGGTGCGTGGCGCTGAACCTGCCGAGCTCGGGCACCGTGATCTGAAACTCGGAGAGCACTTCCAACAGGTACGCCTCGAACTCATCGTCGGCACGGTCGACCTCGTCGATGAGCAGCACCGGCGGCACATCGCCGGTATGGCTGATCGCCTGCAGCAACGCCCGCTTCAGCAGGAACTTCTCCTGGTACAACTGCGCCTCGAGGTCGTCGGTGCGCAACCCCTGCGATTCGCCGGTGGCCTCGGCCGCCCGCAGGTGCAGCAACTGGCGGCTGTAGTCCCAGTCGTAGACGGCCTGAGAGACGTCGATACCTTCGTAACACTGCAGGCGGATCAGTTCGCCACCGGTCCAGCGGCTGAGCACTTTGGCAACTTCGGTCTTGCCGACCCCCGCTTCGCCTTCCAGCAGCAGCGGGCGCCGCAGTGTCATCGCGAGGAAGATCGAGGTGGCGAGCCCCTCGTCGGGGATGTAGCCGTGGAGGCTCAGCGCGTGAGCGACGTCAGCGGGAGTGGAGGGCGAGATGGCCATTGCCCGTCAATGTAGAGGTTCGACCCGTGTGGCGTCGGGGTCGGCGTGGGTGGGTTTCTCAGGAATCCAGATGGCAGAGTGAGAAGCAATGTCTGGACGTCCGGTGAAGTTCCGCGTCGACGTGCCCGCTCCTGCGGCAACGTCGGTCGCTGTCGTCGTGCGTTCGTGTCGCGGCAGCGACCACGACGAGCGACGCGTCGAGGCGCGACATGCAGCGGGAATGTGGACGGCCGAGGTGGCCGCTGAGGCGGGCGATCAGTACTGGATCAGCGTCGACGGTGGGGCACCGCTGCTGGATCCGGCGTGCAACGATGTCGTCTGGACGGCCGCTGGCCCGCGCAGCGTGGCGCGCGAGCCATGGCCGGTGTCGCCACCTGGGCCCGTCCTCTCGTCGCCGCCGGTGGTGTACGAGGTGCACGTGCGTGGGTTCGGCCGCACCTATCGAGGATGCATCGAGCACCTTGATTGGGTGGCCCGTAACGGGGTCAACGTCATCGAACTCATGCCGGTGCACCCGTTCGACCAGCGCACCAACTACTGGGGGTACATGCCGATCGCGTGGGGTGCCGTCCACCGCGGCTATGCGACGGAGCCCGACCGTGCTGCCGAGGAGCTCGCCGAGTTGGTCGCAGCTGCACACGAGCGGGGAATGCACGTCTGGCTCGATGTGGTGTTCAACCACACCGCCGAGGCCGACGCCTCGATGCCCACCTATGGTCTGCGCGGTCTCGACGACGCCCACATCTACCGCCATCAGGCGAACGGCCACTACACCAACGACAGTGGCTGCGGGAACGACATCGACCCGTCCAACCCGTACGTGCGTCATTTGGTGCTGCAGGCACTCGACCGCTACGCCGACCTCGGCGTCGATGGTTTCCGCTTCGACCTCGCGTCGCTGCTCACACGTGATGGTGGCGAACTGGTGGGCATGATCAGCGAGTGGGCGGGACGGCGCGGTGTCACGTTGGTCGCGGAGCCGTGGGACATGGGGTCGTATCAGGTCGGCTCGCCGGTGTGGCCTGCTGGTTGGCTGCAATGGAACGATCGCTTCCGCGACGATGTGCGTGGGTTCTTACGTGGCGAAGCAGGTCTGGTGGCGGCCGTCCGTCAACGGGTGCAGGGCAGCCCCGACCTGTTCGGCCACACTGGCGCGAGCGTCAACTTCGTAACGGCCCACGACGGCCTCACGATGCACGACCTCACTGCGGTCACGAGCGATCGGCATCGTTCCTGGGACAGCGGTCCGGAACCGCGTCTGCAGCAGTTGAAGAACCTCTTCAGCCTGTTGCTGCTCTCGGCCGGTACGCCGATGTGGGTGATGGGCGACGAGTTCGGCCGCACTCAGGACGGCCACGACAACCCGTACGACATCGACAGCCCGCTGACATGGGTGGACTGGAGCACGGTCGAGGACTGGGCCGAGCTCACCGAGTTCGTTCGTGCGCTGACGCAGTTGCGACGCACGCACCCGCCGACCGAGTTCGTGTTCCACGGTGTGGGGCTGTCTGTCGACGAGTCGCACGACTCACGGTCGATCGCGTGGTGCAGCGGAGACCTCTACGTGATGGTGAACGCGTGGTGGATGCCGTTGACCTTCGAAGTGCAAGCAGTGGGCGACTGGCGGGTCGTGCTGGCTACTGCCCCAAGCGACGTCGGCCCCGGCACGACGGTGGCCGTGGCCCCACGCTCGGTCGTGGTGTTGGCGCGTTAGCTGTCGAAGCCGAGACCGAAACGATCGAGACCTCGCAGCCACGCGTTGCGCTTGCCGGTCTTGTCTTCACGGTCCAGCGAATAGCGGGTGGCCTGGATGCCGATGAACCGGAACGGCTCGGGCGGAAAGGGCAACGGCTTGCTCTTCACGAACTCGGTCTCGGTGGCCTTCGACCGTTTGCCGTCGAGGATGTCGAGCATCACCTCGGCGCCGAAGCGCGTGCTGGCAACACCGAGACCGGTGTAGCCCACGGAATACGCCACTCGACCCTGCATGCCGCGGCCCCAGAACACGCAGAAGCGACTGCACGTATCGATCACGCCGCCCCAGGTGTGGGTGAACTTCACACCCTCCAACTGCGGGAACGTGTCGAAGAAGTGCTTGCTGAGTTTCGCCCAGGTCTCGGGGCGACTCTCGAACTCCGTGCTCATCTTGCCGCCCCAGTAGTAGATGACGTCGTAGCCACCCCAGAGGATGCGGTTGTCCTGTGTGAGCCGGTAGTAGTGGAACTGATTGCTGATGTCGCTGAGGCCCTGACGGCCTTCCCACCCGATCTCGGCCAACTGTGCCTTGGTGAGCGGTTCGGTCACCATGCAGTAGTCGTAGACGGGTGCGATGAAGTGCCCGACCCGCTTCAAGAGGGGCTTGGAGGCGTTCGTCGCGAGGGCGACGCGGCCGGCGCGGATGTTGCCCAGCGCTGTGCTGACGAGCACGCCCACGCCGTCCTTCTCGATCTTGGTGGCCTTCGTGTCCTCGTAGATACGCACACCCAACGACATGGCTGCGCTCTTCAGGCCCCATGCCAGACGCGCTGGGTCGACGATCGCTGCCCGGTCCTTACGCCACAGGCCGCCCGTGTACGTGGGCGAGTTCACCTGAGCCTGCATCGCCGCCTGATCGAGCCACTCCACCTTCTGGCCGAGCGCACGCAACTGGGTGTAGTCGTCGCGCAGTTCATCCAGGTACGTGGGGGAGTGGAACGTGCTGGCGATGTCGATCACGCCGGTGCGTTCGTAGTCGCAATCGATCTTGTATTTGGTGATCGCGGCCTCGATGTCGTTGAGGTTCTTCAACCCCAACTCCTCCAGCAGTGGCAACTCGGCACCGAAGCGTTCCTGGCCGTTGGCCACACCGTGAGTGAGACTGCTCTCCATGAACCCGCCATTGCGACCACTGGCGGCAGAGCCGATCTCGTGCGCTTCGATCAGCAGGACGTCGCGGTTCGGGTCGCGTTCCTTGGCGATGATCGCGGTCCACAGACCGTTGTAGCCACCGCCGATGATGCACAGGTCGCAGTTCTCCGTGCGCACGAGCGTGGGGTTGCTGTCGGGTTCGTCGGCATCGTCGTACCAGTACGGGTACGGGTCTGCATCGGCGATGGCGTCGAGATGGAACGCCTTGTACGGACTGTTGTCGTCATCAATGAGCGACATGGGTCTCACCACCTGTTCGACGGTCAGGCTAGTCAGGCATGCAGTCCAGCGCGTACGAACGGAAGCGATCATCGAACGTGGCAACTCGCTGAACTCGCTCGCGTTCACACATTGTCAACGACAACGCGACGTCGAAATCGGGTTCCGCCACCATGCGCCGGGCGACTCGGCGATGCTGATGGCCGACGTGGAGCACGTCCACTGGCGCGAGCACACCGTGCCGACGGCCGGGCTGCCACGGTCGCAGGTGATCGCTGACGGCCACCAGTAACACCGCTTCACGTTCGTACTGGTCGACGAGCTCGAGATAGGCGGTGACTGCGATGTCATGTCGTGCGGCGAGCGGGTTGGTGAGGGCGAGCAGGAACGACTGCTCGAGCAGCACCTTCGGCGGGTCGAGGCTCATGTCAACACCGGCTCGACAGGTTCCAACACCGCTCGGGCTCTGCCGGCTCGATTCCTGCGCGTGCGCTGTTCCATGCGGCCCCAGAACCAGAACGACGCGAACGTGAGCGCCCATCCGGCGAGTCCATCGATGATCCAGTGCTCACCGAAGTAGACGAGTGATGTCAGCATGATCAGCGGAAACGTGAGCACGATCGCCTTCAGCCACTTCGGTCTGATCCACGGCAGGAAGAAGAGCGGGACGATCAGTGCGAATGACGCGTGCAACGACGGCATCGCCGCCACTGCGTTGCCGTTGCTGAGTTGCACCTTGTAATCGTTGGTGAAGCCCTTGAAACCCAAGTGGTAGAACCCGAGGTAGTTGATCGGGCGCTGGATCGAGCCGATCAGGTGGTAGTTCTTCGACACCATCCACGGGGGCGCCGTGGGCAGCACGACGAACAACAGGCACCCTGCCCCCAGGAGCGTGGCGAAACGTTTCATGTACCGCGCCCACTGGCGATGGCTGACGGCCCACAGCGCCGCCATGACGACGATCGGGACCACGAAGTGCGTCATGTACGTCGTGGACGCAACGACGTCGTACCAGCGCACGACGCCGCGGTGAAAGAAGTGGTGCTGTAGCACGACATTCGGGTCGTATCCGAACGACAGGACCCGGTCGATGTTGCGCATTGACTCGACCTGCAGTGGAAACTTCACACGGAACAGACCGAAGAAGCTGATGCCCTCGTCGGCGGCGCCGCGGGTTCGTTCGTAGGCGAGCCACATGACGCAATAGCCCATCGAGTCCAGCAGCAGCACGCCCCAGGTGCGCCACGAGCGGCCGACGAACGCGCAGACCAAGAAGATGCCCACGCTGATGGCCACCGAGATGCGGTCGATCGGCAGACCTCTGAAACGCAGCCACCACAGGTAGATCGCCAGGTACGCAAACATCAGCGTGATGCGCACCGGGCGCAGCACGTCGATCGGTACAACGGCGCGCAACGGTGTGCGCTCCGAGGCGGAGGGTGGGGTCGGCATTTCGTCGACGGAGATCGACATGGCCGATCACGCTACAGAGCGTTCATGCCCGGTTCGCGTCGCCCCCTGGCGCGACATTACCAACTGACCCAATCTGTGAGCCTAGTATTCGCACGAGCCGCGGTGGGCGGTCTCACATAGGGGAGGAACCTTATGAAGCGGAAGCTTCTCGTCACGTTGCTCGTCGGCTCGATGCTGACGGCTGCTGCGTGCAGTGATTCGAAGAAAGACTCCGGCAGTTCCGGCAGCCCGCTCAAGGCTGCCTGGATCTACGTCGGTCCGACCAACGACGGTGGCTGGACCACGGCGCACGACAACGGTCGCAAGGCCGTCGAGGCAGCGCTCGGCAGCAAGGTGCTGACCACCTTCAAGGAGAACGTGCCCGAAGGGCCCGAAGTCGCCCAGGTCATCGACGACCTCGTCAAGGACGGCAACAAGATCATCTTCGCGACCTCGTTCGGTTTCGGCGATGCCATGTTGGCTGCCGCGAAGAAGTACCCGGACGTGAAGTTCGAGCATGCGACGGGTATCCCGAACGACACGCCGAACTGGTCCACCTACTACGGCGCCGGCGAACAGAGCACGTACCTCGCCGGTATGGCAGCAGGCAAGGCGACCAAGAGCAACACGATTGGCTTCGTCGCCCCGTTCCCGATTCCCGAGGTGGTCCGCCACATCAACGCGTACACGCTGGGTGCCCGGTCGGTGAACCCGCAGGCGACCGTCAAGGTCGTTTGGATCAACTCGTGGTTCGATCCCGCCAAGGAGCGTCAGGCGGCTGAGTCGCTGGTTTCCGGCGGCGCCGACATCATCGCCTCCGGTGGCGATAGCCCGGCACCTGGTGACGCCGCCAAAGCTGCTGGCGTGGGCTGGACCGGCTACGACTCCGACCAGGGCGCCAACTACCCCGATGTATGGCTGACCGCCGCGATCTACGACTGGGGCTCGTACTACACCAAGGAAGTCCAGGCCGTGATCGACGGCACCTGGGCCAAGGGCGACTACTACGGCAACATCGCCGATGGCTTCACCACCATTGCCCCCTACGGCAAGCGGGTCGACGATGCGACTCGTGCGCTGATCGACGCGAAGAAGGCCGACATCATCGCCGGCAAGTTCGACATCTTTGCTGGTCCGATCAACGACCAGAGCGGTGCCGAGAAGGTTGCCGCCGGGAAGTCGATCGACTTCGGTGAGCAAATGTCCATTCAGTGGTTCGTTGAGGGTGTCGACGGAGAGATCCCGGCCTGACATCACTGTTGCGAGGTGGCCGCCACGAGACGATCGTGGCGGCCACCTCGTTGGCACTACCAGCGCGGGGGTCGTCGTAGTTCATGAGCATTGGAACAGGGCAGATATCAGACGTTGACGCCTCGCTCGCCGTGGCGATGACTGGCATCACCAAACAGTTCTCCGGCGTGCTGGCCAATGATGACGTCAGCTTCGATGTGAGGGCTGGCGAAGTACACGCACTACTCGGGGAGAACGGTGCGGGGAAATCCACACTGTCCAATGTCCTGAGTGGTCTGTACCACCCGGATGCGGGAACGATCCACATCGCCGGTCGGCGGGTGGAGTTGTCGTCGCCACGCGACGCGATCGCGTGCGGGATCGGAATGGTGCACCAGCACTTTCATCTGGTGCCCACGTTCACCGTCGCCGAGAACATCGTGCTCGGCGAGAAACGGCCCTTCCGCCGCAAGGAGACCGAGGAGCGCATCCGCGCACTCGGCGAGGAGTTCGGCCTGCCGGTCGACCCAGCGGCGAAGGTGTGGCAGTTGTCCGTCGGCGAACAGCAGCGGGTCGAGATCCTGAAGGCACTCGAGCGTCAGGCCACCGTGTTGATCCTCGATGAGCCCACCGCAGTGCTCACTCCGCAAGAGTCCGAGACGTTGTTCGCGACCCTTCGTGCGATGGCCCGCGCCGGCCGTTCGGTGGTGTTCATCTCTCACAAACTCGACGAGGTGATGGCCGTCTCCGATCGTGTCACGGTGCTGCGCGATGGCCGCAATGTGGGCACGGTCGAAACCGCCACCACGTCGCCGCGCGAACTGGCGAACCTGATGGTGGGTCGCGAGGTGGTGTTCAGCGCGGATGATCACGCGAACCGCCCGGTGATCGATCGCGAGCGAGTCGTGCTCCGTACCGTCGATCTCCACGCCGACGACTCGCGCGGTCGGCCTGCGGTGCGCGGGGTCGACCTCAGCGTGTGCGCCGGTGAGATTGTCGCTGTCTGCGGTGTGTCCGGCAACGGCCAGCGCGAGCTGGCCGAGACGATCTGCGGTACCCGTGCTCGCACCAGCGGCGAGGTGTTCATCGATGGCGTCGCCACCACCGGGCGCGACCCGCGGGAAGCAATCGAGATGGGCGTGGCCCACATCCCCGAGGATCGACTCCACACCGGACTGGCCGCGTCGGCCTCCGTCGAGCACAACTTGGTGCTCAAGTCGTACCGTCGACCCCCGATTTCCAAAGGTCCGTTGCTCCAGCACCGCGCGATCCGCAAGAACGCGCAGGAGTTGATCGAGCGTTTCGGCATCAAGACCCCGGATGCCCACACCTCGACCCGTCTGCTGTCGGGTGGCAACGTCCAGAAGGTGTTGTTGGCACGTGAACTGAGCAGCGATCCGCACGTACTGGTCGCCGCGTCGCCGACGCGCGGCCTCGACGTGGGTGCGATTGAGACCGTGCGTGGCTTACTGCTCGATGCGGCGCGACGGGGCATGGGTGTGCTGTTGATCACCGAGGACTTGGAGGAGGCGATCAGCCTGTCCGACCGGATCGTCGTGATGTTCGCCGGCAGACTCGCTGGCTCGGTCGACCGAGACAACGCCGACATCACCGAGATCGGCCTGCTCATGGGAGGGAACCAATGATCAGGCTCGAACGGCGGGCATCGTTCCCGAAGTGGCTGGGATGGGTGATACCGATCGCCTCCATCGCTGCGGCGCTCGTGGCCGGGGCGTTGCTGATCCTCGTCAGCGGCAACGATCCGCTGGACACCTACTCGCGCATCCTCGACCGTGCCTTCGCATCCGGCGAAGCGTTGTCGGCGACGCTGATCGCGGCGACACCGTTGCTCTTCACTGGGCTCGCCGCCGCGGCCGCATTCAAGATGGGTGTGTTCAACATCGGTGGGCAGGGTCAGTTCGTGATCGGCACCGTCACTGCGGCCTGGACCGGGCTGATGTGGGGCGACTCACTCGGCAAGGCGGTCATCCCGCTGATGATCCTTGCCGGCGTGCTCGGCGGTGCGTTGTGGGCGGCGATCGCCGGCGTGCTGCGTGCCTGGCTGAACACGAACGAGATCATCACCACGCTGATGCTGAACTACATCGCCGCCAACTTGGCATCGTGGCTGATCTTCAACTCGCGCTCCTATTGGCGGTTGCTCTCTGGATCCGGTTTGCAGTTCCCGCAGGGCAAGCGTTTGCCGGAGGGCTCGGACTGGCCCGATCTGTCACTCGGTTCGTTGGTGCTGCCATGTGGTCTGCTCATCGGCACCGCCGTCGCAGTGGGGTGCTGGGCGCTCTACCGACATACGCGCTTCGGCTTCGAGGTCTCGATCATCAGCGATTCGCCCGAGGCCGCGGCCTATGCCGGTATGCGCACCAAGCGCAAAGTGCTCGCAGTGATCGCGCTCTCGGGTGGCCTGGCCGGCCTCGGCGGCGCCGCCGACGTCGGCAACTTCCGCCATGTGCTCGACCCCAAGGGCCTCAACCAGTCCGGCTACGGCTACGCGGGCATCGTCATCGCCGCGCTCGCCCGGCTGAACCCGATCGCCGTCGTCTTTGTCGCGGTATTGATGGGCGGCCTGAGCAACGCTGGCCGCTCGTTGCAAGGCCCGGATTTCCCGGCCGGGCTGGTGGGCACCCTGCAGGGCATGGTGCTGTTCTTTGCCCTCGGCGGCGAGGTCTTGGCTCGGTACCGCATACGTCGCACGGTGCGCATCCCCGAGGGCGTGACGGTATGAACTCGAACCTGTTCATTGTCATCGCCGCCTCGGCGATCTACTACGGCACTCCGTTGCTGTTCTCCGCGCTGGGCGGTGTGCTGACCGAACGCTCCGGCGTGCTGAACCTCGGGGTCGAGGGCATGATGCTGATGGGCGCAGTCTGCGCGTCATGGACGGCTTCACGGGTCGATGGGCCCGGCTGGCTGGTCCTGTCGCTGGCGTTGTTGGCAGGTATCGCGGCTGGGTCCGCGGCAGCCCTGCTGCACGCGTTCGCGACGATCACGCTGCGGGTCAACCAGACCGTCTCGGGCCTCGCGATCACCATCCTCGCGGGGAGTGCCGGCCTGTCGTCGTACCTCGCCAGTGTCTGGGACCTGAAGAACCCGGTCAAGCATCAGTTCGGCAAACTCGATGTCTTCGGACTGAGCGATATGCCGATCCTCGGGCCGATCCTGTTCCACCACACTCTGCTCACGTACCTGTCGTGGGCACTGGTCGTGTTGATCTCCTGGTACCTGTTCCGCACACGCTCAGGTCTGCAACTACGCGCCGTCGGCGAGTCGCCGCAGACTGCCGACGCAGTGGGCATCAATGTCGTGCGCACGCGCTATGTGCACACGATTCTCGGTGGAGCGCTCGCGGGCATCGGTGGTGTGTGTTTCTCACTCTCGATCGTGCCGACATGGCAGGACGGAATGACGGCCGGCCGCGGCTGGATCGCCATCGC
>WLIV01000013.1 GCA_009702045.1 Actinomycetota bacterium | reverse complement strand
TCGCCGCCGAACGCCGCTACATCGCCGCCGCCAGCGTCGCTGACCTCACCGATCAACCCGGCGAACTAGCCTTGCCCGCAGCACCCCGAACCTGACCAACAGCTTCGAGGAACACACGAGCTTCTACACCACGCTCTGGGACGCAATCCAGCTATAGGGATCGCTATAGGGATGCCGCTACTCGGTCGTCAGCGACCAGGGTGACGGCATCAGGGCGAAAACGCAGGTGAGCGGCCCCGAAGGACCGCTCACCATCAGCGCACTCGGAATGACTCGAACATTCAACCTTCTGATCCGTAGTCAGATGCTCTATCCATTGAGCTACGAGTGCTTGCGGGTGTCCACTCTAGAGGTTCACCCGGGTGTTCGACTACCGGTTTCTCAGCCGCCCCACGGAGCCCAGCTGTTGCTGCGCTGGTAGATGATGAGCGCGGCCCTGGTGTTCACCAGTGGGTCGAACAGCTGAGCGGCAGAGGTGACGCCGATGGATGGCAGCCACTTGTTGTGGGCGTTGTAGTTGATCTGGAACACGCCGTAGCAGCAGAAGTTCGCCGAATACGGGTTGAGGTGGCTCTCGCGCTCGGCGATCACCAGAGCGTGCTCCTCGAGGTCGTCGGGGAACACGTCGCGGATCATCTGGGTGACTTCGGCGCGTGTGTAGCTGCGTGCGGACGCCGGAGGCCTGACGACTGCTTTCACGGTGGTCGTGGTGACTGCCGGCTTGGGCGCAGCGGGTACGACGGCGTTGGCCGGCAGACAGATGGACCGACCGGGGAGCAGCACCGACCTGGTGGTGGCCTGGTTGGCCGCCAGCAGCTGAGTGGTCGTGATCGACATGTGCTTGGCGATCATGCTCCACGAGTCGCCCGACACGATGGTGTACTTCCTCGTGCAGACGGTGGCCTTGGCTGCGACGGTGGCGGTGGACGGCTCAGCGGGGACCGTCGGCCAGGTGGCGCCGGCCGGTAAGCAGATCGAGCGGCCGGGGAGCAGCAGAGTCGTCTTGCTGGCCTGGTTGGCGGTGAGTACCGACTTCAGCGTGGAGTTCGTCTTGGCGGCGATGAGCACCCAGTAGTCGCCCTTGGCGACGGCGTAGCTCTTGTCGCATACCAGTGGGGCTGCCGGGAGGGCTTCGGCCAGTGCTGCGGGTGCTGCCTGCGGTGCGTCCGGGCCGGCCGAATCGCTTGGCTCGGCCGCGGCGGTGCCGACGGCGAGTGTGCTGGTGTCGGGGGCGATGCTCTCGCCGTGCGCGTCGCCGTCACGAAGGACGAGCGCGACCGGAATGCACACCAGGACGATGAGCGCGACGGCGCTGATTCTGCGGATCAGTGGGTCGATGGGTGCCGCGAGGTCGCGACCCTTGCGGGCCACCATCATTACGGCTTCGCCGACAGATGCCGGCCAGTTGTCGTGCTGCTGTGTGCGTTGCCGTGTGCGTTGCCGTTGGGTCTGGCGCGAGGCGGTTCGCTCCGTCACTGGCGTCCAGTCGGGGTCGAACTCGGGGTCGAGATCGTCGAACATGTGCTGGTCGAACGCCGGCAGGTTGCGAGTGAGATCGGCGGTGGCGCCGCCTGGCTGGTTGGCCCGACTGGGCCAGGCACGGCTGGGTGCCGGGGGTGGCGTTCCGGCCGGCTTCATTCGGGCCGCTAGGCGCTCAAGTGGGCGAGTGGGCTCATCGTCCCAGAACCCGCGGGACTCATCGTCGTGTTCGAACATCTCGGTCACCACCTTTTGCCCGCTCGTCGGCCGCAGAACCGGCCGGCCACTGGAAGATGGCGAAGTGTACACACGATTCGTAACGCGAATGCAACACTCGGTCGTCTGGTCGGCCGCGGTCCGGAGAACGACGAAGGCCCGGTAGCGGATGCCACCGGGCCTTCATTTGCGCGGAGAGGGTGGGATTTGAACCCACGGACCACTTGAAGGCGGTCTCCGCATTAGCAGTGCGGTCCCTTCGACCTGACTCGGGCACCTCTCCAGACGTGCGACAGACTACCGCCCGAACACTCACGCGCCCACAGGGAACCGTGGTCTGTCGGATGCGAGCTGGCGCGGGATGACCGGCAGTTCTGCCGGATTGGCCATCTCGTCGTACCCAGTAGGAATGTGCAGGACCCGTCAAGCTTTCATCAAGTGGTTGACATTCGGTCGCACCCGTTCAAAGAATCTGCTTCCCACAAAGTCCCCTTGGCGGAGGACCGAGAATGATCACCTGCAACTCTCAACGGGCCGAACCCGTTTCCACGGTCACCCGGGTGGTGGTGGCACGTGCTGGAGCTGGCCGGTGGGTGCGCATCTCTTGGGTGCTGGCGGTGGTGTCCTCGTTGCTGATCGGGCATGTTGCTGCTCGGCCGGTAGTGGCGCAGTTGGCGCTCGGGCTGTTGGGTGTGTCGCTCGCCAGTGCTGCCCTGGTCGATGTGCATGAGCAGCGTCTGCCGAACTCGTTGCTCGCGATCGGCGCAGTCGCCGGCGTTGTGGCCGCTGTAGCGGATCGGGTGCTGGGCGGCGCGTTCGTGGGACTGGCCGTGGCCGGTGGACTGATGCTGCTGGTGCGACTGACCCGCGGGGTCGGGATGGGTGATGTGAAGATGGCCGGAGTGGTCGGCCTGGCAACTGCGGAAGCCGGGCTGGTCGCAGCCCCCATCGCCGTTGCGATCGCTGCCCTCACGGCCGGAGTGGTCGGCGCAGTGGCTGGACGCACTCGGCTGCCGCTGGGTCCATCGCTGTGGCTCGGATGGGCGCTGGCACTCGTACTCCCGATCGGGCGGTGGTGGTCATGAACGCAGCGAAGGGCACTCGTGTTCGCAGCAAGGTGCACACCCAGTGGCTGGCGCTCGGCGCCGCGCTGGTGGTGTTGTCCGGTGTGCTCGTCGCGTGGGGTCTGTCGCAGGCGGCCGACCGTGTGCAGGTGGTGCAGGTAGCCCGCGAGGTGAAGGCCGGGCACGTGCTGGAAGCGGCCGACCTCACCGTTGCCGGTGTTGCCTACGACGGGGCAGTGCACGGCCTGGTTCCGGCTGCATCGCTGCAGGCACTTGTCGGGCGGGTGGCGGCCATCGACCTCACTCCCGGAGCACTTGTGCAAGTGGGTATGTGGAGCAACGTTGCTGCGCTGGGTGCCCACGAGCAACGTGTCGGGGCAGTGCTGGCGGCCGGTCGGTACCCCTCGGGCCTCGCCCGCGGCGACGCTGCCGTCGCTGCGCCCATCGACGTCTCGGCGACGATGGCGCCGGTCGATGTGCGGGTTGTGGATGCCGAAGTCGGTGCCGACGGCAACCTGTCGGTCACGCTCGCAGTCGATCAGGCGAGCGCAGTTGCTGTCGCTCAGTTGGCTGCCACCGATCAACTTGTGTTGGTGGTGCGGTCGGCGGAGGCCGGGTCGTGATCATCACGGTCGGCTCGTTTCGTGGCCTCGGCGCCAGCACCACAGCGTTCGCGCTTGCGTCGGCTGCCGCAGCACTGCATCCCGATGGTGCGTGGCTGGTCGAGGCCGACCCCGCCGGTGGAGTGTTCGCCGGTCGGGTGCACCTCGCTCCGTTCGCCATCGGTGGTCTTGAGCGGGTGGCGTTTCCTACCGACCGTGCGACTGCGGTGGAGGCGCTCCACGAAGTCGCCCAGACAGTGGGTCAAGTAAATGTGGTCACCGCTCCCGCCGACTCGTTCCGCGCGTTCGCCTGCCACCAGCCGCGGTTGCCGTGGATCCCTGCACTCAGGGAACTCCCGGGCACGGTGGTGGTCGATGTCGGACGGATGCGGGCGGGTACGCCGGTGTGGCCGTTGGTACAAACGGCCGACCAGCTGCTGATGGTGACGAGCGCCGAGGTCAGTGCAACGGTGGCCTCCGACGAGTGGCTCCGTGCTGGCGGACGCGTGTCGCCGTCCGACGCCGGATTGCAGGGGCAGCGGTGTCAGCTGGTGGTGGTCGAGTCTCCATCGGGAATTGCATTCCCGCGCTCGGCACTGTCCAGCGAACTCGGCGACCGCTGCGTCGGTTGGCTGCCGTGGGACACCAACGCCGTCGACCTGCTGCACCGCGGCGCAGCGCACTCCGATCGCCGTCTACGGAGGAGTTCGTTGGTGCAGGCGACCCAACAGCTCGCCACGAAAGTGCTGACGAACGCCTCGAACGGGGAGGCCGCAGCATGACCGATGAAGAGTTCGATCAGCTCGCGGTCGACGTGCGTCGGCAGTGGGGCGATCGGTTCCCCGTTGCGGCGCGCGATGAGTCTGCACGCGAACGCGACCTGCGCGAGGAGCTCACCCGCGAGGTGCTCGACCGGACGGTGTTGCCCGAACTGAACCAGCAACGGATGGTCGCCCGCTCGGCGCCACTGACGGCCGCGGAGCACGAGACGCTGATCGAGCTCGTGGTGTCCGAAATGTTCGGCCTTCCACGTCTGCTCACTGTCCTGCGCGACCCGCAGGTCACCGACGTGCTGGTGTTCGGCGCCGATCCCGTGCGGGTCGAGCGAGCCGACGGCACCCATCAGATGCTGCCGCCGATCGTGCGTCGCGATCGCGACCTCGAGCGCATCATCTACGACACGGCCACTCTGCGGCGACGACCGTTCAATCGCGAGAGCCCGTTCGTCGACCTCGAACTCGAGCCGGGTATCCGCTTCCATGGCGAAGGGTTCGACGTGGTGCAGCGCCCGCTGATCACCATCCGCCGTGCAGCGGTGTTCGGTATGTCACTCGCCGACCTCGCCGAGCGAGGAATGCTCGACGACGGCGCTGCAGCGTTGCTGCGTGCAGCGGTCGCCGCCGACATGACCATCGTCGTGTGTGGACGCATGGGCTCGGGCAAGACCACCCTGCTGCGCGCCTTGGTGCATGAGATCGACGAGGACGATGTGATCGTCACCGTCGAAACCGACTTCGAGTTGAACCTGGCGAAGATGGGTCGCCATCGGTTCGTGCACGCGTATCAGTCGCGGGTGCCCAGCACGAGCGACGGTGTCGGCATCTCGTGCCACGCGATGATGGTGCCCGCCGTGCGTACCCGCGCCGACTGGATCGTCGTCGGTGAGGTGCGTGGGGCCGAAGGTGGTGCACTCGTGCAGGCGATGTCCATCGGCCAGGGTGCGATGGCCACGGTGCATGGAGGGTCGGCCAAGGACGGCGTCGAACGACTGGCTGAATTGATCGCCTACCACAACGGTGCCGAGCTACGTATGGCTCGCTGGCAGGTCTACCGCAGTATCGACCTCGTGGTGCACGTCTCGGGCGACAACCGATCGGGTCGCACGGTCACCGAGATCGCCGCACCGTCGGTCGAAGAGGACGGGGCCCGCTTCGTGATGCATCGTTTGTTCTCCGTCCGCCCCGGCGTCACTGATCAGCGTCCGCGGCCTGCCTCCGAGCCCCAGCGGCCAATGTTGGAACGGCTACTCGCGCACACCCCCGACTTCTCCACGCACTGGTGGCATGAAACCGACGATGCGGTCCGGTGGGCCGTCTGACATGGCCGCCGTCGCGCCTCCGTCGCCGGCTGTTGCTCTGGGCGTATGCGTGCTGCTCGCGCTCGGGCTCCTCGCCATCAGTCGCGGGTTCGCAACACCGTCGCCCACTCTCGCCATCCGGGCGATGCCGCTGACGGCGAGGCGAGCATTCAGCATTGATCGGCGCGTGTTGGTTGGTGTGGTCACCGGGTTCTTGGTGTTGCTGGCGACGCAGTGGGTGCTGCTGGCTGCGGTTGCCGGTGCGGTCACTGCGATGTGGGGGCGGTTGCTGCACGACTCGCGTGCCGAACAGGAGCGTCGTCACGTCGAGGCGATTGCCAAGTGGTTGGAAGACCTTCGCGACACGTTGCGCGGGTCGTCGATCGGCGCCGAGGATGCACTGGAGCAAGCTGCGGCGCGGCCGCCGGATGAGATCGCTCCCGCGTTGCGCTCGTTCGTGCACCGCCGCCGCGTGGGGTACCGCACCGAGGATGCGCTTGCCGATCTTGCCGATGATCTCGCGCACCCGATCTCCGACGCAGCGATTGCAGCCATTCGTCTGGTGATCGGTGGTTCGGCTGGTGCTGGTCGCCTCTACGCCACAGTGCACACGTTGGCCGCCTCGGCCCGCGATGAGGTGACAGCGCGTGAGCGCATCGACCGCACACGAGCGGTGTACCAGTCGAGTATGAAACGACTCGTCGTCATCGGCGCGTTGTTGGTCGCGTATCTGCGCGTTGCCGGCGGCAATCTGCTCGACCCCTACAACACGGCCGTTGGCCAAGTGGTGTTGTTGCTGCCGCTGGGAATGTGGCTGGGTTGCGTCATGTGGTTGCGGTCGCTGTGCCGCTACGAGCCACCGCTGCGCTACCGGGTCGTTGGCTCCACGGGGGTGAGGTGATGAACCCGCTGCAGCTCGGTGCCGCAGTGGCGTTACTCGTGGCAGGTGCGGTGTGGTGCGTCGCCCGGTCGTTGCGCCGGGCGCCCGCGTCATTGGCGGTCGCTCGGCAACGGATGTACGGCGGTGCCGCCGGCTCGGGCACAGCAGCGGCCGCATCGTGGCGCGACACGATCGCGGCCGGACCCACGGGTGGATGGGTCGAGCGGCACTTCGGCGAAGGTCTGCAGATGGTCGGTCTCACGATCACGGACGTGGCTACACGCGTCGTCGTCTCGATCTCAATGTTGTTGTTCGCAGTGCTCGCCGCTGTCGCCGCGTTGATGTCGCTGGGGATGCTGCCGCTGTCGTCGCTCTGGTTGCTGCTGTCCCCTGTTGCCGCGGCGATGGGCGGGCTGATCGTGGTGCACGATCTGGACGCCCGCATCGATCGTCAGCGCCGTCTCTACCGACGCACGGCCAACGACTTCGTGCAGCTCGTCGCTGTGGGTCTCACCACCGATCAGAGCGTCGAGGAGGCCGTGCGGTTCGCTCTGCAGGTTGGTGCCGGCGAGGCGTTCGATGCGCTGCGCAGCGAACTGCAGGCTGCGCCGCAGCGGGGTGTTCCGCTCTGGGAAACCATCGACGACTTCGGTCGTCGCTACGACGTACGCGAGCTGTGCGAGTTCGCCACCTCGTTGGAACGTCAGGGCCTGCAGGGGGTCTCCATCAGCGACACGGTGGCCTCATTGGCCGGGTCGATGCGAGCCAAGGCACTCGATGAGTTGGAGCGCGACGCCGACCGGGCGAACGCGAGCCTCTCGGGCCCCACCATCGGATTCGTGGTCTCCACGATCGTGTTCTTGGCCTACCCGTTGGCACAGCGGATCAGCGACGCCTTCGGCGGGTAGGCAAGACGGGGCACCCCCGTCGTGGTGCGCACGAGATGCCGACAACGGCAACAACAGATTGGACACGCAGATGACGGAGCAACTTCTCCCTTTGGCAGTGTGGGTGCAACTCGCGTGCGGCGACATTCGGTCGCGCGTGCACCGCGCCTGGGACGATCGGTACGAGGAGGACGGTGTCGACGAGGCCGTCACCAAGATGATCTGGCTCGCCGTGGGCATCGTCGTTGCGCTTGCCGCGACGGCGTTCTTCATGACCAAGTTCAACCAGGCCAAGAACAGCGTGCCCGACCCGGTGGCGCCCTGAGATGGAACCGACACGTCGTCCGTCGCTGCGTCGCGACCGTGGGGCGGTCGACGTGTCGATCCAGATGTTGTTCGGTTTCATGGCCGTGTTGTTCGTCATGCTGCTCGTGTTCGAGAGTGTCGCCTACTGGCATGCGCGCAATGTGTACGACGAGGCTGCGGTCGAGGGTGTGCGCGTGGCCGCGGCGTACGACGGCGACTGCGCACACGGCGTTGCAGCAGCGCGCGACATGATCCGCCGACATGCCGCCGGATGGGGCACACAGGCCGTGGTCACGTGCACATCGGGGACCACGATGTCGGTGACGGTCGATGGGTACACGCCGGGTGTGCTGGGTGAGCAGTTCGGTGTCCGGGTGCGTGTTGTCGAATCGGCGCCGAAGGAGCAGTGACATGCCTCGGTGGTGGAGACAGGACGACGGCATCGCCACACCGGTGGAGATGATGTACCTGCTCGTGTTCTGTCTCGTGGCGATGCTCTTCATCGGCTACGTCGGGCGACTGCATGCGGCGGGCGTCGAGGTCACGAATGCGGCACAGTCGGCGGCTCGCGCTGCATCGCTGGCACCCGACCCGGTGTCGGCCGAGCGTGCTGCGGTGGCTGCAGCGAACACGACCCAGCTTCAGCGTCGCTGTCGCGACGGTGTGCAGGTTGCGGTGCGTACCGATCGTTCGGTAGCCGGCACGTGGCAAGGCGGTTCGGTGACGGTGACGGTGACGTGCACGATCCGCACACAAGAACTGATCGGTATCTGGGCGCCGGGTTGGCGAACAGTTGCGATGAGCGACCGGCAACCGGTCGATCGGTACCAGCGATGAACGCGCACGAACGCGATCGTGGCGCGATCACCGTGGTGATGATGTTCCTGCTGATCATCACGTTGATGGGTGCGGGCCTGGTGGTCGATGGGGGTCGGGTAATGGTGGCCCGTCGGCACGCCTACAACACCGCCGAAGCGGCGGCTCGCGCCGCAGTCGCGACGGCAACGCCGATGAGTGGGTTCGACCGCACGAAGGCAAGTGCTGCGGCACTCGATCACGCGATACGAGCTGGTATCGCACCCGCCGATGTCAGCGTGGCGGTGACGGCTGACCACGTGTCGGTCACGATCACCGAGCGGCGGCGCACCGTGTTTTTGATCCTCGGTGGCGTCGACACCGTGAGCATCACGGTCACCGGCACCGCCCGACTCGCCTACTCGACCTGACCGTGCGCGGTCACCCACGAAAGGACGCAGAGATGTCTCGAGTGTTCCACCCCATCCGCCTCCTGGCGCTGGTGCTGTTGCTCGGCCTGCTGGTCGGCGTGCCGTGCGCCGTTATCGCCGCAATGGGTTCCCCTTTCCCCGGCCTCGCACAACTCACTGCGGCATGGAACGAGCGGCGCGTGCCCAACGACCTCGTCGTGCGTTGTGGCCTCGCGCTCTTCGCCGCGCTCTGGGCGTGGTTCGCGCTCACCGCCCTGGCCGAGTTCGCGCATGTGCGCTCGACGCGTCGGCGATCGGAGGGGCGGCCGCTGGCGCCGCTGGAGCCAGGCGCAGGTCGGTGGGTGCGCGGCCTGGTGCGGGTGGTGGCCGTCGGGGCGGTGGGGGCCTCGTTCGGCGCGCTGCTGCCGACGATGCATTCGAGCGGGGCCGACCCGACACCCCCCGCAGTGCCGACGACGGTTGTGCCGGTCAGCGCTGCTCGTGTCGACTCGTCATCGGATCTGGCGCCGTTCGCCGCCGGCCTCGGCACTGCCCTGCTGTTCTCCGCAGGTGCGGTGTCGCTGTTGGAGGCACGCCGTCGTCGTCAGTGGCGCGCCGCTGGTGTTGGCGCCCGGCTCACACCACCGACAGCGCAGGACGTGCGCACCGAGACGATGTTGCGTTCGCTGTCGGCCGGCGAGTGCATCGTGCGGCTCGACATCGCGTTGCGGGCGGTGGCCGCCGACCTCGCTGCCCAGGATGCGGTGGTGCTCGCAGCGGTGCTTGGCGACATGGGCGAAGTGCGGCTGTATCTGAGAGGTACAGCCGCACCTTCGGATCCGAGGTGGACGGTCGATGCGCACTCGAACAGTTGGACGCTCGGCGGTGCGGTGACGCTGGCCGAGCTTGCTCCCGCGGCGCGTTGTTCACCGCAGCCGTGTCCGGCGATGGCGCACCTCGGGGGCAGCGACGAGGGGGAAGTGTTCGTCGACATCGAGGCGATCGGTGTGTTGACCGTGCAGTCGCCGTGGTCGGTGCCGATGCTGCGGGCGATCTCGTGCTCGCTCGCGCTGTCGCCGCTGTTGGGTGGCGCGCGTGTGCTCACCGTCGGGTTGGGTGCGGAGCCCGATCCGGAGACATCCGTCGAAGCCGCCGACTCGCTGGCGGCGGCGATCGATGCCGCGACCTCGTCATTGGGCAGCACGCCGGCAGCAGGATCATCGACGTTCGCGTTGCGAGCGCGGGGTGTCGGCGGCGAGCTGTGGGAACCATTCATCGTTGTCGCCGCCGATCAGGCCGTGTCGCCATCGATTGCGGGTCAGGTGGGTGCCGTGGGCGCCGGTCGTGGGTTGGCGGTGGTGGTGGACTCACCAGGGTTCGTTGATACGTGGACGCTGGCCTCTCACGGCGATCACCATGTGCTGGCGCCGCTGGGCCTGCGTGTGCACCCAGTCGGTCTGACTGAGCACGATGTCGCGGGGGTGTACGATGTGTTGGAGGCTGCGACCGAGCCGCTTTCGGCGCATGCCGAGGTGGTGCCGATCAGCGCTCACGCGTTGCCTCCGCTGTCGGTGGAACCGTTCGGCGAGCGCGAGTGGTCGTTACTCGTGCGCGTACTGGGGCAGGTGGAGGTGGTGTCGTGTGCTGGGCAGGCGGCGGCGTTCGACCGCTCGAAGTCGTTGGAGTTGGTGGTGTGGCTCAGCCAACACCGTGAACGCTCCACACGCGGTGGGGCGCGTACCGCGTTGTGGGATCTCGACGTGCGCGACGCAACCTTCGCCAACGTCGTCAGCGACGCGCGCCGTGCGCTCGCACGTACGGTGCCGCCGCCAGAAGGTGAAGAGTGGATCGGGCGCACGCTGACCGAACAGTTGCCGTTACATCCGGGCGTCGTCACCGACGCCGAACTCCTGAGTGACCGTGTTGCGTACTCCCGTGGGTTGCCGTCGGTCGCTGCCATCGATGTGCTGCGGCCAGGTGTGGAACTGCTCTGCGGGTTGCCCTTTGCCGATACCTCATACCTGTGGACCGACGCGGAGGGCATCACGTCGTCGCTCGTACTGCTGGCCACCGGAGCGGCGATCGAGTTGGCGAACCATTACCTCGCGCTAGGCGATATCGACGGAGTGTTCTGGGCGACCGGTCAGGGGCTGAAGGTGCTGGCCGGTCACGAAGAGCTGATCGCCCTGCGTATGCGCGCCCATTCCCGTCGTGGGGATCTGGCGGGGGTACGTAGCGAGTGGGAGAGCTACGAGCGCGCGCTGGCCGCCGACCCGTGGGCGGCGGCCGAGCCAGCGCCAAAGCTGGTGGCGTTGCGCCGTGAACTGCTCGCGCCGCACACGGGTGGCCCATGGTTGGATCAGCCGCCGTTGGCTGCTGCTGCGGCAGCGTCCTTGAGGTCTTGATCGTTCTTGCCCAGCAGCGTCTCCACGTCGGCGATGGCCGTGTCGAGAGCCGGGTCGACGACGGTGGCAGCGGTGCTGGCCTTCACCGTGGTGGGCGCCGTGGACGATGAGTCGGTGGCTGGCACTCCGGTACTGTCGACGCTGTCGGTGACAGCGGGGCTGACGGCGCCGGTGTGGTCGATGCTGGTGGAGCCGTTGCTGGTGGAGCCGTTGCTGCCGCAGGCGGTCAGCATCAACACGGCGGTGGTGGCGACGATCAGCAGCGAGCTGCGGGTGGCGAAGTGGCGCTGCATGGTGCTCACGCCTTCAACTCGGCGATGATCGCCTTGGCGTCGGCGAGCGCGGCCCGCAGGTCGTTCTGCGCAGCGTGCAGCGCAGTGTTCGTCGCGGAGAGCACCGTGTGATCGGAGTTCCACTGGGTGACGGTGACGCTCAGTTCGGCGTCGACCACACCACCGAGCTTCGACGATGCGTCGGCCAGCAGTCCGTTCATCTCCGCCAGTTTTGCGGTCTCGCTGGTGACGTCCTTGCCGTTGTCGGCTGCGGTCTGGATGGCGGTCTGCAACTTGGCCGCGATGGTGGTCGCCTTGGTCAGCCCTGCGGCCTGGCGATCACCAGCGATGGCCATGTGCACCTGAGGCGCCCGTAATGCGAACACCCGGAACTCGGTTCTGACGGCGTCACAGTCGGCCCGCAACGTGGCCGGGTCGGTGTCGGCGTCGATCTTCGTCTGCAGTTCGCTGAGCCCGGACTTCGCCGACGACAGGAACGAAGCAATCGTCGATTCGTGGGCATCGGTCAGTTGGGCGGCGCCAGCGGCCTTGCCCGACAGTGAGTTGAGTTCATTCTGGCGTTCGGTGATGGCAGCGGTGCAACGGGCCTTGGCGGGGCCGAGGTCGCCGGCCGGTCGGCCTGCGGCAGAGGCGGTGTTGCCGATGCACAGCGCGCCGGCGAGGGTGATCGCCGCAAGTGCGGTGAACGTGTGCGAGCGTTTCATGGGGGTCCTCCAAGTGAGCGTCGGCCTGGCGGACGCCCGACCTGACACCGTCATCATCCGGTGCACCGGTGATGACCCCATGTGCGGGATGTGAGCATTGTGTGAGCTCGGAGGATGGATCTGGAGCCGGGTGCGAGGATCGAACTCGCCACCTCATGATTACAAGTCAAGTGCTCTACCAACTGAGCTAACCCGGCGACCCGCTCAGGCTAGTGGGAGGTCGGCGAGGCCGTTCAGCTGCTGCGTTTGGCGTCGGCGACCTCGTTGACCGGAGCCTCTCTCAGTATCTGTGCGTGTCATTGCCGTCACAGTTATAGTGCAGGCTGGTATAGACCCGTGCCCGCATGAGAGGAAGCAGCAAGATGCAGCCGAAGAGTCGAGGGCGTGTCGCCGTCATCACCTTGTTCACCACCGCGATTTCGCTCGCCATCGGCCCGTCGGTCGCTCGTGCTGCGGGTGTTGACGGCACTCCAGACGCCGACTTCGCTGCTGCGTTTTCACAGCCGTTCAATAGCGAGGTGAACGCGGTCGCCGTGCAATCCGATGGCTCGATCGTCGTCGGTGGCGACTTCAGCGGCACGGTTGCTCGCTTCGGTGCCGCAGGTGTACCCGACATCAGCTTCAACGCACTTGCCGGCGGCGTCACTGGTGGCGCCAGAATCACGTCGCTCTCCGTCGGCCAGTCGGGCGAGATCGTTGCTGCCGGCTGGTTTACCGGGCTGTACCGCTTCTCCTCTGCAGGAGCACCCGATCCAGCGTTCGCAGCAGCGAGTATCAGCGCTCTCGGCGGGGAGACCGGCGCTGTTGTCGTTCAGCCCGATGGACAGATCCTGGTCGTTGGCAGTTTCGCCGGGATCTTGGCCCGTCTGAACCCCGACGGAACCGCCGATGCCGCGTTCAACGCGAACGTGGCAGCAACCCTGGATGCACGTGCCTACTCCGTCGCGTTGCAGTCCGACGGCAAGATCCTGGTCGCGGGCGAGTTCACCGGCCACCTGAAGCGGTTCCTGGCGAGTGGCGCGCCGGACACGACCTTCAACAACAACGTCGGTGACGCGGGTGGAACGGTGAGCATCGTTCGCGTGGCTACCGACGGCTCCGTGGTCATTGTCGGAGAGTTCGGAGATCGACTCGCGCGCTATCACTCCGATGGCACGGCGGACACAGGGTTCAACGCACACGTGCACGCCGTCGGCATCGAAGAGGTCGGGATGTACGCGTTGGCGATTCAGCGTGACGGCAAAGTGGTCATCGGTGGGGATACAACCACCCACCTTGCGCGGTTCAACGCCGATGGCACCGCCGATACAGCCTTCAACTCGACGGTTGGCTCCTACTTCGACAACCGCGTGTGGGCGATCACCGTCGACGCGAGCGACAACCTCCTGGTGGGTGGCAATTTCACCAGCCGGGTGGCGCGACTGAGCTCGAGCTACGCACCAGCGAGCTATGCACCAGATCTCCCGGCGACCGGAGTGAGCACCGACGGTCTCATCTGGATTGCACTGACGATGCTCGCGGCTGGCGCGGCGCTCGTTGCCGCCCAGCGCCGCACTCACCGCGTTCGGTAACCGTCGGCGAGATCGGCCAGATACGTGTCGTAGGGGATGGCCGCGCGCGCTGCGGCTACTCGCGCTGGCGTCGGGTCGTTCACCACGGCTCCGCGGATGGCGGACTCGAGTACGGCCCGATGCTCCTCGATCGCCCAGCACTGAGAGCGCGGCAGCAGCGGGCCTCGGTACAGGGTGAGCGCGTCGTCGACCCTGCCTTCGCGAAGCGCGACCAAGGCATCGAGGTGGTCGGCCCCGCACTGTTCGGCCAATCGGTAGGGGCGGCTCAACAGCATGTCGCCGAGGTGACGTCGTAGGTACGACACCTCCGCTTTGGTCGAGCTGATCGAACCTCCACCGTTGAGGTGCAGCAACTCGTGCAACGTCTCAAGGGTGAGCCCGCCAGGGTGTAGTGAGAGCACGGTGACCAACTCGACTTGCCGCGGCGCCAGTGGCAGCACGACACCATCGAGGAGTACGTCGCCGCCGCCAAGCACGCGCAGCTGCAATCGGCGCTCATGCGGCGATGCGCGCAGCATCAACTCCAGGTTGCGTGCCATCGCCGACACTGTGCTGAGCGCCAGTGGATTGGCGCGTGACCATGTGGTGGAGAGGTCGAGCACTCCCGCCGGTCGGCCCGTGTTGGGGTTGAGGATCGGTGCCGAGTAGCACACCCAGTTCTGCACGATGGGTGAGAAGTGTTCAGTGGCCCGTATGGCCGAAGGGCGCCCGGTACGCAAGGCGACCCCGAGCGCATTGGTGCCCACGGCGTCCTCGCTCCAGCGACCGCCGGGAGCGAAGCCGACTGCCTCAGCGCGGCGGCGCATCGTGCGCCCCCCGGCGACCCACACGATCACACCTTGCTCGTCGGTGACCGCGGCCACGAAGTCGCCGGCCGCCGCCACATCCTCGAGTTCGCCGGCGATGGCCTGAAAGGCGCTCGCCATGCGGGTAGAGCGCCACCGCTCTACTGCTTCGGAGATCACCGGCGCATGGTCGGTCACCGGTGCAAGGTGTTCGGCCGAATGCGACCACGATTCGAGTACCTCGCTGCGTACCAGTGCATCGAGCGCGGTGTCCTCGCCGGCGAGAAACGATTCCAGGGAGCGGTTCACCGCCGAAGGCACGAAGGTCGGTCCGCCCCGCAACTCCCGACCTCCCGGGATACTCAACCTTTTGCCAACCATGGCCAGCCCATCATGCCCTATTGGGGGCCATGGGGGTACCCCATCTTTCCTTGGAGGGGTCATGAGCTATCCGCAACCCGGTTCGGCCGGCAGCACTATCTCGGTGCAAAAGCGTTACGACAACTGGATCGGTGGCAAGTGGGTGGCCCCGGCTGAGGGCCGCTACTTCGAAAATATCTCGCCGGTCAACGGCGCCGTATTCACTGAAATCGCGCGTTCGACGGCAGCTGACATCGAGCTCGCACTCGACGCAGCCCACGCTGCACGCGAGGCGTGGGGCCGCACCAGCACCACCGAGCGCTCCAACATCTTGCTGAAGATCGCTGACCGGATGGAGCAGCACCTCGAGGAACTGGCGATCATCGAGACCTGGGACAACGGCAAGCCGATCCGCGAGACGTTGGCCGCCGACCTCCCGTTGGCCATCGACCACTTCCGCTACTTCGCTGGTGCGGTGCGCGCGCAAGAGGGTTCGCTCAGCCAGATCGACGACGACACCGTCGCCTATCACTTCCATGAACCACTCGGTGTCGTCGGCCAGATCATCCCGTGGAACTTCCCGCTGCTGATGGCCACCTGGAAACTCGCCCCGGCCATCGCCGGTGGTAACTGCGTGATCCTGAAGCCCGCCGAGCAGACACCGTGGTCGATCCTCAAGTGGATCGAACTTGTCGGCGACCTGCTGCCCGACGGCGTGCTGAACATTGTCAACGGCTTCGGTATCGAGGCTGGCAAGCCGCTGGCATCGTCGAAGCGCATCGCCAAGATCGCGTTCACGGGCGAGACCACCACCGGTCGTCTGATCATGCAGTACGCCTCGGAGAACCTCATTCCAGTCACCCTCGAGTTGGGCGGCAAGAGCCCGAACATCTTCCTCGCCGACGTGATGGATGCCGACGACGACTTCCTCGACAAGGCGATCGAGGGTTTCGTGATGTTCGCCCTCAACCAAGGCGAGGTGTGCACCTGTCCTAGCCGTGCGCTCATCGACGAGAGCATCTACGACGCATTCATCGAGAAGGCAATCGCTCGCACGAAGGCCATCGTGGCGGGCGACCCACTCGACATCGCCACCATGATCGGTGCTCAGGCGTCGAACGATCAATACGAGAAGATCATGTCGTACATCGAGATCGGTAAGGCAGAAGGTGCGCAGATACTCGTGGGCGGCGCGTCGCGTCAGGTCGCCGGGCGCGAGGGCGGCTACTACGTGGAGCCGACGATCTTCAAAGGCAACAACTCGATGCGCGTCTTCCAGGAGGAGATCTTCGGTCCCGTGGTGTCGGTCACGACGTTCCGCGACGAGGCCGAGGCACTGAGTATCGCCAACGACACGTTGTACGGCCTTGGGGCCGGCGTCTGGACCCGGAATGGCAACGCGGCATATCGCCTCGGCCGTGGAATCCAGGCTGGCCGCGTGTGGACCAACTGCTACCACGCCTACCCCGCACACGCCGCGTTCGGTGGCTACAAGGGCTCGGGTATCGGTCGCGAGACACACAAGATGATGCTCGACCACTACCAGCAGACCAAGAACCTGCTCGTGTCCTACAGCCCCAAGCGCCTCGGGTTCTTCTGAGCGATGACCACCGCACGAGTGACCATCACCGATAACGCAGTGGCGATGGTCGCGCGACTGGTGGAGCAGCACGGACCGTTGCTGTTCCACCAGTCCCGGTGGTTGTTGCGACGGGTCGTCGCCGATGTGTTTCCCTCGCTTCGAGTTCAAAGTGGGCGCACAGGACATCTACCTCGGCGACATCGCCGGGCAGCCGTTTTACATCGGTGCCGCGCAGTTCGCGTACTGGGCGCACACGTGTCTGACCATCGACCTGGTGAAGGGCCGCGGGTCGGGGTTCTCGGCCGAGGCACCGGAGGGGTTCCGGTTCCTCACCCGTTCACGTCTTTTCACGGACGACGAGTCGGCCGCGCTTGCGGACGCGGGGCCGCCGCCGAACGGCGAACAGCACCCTCCGGGGTGAACTATTGAGAGACAGTGAGTTCGCGTACACGTGCCAGCAGCACGTCGATGGCGGGAGCGTTGAGACCGCCGTGGGGGATGATCACGTCGGCGAAACGTTTGCTCGGCTCGATGAACTGTTCGTGGGCCGGCCGGACCGACTCGAGGTACTGGGCGATGATGCTGTCGGGGGTGCGGCCGCGCTCGGCGACATCGCGGATGAGGCGACGGATGAACCGCAGGTCGGCCTCGGTATCGATGTACACCTTGAGCTCGAAGCGGTCGCGCACCGATTGCTCGGCCAGCACCAGGATGCCTTCGACGACGATGATGCGCGAGGGTGACACCGTGCGCACCTCAGCGCTGCGCACATGGCTCGTGTAGTCGTACACCGGCACGGGAACGGACCTGCCCGTACTCAACTCGTCGAGGTGCTGGTTCAGCAGCACCCAGTCGAAGGCGCTGGGGTGGTCGTAGTTCGCCTTGGCCCGCACGTCGATCGGTAGGTCGGGGAACGAGCAGTAGTAGGAGTCGAGTTTGATCAGCGCGACCCGCTGATCGCCGGCCAGCTCGGCCAACCGTTCCGCCACAGTGGTCTTTCCCGAAGAACTGCCGCCGGCGACGCCGATCATGAACGGGCGGTGATCGGTGGCCATCTCTTGAAACTACTCCGGCATACATCGTTGGGACGGTGTCGAACACCTGTCCGATGCTTGGTTTTCCTGGTCCAAGTCGGGCAGGCTGTGGGCACCATGACCGTCGAAACCGATGATCCCCGCGAGACGCTCGGCGAACGAGACCTCGCCATTCTCCACTTCGAGGCCACGTGGTTCACGCTCGACGAGGATCGCCATGATGCGATCCGCGCGCGGTTCACGTGCTCGGTGGAGGAGTACAATCTGGAACTCAACCGGGTGATCGATCATCCGGCAGCGATGCTCGAAGATCCGTTGGTGGTGCGCCGCCTGCGCCGTCACCGCGAGCGTCGTCGCCGGGCACTGATCGATGGCGCGGCTGCAGGCGAACAGGCCTGACCACTCAGCAGGGAGTCAAGATGAGCAACGACTTCGGGGGCCGTAGCTCTCGGACCACCGCCAGCGGACCCTCGATGGGCAGCGGCGTGGCCATCTTTGTCACGGCCGTCGCGCTCGTGCTGGGCTTTCTCATCCTGCGCAAGGTGAACGACTCCGGTACACAAACTGTGAAGCCCGACACGGGTGGCACCGAGCAAACGACACCCGACACCGGCTCCGGTTACGTCGACCCGAACGAGACCAGCACCACCACGATCCCGCAGTCGTTCACCGGTACCAAGGTGCAGGTAGCCAACGCCAGCGGCCAGAACGGCGTGGCGCGCATGATGACCACTGCCCTCCTCGGTGCCGGATTCACCATGTCGGATGCCACCAACGGCACCGCCAACCCGCCGCTGGCCATCAGCAAGGTGCTCTACAAGGCCGACGACCCTGCGGCCAAGCCCGTGGCCGACACGCTCGCGCAGCTTCTGGGCGGTATTGCCGTCGAGGCTGCCAGCCTGCCGCTTCCCGTCACCAGTGGTGGTTGGTCGGAAGGCAGCAGTGTCGTTCTGCTGCTCGGGAACGATCTGGCCGGCAAGACGCTGTCCACCATCCAGGGAACGCCCGCAAGCGGCACCACCATCGCACCCGTTGTCACCTGACCGGGTTATTGCGTGTAGTCCTGGATCGTGCGCCCGTGTGTGCGGTCGGTGATCTCGCGGGCCCGCTGGCGGAACTCGTCCAGTAGCCCCTGTCGGTCGATGGTGAGCAACTGTCGGTCGCGCATCAACACCTTGCCGTCGACGATGGTGGTGCGCACGTCGGACGGTTGCACCGAGTAGACGAGCGCAGCCGCGAGGTCGTGCAGCGGCTGACAGTGGAACCCACTGGTGTCGACCAGGATCACGTCGGCCCGCGCCCCCACTGACAGCACGCCGAGTTCGCCACGCATACCCAACACGGCGGCCGACTGGGGGCCGGCCATGTCGAGCGCCATCGCACTGGTGAACCACGTGGCATCGTCGGCGATCTGCTTTTGTGAAATTGCAGTGACACGCATGCTCTCGAGAATGTCGAGCGTGTTGTTCGAAGCGACACCGTCGGTGCAGTAGCCCACCGGCACGCCGGCCTCCCTGAGCGCGGCGATCGGCGTCAGCGGGCCCATTGCGAACTTGAGGTAACCCTTCGGCCCGTGGGTGACGCCCACTCTGTCGCGGCGCAAGGCCAGCAGCGGGATGTCGTCGGGCAGGATGCCGTTGCCGTGGGCGATGATCGCCCCAGCGTCGAGCACGCCGGTGTGTTCCAGCACGCGGATGGGCGTCTCGTTGCGCGATCGCAGGCTGGCGTTGGTCTGGATGATGTCTTCGGCGCCGTGGATGTGCACTTTCACGCCCAGGCGCACCGCGTGTTCGGCTGCGAGGCGCAGGTGTTCGTCGGTGACGGTGTAGGGCGCGTGTGGCGCGATCGAGGTGGTGATGCGCCCGTTGGCCCGCCCGTTCCAACGCTCGGCGAACGCCGCTGAAGCCTCGACCCCGCTGTCGCCTTGCGAGCTGAAGAACGCCGAGCCGAGGTTGGCACGGATACCGGATTCCTCGACGGCCTGTGCCGCCCGGTACATGTAGAAGTAGTGGTCGGCGAACGTGGTGACGCCGCACTCGATCATCTCAGCGATCGCCACCATCGTGCCGAGGTACACATCGTGCTCGCCGACGTTCACCTCCATCGGCCAGATGTAGTCGTTGAACCAGTTGGCCACTGCCACGTCTTCGGCGGCGCCGCGCAGGAACGTCATCGCCGCGTGCGTGTGCGTGTTGATCAGGCCGGGCATGGCCACCATGCCGCGTGCGTCGATGACCTCGGTCGCGTGCGCCGGGTCAGAGCCGATCCGGGTAAGGAAGCCTTCGGTGATCTCGAGCGTGGTGCCCGGTGCGAAGGAGGTCCGCTCGGCGCTCGTGGACAGCAGTGCAGTGCAGTTGACGATCGCCAGATCGGCCAGGCGGGCGGTGGGTTCGGCCATGCCGTCGAAGTTAGCTCGCCATCGCGCGCAGCAGTTCGGTGGCCGCCTGCTCGATGCACCACAGCGGCTCGCGCATCGCCCGCTCGCCGAAGTCGGCCACGAGTGAGCGCAGGCGGATGCGATTGGCGACGTTGGCATCCGTGTCGCCGACGATCGCCGCGACCGGCGTGTCGAGGCCGATGCACATCGTCTGTACACCGCCCACGACCTTGCCGTCGAAGCTCTGCTCGTCGAGATGGCCCTCGCCGGTGATCACCAGGTCGGCGTCCAGAATGCGGTCGTGCAGGTCGAGTTCATCGGCCACGAGATCGAAGCCGGGCAGCAGCCGACCGCCGAGTGCAACCAGCCCGCCCGCCAAGCCGCCGGCCGCGCCGGTGCCGGGCAGCGCCCGCACGTCGACGCCGTACTGCTGTTGATACATCTGTGCGAGGCGTTCGAGGCGACCGCGCAGCATGTCGACCTGCGCCGGCGAGGCCCCCTTCTGCGGAGCGAACACCGGTGCGGCATCGGTGAACAGTGTCTGCACGTCGCAGGCCACGAGCAGCTGCACCGAGCGCAGGCGGTGGGGGGACGTGATCGCGCGCACACAGCCCAGGCCGCCGTCGGTGGTGGCCGACCCGCCGAGGCACACCACGATCTTCTTCGCCCCGAGGTCGAGCGCCATGTCGATCAGCTCGCCGGTGCCGGTGGTGGTGGCGGCCATGGCATCGTTGCGCTCGGCACCGCCAACGAGGGTGAGGCCTGAGGCGCGTGCCATCTCGATCACCGCCGTGCCGCGGTGCAGTCGCCATTCGGCCTCTACGGGGTCGCCCAGCGGCCCGGTGACGGTGTTCACCCGGTTGGCGCCGCCGAGTGCTTCCAGGGTGCCTTCACCGCCATCGGCGACGGGCAGCTCGACGCACTCGTGGCCCAGTTCCCAGCAGGCGTGGCCGATGGCCGCGGCCGCCTGCGCAGCCGTCGCGGTGCCCTTGAACTTGTCGACGGCGGCCAGGACACGCATCGGGCCAGGCTATGGGGCACCGGTCTCGTTGAAATCCTGACTGCCTGGGTAGAGTTTGCACATGGCCGTGACCGTTCGCATCCCCACCACCCTTCGTCCGATGGCGGGCGGCAGCTCGACGGTGCAGGTCGAGGGCGCGACCCTCGCCGAAGTGATCACCAACCTCGACGCAGTGCACCCGGGCTTCCGTGATCGTCTGCTCGACGAGTCGGGCGCGATGCGCAAGTTCGTCAACCTGTTCGTGGCCGACGACGACGTGCGCTACCTCGATGGCCTGAACACCGTGGTGCCTGCCGGCGAGACCGTCAGCATCATCCCCGCCGTCGCCGGCGGCTGACCCCCCCACCCCCCTGGGCGAGTGCCAGCCCCCCTGGGCGAGTGGCAGCCCGCCAGGGCGAGTGGCACAAGCGCGCCCGAGTGGGTGGTGACACCCCGTGCGCGACGTGGCACTCGGGCGCGACGTGGCACTCGGGCCGGGGACGTGGCACTCGCACCGGCTGGGGGCGCGAAAAGGGCCCCGAGCCGAAGCTCAGGGCCCTTTCAGTTCAGTTCAGTTCAGTGCGGAGACTGAGTCAGGAGTGACTCAGAAGTCTTCCATGCCGCCCATGCCGCCGCCCATGCCGCCACCGCTCTGCTCGGGCTTGTCGGCCACGACTGCTTCGGTGGTGAGGAACAGGGCTGCGATCGAGGCTGCGTTCTGCAGCGCCGAGCGGGTCACCTTGGCGGCGTCGATGACGCCCAGCTTGACGAGATCCTCGTAGACGCCGGTGGCGGCGTTGAGGCCTTCGTTGCCGGTCATGTTCTTGACCTTCTCGACGACGACACCACCTTCCATGCCAGCGTTCTCGGCGATCTGCTTCAGCGGGGCTTCGAGGCTCTTGGCGACCATGCGGGCGCCAGTGGCTTCGTCACCGGTGAGGCCTTCGGCAACCTTCAGCACGGCGGCCTGCGCACGCAGCAGGGCCACGCCACCGCCGGGCACGACACCCTCTTCGATGGCAGCCTTGGTGGTGCTGACGGCGTCTTCGATGCGGTGCTTCTTCTCCTTTAGCTCCACCTCGGTGGCAGCGCCGACCTTCAGCACGGCAACGCCGCCGCTGAGCTTGGCGAGGCGTTCCTGCAGCTTCTCACGGTCGTAGTCCGAGTCGGTGTTGTCGATCTCGGCCTTGATCTGGTTGATGCGACCCTTGATGTCGTCCTCGTCGCCAGCACCTTCGATGATGGTGGTCTCATCCTTGGTGATGATGACCTTCTTGGCACGGCCCAGCAGGTCGAGCGTGGTGTTCTCCAGCTTGAGACCCACTTCCTCGCTGATGACCTGGCCGCCGGTGAGGATCGCGATGTCCTGCAGCATGGCCTTGCGGCGCTCGCCGAAGCCGGGGGCCTTGACGGCGGCCGACTTGAACGTGCCACGGATCTTGTTCACCACGAGGGTGGCCAGGGCCTCGCCCTCGATGTCCTCGGCGACGATGACGAGCGGCTTGCCCGACTGCATGACCTTCTCGAGCACGGGCAGCATGTCGCGGACCGAACCGATCTTGGACGACACGAGCAGGATGTACGGGTCGTCGAGGGACGCTTCCATACGCTCCATGTCGGTGGCGAAGTAGGGCGAGATGTAGCCCTTGTCGAAGCGCATACCTTCGACGAGGTCCATCTCCATACCGAAGGTCTGGCTCTCCTCGACGGTGATGACGCCGTCCTTGCCGACCTTGTCGATGGCCTCGGAGATCATCGCGCCGATCTCTTCGTCGGCAGCCGAAATGCTGGCGACCTGAGCGATCTGCTCCTTGGAATCGACTTCCTTGGAGAGTTCCTTGATCGACTGCACAGCGGCAGCGACGGCGGCCTCGATGCCCTTCTTGAGGGTCATCGGGTTGGCGCCGGCGGCCACGTTGCGGAGGCCTTCGCGAACCATGCTCCAGGCGAGAACGGTGGCGGTGGTGGTGCCGTCACCGGCGACGTCGTCAGTCTTCTTGGCGACTTCCTTGACCAGTTCGGCGCCGATGCGCTCGTACGGGTCTTCCAAGTCGATTTCCTTGGCGATGGACACACCGTCGTTGGTGATCGTGGGGGCGCCCCACGACTTCGAGAGGACGACGTTGCGGCCCTTCGGTCCAAGGGTGACGCGCACGGCGTCGGCGAGCTTGTTCATACCCGCCTCGAGCGAGCGACGAGCTACCTCGTCGAAAGCGATCTGCTTCGGCATTGCAATCCTCCACGATTGGGATGGGGTTGAGCTGGAACGTCACCAGACGAGCTGTCACTCGACTGGTGAGAGTGCTAGCACTCTAAACCCTTGACTGCTAAAGCGGCAACCTTCGACCCATGCCAGGCTGGCTACTCGGCGGGTGTTGCGGACCCCGTCAGCGCCCGGAACAGCGCCACACCGACGGCAGCGCCGACCAGCGGGAACAGGATGAACACCCACAGCTGCTGGAGGGCATCGGTGGACGACTCGGCGAAGAGTGCGGTACCGAGCGAGCGGGCCGGGTTGACCGAGGTGTTGTCGACCGGAATCGAGATCAGGTGGATGAGCGTCAGCGTGACGCCCACCACCAGACCGCCGAAACCGGGGGCGAACAACTTGGTGGTGGTGAACAGCACGACCAGCACGAGCAGCGCGGTGAGCACGATCTCAGCGATGATTGCCGCTCTGATGCCGTAGAAGTCGCCCGTCCACAGGTTGGAGGCGAACGAGCCGCGCTTGAAGCCGGTGCGTCCGCTGGCGATGGCGTAGATGATGGCCGCGCCGCCGACGCCACCGATGATCTGCCCGACCCAGGCCATCACGGCGTGGCTGCGGTCGATCTTCTTCGCCAGCAGCAGCCCGAGCGTGACCGCCGGGTTGATGTGGCAGCCGCTGATCGGCCCGATGACGTAGGCCATGATCAGCAGTGAGATGCCGAAGCCGAGCGCGACGCCGAGGACCCCCACCGATGAGGCGGTGAAGATTGCGACGCCGGGTCCGCCGAGCATCAGCACTGCCGTACCGACGAGTTCCGCGACAAGGATGCGAGTGGTGTGCTGTGTCCCCATGCAGTGCACAGTAATCGGCGCGCAGTTCTCAATCGTGCAATGTCCCGCTACCGTCGCGTGGATGGCAGTCCGGGGCCGTAGCGAGACATTCCTCGTCACCAAGGTGACCGATGACGATCGCTCCCGCACGCCCGACGAGCTGATCGTCGAGGAGCCGATGACGGTGCAACTCGACGGCGTCAAGGTGAGCACCACGATGCGCACTCCCGGGCACGATTACGAACTGGCCGTCGGCTTCTGTCACACCGAAGGGCTGCTCGCCGGGCTGCCCGTCACCGGTGTGCGTTACTGCGCCAACAGTTCGGCTGTGAGCAGCGAGTTCAACGTCGTCTCGGTCGACACCGGGGGCCTAGCTCCTGCACCGCGACCGCGGCTGGGGAACACGACATCCAGCTGTGGTCTGTGTGGCAACGACGCGATCGACGAGCTGTGCGCCATGCTGGCGCCGCTGCCGTCCACTACGCCGATTGCACTCGATGTGCTGCGGGCTGTCCCCGATCGCGTGCGCTCCGCGCAAGGTCTGTTCGACAGCACTGGCGCCGTGCATGCGGCAGCCGCGTTCACGCCCGACGGTGAGGTGCTGCTGGTGCGAGAAGACGTCGGTCGGCACAATGCGGTCGACAAGGTGATCGGCCGGATGCTGCTCGACGGCGTACTGCCGGCCACGGGTCTGGGGCTGTTCGTCAGTGGTCGGGCCAGCTTCGAGCTGGTGCAGAAGGCGTGGGCTGCCGGGTTCAGCACGCTCGTGGCCGTCAGCGCACCCACCGCGCTGGCGGTTCACACCGCTCGCCGCTCCGGTCTGGTGTTGGCTGGCTTCGTGCGCGCCGACCGTCTGAACGTGTACTCGCCCGAGCGCCTCGCGCCGTAGGCCGCAGAACCCCTAGCCTGCAGGCCATGAGCGAAGCGATCAAGCCCTCCGTCGGCCTCGGCGTGCTGCACCTGTTCTGTAAGCCGACCCCCATGTTCGATGGCGAGGCGGTCGTGGACGCAGTGCGCGCCGCTGAAGCCGCAGGTACCCAGGTGGTCTGCATCTCGATGCTGGGCCACAAGTCCGATGCCGCGTTCATGGCGATACACGAGAACATCGTGGAACTGCGAGCGCTCCAGTCCGGTCTGCAGCGTGCGGGCCTCGAGGTCGTCGACAGCTACGTCAGCCTCACCGAGGTCAGCGAGTACGCAACGGGTATGCCCGAGGCGCACATCCAGGCTCGCCTGTATCCCGAGATCCCGCCGAAGGCACACCACATGCCGGCATGGTGCTTCTACCCAATGTCGAAGAAGCGCGAAGCCCACGTCAACTGGTTCACGCTGCCGTTCGACGATCGCAAGCGGCTGATGTCAGAGCACGGCACCAGCGGCCGCAAGTTCGCCGGCCGCATCGTGCAGTACATCACCGGCAGCACTGGCCTCGACGACTACGAGTGGGGCGTCACGCTGTTCGCCGTGAACCCCGACGATCTCAAGGAAGTCGTGTACACGATGCGCTTCGACGAGGCATCGTCCGTGTACGCCGAGTTCGGCCCGTTCTACACCGGCTTCGTGGTGCCGGTGGAAGAGCTCGTCACCACGCTCTGAGGTTCTGGCGTGGGTGTGAGGTTCAGCCGTCGCCCAGTCGTAGCAGCCCGATGGAGACATCGCGGCTGTTCTTGTCGAACGTGAACTTGTCGAACGTTGCACTGGTCATCTCGCCGCTCGCGTCGATGGCCAGGTTGCCACCGGGTCCGTCGTAGTTGATGTTGCGGCGTTCCGCGAGCGACACCTGGCAGGTGGGGAACGAGGAGCACCGCGTGCCACCGGTGGTGAGGCCGGGGATCTCTGCCGCGATTGCCGAAGGTCGCAACGATCCGGCGCTCGCGGCGGCCAGGGCGATGATGTTGAGACAGTCGTACGCGTTGTGGGCAAACAGTCCGGTGGCCTCTGGGTCGATCGATTTCAGTCCGGTCGTGAATGCCGCGGATGTCGCGTACGCGATCGGCGACACGCCAGTGATGCGTGGCCCGAGCGCGCTGCTGAATGGCTGCGCCGATGCATCAGGTCGGCGGGCCGCGTCGTTGACGACGAAGGTGATGGTGCCATCCGAGGCAGCGTCGATCGCGTTGATGATCGACGGACCGGTGATTGCATCGGCGACCACGGCAACGACCTGAGGTCGTGCCTGGATCACGGCTGCCACGGCAGCACTGACGGAGGCCTCACCTGGTGTGAAGCCGACAAAGCCAGAGACGGCGGTACCGCGCTGGGTGATCGCCGCACGAGTCGCCTCGGCAAAGGGTCGGCCGTAGTTGTCGTCGAGATAGACCACCGCGACAGCGCTACTGCCCGAGGACTCGACCAACTGGGCCATCGCCTGGGCCTGCAGCGAGTCGCTGGGAACAGTGCGGAGCAACAGGCCGTCATCGGGGAAGTTGTCGAGCGCGAGTGCCGACGCCGTTGGGGCACACGTGAGGACCCCCGCTTCGACCGCCGTGCCGAGCGTGGCCAGCAGATTGGGTACGGACGTGGGCCCGATGATCGCGTCGACGCCGAACTGCAACAGGCTCTGCACCGCGAGGACAGCCGTTGCCGAGTTGTCACCTTCCTCGCGCGTGATCAACCGGATCTGGCGGCCGTTCACGCCGCCGCTTTGGTTGATCTCGCTGACGCCCAACTGCAGCGCATCGGCCATCGATACGCCGATCTCCGACGCCGTTCCCACCGTCGGCAAGACGGCGCCGATGACCAGTGTGCCGTCGTTCAGGTGACCCGCCGCGGTGGTTGTGGGTTGGACGGCGGTCGTGGTCGCAGAACTGTTGTTGCTGCCCGAACAGGCAGCGATGGTGAGCACTGCGCACGTGGCAATGACGACCAGCTTCGACGTGTGCACGCTGCGAGTGTAGGAGACGCTCGCAGCGCCGCATAGGGTCGCGAGGGTGAGTGACGCCTCCCCGAACGACTTCACCCGCGACCTGACCCGATGGAGTGAATCGCTGGTCGGTATCGCTCGCACTGGTCTGGCGTTCACCCAGAGCCTCTACGAGCGCGAGCGCTTCGAGGAGGTGCTGCACGTCGCCGCCGATATCAAGGCCGCCGCGGACGAGGCGCTGGAAGTGCGCCGCGAGAGCGATCACTTCGTGCAGGAGTGGATGGACGACATCGGCGAAGGTATCCCCGGGTACGTCACGCCAAAGGTGGCGATCGGCGCGGTCGTCGGCAACGATTCCGGTGAGATCCTGCTCGTCCAACGCAGCGACAGCGGAGTATGGCTGTACCCCACCGGGTGGGCCGACGTCGGCTATTCGCCTGCAGAGGTAGTGGTGAAGGAAGTGCTGGAGGAGACCGGCATCGAATGCGAACCCGTGCAGCTGATGGCCGTCATCGATGGTCAGCGCGCCGGCTTCAGCCGCTTTGGGATGTACCTGCTGCTGTTCCACTGTCGGGCCACCGGCGGTTCGCTGGTGCCGCACCCGTTGGAGACCGCCGACGTCGGCTGGTTCCGCCGCGATGCGCTACCCGAGAACACCGTGGGCGCGAAGTGGTGGGGGCCGGGCGCGTTCGCTGCAATCGATGGTGCCCGCACCGCCACAGTGTTCGAAGCACCGCGGTCGCCGGTGTGGCGCGGCGACGCGGCACACGCCCAGGGCCAGGTGTAGCTAGGCGCCGTTCGGACCCTGATCGCGGAGGAAGCGCTCCACCTCGGCCATCAGTTCCTCGCTGTCGACCTCGGTGTCGGCTGCCAGTTCGCCGCCGACGGAATCGTCGTCATCGTCGTCGTCATCGTCATCGAGGCCGTCATCGTCCTCGTCGTCCTGGTTGTAGTCATCGAGCTCGCCGCTGTCCGAGAGGTTCTCGAGCCGGGCGACGTAGCCGATGAGGTCGTTGTCGTCGGCGACGAAGTGGGTGACCCGAGTGTCGTAGTCCTCGGCCTCGGTGCGCAGAGTGCCGATGGGTGCCGGTGTGCCGATCATCTCGCAGGCGCGTTGCACGAGGGCGAGGGTTGCCTTGGGCGAGGGCACCTGCGATGCATAGGCGGGCACGGCGGCCCAGAGCGACGCCGACGGCAGATCACTGCGGGTGCATGCGTCCTGCAGCACGCCGACGATGCCGGTGGGGCCTTCGTAACGGCTGCGCTGGAGATCGAAGCGGTCGAGGGTCTCTTGATCGGTGGCCGTGCCGATGAGTTGAACAGGACGCGAGTGCGGAACGTCGGCCAGCAGCGCGCCGAGGGTGAGCATCATCGACGCATTGAAGTGCTGAGCCAGGCCGATGATCTGCTCGGAGAACAACCTCCAACGCATGGCTGGCTCGGGGCCGAGCATGAGGATGACGTCGCCGCCAGGAGTGCGGGCGCTCCACAGGCCCACCGTTGGCCACACGATGGAGCGCTTCTGATCAGCCGTGAGGCGAACGTGCGGACGAACCGTGGCGAAGTCGGTGAACTCCTCAGGGTTGATTTCGGCGAGCGGCTCGGCGTGCCATGCCTTGATGAGGTGCCGAACAGTGTTGCTCGCGGATTCTGCTGCGTCGTTCCAGCCGGTGAACGCAGAGATGAGTACCGGTCGTTGCATGGTGGGATGCGCCAGCCAGCGAACATGCTCCATGTCCACGGAGCCTACCGGTGAGGTCTGGCCTGCGCAGCGGGCAGTAAGTTGCGAACCGTGAGTGTCACCCTTGAGATCGCCGCAGTCGCCGACCAAGAACTGGTCGATGCGTTCGCCTACCTAATCCCCCAGCTGTCGCGCAGCTCGCCGCCGCCCACCCTCGCCGAGGTGCGCGAGATGGTCGAGTCGCCGGCCAGCGATGTGCTGGTCGCCCGCCTCGACGGCAAGATCGTCGGCACGCTCACGTTGGTGGTGTTCCGCATCCCCACCGGTGTGCGCGCCTGGATCGAGGACGTCGTTGTCGACGATTCGGCCCGCGGGCAGAGCGTCGGCGATCAGCTCAACCGCTTCGCGATCGACATCGCCGAGGGCAAGGGCGCTAAGACCGTCGACCTCACCTCGCGCCCCTCACGTGAAGCCGCCAACCGGCTGTACCAGCGCATCGGCTTCATGCCTCGCGAGACGAACGTGTACCGCTTCGACCTGTAGGCCGGCCCGGTCAGCTGATGGACCGGTAGATGGCTTTCAATACGGCGTCGATCTGACGGTCGGCCTCCACGCCCGGCGGTACCACGGAAGCAGTGAGGATGTTGGCGAGGCCGTGTACGCCGGCCCACGCGATGATCGGGGCATCCTTCCGGCGAGCTGATTGGATGGCCCCGAGCTCTGCCATCTCGTCAATGGCGGCGATGAGTACTTCCCACGCTCGGGGATCTTCGGTGCGCTCGAGTATCACGGGGCAGGCGGTGAACGCCGCTTCGAACACTCTGGGGTGGGCGACAGCGAATGCCACGTAGGCGTGGCCGATCGCCTCGAACCTCGCGACCGACCGACGCTGCGCCGTACCTCTGGCGGGCACGGCATCGCGGGCTGCGAGCAAGTGGCGCGCCAGTTCTTCTCGCGACAGCATGGCGACCGCGGCGATCAGATGGTCGCGGCTGGGGAAGTGGCGATAGGCCGCCGACGGCGTGACGCCGACCGCCTTCGTGAGGTCGCGCAATGAGAGCGCAGCGATGCCGTCGGAGCGGACGACGTCGATCGCTGCGTCGAGCAGAGCCCGTTGGAGGTCGCCGTGGTGGTACGGCTTGGGTGGCATGCGGGCAGTCTGGCACAGGATGTTGACAGCGTTCACATTCCTGATAATGTGAACACCATTCACATGAAGGACGGGAGCGACGCATGGCGACGATCAACAAGGGCAGATTCTCGGCTGATGTCGGGGCAGATGGCGCGGTGCTGTTTCTCATCGGGATGCGCTTCAACCAACTCTGGAAGCCGTGGAAGTGGCTGCCTGTGGTGATCGCGATGCCGCGCATGCTCATCGAACTGCAGAAGAACCCGGAGCTGGGCCTCGTGGGCAAGCCGCGCACGTTCCTGTCGGGCCGTACCACCTTGGTGTGGCAGTACTGGGAGTCCTTTGAGAAGCTCGAGGCGTACTCAAAGTCGACATCGGCGGCGCACCTGCCAGCGTGGCGGTCGTTCAACCGGCGTGTGCGCGACAACGGCTCGGTGGGCATCTACCACGAGACGATCATGCTCTCCGACGCCACGGTCGAGACCGTCTACGGCAACATGCCCACGTTCGGTCTGGGCGCTGTGACGGGGGTGGTTGCCGCGAGCAAGCGTGGGCAGACGGCGCGGCAGCGGATGGTCGGTGCCGACCCGGATGGGCCGGCGGTGGAGCCGTACTGAGCAGCGCTGTGGCAGCCGCGTGTACGACAATGGCGGGGTGATCAAGTACCTCGGCTCGAAGCGGCGACTGCTGCCCGTGCTGGGCGACCTGTTCACGCGCTCGCGAGCCAGCACGGCGCTCGACCTGTTCACCGGCACTACCCGCGTCGCGCAGGAGTTCAAGCGCCGCGGAGGGACGGTGACAGCGGTGGATTGTGCGCGCTACTCGGAGGTGTTCGCTCGCTGCTGGATCGAGACCTCGGCGTCGGACATCGACCAGGCGGAACTCACTGATGCGCTCTTGCACCTCTCAGCGCTGCCCGGCGAACCCGGGTACTTCACCGAGACGTTCTGCGAGCAGTCGCGCTTCTTCCAACCCAAGAACGGCGCGCGAGTCGATGCGATCCGCGATGCGATCGAGCGCGACTTCTCCGGTTCGCCGTTGTACCCGATCCTGTTGACGAGCCTGATCCTCGCTGCCGACCGGGTGGACTCGACGACCGGTATGCACATGGCGTACCTGAAACAGTGGGCGCCCCGCGCGCATCGCGATCTCGAGCTGCGGGCGCCAGCGCTGGTGGAGGGAAGTGGTTCGGCCGTACGTGGCGATGCGTTGGAGTTGGCGCCGACACTGGGATCGTTCGACCTCGCGTACCTCGACCCGCCGTACAACCAGCACCGCTACTTCACGAACTACCACATCTTCGAAACGCTCGTGGCGTGGGATCGGCCCGAGCACTACGGCGTTGCGTGCAAGCGCATCGACAGCCGCGACGGTGCTACCAAGAGCATGTTCAACTCGAAGAAGGACATGCCTACCGCCTTGGCCGAGACGGTGGCTGCCATCGATGCCGAGGTACTGGTGCTGTCCTACAACGACGAGTCATGGGTGGAGCGCGAGCAACTCGTCGCGATGTGTGATCGCTTCCAAACCGTGCGCATGTTGGCCTTCGATTCGCGGCGCTACATCGGAGCGCAGATCGGTGTGTACAACCCCAATGGAGCACTGGTCGGCGAGGTCTCGCACGTGCGCAACAAGGAGTGGGTGGTGGTGGCCGGCCCACGGACGGCGGTGACGCGAATGACAAAGCCGTTCATGTCGGAGCGGGAACGCGTTGGTGCCAGGTAGTTGACCGTCAGGCTTCGAGGATCGGGCGAATGGTGCGCAGCGTGAGTTCGACGACATCGTCGTGGTCGGCTGCGGCAAGTGTCTCGAACAGCCCGGCCGAACGGGCGAGCACAATGCCGGTGAGCGCAGCCGCCGCGATCTCCGCCCGCAGCCGTGGCCGGTCGAGACTTGATGGTTCGGTCTCCTGCAACAGCGGCGTGATGGTGCGCTCGTTGATGATGCGCCTCGCCGCGTCGCGCACCTCGTCGTCGGAGGTTGGCAGCACGACGGCTTGCAGCAGCGGACTGGCCCCGACACGAGTGATGCGCTCGATGAGACGGTCGACGATTCCTTGCGCAAATACCTGCGTTGTTGCTGCGTCAGCAGTGGGGCCGTCGGCCTCGATGGACGCAATGTAGATCGCGGTCTTGCTGCCGAAGTAACGGGCAACGAGCGCCGGGTCGACGCCAGCGCGCTCGCCGATCTGGCGCAGTGTGGTGCCGGCGTATCCCTTGGCTCCAAACAACTCCCGCGCCGAGCTCAGCAGGGCCTGGCGGGTGCGAACGGCGTCGCGTCGGCGAACGGTGTCGTCGGTCGTGGCCATTCGTTCAGCCTTTCACATAGGCGCGGTGAACCGTGGCCGCAGGTAGCGCGAGACATAGACCAGGCCGACGAGAACAGGCACCTCGATGAGTGGGCCGACGACACCGGCGAGCGCTTGCCCGGACGAGACGCCGAACACGGCGATGGCTACGGCGATGGCGAGTTCGAAGTTGTTGCCTGCAGCGGTGAACGCGATCGTGGCATCGCGTTCGTACGACAGGTGCATGCGCCGTCCCACCCAGAACGTGCCGAACCACATGATTGCGAAGTAGGCCAGCAACGGCAGGGCGATACGGGCCACGTCGAGCGGTTGGTTGGTGATGCGGTCGCCCTGTAGTGCGAACAGCAGGACGATGGTGAACAGCAGTCCGTAGAGCGCGATGGGGCCGATGCGCGGCAGGAACGTGCCTTCGTACCACTCGGCGCCTTTGGCGCGTTCGCCGAATGTGCGCGTGAGGAACCCGGCCAACAGGGGAACCCCGAGGAAGATGAGCACCGACTTGGCGATCGACCAGACGGTGACATCGATGCCCTTGCTGTCGAGCCCCAACCACCCTGGCAGCAGGCGGAGGTAGAAGTAGCCGAGTACCGAGTAGGCGACGATCTGGATGATCGAGTTGATCGCGACGAGCACCGCAGCGAGTTCGCGGTCGCCGCCCGCCAGGTCGATCCAGATGAGCACCATCGCAATGCACGGGGCGATGCCGACGATGATCAGGCCGGTGCGGTATTCGGGCAGATCGGGCAGCGTCAGCCAGGCGAGGGCGAACATCACCGCTGGGCCGATCAGCCAGGTGATGCCGAGTGACACCAGCAGCGAACGGCGGTCGGCGACGACATGGCCGAGCGACTTGTACTTCACCTTGGCCAGCACCGGGTACATCATCACCAGTAGGCCGATGGCGATCGGCAGCGACACGGTGCCGAGCTTCACTTTGTCGAGCTGGTCGTTCAGGTCGGGAAATACCCGCCCGAGGCCCAGCCCCAACACCATCGCCGCGCCGATCCATACCGGCAACAACCGGTCGAGCGTGGACAGGCGCGGCGCCGACGTTTCGGTCATGTCAGCAGTGTGCCGCACTCAGCAGCACGCGCGGCCGAGCGTCACCGGTTCCGCGGCCACCTTGGCCATGGCGGGCGCATCGGCGAGCACGGTGTACACCTCCCACGGCTCGGCGTCGGGGCCATGTACCCACACCTTGTCCTGCACGGCGTAGCAACAGCTGGTCTGCTCCTCGACCGTGGTGGGCAGCCCTTCGGCCTGCAGCCGGGTGATGGCTGCGCCGACGAGGTCGCTGTTCTCCACCTCGACGCCGAGGTGGTTCAGCGTGCCGGGGGTGCCGCCGCCTTCGATGAGCACGAGCTTCAGCGGAGGTTCGGCAATCGCAAAGTTGGCGTAGCCCTCGCGTACCTTGGCCGGCTGGGTGCCGAACAGTGTGGAGTAGAACGCGATCGCGTCCTCGAGGTTGGAGACGTTGAGGGCCAGTTGAACTCGTGACATGGAGGGTTCCTTTCAGGCAGGCGGACGCAGTATATTGACATCCGTCGATGTGCTCATCCTACGGATACATCGATCATTGTCAATACAACGCGACAGATTTTTCGGGAGGGGCAGATGGGCAGCATCAAGGCGAAGATCCCCGTGGTCTGCTGCGCGCCGGTCGGCAGTGCGTCCTTCGACGAACGCGATGCGGCGGAGTTGGCGAAGGGGTTCGCCGCGCTCGCCGATCCCGTGCGCCTGCACCTGTTGTCGCTGATCACCTCGGCTGGCGCCGACGGCGCGTGCGTGTGCGATCTCGTCGAACCCTCCGGCCGCTCGCAGCCGACGGTCAGCCATCACCTCAAGGTGCTGCGCGAGGCAGGTCTCGTCGCCAGCGAGAAGCGCGGCACGTGGGCCTGGTACCGCGTCGAGCAGCAGCGCGTCGACGCGTTGAAGCTCGCGCTCGGCTGAGCTCAGTCGCCAGTGGGCAACGGGGGCAGGCGCAGCGACAGCAGCCAGGTGGCCATTACAAACAGGGCCGAACCCCACAGCGCTGCGGCGAGCCCGCCCTGCAGGTACAGCACACCCGAGAGCAGCGTGCCCACGAGGCGACCGGCTGCGTTGGCCGAGTAGTAGAAGCCGACGTCGAGCGCCACGTCCTCGTCGTCGGCGTAGGCGAGCACGAGGTACGAGTGCAGCGATGAGTTCATCGCGAACACGATGCCGAACACGATCAGTCCGCCGACGATTGCCACGGTGGTGGCGATGTCGAATGCCACGAGCACGGCGATGGCCGCGGAGACGATGCCGAGCATGAACGCCCACTGCTGTGTGGCCTTCACCTCGTCGACCTTCGTGTCGCCACGGCTGAGAATTCGCGGGGCGAGCGACTGGATGATGCCGTAGCCGATGACCCACACCGCCAGGAAGCCGCCGACCCCACTGTGCGACCAGCCGAGGTGGTCGGAGAGAAACACGGGCAGTGCCACCACGAACCAGATGTCGCGGGCGCCGAACAGGAAGAAGCGAGCGGCCGACAGGCGGTTGATGGCCGTCGACTTCGACAGCACCGAGCGCAACGGCGGCTTCTTCTTCGACTTGCCGATGTCCTCGTTCAAGAAGATCAGTAGGGCAACGACGGTGACGGCGAGCGCAGCCGCCATTGACCAGAGCGCATCGTCGTAGCCGATCGCCGACAGCAGCCAGGCTCCGAGGAAGAACCCGACCCCTTTCAGCGCGTTCTTCGAACCGGTGAGGACCGCCACCATCCGGAACAAGGCACCATCGGCGTCGCCGGCGACGGTCTTCACCGCGCTCTTGGAGCTCATCTTGGTGAGGTCTTTGGCGATACCCGACAGTGCCTGCGCCGCCATCACGAATGTCACCGCGAACCAGGTCTGCCACGACGCGCGCTCAAATGTCAGCGCGGCGAGGGCCACGATCTGCAGTCCGAGGCCGGCGACCAGCGTGCGGTTCAGCCCGCGCCGTGCGCCCACCCAGCCGCCGAGCAGGTTGGTGAGGATGCCCATGAATTCGTAGGCGAGAAACAAGAACGCGATCGAGACCGGCGAGTAGCCGAGTTCGTTGAAGTGCAACAGCACGAGCATCCGCAGTGCGCCGTCGGTGAGTGTGAAGACCCAGTACCCCGCCGTCACCAGCGCATAGTTGCGCAGCTTCACGACGAGGAATCGCTGTGCAGCGCGGCCGCAACCTTGGCCGTCAACTCAACCAGGCGGAACGCGTAGCCGTACTCGTTGTCGTACCAGACCAAGACCTTCACCATGCTGCCGTCGATCACCATCGTGGACGGCCCGTCGACGATGCCCGAGCGGGTGTCGTTGGTGTAGTCGGCCGACACGAGCGGGCGGTCCTCGAACCCGAGAATGCCCTGCAGCGGGCCGTTCGCCGCGGTGCGCAGCAACCCGTTGACCTCGTCGACGGTGACGTCGCGGCTCATAGTGAATACCGCGTCGGTGAGTGAGGCGTTCAACAGCGGGATGCGTACGGCAATGCCGTTCAGCTTGCCGAGCAGCTCGGGGTAGATCATCGTGATTGCCGTGGCCGACCCGGTGGACGTGGGGATCAACGAGTTCAGCGCCGAGCGTGCTCGCCGCAGATCCTTGTGCGGTGCGTCGACCACCACCTGGGTGTTGGTCACGTCGTGCATCGTGGTGATCGCGCCACGTTCAATGCCGATGGACTCGTGCAGCACCTTCACCACTGGTGCGAGGCAGTTGGTGGTGCAGGACGCGGCGGTGACGATGTTGTGTACGGCAGGCTCGTAGAGGTGGTCGTTGCAACCCATCACGATGTTCAGCACGCCGTCGCTCTTCACCGGGCAGGCCACCACCACTTTGCGCACGCCGCGATCGAAGTAGTGCTGGAGATCCTCGGCGGTCTTGAACTTGCCGGTCGCTTCGATGACCACCTCGACGCCGAGATCGCCCCACGAAATATCGCCCGGTGCTGCGTGCTCGGAGAACGTGACGGTGCTGCCGTCGACGAGCAGGTTGCCGCCGTCGGTGCCGACCGCGCCCTGGTAGCGGCCATGAACCGTGTCGAATTCGAGCAGGTGCGCTGCTGTGGCCACGCCACCCTTCAGTTCGTTGACGTGCACGAGCTGGAGCCCGGGTTGGTGCTGTAGCGCGCGCACTGCGAGGCGGCCCATGCGGCCGAATCCGTTGATGCCGATGCGGGTGGTCATCGTGTGGTCCGTTCGTTGGCGAGAAGGGTGGAGATGCGCGCGTCGAGCTCGGCGACGGCGGCGTCGAACGCCAGGGCCGTGCCAATCTCGACTGGATCGGGAATCGACCAATGCCACCAGTCGGCGGCAGGCGCGAGTGCTTCGTGGGCATGGTCGCACACCGTCACCACCTGGGTGGTGGGTCTGATGGTGCCGATCGGCTGCGGCGCGGCGTCATCGAGGCGCAGGCCTGCGCGGCGTGCAGCAGCCACCGCGCCCCGGTGCACGCGGGGTGCGGGGTGCGTGCCGGCGGATGACGCGTGGGCGCCGGTGCGTGCTGTCCACATGGCGGCAGCGAGCTGCGATCGCGCCGAATTATGGCTGCAGAGAAACAGCATGTCGCTTGGCGGGGGCGCACCGATCGTGCCGATCGCCAGGCGGCTCAGGGGATCATGCACGAGGCGCACATACTTGCGCCGTCCGTCGCCAGCGGAGGCAAAGCGGGCGATCAGGCCTGCGTGCTCGAGCACATCGAGATGGTGAGCGAGCAGATTGGAAGCGATGCCTAACCGTTCGGCGAGTTCCTTCGGTGATCGATCGCTGACGGCCAATTCGTCGACGATCGCAAGCCGCCCTGGCTCGCCCAGCGCGGCGTGCAGCGCCGCCCTTCTGTGCAGCTCATCGATCCGCTGGTCCGACATGAGGACACCATATCCACTCAGTGGTGACTGACTCAATATCTATTGAGTGAACGTGTCGTGAACGGCAGATGCCGTTCTCACCCAACTCGTACGTTCCTCGGATTCGCATCTCACGTTGGCGGCGCAGCATGAATACATCGGAACCCCTTCCCCCCGATGAGGAGCACGACATGAATGAGCAACACGAACACACCGACGAGATCGTCGGCACGACCGAGCAGGTCGTACCCGCAGAGTCACCCGCCGAGCCGGTCGTTGTGAAGTCCAGCCGCGTGAAGCGTTCGCTGGTGACAGCGGTCGCCGCAGGTGTCGTGGGCCTCGGCCTGGGTGCCGGGGCGATGGCCTTGGCCGGCTCGCACGACGGCGGCGGCCACGATCGCGGCGACCGTCGCGGTCACCTCGTGGACGGCAACATGCACTTCGACGGGCAGATGGGTCCGATGCAGGGCCGCTCTGGCGGACGCTGATTCAGGCGGAGAAGCCGCGGATGTTCTGACCCTGTTGGTCGAGGAACCATTGGTAGGTGCTGGCGAGACCGCTGTCGAGATCGATGCCGGCGGTCCAGCCAGTGCCGTTCAAACGGGTGACGTCGAGCACCTTGCGCGGCGTGCCGTCGGGCTTGGATGTGTCGAAGCGCAGTTCGGCCGACGGGTGGATGAGATCGCGCACCTTCTCGGCCAGTTCCTTGATCGACAGGTCGATACCGGTGCCGACGTTGATGTGGCTCTCATCGCTGTAGTTGCGCATCAGGTGCAGGCAGGCGTCGGCGAGGTCGTCGACATGGAGGAACTCGCGCCGCGGTGTTCCCGTGCCCCAGATCTCCACTTCGCCCACGCCCGCCAGACGAGCGTCGTGGAACTTGCGCATCAGCGCAGGGAGCACGTGGCTGGAGGTGAGGTCGAAGTTGTCCTGCGGACCGTAGAGGTTGGTGGGCATTGCCGAGATGAAGTCGCACCCGTACTGGCGGTGGTACGCCTGGCACAGCTTGATGCCGGCGATCTTGGCGATGGCGTAGGCCTCGTTGGTGGGTTCCAGCGTGCCGGTGAGCAACGCCTCTTCCTTCATCGGCTGCGTAGCTTCGCGCGGGTAGATGCACGACGAGCCGAGGTACAGCAGCTTGGTGACACTGAACTCGTAGGCGGCGTTCACGACGGTGCCGTGCATCATCATGTTGTCGTAGATGAACTCGGCCGGGCGTGTGCTGTTGGCCATGATGCCGCCGACGGTTCCGGCCACCAGGAACACGTACTCGGGGCGGTTGGCCTTGAACCAGTGCGCCACTTCCGCCTGGTTGCGCAGGTCGACCTGCGCTCGTGTGGCGGTGAGGATGTTCGTGAACCCGTCTGCCTGCAGGCGCCGGACGATGGCTGAGCCGACAAGACCGGCGTGACCCGCGACGTACACACGGGACTCAGGGCTGATGACGTTCGCCATGGCAGGAGTATCGCAGCCACCCGTGACGATCGAAACCAACGGGGCGAGCCCGGCCGGATCAGCCAGGCGGTGATTCGGTGTCGAGCACGATCTCGGCGATGTCCTCGGCTGCCTGGCGCACTTGCCAGTCGCGGTCGACGAGCGCGGCCCGCATGGCAGTGTCCACCTCGGGGCCGTCGAACGGTGCCAGCGCCAGCACCGCACGCCGACGCACGGCCGGCTTGTCGCTGCACCCGGCCAGAATGGCGGGCAGCCCGCGTTCGTCGCCGATCGCGCCGAGGGCGGCAACTGCGGCCTCGCGGATCAGCGCGTCGTCGGAACCGGTCGCGAGTCCGCACAACTCGAGCAGCACCGCATCGGACACCGTTTCGTGCTCGCCCGCGGCCCACGCAGCAACTTCCACGACGGTGGGGTCGGGGTCGCGTAGCGAGGGCAGCAGATCGATCGAGGGCACGCCGGCGGCGACCTGCACAGCGCGGCGTCGGACCGACACCGCTGAATCAGTGAGGGCACCGGCAAGGTCGCTGTCGGTCAACGTGCCCGACCGGGCGAGCGCGCCCAGCGCCAGTTCGCGGGCCACCGGGTCGGCGTCGGTGAGCGCGGCCCGTGCGGTTGCTTCGTCACCCACGTGACCGGCCTGGGACAGTGCTCGCCAGTTCGGTTGCGAGTTCATTGCTTCAGCATGTTCGTGAGCGTGATGACAAGAAACGCAGTGCCGAACCCGATCACCGTGGCGAGTGCTGCCCCGACCCAGACGGCGAGGCCGAAGCCGGCGACCGCCGACCACGCCTTCTTCGTCCACGGCACTGGCGCGTCGAGTGGGGCGTGCAGTTCGGCCAGGGCCCAGTGTTCGTCGTCGGCGGGCGTAGTCGGGTCGTCGTGGTGCACCGTCGCAGGAGCCGAGCGCCGCCATGCCGTGGCGATCAGGGCCACGATTGCGAGCCCGGCGAGCCAGCCGGCGTAGGTGGTGGCATCGGTGATCGTCACGCAGCGCAATGGTACCGGAGGTCCCGGTGACGGTGGTGGTCGCCGACCGGGGCGTATCCTGGGCCACGGCGAGACGGGAATCGCCGGCGGGGGAGTGATGTTCGGAGTTCGTAGAAGGACATCGGCGTCGGCCACCGACGACCAAGACCGGTATGCGTTGCTGGCCGAGAGCTCATCTGACGTGGTCTTGGAGACCGGATCGAACGGCTCGGTGCTATGGGTGTCGCCCTCGATTGAGTCGGTGCTGGGGTGGCTCCCTGGAGAGATCATCGGGACCAGCGCGCTGGACATTGTCCACGCCGATGATGTGGTCACCGTGGAACAACAACGCTCGAAGGTGTTCGCCGGGGAACCAGTGAGCGACGTCCACGTACGAATCCGAACCAGCCGTAGCGAGCTCCGTTGGATGTCAGCGCGTTCGCACCCACTGAGGGTGGCTCCCGATGGAACCGTCGCCGCATCGGTCGTCGTCATGCGCGATTGCCGCACCGAGGTCGCCAACCAGCGAGCGCGGGACGCGCTTGCCGCAGGCACCGATGTTCTCCTGCGTTCGCACGATGAACTCGAGTTGCTCACGGACATGTGTCAGGCCTCGGTCGACAAGGCCGGCTACTTGTTCGCCTGGTATGGCCGTCGGGTCGACGACGAAGCCAAGTCGGTGGAACGCGTCGCGATGAGCACCGAGCACGCCGGTTACCTCGATCGCATCGGCTTGTCGTGGGACAGAGCGAATCCTTTGGGCCTGGGCCCCTCCGGCACTGCACTGCGCGACGGCACCGTGGTGATTGTGCACGACTTCGCGCAGGATGCGTCGTTCCAGCCGTGGATCGCGGAGGCGATCCGACATGGTTTCCGTTCCTCGATCGCGCTGCCCGTGGTCATCGACGGCGAGATCGATGGTGTGTTGACGGTGTACTCCGCTGAGGTTCGGGCATTCGACCAGCGCGCTGTGGCACTGCTGGCCGGTCTTGCTAGCCAGCTGGGTTACGGTCTGCAGCGGCTGCGCAATGAGGTCCAACTACTCGACGCGTTGAGGGAGCAGTCGCTGCTCATCACCGCCATCGAACAGACGGGCGACTCGGTGGTCATCAACGACACCGACGCGAACATCGTCTACGCCAACCCGGCGACATCGCGAACCAGTGGGTACACGCTCGACGAGTTGCGCGGCGGCAATCCGCGCGTGTTCAAGAGCGGGATCCACGACCAGGTGTTCTACGAGACGATGTGGGCGCGTCTGCTTGATGGTCAGTCGTGGCGCGGTGTGTTTGTGAACCGACGCAAGAACGGCGAGTTGTACGAGGAGAAAGCGAACATCGCACCGATCCACGACAAGGACGGCATGCTGATCGCATTCGTCAGCGTGAAGCACGATCTCAGTGCCGAGCGGTTGCTCGAGGCGAGCATCGATCGGCAGCAGAACGATCGTGACGTGATGTTCGGCGTGATGTCGCGGGTACGTCCGGCCGCCACTCTGCACGGCACGTCGATCACCCTGTGCCAAGCGGTCAACGATCTCTCCGGGTTCGATGCCACGGCGGTGGTGCTGCTCGACAAGGAGACGGGTTTCCAGATCGCCGGGCTCGCCGGAGACGGCCTGTCCAACGACCTGCAGTCGGTGCGATCGTCGTGGGGACGCGTGACGTCGATGGCCCGGCGAGGATGCCGGAACGACGAACGCTGCTCGAGGAGTTGGGTTCGTTCGCCGGCACATTGCTCGGCCCACAACTCGACGAGAACGGGCGTGCTCAGGAGTTGCGTGCTGACATCCGCCGCATCATCGACGAGCAGGAATACCAGTCGGTGTTCCAACCGGTGGTCGACCTGACGACCCGCCGGGTGTGCGGGTATGAGGCGCTCACCCGCTTCGACGATGACACACCGCCAGATGTGCGGTTCGCTCTGGCGCAGCGAGGAGTTTCGTCGAAACCAGCGGTCGCATGCTGGTCGTAGAGATCACCGAGCACGCACGGATCGAGAACTACCCGGTGCTGCGCCGAGCGCTGAGCCAGTTGGGGCCGATGAAGGTGTCGGTCGACGACGCTGGAGCCGGCTTCGCCAGCCTCCGCCACATCCTCGAACTGAAGCCCGACTTCGTGAAGCTCGACGTGGCGTTGGTGCGCGGCATCGAGGCCGATCCGGCGCGTCAGGCGCTCATCGTGGGTCTGTGCCACTTTGCGGCCCGCACCGGCGCGATCCTCATCGCCGAGGGGATCGAGACTGCAGCCGAGGCTGAAACGGTGCGCGGTCTCGGGGTGCCGTTCGGCCAGGGGTACCTGCTCGGTCGGCCGGGCCCGTTGAAATGAGGATCGTGCGCCGCGGCCGCGGCCGTCACCGCGCGCCCGCTTCCGGTGGCCCATCTGGCAGGCTGCTCGGGTGACCTTCGAGCCGCCGGACACGCCCGCCGAACCCGACCCTGTGGAACTCGTCGACACCGAGTTCGTTCGCCGTGGGCATACGGCAGTGCTCGGGGTGGGCGTCCACCGCCCCAGCGGGATTCACGGTTGGTGGGCTGCGCCACTGGCAGCGATCGGTGTGTTGGTGGCGGTCGCACCGTTGGTCCTGAGCTTCGTGCCCAGCAGCGCAGCGGTGCACAAGAGCAGATGCACCGCGTACGACACGTCGGTGAACCCGCCCGTGTGCACGGCGAGGGTCGACGAGGCGATCGAGTACGCGTTGGTGCCGGCCGATGCAGAACAGGTGGAGCCGCGGCTGTCGATCAACGGCGCCACCACCTACGACACCAAGGGCCGCATCTACTTCGTCACCATCACCGAGCCGAAGATCAGCCTGCTCGACTGGCTCGTCACCCGCGACGACGCGGCGGCGAGGTTCCTCAGCCATCACGACAAATACGGCGACCAGACAGCGCAGCAACTCACCCAGTCGGGTCAACAGCAGATGCGTTCGGCGAAGGACAATGCGGTGTACGTCGCGTTGAAGGCCGCTGGTTACCCCGTGGAGCTGAAACCGGGCGATGTCGTTGTCGACTTCCTGCTGTGCCTGAAGGCCAACGAGGCCGGCACCGAATGCGAACAGTTCAGCCCCGCCGACAAGTTGCTCAACCCGGGCGACCATCTCACGGCGGTGGACGGCACGCCGTTGAAGACCGTCGACGATTTGCCACCGATCCTCAAGGGCATCAGTCCCGGTACCTCGGTGGAGATCGAGTTCACCCGCAACGGCACGCCGATGAAGGGAACGATCGAGACGATCGCCGCCCCGAACGAGCAGACGCAGCGCACGATCATCGGCTTCCGGCCGATCGATACCACCACCGTTGAGTTGCCCGACGGCATCAACGTCCAGATCAACACCGACCTCATTGGTGGGCCGTCGGCCGGTCTGGCGTTCACCCTCACCCTCATCGACCAACTGACCGAAGGCGATCTGATGGGCGGCAAGAAGGTCGCCGTCACCGGCACGATCGACCTCAACGGCAACGTTGGTGCGATCGGTGGGCTGAACTCGAAGGCGTCGGCCGTACAGCAGGTTGGCGTCAAGTACTTCCTGGTGCCCGCCGCGCAGGATCAGCAGGGCTGGCCCGACACTGTCGCCGCAGCACGAAAGGTCGTGGGCAACGATGTGCAGATCATCCCGGTCGCGACGCTGCAGGAGGCACTCGACGCACTGGTGCGAATCGGTGGCGACCCGGTGAAGCTCGCCACCCTCCCGGCCACCTGATCTCGGTGCAGGTGGCAGAAGTGCCATTGCCACCCTTTGGGAGCGTGTGAGACCTACGATTTACGCCGATGGCCATTTCGTTCTCACGTCCCGACCCTTCATCGCCTATGGCGGTGTCGACGGCGAACTTCACGATGGCTCGCCGCGGCTTCGAACCGGAGGAGGTTCGCGAGTTCCTCCGCATGGTGGCTGCTGAGCTGGCCCGCTTGCAGGAGCGCGAGAAGTTTCTCGACCGCGAGCTGCGTGTCGCCCAACGCCAGACGCCGAACCCGAACATCGCACTCGACGAAGAAGTCGTCACCCGCATGCTCGGCGAGGAAGCTGCCCGCATTCTCACTACGTCGCGCGAAGCCGCAGCGCAGATCAAGGGCCGCGCCGAAGAGGGTGCCGCGCGCCTGTTGCGCGAAGCCACCGATGAGGCCCAGCGATTGCGCGAGGAGGCCGAGATCGAGGCCGCGCGTCGTCGCCAGGATGCTGCTTCCGATGCCGAGTCCGAGCTGCAGATGGCCAAGCAGCAGGGCCGCGAGATGGTCAACGAGGCGCGCGCCTATCGAGAGCGTGTCTTGGGCGAGCTTGCCCGCCGCCGGGAACTGGCCCGCCAGCAGATCGAACAACTGGTTCACGGTCGCGACCGCTTGTTGAACGCGTTCGAACGGGCGCGCGTCGCCGCGGTCGACGTGATGGCAGAGCTCGCCCCGCTCAACGAGCCCAGCGAGTTCGTCAACTTGGCGCCCACCACTGGGCCGGTGCCGCTGATGATTCCCGCCGAGCGTCGCCCCCCAGCGCCGGTCGTTGAGCCGGAGCCGATCGTCGAAGAGGTCGTCGTCAAGATCGAAGAGATCCCCGTCGAGGAGATCGTCGAGGAGATCGTCGAGGAGGCCGAGCCTGAGCGCACGGTCGTGCAACTGCGCGAGACCGAGATCAACGAAGATGACCACTCCGCCGACGATCGTGGCACCGGGCGTCTTGCTCCCGTCGTGTCGCTGTTCGCCGGCGAGGTCCACTTACCTGCACCGCCGTCGGCACCCCCCGCCGACGAGTCGGTGCTGGCCCCCGAGCCCGAGCCCGAGCCCGTGGCCGAGGCGCCGCGCTCGACCGTCGACGACCTGTTCGCCCGCCTGCGTGCGTCGCGAACCGACGCGGTCGCGGAGCGAGCAATGTCCGACCACCCGTCGCACGACACCGCTCCGGTGCTCACCCTGGTGCCCGAGGCGCCCGAGGCCGAGGCTCCCACGGCGCTGCTCGAACGCCCGTCGGTGTTCCAGCCGTCGCCCACGGCACCCGACGACGACCTCGCGCTCGACGACACGCCGTTCGCTCGCCGCGACACCGAGCTCACACCGCTCATCGTGCTGAGTGCCCGCAAGCTCAAGCGAGTGCTGGCCGATGAGCAGAACGATCTGCTGCACGTGCTGCGCCGCAAGGACGCCGTCGTGTCGATCGACGCGCTGATACCGGTCGTTGCCGAGCACATCGTGCGCTACGCGGCGGCAATCGATGACGAACTCCACCATGCGGCACTCGCCGGCGCAGCCAGCGTCGATGAGGGCTCGCTGGTCAAGCACCAGCGCGATATCGACCGTCGCCATGCGCTCGCCCCAGCAGTCGACTCACTTGGCTCCTCGATCATCGTTCCGCTGCGCGAGCGGCTGGAACGGGCCGTGAATGCGGCCAGCGGCGAGAACGCAGTGCTGGCCGAGTCGGTGCGGGCCATCTATCGCGAGTGGAAGACCCAGCGCATCGACGAGCACCTCGATGATGTGGTGCGGATGGCGTTCGGCCGCGGTGCACTCGCGGCGCTGACACCTGGAACACCGGTCTGCTGGACAATCGATCCCAAGGGTCCGGCATGCCCAGATGCGGAGGACAACACCCTCGGTGGAGTCGTCGGTGCGGGCGACCCGTTCCCCACAGACCACCTGTGCGCTCCCGCACACGAGGGCTGCCGCTGCATGCTGCAGCGAGCGCCGCTGTAACCTTCGCCGCGTGCGGAATCCTGCAGACCTCCCCCGCCAGCCATCTCCCCGTCGCCGTATCGGCGACCGTGGACGGATCATGCTGATCATTGCCGCGGCGGTGATCATCGTCGGCTTGTTCTCGTTGCGGTCCCTTGCCGGTTTCTACGTCGATTACCTGTGGCACCAGTCGGTCGGCCGCACTGATGTGTTCTGGGGGGTCCTCGGCGCGAAGGCCACGCTCTTCGGCATCTTCGCCGGCGTGTTCATCGTGCTCGGTGTGCTCAACCTGATCATCGCCGACCGTCTCGCTCCCGCCACGTTCTCGGCCAACGTGCACCCCGTGGTCGAGCGCTTCCACGAATTCTTCGGTCACCGGTTGCGTCTGTTCCGCTTCGCCGTCGCCGTCGTGCTGGGGCTGCTCGTTGCACTGCCCACCACCGACCGGTGGCAGGACTGGCTGATGTTCCGTAACAGCAAGTCGTTCGGCATCAACGACCCGCACTTCGGCAACGACGTCGGCTTCTACATGTTCAAGCTGCCGTTCGTGACGTTCGTGCTCGACTGGCTGTTCATCGCCACAGCGCTGCTCACCGTGCTGGTCATCTTCACCCATGTGCTGTCGGGCGGCATCGTGTTCGCCGCCAACCGCCCGAAGGTGCGCCGCGCCACGAAGGCCCATGTGGCGGTGTTGCTCGCACTGCTGGCGATCCTCAAGGCCGGCGACTACTGGGTCACGCGCTACGAGCAGACCACCGCCAGCCGTGGCGCGGTGCGTGGCATCACCTACGCGATCGACAACGCGCAGCTTCCTGCGATCTTGTTGCTCACGCTCATCGCTTTTCTCACTGCAGCGTTGTTCCTCAGCACGCTGAAGACCGACCGTTGGCGGCCGGCGGTGGTGGCCTCGGGTCTGTGGGCCGTGGTCGCCCTCGTCGGCGGTGTGATCTACCCCAGCGCCATCCAGTCACTGGTCGTGAACCCGAACCAGAAGGACAAGGAAGCCAAGTACATCGCGTACAACATCGACGCCACGCGCCACGCGCTGGGTATCGACAACGTGGAGAAACAGGATGTCTCGTTCACCGACTTGACGCGAAGCACCCTCGACTCGAACGTGCCGGCGTTGCAGGACATTCGGCTGATCAAGCCCACCGAGCAGATGCGCACCCGCTTCCAGACCGACGAACCTCGGCCTGGCACGAAGGTCACCGACGTCGACCCCGATCGCTACACCATCAACGGCGAGGAGCGCCAGGTCATCGTCGGAGCGCGCGAACTAGATCTCAGTCAGGTCGGCAACAAGTCGTGGCAGGGTACGCACCTGATCAACACGCACGGCTGCGGCCTGGTGGTGTCACCCGCTGGACAGATCGACAGCGGTCGCAAGCCTGCGTACGACGACTCCATCGCCAAGGTTGATCGCCCGGAGCTGTACTACGGCACGTCAATGACCGGTTACGCGATTCTGAACTCGTCCGTCAGTGAGACCGCGTGTGAGGGTCAGAAGGTCGCCGCCTATTCGGGTTCCGGTGGCGTGCCGATGAACAGCACGTTCCGTCGCCTTGTCTTCGCGCTGAACGAGTTCGACTACAACCTCGTCGGCAGTAGCGCGATCACCGATCAGTCGCGGTTCGTCGCGGTGCGCAACGTCAGCGAGCGCGTCGCCAAGATCGCCCCGTTCCTCTCGCTCGACGGCGACCCGTACCCGGTGGCCGTCGGCGGGCGGGTGTTGTGGGTCATTGATGGCTACACGACGAGCAACCGCTACCCGTACGGCGAGAACGCCGACCTCGGCCAGTTGGGTGCCAACAGCGGCCTCGACCACGCGTTGAACTACGTGCGCAACAGCGTGAAGGCCGTGGTTGATGCCTACGACGGCTCGGTCACGCTCTACGCGATCGACCCCACCGACCCGATCCTGCAGGTGTGGCAGTCGGCCTTCCCCGACCTGTTCACGTCGTTCGACAAGATGCCGTCCGAGTTGAAGGCGCACTTGCGCTACCCCGAGGAGTTGTTCCGCATCCAGACTGCGGCGTACTCCAAGTACCGCCTCGATTCGGCCGACTTCTTCGACCGCAAGGGTGCCTGGTCGGTTGCCCTGGCGGCACCTGAGCAGAACAGCAGCGGCGTCGACGTCACCGGTCAGGTCACCACCGACACGACACCGGTGGATGCGGGCAGTACGCAGTTCGCCTCGGACAGCAGCGTCAGGCGCTTCGAGCCGTACTACACGATGTTCCATTCGGCGGGTGACGCGAAGGCCACGTTCCAACTGTTCCGGCCGTTCCAGCCGTTCAGCACCAGCGACCAATACAAGAACCTGGTCGCATACATGACGGCGAGCAGCGATCCCGCCAGCTACGGCCAACTCGTGGCCCACGTGTTGCCAGATGGTGCCACCGATGATGGTCCGTACATCATCGGGTCGGCGATGGTGTCCTATCCCGAGGTGTCGGCGTACATCACGGCCAACAACCAGCAGGGTTCCACGGTCGAGTGGGGCGATCTGCAGATGTTGCGTGTCGGCAGTGGAGCACTGTGGTTCCGGCCGCTGTACGTCGAGTCGAAGTCGTCGGGTCAGCCACTGGTCAACAAGATGGTGGTCAACTACAACGGCAAGGTGGCCATGGGCGACAGCTTCGCCAGTGCGCTGGTGCAGTTGTTCCCCGGCTTCAAGGGCCAGATCGGCGACGTCGGCAGTGGCACACCCACCACCGACCCGAGCACCGACCCGAGCACACCGCCGGTCACCGGCACGACGGCCGCGGAACTGCTGGCACAGGCCGACAAGCTGTTCGCCGAAGCAGAGACGACGTTGAAGTCCACCGGCGATCTGGGTGCCTACCAGACCAAGGTGCGCCAGGCTCGTGCACTGGTGCAGCAGGCGATCGACCTCCTACAGAAGGCCTGATTCAGCCCTTCGGGCTGCGGCGCACGTGTTCGGCCAAGTTGGCCAGATCCTGGCGGAAGGCAATCTCGTAGCGCGCCTGCTCGGCAGCCAGGCGCACCTGCGCGGTCTTCAGCGACTCGATCACGGTGTCGCTCACCGTGCCGCTTCCCGTGCTGTTGGCGACGTCGTGCTGACGTGCTCCCAGACCGTCGATGTCGGTGCTGAGTTCGAGCACCTGGTTGGCCAGTTCGGTGCTGATCGAGGTGAGCCGCTGCTGCAGCGTGTTCACCAGGTCGACCGCTTGGCGGGTACTGGTGTCCGTGGTGGCGGTGCGCTCGGCCAGTTGCGCCACCTGTGTGGTGAGGGCCCCGATGCTATCCAGGACGGACGGGTCGAGCGGGGCAGTTTCCGCGGGGGCCTGGTTGCTGGTGGCCGCGAGTTCGCTGGCAGCGCTGGCCGTCTTTGCTGCGCTTTCGGCGGTGGTGAGCGCGACGGAACTGGCGGCAGAGACGGCCAGCAGTTGACCTTCGACTTCGTCCATCCGCACACGCAGGTCCTCGCCGCCGAGGCGACCGGTGGCGATGGCAGTGGTGGTGGCATCGAGCGCGGCGAGCCGGGCTTCGACGATGGCCTTGGTCTGCTCGCTCGTCTCTAGGCGGGTACGCACTTCGAGGAGTTCGTCACGCAGGGCGAGGAAGTCGGCCGGGTTGACCTTGCGGGCCGGCTTGGATTTCTTGCTGAACAGTCCCATGAAACTCTCCACACACGAGGGGCACGACGAACGCCGAGGTCCACCGCGAGGGTACCGGAACAGGGTGCGTCAGGCGTCCAGGACGCTGGGGTTTGGTACCAGGGTGCTGTCGAACAAGGCGAAGAACTCCTTCTTCGAGCCGTTCAGGTAACGGTGCAGCGGTGTGTGCATGCGGTCGTCGAGCAGATGCGGCAGCACGCTGCCGTCGAGCGGGTGGTCGAAGGTGAACAGCGCCGGCCAGTCGCCGTTGATGTCGAGTTGCATCGCCTTCGTGCAGCCCATGTGGATCAGCGACTGCGCCAACTGCTCGGCGTCCACTTCGCTGACGTAGGCGTACGCCAGGCGGCCATCGGCCAGCTGGCACAGTGCCGAGCGGGGCACGTACACCTGCCGGCCGTAATCGGCACCCCACCAGACGCCGAGCGTGACACCGGCGCGTACCTGCGACTCGCTGTTGTCGACGATGAGGATCAGGTTCTGTCGCAGGCTCACCCACGGCCCGTCCTTGGCGATGTCGCGGCCGAGCGCGCCGAACACCACCTTGCCGTCCTTGCCGATGGCGATCGTCGCGTCAGCGCTGCGCAACGCGCGCACGGTGCGGCCTTCGGTGACGTAACCACCCTTGATGTGGTCGAAGCGGAACCCGCCGTTGAACGCGGCGACGAGTGCCGGGTACAACTCGGTGGGGATCCGCTTGCCGCGGGTCCACGAACCGCCGGGCACCTCGCTGCCGTTGAACAGACCGACGCGCAGGTAGGTCTGGTCGATGACGGCCATTGAGGCCACGACCCCGCCGAACTCAGCGAGCGGGCGCATGCTCGTGGCCCACACCGCGTCGTACCCACCGGCCTTGGCGATGGGTGCCCACTGTCCTTCACCCGGCAACGCAGGCGACAGCACCGGTACGATCGGCGCAGGTGCGGGGATGGCAGCGTTGGTGGTGGTTGGCGCAGCGGTGTCGCCAGTGGCGCTGGTCAGCGTGGGGTCGAGCGTGAGTTGCTTGGCCGGACTCTTGGCCGGTGAATTGCTGTAGGCGATCGCTTCCATCTGGTCGACGACCGTGCCGAGGCGATGATTGCGGCCCCATTCGCCGATCACTTGCGACACCGGCTCGCCGTCCGAGTCGCGGGCATAGCTGACGATGGAGATGGTGGTCCACAGCAACGTCAGCGCGAGGATCGAATACACCGCCGTCCACATCATTCGTCGCGGCCCGGGAGCGCGGTGGCGAGTGATCGCCCAAGTGAGGGCGGCTGATCCCAGCGCAGTGGTGAACACGCCACCGGGGCCGGCAGTGCGGCCGATGAACCAGGCGCTCGCCGCACCGAGTGCGAGTGCGATCAGCATCGAGATCGCACTGCGCCACCGTGTCACGCGCCGATCGTAGGCGAGCGCCTCCGTCCGGTGCCGTTCAGGCGTCGGGTGTGAGGATCACTAAGGGGATCTCGCGCTGCGTCTTGCTCTGGTAGTCGGCGTATCGCTTGTTGTCGCTGACCACTCGCTGCCACAGGGCAGGGCGCTCCTCGGCCGTGGCGATGCGCGCGGTGTACGGGCGGGTGGTGGCACGAATCGTCACCTTCACATGCGGGTCGGCCTGCAGGTTCAAGAACCAGGCCGGGTGGTGGTCGTCGCCACCGCGTGAGGCCACGATCACGAACGTGTCGCCGTCCTGCACCGGTGCGGTCAACATCGACGCACGCGGCTGACCACTCTTGCGACCGACCGTGTGCAGTTCCAGCACCTGCATGTTGCTGGCCGACCAGCCCATGCGGCCACCGCTGACGGCGAGCATCGCCCGGTGGACGCGGTTCATGGTCTTGAGGGCGAAGTCACTGGGCATATGTGCGCCAACCCCCGCCCCCGCCCCCGCATTCCCCACGTTGGGCGCGATTCGTGCCGGTCCTGACCGCCGAAGCCCAGGTTGGGCGCGCTTTGTGTCGGTGCTGACCGCACCAGCCCACACGGGCGCGCTTCGCAGCGCCCGGCGGTATGAAGCGCGCCCATTGGAGGGAGGCAGGGCGAGGCGGGCGGCGATTCGGGACCTATGTCCGTAGTCGTGCAGGCCTCCGCAGGCGACGCTGTGGGCACACGTTCATCGTGGAGGCCCCCGCACACATGTCGCTACCAGTCGACCTCAGCTCGCCCACCACTGGGCTGACGACGGCCGAGGCACGCGCGCGGCTGTTGGCCGATGGTCCGAACCGTGTCATCCCCGAAGCCAAGGGTCGGCGCCTGAAGCGATTGCTCGGACCGCTCGCCGACCCGATGGTTGCGCTCTTGCTGATTGCCGCGCCCACATACCTCCTCATCGGCGAGACCACGGATGCGATCGTCGCCCTCGCTGCGCTGGTGCCCATCGCCGGTGTCGGCTGGCTGCTCGAGTCGCGGGCCGAGCGCACGTTGGAGCAGTTGCGCAAGATGACCGCGCCCACCACGCGGGTCGTGCGTGACGGCGTGGAGGTGGAGGTGCCCACGGAGGAGTTGGTGGTGGGTGATGCGGTGTGGTTGTTGGAGGGCGATGTCATTCCGGCGGATGGTGTCGTGCGCGAACTGACGCAACTGCTGGTCGATGAAGCCGCGCTCACGGGTGAGTCGTTGCCGGTTGCCAAGGGCACCGGCGACGCCCCGGGCGACGACTGCAACGTGTGGGCCGGCACCACGGTGCTCTCGGGTCGGGCGCGAGCGCAGATCAGCACCATTGGCCCGGCCACTCGCTACGGCAAGATCGGTGCGCTGGTGGCGTCCGTGAAGCAACCGCCCACGCCGCTGCAGCGCGGCCTGGCATCGCTGGTGCGCTCGCTCGCAGTGGTGGCGGCGGTGTTCTGCATCGCGGCGATGGGCGCCGAACTGCTCCACGGTGACGGTTGGGGTGCAGCAGTGATCGCTGGTGTCAGCCTGGCCATCGCCGCGATCCCCGAAGAGTTCTCGATGGTGTACACGTTGTACCTGGCAATGGGTGCATGGCGACTGGCGCAGCACCGTGCGCTGGTTCGCCGTCTGCCGTCGGTGGAGACGTTGGGCTCCACCACGGTGATCTGCACCGACAAGACCGGCACGCTGACACATGGTCGCCTCGAGGTCGCTGGCTTGTGGACGTCCGAGCGCGAGTATCGCGGCGAGGGCGATCTGACGCTCGGCGAACGGGTGCTGTTGACCACGGCGGTGTTGGCCTGCGAGCCGAATCCGTTCGACCCGCTCGACGTGGCCATCGTGCGCTTCGCCGAACTGCACGGGCTGGACACAGCGATGTTGCACGGTGGCGCACTCGTCGTCGACTGGCCCTTCGAGCAGTCCGACAAGTACCTCACCCACATCTGGCGCGACGCGGATGGGTCGCACCACGTCGCGTCGAAGGGTTCCATCGAAGGACTACTGCGTCACGTTGCCGGTGCCGAGCAGCAGCGCGCCGGAGTGACGTACGGGAACGAACAGTTCGCGGCTGACGGAATGCGCGTGATCGCAGTGGCCGGTCGCGAGATCGCAGCGCCCACAGGTGTACGCGACGGCGACGAAACAGGGTTGCGCCTGTTGGGCCTGGTTGCGTTCAGCGACCCCATCCGCGACGGTGTCGCCGAGGCGTTGGCCGAGTGCCGGGCGGCGGGTGTGCGCGTCATCATGGTCACCGGCGACCATCCGGCCACCGCGCACGCAGTTGCCGAGGGTCTCGATCTGCCGCACGAGGCGGATGGCTCCGACCTGATCGCCACTGGCGACGACCTCGACCACGCGGATGCCGAGCGTCTCGCCTATCTCGTGGCGCACGCCAACGTGTTCGCCCGCACACGGCCCGAGCAGAAGCACCTGCTGGTGGAAGCACTGCGCGCACAGGGCGAAGTGGTGGCGATGACCGGCGACGGCATCAACGATGCACCCGCTCTGCGCGAGGCCGACATCGGTGTTGCGATGGGCGAGCGCGGCACCACGGTGGCCCGCGAGGCAGCGTCGCTGGTGCTGGTCGACGACAACTTCGCCACCATCGTCGGTGCCGTACGCGACGGGCGACGCATCTTCGACAACCTCACCCGAGCGTTCGCGTACCTGATTGCGTTCCACCCGCCACTGTTGTTCGGCGCGCTCGTCATGCCGCTGCTCGGCAAGCCACTGTGGCTGCTGCCCGTGCATCTGGTGGTGCTGGAACTGCTGCTGCATCCGGTGGTGTCGCTCGTGTTCCAGGCCGACCCGGCCGACGACGACGTGATGCGTCGCCCACCGCGCCCGGTGCGCGACGCGCTGCGCATGCGAGCACTGTGGCGGCCCTACGCGGTGGGTGGTGTGCTGGCGGCGGCATTGATCGGTGAGTACCTGTGGGCGCTGGCCGCCGACTGGCCCGTCGAGCAGGCCCGTGCGCTGACGTTCGCCACGTTGCTGGCCAGCCAGATCTTCCTGCTGCTGGGCATGCGCTCGCCCGAGCGGCCGGTGTGGAAGCCAGGTCGTCCGTTCACCCGCACCCTGTGGTGGGTGCTCGGCCTCATCGTCGTGGTCACGATCGGTGTTGTGGAGATCGGCCCGGTGGCGCGACTGTTGTCGTTCGCGCCGTTCCCGCGATGGGGGTGGCCGGTGCTGGTGGTCGTGGCAGCGATCGCGACGCTGTGGGCGGAACCGTTGAAGCGCGATCAGCACAGTTCGGGAGTGTGAATCAGGCGCTGCTGGCGTAACGTCGGCACTCATGTCTGGTGGTCGTTCCGGTGATGGGTTCATGCGTTGCTCCGACGGGCACGTGCGCTGGGGAGTCTTCGGTGCGGCCGGCGTCGTGTTCGTGCTGCGCCCGGCCGACATGCCCGCGCTGGTGATGTTGCAGAAGCGGTCGGCGTGGGCGCACGAGGGTGGCACCTGGAGTTGTGCCGGTGGGGCGATCGACGAGGACGAGTCGCCCTACGAGGCAGCGCTGCGCGAGGCCAGCGAAGAGGTGGGCGAGATCCCCGTACACCATCGGGTGCTCGGCGAGTACGTGTTCGCACCCGCGACCGACTGGATCTACACCACGGTGGTGTTGGAGGTCGACGAGATGTTCGGTGCGTCGGTCAACTTCGAGACCGACGCCGTCGCCTGGCTGCCGGTGGACGAGGTGGTGCACCGCGCGTTACATGCCGGTTTCGCCGCCGCCTGGCCGCACTTGCAGGCGATCATCGCCGCTGCCGTCTGACGCCGCGCCACACGCCGCGTAGTGCCGGAAGTCGCCCGGGTCATTGAGGGCACAAGGGATAGCGTGGTCTAGCCGTGAGTAGCCACCCGTTCCGCCCTCTTCGCCACCGTGAGGTGCGTTTGTTGTGGGGTTCGGCGATGATCTCCGATATCGGCACGTGGGTGCAGCTCATCGTCGTCGGCAGCCTCGTTGCCGCGCACACCGGGTCGGCGGTACAGACCGGTCTCGTGGCGCTGGCCACGTTCATGCCCCAGGGCATCGCCTCGCCGGTGGGCGGTCTGCTCGCCGACCGCTACGACCGGCGCAAGGTGTTCGCGACGTTCTTGATGGTGCAGGCGCTCGTGACTACCGCACTTGCGGTCGTGCTCGGTATGGGTGTGCGTACTCCATTGGTGCTCACCGTGCTCATCCTGTTCGCCAGCGCCGCGGGAGCCACCGGCGGGCCCAGCTACGCGGCGATGTTGCCCGACCTGGTGCCGCCCGAGGAACTGATGGCGATGGTGTCGCTGGGTGTGTATTCGTGGAACAGCGGTCGCGTGATCGGCCCCATCCTGGGCACCCTCCTGGCGCTGGCCGTCGGCCCAGCGTGGACCGTCGGGTTCAACGCGTTCACGTTCGTGGTGATCGCCGGGGCGGTGATGCTGCTGCGCCGTCCCTTCGCGCCGCATGGCTCGGACGGTTCGGTGCTCGAGCAGTTGCGCGATGGTTGGCGCGCGATGCGCACCACCCCCGGTTGCATCCACGGCCTCGTACTGCTCGTGCTGTTCAACCTCACGGTCGTGCCGTTCATGGGTCTCATCCCGATCTACGTTCGTGCGGAGTTCCACGGCGGCACCGGCCTTACTGGCACCGTCGCCTCGGCGCAGGGTGTGGGCGCGATCATCGGCGGTGTTGCGATCACCGTGCTGGCCACGAGCCGGCAACGGTCGATGATGGTCAGGCGGATCGTGGTGTTCATGTCGTGCGCGCTGCTGCTCTACGCAACCGCGCCGAACCCGGCAGTGGCCATTCTGGCCGCGTTCCTGTTGGGAATGGGGTCGTCGGGGCTGTTCATCTCGGCCTCATCGATCGTGCAGCGCGACGCGCCGCACGCCAGCCGCGGCCGCGTGATGTCGATCAACCAGGCGAGCATGGGCGTGGCCTACGGGTTGGGTCTGCTGTTCATCGGGTCCATCGGCGATGCCGTCAACCTGCGCTCCGCGTTTGCCGTAGGTGCGGTGCTGTTGCCGCTCGGGTTCGTCGCTCTCACGTTGCGCTCGCGTCACTGGCGCGCCGCGGTCGACGGCACCCCCAGGCACCCACAAGTCGGCGTTCAGGTCCGGACAGGTCTGGCCTGAACGCCAAGTGGGGTCAGAGGGGGCCGAAGCGGGCCGTGAAGTGGCGCAACGCTGGCGGTTCGTCGACGATGCGCATCCCCTTCAGCTCGCTGGCACGTTCGGCCACCCAGGTGACCACTTCGATCACGTAGTCGATGTGGCTCTGTGTGTACGTACGACGGGGGATGGCGAGGCGCACGAGGTCCATCGCCGCTGGGATCTCGCTGCCGTCGGGTTGACGGCCGAACATGACCGTGCCGATCTCGCAGCCGCGGATGCCGCCCTGCAGGTACAGCGCGGTGGCCAATGCCTGGCCGGGGTACTGCAGTGGCGGGATGTGCGACAACAGCGACCGGGCATCGAGGTACACCGCGTGGCCGCCGGCGGGTCGTACCACCGGCACACCTGCGGCCGACAGCGCGTCGGCCAAGTAGGCCGTGCTGCGGATGCGGTAGCGCAGGTAGTTCGGGTCGACCACTTCTGCCAGACCTTGGGCGATGGCCTCCAGATCGCGTCCGGCGAGCCCGCCGTAGGTGGGGAAGCCCTCGGTGAGGATCAACATGTTGCGGCATTGCACGGCGAGTGCGTCGTCGTTCATCGCCAACCAGCCGCCGATGTTGGCCATCCCATCCTTCTTGGCGCTCATCGTCATCCCGTCGGCGAGCGCGCCGATGTCGCGCACGATGTCGACGATCGAGCGATCCTGCTGACCCTCTTCACGTTCGTGGATGAACCACGCGTTCTCGGCAAATCGGCAGCCGTCCAGGAACAACGGCAGGTCGTACTTGTCGCACACGGCACGCACGGCGCGCAGGTTGGCCAGCGACACAGGTTGGCCGCCACCGGAGTTGTTGGTGATGGTGACGAACACGACGGGGATGTTCTGCGCGCCGCGAGCGAGGATCAGTTCCTCGAGCGCGACGACATCCATGTTGCCCTTGAACGGGTGCTCGAGCTCTGGGCGCTTGCCCTCGGCGATCACCAGGTCGACGGCCTCAGCGCCGGTGAACTCGACGTTCGCCCGGGTGGTGTCGAAGTGGGTGTTGTTGGGGATCACTTTGCCCGGGCCGCCGATCACCGAGAACAGGATCTTCTCGGCGGCGCGGCCCTGGTGTGTGGGGATCACGTGCTCGAACGGGAACAGGTTCTGCACCGCGGCGAGGAAGCGGTACCACGAAGGTGAACCGGCGTAGCTCTCGTCACCTTGCTGGATGGCTGCCCACTGGTCGCGCGACATCGCGCCGGTTCCCGAGTCGGTGAGCAGGTCGATGAGCACGCGATCGGCGCGCAGGTTGAACAGGTTGTGGCCGGCTTCCTCGAGCCACGCGGTGCGCTCTTCCACGGTGGAGAAGTGGGCGGGTTCCACAGAGTGGATGCGGAATGGCTCGACGATTGTCTTCCAACGGTTCATGGCAGGGAGTCTGGCGTATCGCCAGCCAAGTAGCTATGGCCCTAGTGCTCATCTCTTGCGGACGCGCCGCCCGATACTCCCTGCAAACGGGGAGGTCAGACGGCGGGTGCGGTGATCGCGGTGGTGTCGGTGATCGCGCTGATCGCCGTGCTCACATTGGCGGTGCCACCCTGCACTGTGGCGTCGTACGAGATGAGGGTGATGACCCCACCCTGCAGGTTGACGAGCACGGAGACGTTGCCCTCGGCTTGGATGCCCAACGACACGGCGGTGACGGTCACTTTCACATGCAGTGTGCCGCCGGTGCTGGGCGAGACCTCAACGGCGACTGGAGCGCGCAGCGCGTCGATCGGGTCGGAGGTCGCTGGTGCGACTTCCAGGAGCTGCCATTCGCCGTCGGCGGGTTTGGCCCAGCTGCCGTCGGCGGTGATCACGTAGTCGACGGTGGCGCCGGCGCTGGTGATCGCCAGTCGGCTGTTCGAGCCGTTGCGGTCGCCGTCGGCCACGACCTGAGTTGCGCCGTTGACCGTGACGGTGGCGGTGAAGTGGTAGCCGACATCAAGCGCGGCGACCCCTTCGGCCAGCGCGGCGGCCGGGTCGGCGGGCACGGTGACCGTGGCGGTACCTGTGCCGATGCCATCCGTGCTGGTGCCGGCGACGGTGGTGGCCGAGCTGGACGATGTGCTGCTGCACGCTGCCAGCGATGTGGTGAGCGACGCGGCGAGTGCGGCCGCTCCGAAGAGCAGCCGCACTCGCCGGTGACGTGAGGTCATCGGCTCAGCCGCGGGGGTGGCGGGCGCCACTGATGCTGGTGGGGGGAACGCTGCCACTACCGCCGATCACGGTCGTCGGCGGAGGGGTGCCGCCGTCGTGGTGACCGTCGTGGTGACCGTCGTGGTGGTCGCCCTCGGCGATGGTGGACACCGGAGTGTTCACGCTCGGCGAGGCGGCGTCACCGCAACGGATGTGCTCGTTGACGTTGATGGTGATGCCCTCGGCCGAGAGCACGCCACGGATGCGGACACGCTCGGACTGCGAGAAGCGAACCTCGATGCCGTGGCCCTCATCGGCCCGCACGTCGGTGGCCGTAGGAGCCGAGTCGGTGAAGGTGACGTTGCCATCTTCGGCGACGTTGTAGTTGATCGTGGCGACGGAACCGTCGCACAGCAGACCGGACCAGCTCTTGTCGCCGATTGCGTCAGCGATCGGCAGGGCGGTGGCGTGCAGACGACCGAGCGTCACCCGAGCCGAGGCCGACGTCGTGCCGTCCTCCTCGGTCTTGACGGTGGCGCTGATCGACAGTGTGCGGGTCTGGCCCGTGGTGCTGAACGTCACGTTGGCCCGTGCCGACTGGTAGCTCTCGCCGTCGTCGGTCGCGGACTTGTACTCCGTGGCCGAGATGACCGCAGTGGTGTCGCTGCTGGAGACGCCGGTGATGTCAGGGCCGCCGTCGGTGGTGGTGCCGATGGCGAAGGCCACGGTGGTGGCCGTTCCGGTGTTGAACACATCGCCGGACCAGCCGCCATCGCCGCTGATGTCGCTGAGCAGACCGGCTCTGGTGGAGACCGACTGGCGTCCGTGGCCGCTACCGACCGATACGCGGCCGGTGCCGTCGGCGTTCTCGAACACCACGCGGTTGGGCTTGAGGGTGGTGGCGGTGAGGCCGTCGGACGGGTTCACCGCCACGGTGGAAAGGGTGCCACCGGGGCCGGTGGTGACGTCCACTGTCAGCGCCACGCCGAACAGCGGGAGGGTGGTGGTGGTGGGAACACCCGACGGCACAACGGCCGGTGCGGCACCGACCGTGGTGATGCCAGCGGTGATCAGCAGGGCGGTTGCCCCGGCGATCACCCCGATCAAGGTCTTGCTGCGTTGCATGTGCTTCCTCCGGTGAGTGGGGTCGTCATGTAGGGACACGACAGTCACGTACTGATCGTTTGGCGGCGACGAGAATTACAGCAGTCATCGGTTCTCGTTTCCGACGCCTTGAACCGAGTCGTCGAGATTCGACCAATCTTGACAAATGGCAGCGGGGTGCTACTTGCTGGCGCGGCACTGCTCGTCGAGCAACGCGGGTGGCAGGTTGATCGGCCCGGTGAAGGTGGGCGACAGCGTGGCCGCCACCAGGTCGCGCACTTGCTTGGCGCGCCAGCGGTTCGTATCGAGCGTGGGTGGCGCAAGGTGCAGCGTGCGCACGGCGTCAGTGCCGCCGGCCTTGGAGAAGCGGTCGATCAGTTGCGCGAAGTCGCCCAGCTTGCTGCGCGGAATATCGGTGCGCACTGCGGCGCCGAACGCGGACACGAGATCGGTGAGGCCCAGTGCGAGGCTCTTCGGTGTGGCTGCCGTGGCGATCGCTGCGAGCATGCAGCGCTGGCGGCCCATGCGGTGGTAGTCGCTGTCGGATTCGCGCGAGCGTGAGTAGGCGAGGGCCAACGTGCCGTCCATGTGCTGCTGGCCAACCTCGATGTACTCGGGCACTTCGTGGTAGTCGCTGCCCTGTGGGTTGCCTGGGGTGGGGATCCGTTGGGTGACGTAGATGTCGATGCCGCCGAGCGCATCAACGACGTCGCGAAAGCCGCCCATGTCCACGAGTACGTAGTAGTTGATCGGGATGCCGAGCAGTTGTGCGATTCCCGACTTGATCGCCTGGGCTCCGGCGTCGGCGACACCACCCATCAGGTCGCGGTGCTTGTCGGCGTAGCCGTACACCGCGTTGGCGATGTTGTCGAACCCGTTGGGGAAACGCTCGGCCATCGCAGTGCCGGGCGGGAATGGCAGCGCGGGCAGGTTGCGCGGCACCGAGATCATCGCCGTGTCGCCGGTGGTGGGGTCAACGGACACCACGATCATCGAGTCGGTGCGCAGCCCCGGGCGACCTTGTCCGGCGTCGCCACCGATCAGCAGAACGTTCACGCGGTCGACACCAGGGAACGGTGGCGCGGTGGTGCTGGGGTCGATGGTGTCACTGGTGGCGATGGGCGTTGGGTTGGCGGTCGTGGCGTCGTGCGAGGCGAACACCTTCTCGATCATCCGGTCGGTCTGCCATACGTAGTTGGCGGCCACGGTGAGCGGTGCGACGGCAGCAACCACGATGACCGCGGTGGTGAACACGGCGGCGATCTGCGTGACGCGGCTCACCGTGGGCGCAGAGGTTTCGCCCTCCGGCATCGCAACATTGACGGGTCGGGCGATCCACGCTGAGTCGAGGATGGCCCACAGGCGGGTGATGGCCAGCACCAGCAGGCTGATCCCGAGGGCGATGAACACGCTGCGGTTGCCGATCACGTCGGCGAGGTCGCGGCGGCTGCGCACCGGGGCGACGATGACGATCACGGTGACGAACGCGGCGATGTTCAACACGGCGGCTGCGATCGAGAGCGCCTTCCACCTCGCTTTGATCGCGAGATGGCCGGCCCCGGGGGCCAGCACCGAGAGCAAGGCCGCGGCGAGGCACACGCGGTACCCGGTCTTCACGCCGCCCTGTTCGGTCATCCCCACATCATGGAGGATGAGCGCTCCTGTTGCTCGTCAGGCGTCGGTTTCGTGACCAGGATCACGGTTTGCGCGCAGTGACCACTCTGCGCTCGATGCGCACGAACAAATCGCTGCGCCGGGCGGCCAGGTCGACCAGGTCTTGGAGCGCGGTGATGTCGGCATCGGGCAGCATGTCGCCGACAGTGCGCAGGCCGCGGTTCACGTGCTGCGCGATCCAGCGGCGGCTGCGACCCTCGAGCGGCGCGTCGTGCCAGGCCACCCGAGTGCGATCGGCGATGTCGGTGAAACCGGCGGCCGCGAGGCGGCCCGGCCAGTCGAGCGTGACCGGGTTGAGCCCCAATCGTTCGCGCAGTACGGCGGCGACGTTCGCCTCCAGGCGACTCCAGGCACCCGAGGTGAGCAACGGGTCGTCGGCGGGCAGCACTGCCGCTGGGCCGGCGAACTCAACGAGCACCAGCGTGCCGCCGGGGCGCAGTTGCTGCAGCAGTGAGGTCAACACGGTGGCTGGGTCGTTCACGTGGTGCAGCACCATCGATGCCCAGATCACATCGGCGGCTTCCATCGCCGGCAATGGCGCCTCGAGGTCGGCGTTCAGGGCGGTCACCCGCTCGGCAAGTCCATCGGTGGCCATCCGGGTCTGGAGGCGTGCCAGCAGCGGTTCCGAGGTGTCCAGCCCGGTCACCGTGGCCCAGGGGGCATGACGGGCGAGGGCCCCGGCGATGACGCCGGGGCCGCAACCGACATCGAGGACGTGGCCGATCGTGGACCAGCTGACCGTGCTCGCAAGGCCCTGCACCACATCGCTGACCAGGGGCAACATGATCGACCCGTCGAGTTCCAGCGAGTCGGCCATGGCTTCCCAGTCGAAATCTGGGCCACGGTCGTGATCGTGGTGGTGACCGTGTTGATGCTCGGGATGGTGCTCGGGCGGGCCGTCTGCAGCAGGCGAGTCGTGGGTGCCCATGGGGCCACCGTAGCGAGGCGGGGCACCCTTGACCGACTACCGACGGTGACCGGGGCACCCTTGACCGACTACCGACGGTGACCGGGTCAGCCGATACGCACACTGAGGGTGCCGTGCTCGTCGTTCAGGCGCACTTCGATGCGGCTTTCGGTCGAGCCCTTGAACTCCACGCGAACCCGATCCCACTGCTGGTCCTTGATCTCCGGCGACGAGCCATCGGCCGGGTCGACCGAGTCGAGGGTGAGGGCCGTACCGGTCCACGAGACGGTGATCGAGCCGCCGGCCGACGTGTAGGTGGTGGTGAACGGTTCCGGCAGCGAGCGCGGCGTGCTGCTGCTGGAGCTGTTGTCGTCGCCGTGGTCGTCGATCGAGTTGGTGGTGGCGTGGTCGTCGGCGGTGTCCTCGACGCTGGTGCTGGAGTCGGTGGTGTCGTCGATCGAGTTAGTGGTGGTGACGTTGTCGTCGACGCTGGTGTTGGTGGCCGGCACGCTGACGGCCGACGGCGTGGGGCGGTCGTCGCTGGTGAGCACGGCCTGGGTGGCGCTGGCCAGCCCGGCGGCACCGAGGGTGATGCCGACGGCCGCGGCGCCGATGACGAAGCGGCGGGTGAAGCGGTGCGGGATGGTGTCGGTCATGGTGTGCTCCTCGAGCGTCGGCGGCGGCTGGCCGCTGCGGGTGGTGCATCAGGCACGACGCAGGGACGCGAGAGGTTTGGCGTCCCTGCCCGCGTATCGCGATCAGTACGGTCGCTACTTGCCGGTCAGCTCGGCGTACCCAGCGGCATCGAGGGCAACGGCCATCGCGTCCGCGCCGATGCTGCTGGGGTGGATGCCGTCGCTCGTCAGGTAGCCCTTCTTCCCCGGGCTCTGGTCATGGTTCGGGCCGTTGAACACGTCGTACGCCGAGACGAAGCGGGCGCCGCCAGTTGCTGCCGCCTGGCTGATTGCCTCGTGCTGGGCGTCCCAGATGCTGCGGCAGTCGGCGTCGAGGCCGAGCTTCACCCACATGTCGGGTGCGGCGTTGTAGATGTCTGTCACGCGGATCGCCGTCGGCTTCCCTGCTCTGGCAGTGGTGATCTTGGCCAAGGCTTGTTCCATGAGGGCCTGGTAGGGGGCGAAGTCCTGCACGGTGTAGGGGCCGGGACTCTTGGTGGCGAACTTGTTCATGCATTCGCCGAACCCTTCACGCACGCCCGAGCCGTAGGGGTTGCCTTCCAGCACGACAATGTCAGCAGCGGCGATGGTGGCGAGGTCGCGGTCGATATGTGCGACCGCGTCCTTCAAGGACAGCCCACCTTCGCGCCAGTCGATGACGTTGACCGGCACGCCCAGCCACTTTTGGATCAAGCTCGAGTAGATCTCCGCCACGCCCCACCCGGAGGAATCGCTGATGTACAGCAGGTTCACCGGCCCCGTCACCAGGGTGCCGGGCGGACCATCGCCCGAGATGCGGCACGCCGTTGCCGACAGGGCCAGGGAAAGGATGCCGACGCACCACCAGTGTCGACGCATAGCGACCACCTCCGTCGAATGCTCGCGTCTCCAGTGTGCGACCCACGATGGGCAATGGCAAGCCGCCCGAACCCGACCCGGCCCGGCCCGGCCCGGTTGGGCCCGGTTGGGCGCGATTCGTGCCGGTTGGGCGCGATTCGTGCCGCTACTGACCGACCCAGCTCCCACGGGTGCGGTTTCTGCGCAGGCCCGGCACGAAGCGCGCCCACACGGGGTGACGGCGGGGGCGCCGGCGTTGCCGTTGGGGGTATGCGCCGCTATGGTTTTACCTACCGACGCGGGGTGGAGCAGCTCGGTAGCTCGTCGGGCTCATAACCCGAAGGTCGCAGGTTCAAATCCTGCCCCCGCCACCATTTGGCACGAAGGCCCGGACCGCAAGGTCCGGGCCTTCGTCGTTCTGGTGGCGGCGCGCGGATTTGGGAGGAGCGAAGCGACGGTTCCTGCCCCCGCCACTAAGAAGCCCTGGTAGATCGCAAGATCTACCAGGGCTTTGTTCGTTGGTGAAGGCCGGTGGACGGTCAGCGGCCGCGCAGGCGGCGGTTCACGTCGGTGGTGTCGAAGGCCGTCGCGTCGAAGCCGGTGGGTGCCCACTCGGTGAGGCGACGGTGATCGCGATGGGTCTGGTCGGCCAGTACTGCCCGTAGGTGGTCGTAGCCGGGCACTCCGCCGCAGTCCTCGGGCGGGCAGGCCATCGCGCCGTCGAGGCAAATCGGGTAGCGCTGGCCGTCCACGGGTGACTCGATCGTCTCGGTCACCACGTCGTGTTCCCATCCGTCGCCGAAGTCGTAGTCCCAACGCAAGGACGAGCCGATCTGTGGCAGCACGTGGCGAACCTTGGCAGCCTTCTCGTTGATGAGGTAGTCGGCATCCTCGTCAGGGTTGCCGAACAGGACGCCGGCAACGTCGAACAAGTGGAGGTGGTGGCCCTCCCAACCCATCGTCTGCTCGAGAATTCGGGCGAGCTTGGGCAGGGCAGTGTCGGAGCGGACCACCACCCGACGCCACACCTCCGGTTCGACGTCGCGAAGCGACACGCGCAGTACAAGGACGGTGGGGCCGAACGGAATCACTTCACCGACCCCGCTACCGACCGTGCTATCTCGACGCAGCGTTCCGCACGTTCGACGGACTTCTCGGCGACGCTCGCCGCGATGTCGTCGGGTTCGTACTGGGCCTTGGTCTTCAAGGGCAGCAGACGGTTGAGTTCCTTTTCGACCTTGGCGCCGTCAGCACCGGCTTGGCGCAAGAAGGTCAGAACTTGGTCGTGGTCTTCGCCGGCGGCCCGACGCCCGAGTCGCGCACCGCAGACAGCATCAGCGGCGTTGATTGCCGCGTGGATCGCGAGGCTGGTGGCAGCGATGTAGCGATGCGCACCGAGTTCGCTCCGTGCAGCCTCGGCGTACTCCTGGGCCTTGCCCGCATACGCGCGTACCTGAGCACCTGTCACGGGTCGGGTGCGCGTCGGCTTAGGCATGCAGCACCTCGCCGAGTTGGTGGAGCGACCAACCGTGCACGACGACCCCTTGTTGTGCAACGTTGCGCCAAAGTGGCGCGTCGCTGGTGAGCTTGCGGGCGATCTCGGAACTGGATACCTCGATCACCTCTGTGCGGTTGCCGCTGATGGCGCGAGCCCCCTGCCGCCAGGACTCCACGGCGCGCGTCCATTCATCGTCATCTTCAGCAACGTCGTCGCGGCGAACCACCACTGCGTCGATGTCGCTCTGCGCGTCGGCCTCGCCTCTTGCGAACGATCCGAAGACGATGACGCTCTCGGGCTGCACCCGCATCTGCGCCGCGGTAACACCGAGCTGGCGCAGTACATCGTCGCGCGAACGGGCGAGCGCCATGATCGGCTGAGCGGCCACGTGAGCTCGATTCAGACGGAAGAGCGACGAGGGAGGTACCTCATGACGCTCGACGACACCCAACTCCACGAGGTGAGGCATCACCCGCGACGCCTGAGCGACGCTCACGCCGGCGAGGCGGGCCAACGTGCGCAGGTTGAGCTCGGCGGTCGTTTTCACCAGCACCGCCAGGACGCGACCCTGCACTCCAGGGATCACTGCCTCGACGGGATGCACGAAGTCCACGGGGTCAGGGTAGCAGATAGAGCGCATAAATGGAACAACTGTCCTGTCCATGAGCTGCTAAGCGTCGCGGCTCGGCGGGTTATCAGAAGTCGAACAGGTCGGCGAGGTCTTGGACGATGCTGTGCACAGCTCGTTCGCCGATGCCGACGAGGCGGGCGATCTCGGCGAGGCGTACCTCGGTGTTCTGGGCAATGCAGACCAGGACGTGGGCGTGGTTCGTCAGGAACGTCCACGACGGGACTTGCGCTCGTGCTGACGGCAGTTCCTTGACCACCTCCGAACCGCAACGCTTCCTGCGACCAGCAAATGGCCCTGGGAACACGGTTTCGGGACCATGGCCTCATCCAGCGAGGCGTCAATGGCGCTCGAGCCGTCGCTCCGCGGCATGCGCTACTTCGTGAAGACGGTGAACCGCACGACCTTGCCGTCAGCGTCCAGCGTTGCGTGATCGATCGCCCCGAGGATGTAGGTCGGCACGTCTTTGGCGATCGCCTCCAACTCGTAGACGCAATCGTTCCCCTGCTCCACGTAACTGGCAATCCGGATCGTCGGTGTGATGTCGCCGAGGAACTTCTCGTAGAAGGCGCCGATCTCGTCACGACCGCGGAACTCCTGTCCGTGTGGTGCGAGGAACAGTGCATCCGCTGCGAACAGATCGCGCAGCTTGGAGTACTCGCCCTTGTTGATGATCTCGACGTATCGATCTGCAAACGCTCGAGGTGCGCTGATGCCCATTTCGTAGTCCTCCCAGAACACAGATCCGAGCCATGCGGTTCAACGGCTCAGCGACGGCACCCTAGTCACACCCAATCGGTGGTTGTCTGTGCATCGACACAACCCGCCGCGTGTCAAGATGCTCCCAAGTCCTCGCGTAGGCGTGTCACCAGTGCGGTCGCTCCGGGCGCGTCGGCGGCGGTGCCGTAGACGAGGAAGTCGGGGCGGTGCAGCGCCCAGGTGACGCTGGCATCGGCGAACCAGGCCGCGTGGCGGGGGTTGGGGTCGGGGAGGGCGACGATCCGTCCGCCGATCGACTCGAACCACTCGGCGGCCTCGGGCGCGACCGCGTCGGTGCCGACGGTGACCAGCCGGAAACCGGCGCCGTGTACGTCGTCGAACGGGCGGCCGTCGACGATGCCCTGCACCGACAATCGACCGGCGTGCGGAGTATCGGTCGCGAAGATGCCTTCGGTCGCGGCCGGGAACGGCGGCACCGGAGACAGTTCGTCGGTGACCACGGCCGCCATCGCGGCGTCGCGGGCAGCGGCCTCCTGCGGGTCGGGCACACAGATCACCTTGCCAAGGTCCATCGCGAACTCGAGCACCTGGCGCGCTGGCGCGATGCGCTCGGCGTCGTAGGCCTCCAGTAACGACTCGCTCGCCGCGCCGGCGAGCACGAGGTCGAGCTTCCATGCCAGGTTGACGGCGTCGCGTGCTCCGGCGCACAGGCCTTGGCCGGCGAACGGTGGCGTCTGGTGTGCCGCGTCGCCGGCGAGAAACACGCGACCCTCGTGCCACGTCGGCGCGTACCGCGCGTGGAAGCGATAGTTGGCGAAACGCTCCAGACGCGAGTTGTCCGGAGCGATGTCCCAGGGCGCGAGCAGCGCCCATGCCCGCTCCTCGGTACAGAACGTCGCCGGGTCTTCGCCGGGCAGGAGCATGAACTCCCAGCGGCGCCGCCCGGGTCCACCGGACACCGCTGTTGTCGGGCGAGCGGGGTCGCACACCTGCAGGTTCACCGGGTCGTAGACCCGCGGCTCGTTGGGGATCAGGTCGACGACGAACCAGTCGTAGAAGTAGCCGAGGTCGATCAGCTCGATGCCCAGCAGGCCGCGCACCGTGCTGCGCGCCCCGTCGGCACCGACGACGTAGCGAGCCGAGTGCTCGGCACCGTCCGTCGTTGCCACCACGACATGGTCTGTGTGCTGCTCGATGCTGCTCGCCTCCACACCGCGCACCAACTCCAACCCGGGCAGCGAACGGGCGCGGCGCTCGAGCAGCGCCTCCAACTCGGGCTGGCAGAACATCGACGACACCGGCCAGCCGGATGGCGCGTCGCCGACCAATCCGAAGCGCAGCAGGGTGGTGCCGTTGGCGTTGCGCCACTCGTACACGTCGGCGGGTTCGATCATCGTGCGTAGTTCGTCGCCGATGCCGCACGACTGCAGGACTCGGCCGATCTCCGCGTCGAAGTGGACGGCCCGCGGCAACGGGTACGGGGCGGACCACTTCTCCAGCACCCGCACGCTGTGCCCGCGCTGCGCGAGCTGGATCGCGGTGATCAAACCGGTCGGGCCGGCGCCCACGACGATGACATCGGTAGCGCTCATCGTTCAGCCCATGCGGAGAGGTTGGTGGCCCCACACCGAGGCTCGGTCGTACGGGCGGTTGTCGTCCCAGTCCTCGGTGACGGTGCGCGCCCCGTGCCCGATCTCGACGGCGAAGCCGGCGGGGCTGGCGACGTAGAAGCTGAACATGCGGTCGTTGTCGTGCACCCCGAGGCCGTTGGGGATTGGTAGCGAGCTGGCCCAGGCGCGGTCGAAGGCCATGCCGACGTCGTCGCGCTGGTTCACCTCCAGCATCACGTGGTGCAGTCGCTGGGGCATCTCGAACGGCGCGCGCACAAAGGCGAAGGTGTGGTGCCGCCCGTTGGCATGCAAGAACGCGACCTTGATGGTGAGGTCGGGCCCCATCGGCAGCTCAATCCAGTCCGACTGGCGAAAGCCGAGCCCGTCGACAAGGAGGTGAACGGCCTCGTCGAACGCGTTGGTGGCGAGCGCGATGTGACCGAACCCGACTCCGTGCGTGTAGAACCCGCCCGGCACCAGCGGCGAGGCGAACGGTTGCTCCGCCCGCTGCAGCCCGAGCACCACTTCCAGCGTCATACCCCACGGCGCATCGACGCGTGCCAGCCGTTGCACGTGGCGGGCGGCGAGGTCGGCGGCGGTGCCTTCGGTGGTGGCGAACCCGGTCGCGGCGAGACCAGCGACGGCCTGCTCGAACGCAGCCTCGTCGACGGCTTCCACGCCCACCAGCACGGCGTCGTTGGCCGGGCCGGCGCTGACGATCAGCCGCTGCGCCTTGTCGTCGTTGCGCCAGGTGCGCGTGCCGTCGGCACCGGGTGCGCCGGGCACGAGCCCGACGATGTCAGTGAAGAACGAGTCGAGCGACGACGGGTCGGGGACTTCGACGCCGAGATAGGCGATCTCGAGTTGGTCGAACATGGAGTACCTCGCGGGTGTTGGGTGAGTGATGTGGTGCGGTGTGCGGTGCTGGGTCAGCGACAGTGGTTGCGGATGGTGCCGATGCCCTCGATCGACGACTCGATGACATCGCCGGAGCGCAGGAAGCGCTGCGGCTTGCGGGCGCCGCCGACCCCCGATGGCGTGCCGGTGAAGATCACGTCGCCGGGCAGCATGGGCAGCACCGCCGACAGCTCGGCAATCAACTGCGACACGTTGAAGATCAGGTCGGACGTGCGCGAGTCCTGCATGCTCTCGCCCGACACCGAGCACCCGAGCGCGAGGTCGTCGGGGTTGGGCAGTTCGTCGGGGGTGACCAGCCAGGGGCCGATCGGCCCGTAGCCGCGGCGCGACTTGCCGAGCGAGAACTGGGCGCCGGCGGCCACCTGCAGCGTGCGGTCGGAGATGTCCTGCCCGACGGCCAACCCGGCGACATGCGCCCACGCGTCGTCGACGGACACGCGGTCGGCGCGGGTGCCGATCACCACCACCAACTCCACTTCCCAGTCGACGGTCGTGCCGACGATCTCCACGTCGTCGAACGGGCCGGCGAGCGACGTCGGGAACTTGGTGAACGTCGCCGGTACGGACGGCAGTTTCATGCCCGACTCCTCGGCATGAGACCGGTAGTTCAGACCGATGGCGAACACCTGGGCGGGCATCGGGACAGGGTTGCGCAGCTCGCGCTCCACGAGTGGAGCGGTGCCGGTGGTGACACCGGCGGCGAACTCGACGAACGCCGGCCAGTCGGCAAGGACCGCCATCGGGTCGGGCCCAAAGCGCCCGTCGGAGACGGTGTACACATCGGCGATTTGGTCGGCGAGCACGATCGCGGCGCGGCCTCCGTGGTTGGCGAACTTCATGTCAGACACCCCTCATCTCAGACACCCCCATGGGCGCCCAGTGCGCCGCAACAAGATTGTTTTATCAATTGATCAGACTCTTGTCCAGTCTTCGTGCTTCAATGGCAGGGTGATCCAGCAGACGGCCCGCCACGGACGCGAGCGGGTGCACCGGACGTCGTCCGATCCCACCCGCGAGCGGATCGTCGCCGCGGCGATCGACCTGTTCTCCGAGCGCTCGTTCGAGGGTGCGTCCACCCGCGAGCTAGCGGCGCGGGCCGGTGTGGCGCAGCCGCTGCTCAACTACCACTTTCGCTCGAAGGACGACCTGTGGCGCGCCGCGGTCGACCAACTGTTCGCGGAGATGACCCAGGCGCTCGACGTGCGGACCGCCGAAGTGGTCGCCGATGGCGACGTCGCCGGAGCGAAGGCCGTGATCCGCGAGTTCATCTGCTTCTCCGCCCGCCGCCCGCAACTGCACCGGATGATCACCCAGGAGTCCAAGGCCGACGGCCCGCGCATGGACTACCTGGTCGACCGCCACGTACGCCCGGTCTACGAGCGCACGGCGCAGATCATGGGCACGTTGGTGAAGGCCGGCGCGGTGCCCGACATCCCGGTGGAACACCTCTACTACATCATCACCGGCGCCGGCCCGACGATGTTCGTGCACGGCCCCGAGTGCCGTCGCCTCACCTCGCTCGACCCCACGGACGACGCCGTCATCCAGGCCCACGCCGACGCAGTGTGTTTGCTGCTGTTCGGCCCCCACGTCACCACCACCACGAAATGAGACCCGCACCGCCTGCGCCACCGCGCCGCTGATTGTCAGGCGCGGTGTGGCAGACCGATGCGCACCGACACACCGTCGGAGGCGCGCACGTGGGGTGTGCCCGTAGGCGCCGGGAGGCCGGCCGCTTGCAGCAGCGATTCGTCGACATGTTGCAGCGTGGCCGCGCGCAGGGGCCACGGCTCGTGTTCCACTGGCGCGTAGCGCACACCTCGCCCGGCTCGCGAGTACAGCCCCCAGCGGGCGCAGAGGAACAGGTCGAGTTCGTCGGCCACCACCGGGGCACCGATCTCGATGACGAGCCGCGAGTCGGCAACCCTGGTGGGCCAGCGTCGGCGCACCAGCGTCGTGAGCGTGTCGCCGCTGCGTTCGTGCGAGGTGCGCCCCCAGCAGTAGGGCAGTCGGTAGGTGAGGCGGGCGACGACCGCAGGAATCAGGCGGTCGACGTCGAGCGAGAAGAACCACACGCCGGGCTTGCCGTTGGCGTGCACGTAGGTGCGCACGTTCACCTCGGCGAACGCCCCCAGGTATGGCACGGCCGGTCCGTGCGGTAGGCCGACGTCGCGCATCGAGAACGGGATCAGCCCCACCCAGGCCGAGCCGTCGAAGGTGTCGACGGTCAACCCGGCAGGGAGCAGCGCTTGGACAACCTCAGGGTTGTAGCGCCAGTGCACGTACGCGAGGTCGAGCCAGTCCTGGCGCATGACCGCCGTACGGACCGGGTACGGGCAACGCTCCGGATGGTGCAACACACTCCGAGCCTATGGCGAACCGTGTGGGCGGCTGCTTGTTCGACCGGCCACGCAGATGACGGTCAGCCGCCGAAGGTCGGTGTGCCGACAGGCGTGCGGCCCACAGGTACAGTTCGGTGTCACACCCGTTACGCAGGATGGGGCCATGAAGACAACCTACGACGAACGCAAGTTCACCGAACTCATCGTGTACGTGGCCGCCCGCCTTCAGGGCGATCGATCGGGCGGAGCCACCAAGTTGAACAAGGTGCTGTTCTTCGCCGACTTCGCGCACGTCCGGCGCGCCGGCAGGCCGATCACAGGGGCCACCTATCAGAAGCTCGTGCACGGCCCGGCCGCTCGCCGCTTGCGCCCGGTTCGCGATGAGCTCATTGGCAAGGGCGAAGCCGAGCTCTGCGAGGAGGAGTTTCTGGGTTACCAACAGCATCGGCTGGTTCCGCTGCGCCAGCCAGACCTGACGGTGTTCACGGTCGACGAACTCGCCACGATCGACAAGGTGCTTGCCGATCTCGACGGCCTCAATGGCCGGCAAGTCAGCGATCTCTCGCATGAGGAGGCCGGCTGGCGGTTGGTTGAGTTTGGCGACGACATCCCCTACGAGGCTGCGCTGGTCGGTGCCCGGCAGGTGTCCACACCCACGTCGCAGCGGCTCGAGCGCGAAGCTGCCGAACGGCTCGGTCTCATCGCGTCGTGATCCGTCGCGTTGAAGTCGCGTCAGCGGTGTTCGAGAGCGCGCATGAGCAGTTCGAAGCGGCGCGGTCACCTCTGGGCGATGGCTCGGAATACGACTTCGTCGGTGGGCCGCTCGCTGCGGCGGTCTTTGCTTTTCGAGAGTTCGACGTGCTGTCGTATGACGTGGTGCCTGCCGTACGTTCTTACACCGTGGTCGATTCGTTCTTCGGCGCGGTGACGTTCGTTGCGGTGCTGCGAACCGACGAGATCGTCGAGGTCGTCAGTTTCGCCGACGACCCGGACTACTGGAGCGCGCTCGACAACGACCCGGAGTGAGGTGACTCCTCCCCGGGTCCGAATCCAGTGTGGTCGGGGTATCGGCCCAGGCCGGTGAACAGTTCGACGACACCGGTCGCTTCGAAGATGCGATAGCGCTGGCGTCCGATGTTGCGTTGGCGCAGGACGCCGGCGGCTTCGAGTCGGTTCACGGCTTCGCCCGTGCGCATCTCGGATCGTCCGATCAGCCGTGCGGCACTCTCGACAGTGATGACCGGAACGCCGGGCAGCAGATCGAGGAGCAGCTCGGTGGCCGAGTTGGCGCGAATGCGGCCCAGCTGTTCTCGCCAGCGGGCATCGAGCGCTTCGATCTTCGACGAAGCGACCGACTCCGCGCGGAGCAGGAAACGAGCTAGCCCTTCGAGGCTGACATGCGAGGTGCCAGAGGCGTTCAACCGGCGTATCGCTGCATCTGCGTCGCTGAGATCGGCGACGAGATAGGCCGGAAGGGCAAGATTCCGGTCGGCGAGCGTGTCGGGGAGAGAGGCGTCGTAGTCGCAACCCTGTCGGTCGCTGCGGCTCATTCCCTCGAATTTGGAGGTCCAGCGGCGTCTGCTCAGTTGTGCAACAACCGTTCCCTCCGAACTCTCTAAGTAACGCTTATGGTCTAACCGTTGCTCAGGTGAAGCGCTACGAATGGTTGTCTGCCCACCCCCACGCGGGCCCGGCCGCTCGCCGCGTGCTGCTTGCGGCGGCGGCCAGTGGTGGCGGTGCGCAGTTGGGCGCGCTTCGTGTCGGCGGTGTCCGCCTCAGCTCCCACGGGCGCGATGTGTGCGCAGCATCGGCACGAACCGCGCCCACACGGGGCCTGGCCGGTCAGGGAACGGTGACGGTGGAGGCGCGCAGGGGTTGGCGGAACAGCCCGGGCGGGATGGGCGCGCCCGAGCGGACGAGGGCCACATGCCATGCGGGTGAGTAGCCGAGGGCCCAACGCAACGCCGTGACGGCGGTGCCGCCGATGCAGGCGCTGACGGGCGAGGGCTTCATGCCGATGATCTCGCGGATGCGTTCGGGCACCGTCGCCACCGCAGCCTGCAGCAGCGGCTGGTAGCCGAGCTGCACCGGGACCGACAGGGGCGGACGGCGCAGGAACTTGATCGCGTTGTGCTCGGCCTGTGACCGGGCGAGCGCGGGGTGCTCGCTCACCCACGCCGCCAACTCGGCAGCGGTGGTGGGCATCGGCGACGCACCGAGCAGCGCACCGATGCGGGTCTGCTCCTCGACGAAGCGGTCGGCATCCTCGGGTGTCAGCTTCGACGCCCCGTACGCCTGGTACGCAGCGAGGAACGAATCGGTCAGCACGTTGTGCACCCACGCAGCCATGCCCGGGTTGCTCGCGCTATACGCCTTGTCGCGCTCCGAACGCCCCTTCACCGGCACGTGCGCGGTGCGCACCGCTTGCACCGCGGCCTCCACCTCGGGCATCGAGCCGTAGGTGGTTTCGGTGACATACACCGACGTGCGGCTCAGCCGGCCGAGCGGGTCGTCGCGATAGCGCGAGTGCTGCTCGACACCGGCCGACACCTCCGGGTGCGCGGTCTGGATCAGCAACGCACGGATACCGCCGACGAAGGCCGACGTGTCGCCGATGACCCGCCACGACACCGAGTCGGGGCCCAGCAGACCGGGGTCGCCCATGTGGTCGAGCGTGTGCTCCAAGGCTTGTGGCCCGTGCGAGAACAGCGACGTGGTGGAGCCGACGATCTTGTCTCTCAGCAAATCGATCACACCTCCTTCCTACCGGGCTTCGCGGCGACTTGTGGGTCGGGGGTCGCTTCCGGCGCGGCTCGGCTGGGCGCTGCGCCCGGTGCAGTCACTTGGGCCGAGGCTGGATCACGGCGATGCCTACTCCCTGGGCTGCCTGGGCCAGCCGCTCGTCGTAGGCCACCACACCTTCCAGCTCGTCGCCGAGCGTGAGCGCCGACGCGAGGTGGACCGCGTCGAGCGTGCGCAGGACTGTCGGTTCGAGGTGGGCGGCAGCTTCAAAGACGTCGGTGGACACCTGCAGCAGCACGAGCGAGTCGAGCACCTCGCGTGCCTGCACCATCCGGTCGGGGGCGGCTCGCCGCACGGCTCGCAGCAGTTCGGTGCGGGCGAGGTCGCTCGACACCAGTTGACGATTGGTAGCGGTGAGCCACTTGCGCAGCGCCTTCGACTCGGGCTCGGCAACCACCAGTTTCGTGAGCGCGGAGGTGTCGACGTAGTACGCCACGTCAGCTGCGTTCGTCGGCGCGCATCGCTGCCAGCTCCGCCGTCAGGCTGGGGCCGGTCTTCGGTGGTGTGAGATCGTCGATGCGACGCCGAGCCGGTCGGGCACGGCCGCTGTCCAGCAACGCCTGTAGCCGTGTGGCTGGCAGCGGAGTCAACCGGGCGACGGGCCGCCCGCGGTCGGTGATGGTGATGGTCTCGCCGGCAGCGGCTTCGGCGACCACGGCGGATGCGTTCTGCTTGAGGGCTCGAATGCCGACGTCAGCCATGTGCGTCAATGTAGCACTTCGCTGCGGAGGTGGGTCTGGGCGGGGTGGGATGGGCGTCGTGCGCATGGCCTGAGCATCGCGAAGGGGTGTCACGCGATGCGCAAGCGGTCGATATGGTGCGCTCAGCGGCGCCTCAGCCTCTATTGGCGCCTCGGGCTGCGGCCCTTCTCGAAGTGATGCTTCCGTATCGGGCCACTTGTGGCGGCCCCGTCGTCGTCGATGAGGAGGTGCTTCCATGCGCCAGGTTCGTGAGATCAACGTCGCTCGTGCGGAGGTGGCGAGATGGTGATGTGTCAGTGGTGTGGGCGCGAGATGACCACCGCTGCGTCGTGCACAGTCGATGCCTTGCACGTGCGCGGGCGTCACGTCGGGCTGGTTCCGTTCGGGCGCGAGCCGGGCTGGATGGGCCGTGGCACGCGGTGCGGTGATTGCGGCGTCGAGCGCGGCGGTCATCACCATCCGGGGTGCGATCTGCAGCGGTGCCCCACGTGCGGCGGGCAGTTGTTGTCGTGCGGGTGTCGGTTCGACGAGGATCGTGGCCTGACCCTTGTGCGCCACCCCACCCAGGATGGGCGCGATCCGCGTCCCTTCTGACCTGCCGTCGCACCCACGGGTGCGGAACGACGTCGGAACCGACATCGAACCGCACCCGTCGGCCCGGAATGCGACGGGTCCTCGGCGGGGCCGGCCGCCACCTGGCCTGCGGAACCCGATAGAAACTTCCCGTGACAGGAGGCGAGATGCACTACGAGGTCGAACACCCCGACGAGGTGTGGCGCAGCATGCTCAGCCCGGAGGAGTTCGCCGTGTTGCGGCGGGCGGCCACCGAGCGGCCGGGCACTGGTGCGTTGCTGCACGAGGAACGTGACGGGCTGTACACGTGCCGGGCGTGCGGGGGCGAGCTGTTCACCGCCGGCACGAAGTTCGATTCGGGCTGCGGCTGGCCGAGTTTCTACGAATCGGTGCGGCCGGAAGCGGTGGAGCTGATCGAGGATCGCGCAATGGGCATGCTGCGCACCGAAGTGCGTTGCGCCCGCTGCGGTTCGCACCTCGGCCACGTGTTCCCCGACGGCTACGGCACGCCCACCGGCAACCGGTTCTGCATGAACTCGGTGTCGCTGGCGTTCCAGCCCGACAGCCAGCCCAACGGCCAGCCCGACGCGTAGTTGTCGCGCCGCATTCGGCGTGGCAACGTGTGGCCATGTCGTCCGAGGTCGCCAGGGTGAAAGAGCGCAGGCTTGCCATTGCCCTCGGTCTGAACGTGGTGATCGTGGTGGTGCAGGTGGTGATCGGGCTGGTCGCCTCGTCGCTGGGACTGCTGGCGGATGCGGCGCACAACCTCACCGATGTGGCCGCGATCGTGGTGTCGCTGGTCGCAGTGCGCTTCGCCCGGCGAGCGGCAAACGCATCGCGCTCGTTCGGCTATCACCGCGGCACGATCCTGGCGGCGCAGGCCAACGCCGCCAGCATCCTGGTCGTGTGCGTGTTGGTCGGCTTCGAGGCCGTCCGCCGCTTCCTCGACCCGCACCCAGTGAAGGGTGGCCTGGTGGTGATCGTTGCGCTCATTGCTGCGGCGGCGAACTTCGGCGCGGCGGCCGCGTTGGGTGGCGGCCAAGCGCACCACGCCGACGGCGAACCCGACGACGGTGGCGACTCGCACGACCTGAACATGCGCTCGGCCCTGCTGCACATGCTGTCCGACGGCGCAGTGTCGGTCGGCGTGGCGCTGGCCGGCCTGGTGATTCTGCTGACCGGTGGTTGGTACTGGCTCGACCCCGCCGTGTCGCTGGTGATCGGTGTGGTGATCGGTGTGCAGGGCTGGCAGTTGCTGCGTTCGACGGCCGACGTGTTGTTGGAGTCCACACCCGCCGGGCTTGATGTAGACGCGCTCGCCGCGGCGATGGCCGAGGTTGAGGGCGTCGAGTCAGTGCACGACCTGCATGTGTGGACGTTGTCCAGCGATGTGCGGGCGTTGTCGGCACACCTCGTGCTCGACGGTCACCCGACGCTCGAGCAGGCGCAGGTGGTGAGCGCCCGGGCGAAGTCGGCGATCGGTGCGCGCTTCCGCATCAGCCACGCGACGCTCGAGTTGGAATGCGAAGCCTGCGGCGTGCCCGCCACGTTCTGCAGCATCGACACCCACCGCCACTGACGGGCGGGCGCGTCGAGGCGCGGCCGGGCGGCGGCGGCGGGGCGGCGGTGTGGTCGGGCTCGTTCGGCCCGGTCGAACGGGCGCGCTTCGTGCACGTGGCGACCGGTTGTCGCGCCCGTGGGTGCGGCGACCAGTCAGCTCCGGCACGAAGCGCGCCCAACCCGGACCGGGACCGACGACACGGCGGCGGCGGCGGCGACACGCCAGCGCCGACGACACGCCAAACAGGGTCAGGACATCAGTGCGACGAGTTGATCCAGCGCGGCGCCCCAGCCGGCGTGGAAGCCCATCTCGGAATGGCGTCGAGCGGCGTCCGCGTCGGCGTGCATCGCGATCGCCCGGTACAGCGTGCCGCCGCCGGGTGCCGGGGCGATCTCGATGCGGCCGGTGAACGGCAGGTCGCCTGGGCCAGCAACCAAGGGGCGGAAGTCGGCACCCATCACGCTGGTGAACACCAGCAGACGATTCGGCTCCACCACCAGGTAGCAGCCAGCGTTGGGGAACTGGTGGCCTTCGGGCGATTCCATGGTGATGCAGTTCGCCCCGCCCGGGCGCAGGTCCTGCTCGACCTTCACCGTCTTGAATGGTGCAGGGGTGAACCACTGCAACAGCAGCTCGGGCTCGGTCCACGCGGCCCACACCTTCTGCGGCGAGACGGGCACCGTGCGCTCGAGCACGAGGTCGAGTTCCGGGTTCGGGGTGAAGGTCATGTGGAGTCCCGTTCTGATCGGAGGGTGGAGCGTGCCGACATGGTCACGTGCAACCGACGATTGCGTGGTGCAGGTCGGGTAGGCCGTGGACCAAGGTGTCCCATAGTAGGTCGTGACGAACCGCTGATGGCCGACCTCCACGAGGCGGGCGGCGAGGTCGAACACAGGACACCTCAGGTTCGGCATCGGCTGCATGGGCGAGCTGTTCGGGGTGGCCAGCGTGGCGTCATACGATGCGGGTGTGAGTCGGAACGGGGATGAGCTGAGCGCGATGTACGGCGAGGGTGCGCGTGCGTTGCAGGACGAGTTCGATTCGCGCCGCCTGGCCGATCTGCTGGCGGATGTGACCGTGCACGGTGAGCTGGACGACGGCGACATCGCGTTGGTGCGCGAGCAGTCGACGGTGTGGGTGGCGACGGTGGACGCCGACGGTTGGCCCGATGTTTCCTACAAGGGTGGCGCGCCCGGATTCGTGCGCGTGGTGGAGCGCAGCGAGTTGCAGTTGCCGATCTACAACGGCAACGGCATGTGGCGCACGCTGGGCAACATCAGCGACAACGGCCGGGTGGCGCTGCTGTTCGTCGACCATGTTCGGCCATGGCGCGTGCGCGTGCACGGCATCGGCACGGTGCTCACCGATGCAGACACGGTGGCCACGTTCCACGGCGCCGAAGCGGTGTTGAGCGTGCAGGTGGCGCGGGTGTTCCCGAACTGCGGTCGCTACATCCACCGCGATGGCGAGGTGTCGCCGTTCGTGCCGCAACCGGGCCGCGAGACGCCGGTCCCCGAGTGGAAGCAGTTGCCGTTCCTGAACGATGTGCTGCCGGCTCACGACCCGGCGCGCACCGAGGGGTAGCGCTCGTAAGGCGAATTCGCGACTGAAGCCGGCGGCACAACAGCGTCAGGCGGCGAGGTGCTCGGGCCAGAGCTCGATGAAGTGTTCGAGCAGACCGCTGGGGTGCGGTGTCACGTGCATGTGGTAGTGCCAGTGCCGCACCGGGCGCCCGTCGACATCGCGCCAACCGGCGGCGACGCACGCGGCGAGGTCGTCGGCCATCTCATCGAAACGATCGCCGATCTCGGTGTCGTTCTCGACCCGTGCCTTGATGGCCGATTCCCGCAGGTGGTTCAACCAGAACTCGACGTTGCTGGCATCGATGGTGACGTGGTGGTGATGCGGGGGCACCTGGAACTGGCTGGGTCGGCGAGGCTGACCGGCGGGGCGGGCGGAGCGTCGGCGTGGTTGGAAGTGGCGTGATGTGCTCATGCCGGCACGATCGCAGAGGGGTGTCACGAAGTTGCCGCGCTCCAGCGCGCGCCAGCGTGTGGTCGGTGCCGCGCCGCACGAACCCGATCGCCGTATCGTGCGGCGGATGCGTGAACGACCGATCGGACGACGCTCGGTGCTGCGTGCCGGGTTGGGTGCGGGTGTGTTGCTCGGGCTGGGTGCCTGCACGTCGTCGAACGACGGCGTCGCGAACACGAACGGCCCATCAGCGCCGCCCGGGGAACTGCCCGGCTCCGTGCCGCAGCCGCTGCCGACGGCGACGCTGCCGTCGGCGATGGTGCCGCAGCCGGCGGCGATGCTGCGCACGTCGTGGTCGGCCGACCCGTTCGCGCTCGGCTCGTACTCGTACCTGCCCGTGGGCGCCACCCCGCAGGCGCGGGTCGATCTGGCCCAGCCCGTGGCCGGCCGGTTGTTCTTCGCCGGTGAGGCGCTCGACCCCGATAACCCGGCGACGGTGCACGGCGCGCAAGCGTCGGGTCGTGCGGCCGCGGCGCTGGTGGACGACGAGGCCGATGCCGGCGAGACGATCGTGGTGGTGGGCGCAGGCATCGCCGGCGTCAGCGCCGCTCGTGCGCTGGCCGATGCTGGACATCGGGTGATCGTGGTGGAGGCGCAGGACCGTGTGGGCGGCCGGGTGCACACCGTGCGGCCCGATGGCTGGCCGGTACCGGTGGAGCGTGGCGCCAACTGGGTGCACGACACGAAGGCCAGCGACCTGCCCGCTCGGCTGAAGGCGTTGGGTGTGAAGGCTGTGCCGTTCGCCTACGACGACGTGGTGCTGGGCGCCGACGGCACAGTGGCCGCCGACGGCTATCTGGACGGTGCGTCGAAGGCCGTGGAAGCCGCGGTCGAGTGGGCCGACACGCAGGACAACGACCTGTCGCTGGCCGCTGCCATCGATGGCTCGGGTGCGGCCGATGGTGTCGACCCGGCCGCACTCGTGCACTTCCTGCGCACCGAGGTGAGCACCGAGTACGGGGCCGATGCCGACCAGCTGTCGGCGTGGTGGGGCACCGACGAGGGCAGCGACGGCGACGACCTGTTGGTGCTCGGCGGCTACGGCACCGTGGTGGATGCACTGGCCACTGGCCTCGACGTGCGCCTGGGCTGGCCGGTGGCGACGGTGTCCGTAGCCGACGACGGGGTCGTCGTCACCGGCACCTCGGGCGAAGCGCTGCCGGCCGCTCGGGTGATCGTCACCGTCCCACTCGGCGTGTTGAAGGCCGGAACCATCCGCTTCGAACCGGAGCTGCCCGAGGCGCATCGTGCCGCGATCGATGCGATGGCGATGGGCCTGCTGGACAAGGTGTGGCTGCGATGGGACGAGCCGTGGTGGACCGAGAAGGCCGAGCAATGGAGTCGTGTCGCCGCGGCCGACGACTCATTCGTCGAGTGGTACAATCTCGCCGAGTTGGCAGGAACGCCCGTGCTGCTGGGCCTGGTCGGCGGAGCCGAGGCAAGAGCGTGGGCGGGGAAGTCGGACGACGAAGTGTTGGCCGCTGCGCTGGCCTCGCTGGAACGGTTTCGCGCTGCGGGGTGGTGAGAGCATGTCGACGATGTCGAACTGGACGGTGACCGAAGCCGACAGCCCTGTGCTCATCCACGTGCCACACGCTGCCACCGTCATACCGCCGGCTGTGCGCGACCAGATCGTGCTGTCCGATGACGAACTGGTGAACGAGCTCGCCCTGATGACCGACCATCACACGGATCTCATCGCGCAGCGGGTTGCCGCCTTGTGCCCGGTCAACCTGTTCGTGAACCGACTCTCGCGGCTGGTTGTCGACCCCGAGCGTTTCCCCGACGAGCGGGAGGTCATGCGACGGGTGGGCATGGGCGCGGTCTACACGAAGACATCGAGCGGTGCACCTCTTCGTCACGGGATCGGCGTGGACGACACGCAGTTGCTGGAGAGCTACTTCTTCCCCTACGCGAAGGCGATCGAGCAGCAGGTCGACCGGGTGCTGGCCACGCACGGTCGGTGCATCATTATCGACCTCCATTCGTTCCCGCAGGATCCGTTGCCCTACGAACTCGACCAGACTGCGCTGCGCCCAGGCGTGTGCTTGGGCAGTGATCATTTCCACACTCCGGCGTGGTTGTCCGAGGTGGCAGAGCAGAGCTTTGGCGGGATCGCCGAAGGCGTGGGTTGGAACACGCCATTCGCCGGCACCTACGTACCGACGAAGCACTACCGACGTGTACCTGAGGTGTCGTCGGTGATGGTCGAGCTCCGGCGGGATCTGTACCTGGAGCGGGGCGGGTCGGCAGGTATGACACAGGTCGAATCGTTTGCACAGATGATCGCGGCGATCGTCGAGTGAACTCCTGTCTCGGATGCCCGGCTAGATCGGCAAGACTGCCGGTATGGCCGAAGTGACCGCCTACATCCATATCGGACCCGCCTCGAGGGGTCGGTTCGCCGGCCGGGCGCCCGTACCAACTCACGTGCTCTATCTGCTCGAGGGGTCAAGACCGGTGCTGCAGCTCGTGCCGACCGACCCAGCCGAGGTCGGTCAAACCGTGTCGTGGATTCCGCGTGGCCCGGACACGATCCTCAGCGACGCGCTGGTAATGCTGGCGGCAATCGTTGTTGGCGATCTGGAGACCAACCAGGCGCTGGGCCGTGTGAACACGTTACGGATCGACGATGGCCCCTACGAACTTCCAGAAGCCGCCGGACTCGCTGTGTCTGCAGCGTGCGCAGGACTCGCTGCCGCGAGCGTCGTGGTCGCGGTCTGCGCTGGATCCTCAATCACACGTCAGCTGCAGGTTCTGGTCGACATCGATGGTGAGGTTGAGGTGCTCACGACTTCCTACCTGGCTTACGGAAGTGGAGAACAACGGTTCGCCAATGGCGACCTGGGTGCAGGCGACGCCTAATGCTGGGGTGGGTGTCAGACCCTGAGCACGCCGTCGCTGTACAGCGTGCGATCAGCCACTGGCGAACCGCCAAGGACTACAGCGAGTTGATCTTCCGCACGATCACCTTGGTTTGGGCGTTCGAGTTGCTGGCCGAGGAGAACCCCGGCACCGCTGGCATGAACCCAGACGTTGCTCGGCGGAGATTGATCGAATCGATTCCGGGTGTCCTGTTCGCTACGTCGGTACGCCAGTTGGTTGATGCGCGCCCACTCATCCGAGATCTCGGCCGCAACGGCCCGAACTCGAACCCCGAGGCCGGGCACAAGAAGGCGGTCGAAGCGTTTGGACGACTTGACCGTTCCGGATCTCCTCGCAATGTCAACGATGCGGCCGACCGACTGGCAGACCTGCTGTGGATCGTTCGATCCAATCTTGCGCACGGTCACAAAGCCGCGCTTCCCCTCAACTCGCCCCTCCCGTTTCCCCTGCCCCGTGACCAGTCGCTGGCGGGCCTCGCAGCAGCGGTGCTGGAGGAATGCCTGGAGCTAACGCTCGGCCCGCTTAGCCAAGCCGACAGGCTCCCTAGACCGCGGCCCGAACCTCCCATTCGCAGACTGCCTTAGCACCCGGCTAACGACCCACTTGAACTCGGTGATCTCCCAGTGTGTGGCGGACACGAGGACTTCTAGCCGTCGCGAGATTGACGACGTCACTGACCATGCGACTACGCGGCGCGGTCGCGGTGACTGGCGACGCGATCACTTTGGCTACAGCGACACATCATTAGGTCGGCGACTTCACCCGCCGTACGTCGACTGCCACAACGGCAGTCGCCGATCCACGGGCGGCTCACTGGACCGATCCTCCTGCTGCGCTGGCAACGCGACGCGGACCTTCTCGGTAGTCTGCAGATTGTTGACGAGGCGGTGAGGCGTGTTGATTCCGAAGAAAGCCAGTGGTTCCTCGGGCCCGAAGTGGGCTCCCAAGCCGTCGGCCCCGTTCGGCTTCACGAGTAGTTGGTTTCGCTCGCCACGGCTCGTGTCCAGCAAGCCAGGCAGACCGGGCAGACCGATGTACACCGAGGCTGCAGTGCTGGATTTGATCGACGATGAGTACGACCCAGACGCGTGGGTACGTCACCCCATCCCGAAGTCGCCGCGCTCCATCTTCCTGCCCGCCCGCTTCGACGACTACTGGGACCGCTGCGTCGCGACGGTGGCATCAGCCATCGCGGTGGACGGCGTTGGGTCGGCATTGGGTTGGGTTCGTCGGCAGGAGATCTTCCAGAGCGGCACCGTGTGGTTCCTCGGCGATAGTCGTGATGGCGGCGAAATCGAGGTGAGGATCATCGGCGAATTCGAGGACCCTGCCGAGGGCTCGTGGCGCTGCCTCCTGGCATCCGAGGCGTTCTACTGCGGTCCTGGGCGACGCCTACTGGCCGTCGAGCCTGAGCAGGAGGACCTGAGCTGGGACACCGTGCCCATCGACGAAATGGTCGATGGCGACGATGACTGGGTACGTGCGCAAGCACAACTGCGTAGCTTGTCGGTGGTGACGGAGCACGGAGTCGAGATGGTGGGCCGCAACGCCGCCTCGGCCATGCCCGGTGGCGGCGAATGGTGGTTGCTGCCGATGAGCGAGGTCGATGCGGCCGACCTGGTGGAGTCCGGCACCGACGCGTGGCCGGTGACGATGAAGGTTCGGGGGATGACCACGCACGGAGTGGTCGCACCGCTGAACAGTCTCGTGGCGCTGACGCTCGCGGAGGCGCACGGGCTGCGCGAAGGAGTGGTGATGACGCATCAGAGCCTCTTCCTTGTCGACGTCGACACCCGTTGCTGCCAGGTCGAGGTGGCACGCGACCTCAGCGACCTCCCGGGCCGGTGACTGGCGGGCGGCGCTCGACCCGCGGCCTGGAACCCCCGAACCTTGAACCGCCGACTTGTATGTGAGGTGTCGGTCGTTGTGGGTTGAGGCTCGTAGCGTCCGGTAGGTCGCTGGTCGGGTTGGCTCGTGAATCGCCTGCCGCCTTCGGGTTGGCTCTCCCGGGGTTTGCCTCCCGCCAGCGACCGGTTGCGGTCTGGCTCAACAGAGGAGTGGTGCCCCAGCGGGGTTTCCGGAAGTCGGCATGCCGACCGTGGCTTTCCATCATCGAACACGATCGGAGACAACGTCATGATCATCGGGGTCGACCCGCACAAGAGTTCCCACACCGCGACAGCAGTGGACCCGGCTACGAACATGCCAGTGGCATCGCTTCGGATTGATGCATCGCTGGTCGGCTATCGCCAGCTGTTGCGTTGGGCTGCCCAGTTCAGCGATCGCCGATGGGCCGTCGAGAACGCACGCGGTTTGGGTCGTCATCTCGCGCAGTGGCTGGTTGCCCGCGATGAGGTCGTCTGGGACGTGTCGGCCACGGCGACCGCACGGGTTCGAGAGTTGTCGCGTGGCGGTCGCCGCAAGAACGATGTCATCGACGCGTCCGCCGCGGCGAGCGTCGCCGCGTTGCAGGGCGATGCTTCGGTCGTGTCCGGTGAGGACCACACGGTCGTGTTTGCATTGCTCGAGGAACGCCGCGCGAACCTTGCCGCACAACGGGTTCGGGTGACGAACCAGCTCCACGCATTGATCCGTGATCTGATCCCGGGTGGCGCCCCGCTCGCTTTGAAGGCCACGGTTGCGGCAGCGATGCTGAGATCTGTGCGACCGTCATCACCTGCTGAACGGATGCGTAAGGAACTCGCCCAAGATCTGGTTCGCGATTTGCGAGCGGCGGACGCCAACCTGGCTGACATCGCCAAGCGGATGACTGACGCGCTCGATGAGCACGGCACTCGGCTTCGAGAGGTCGACGGAGTCGGTCCGATCAACGCAGTCCGCCTGATCGGCCGGACCGGGCCGGCGTCGCGGTTCCGCAGTGCTGATGCGTTCGCCGCGTATGCGGGTGTCGCCCCGATCGAGGTGGCCAGCGGTGACAAGGCACGCCACCGTCTCTCGCGCAGCGGTGACCGCCAACTGAACTCAGCGATCCATCTCGTCGCAGTCACCCAAGTGCGAATGCGTGACAGCGTCGGCCGTCACTACTTCGACGCGAAACTCGCCGAGGGCAAGACCCGAAACGAAGCACTCCGCTGCTTGAAGCGACGACTCGCCGCCCACCTCTGGCGACTCATGCTCGCCGACGAACGACGCGCACCAGGTCAGCTCGAACCCGGCGAAATCGCCGCTTGACAAACACAGAGGAACCCCGGGATCGGTGACTGCTCTTGTGTGCCCTGTGAGGAACAAGTGGATAGCTCGGGATCTTCTGTCGACCTGGGCGACGGCAGCGAACGCTAAGACCACGGGAGTGGCGTTCTCTCTTCGCTCGAATCAGCCAACTCCCGATCCACCGCCGGTGTCCCTCTGCCTGTTGCCGTCAGCAGAACGGTCATTTGGCCGACCCGGCCATGATGCGCCAGGCCGACGAGCCATTGAACCGTCTGTCGGCAAGAGCGAGCATTGATCGGTGATAAGAAGGGGTCCATGCAGCCATCCGCCACGGCGGGGCTCCGGAGAGGCGCTGGACCAGATGCGCGTTGACGGGACCCTCACCGATGCCCAGTATCAGGAGCTCTGGGACGCGACATTCCGAGAGGCAATGTCCGGTGACTTCCTGAGGGCCTGGAAGCCGTCCAGCCAAGTTGCCGATGCCCTTCGCGCACCGCTGAAGATGAGCGGCCATTACAAGCCACTTCTGGCTGCAACCAACTTCAAGACGAAGCTGGGCCCAGACGCCCGGCGGCGGTTCGTCGAGAACGTTCTTGTCAGTTCGTGCGTGAAACTGATCCACAATGAACTCGCAGAGTCGGTTCGGTGGCCCAGCGTTCGCCAGCTGATGGCTACAGTTGACGAGGCTCTCAACCCCTATCCACCGAAGATTGTTCGATTAGCGCTTCTGAACGCACTCGTCGTCGGCGCCGAATCCCCGGGTGTCGTGGAGTATGTGGCTGTAATGCATCCGCAGTTGCGGGCCCCCAGTGATCCAACGCTGCAGATACCCGACGACGGCGCCGACGCCGAACAGACAGATGCCGCCCACCGGCTAGAGGACGCGCGCTCGGCAGCGGAGGCACCCGTCGGTCGAATGTCGTCGGCTGTTGATTTGGGGAAGCAAGTCGACAATGGGGATCTTCTCGCCCTGATGACTTATGTGGCGGAGTTCAAATCAACGCTTGAAGCGGCGCGAGAGACTGGCTTTGGCATCCCAGAAGATGAAGTTACTGTCCGCTCACTTGAGGAGCACAGGGCAGCGCTCACTCGCATCTCCGAACCACCATTCGCCAGGCTGTCCGCCCTCGCGAACATTCAAGCCTCGCATCCAGTCGCCGGGCTTGAGGATCTGGCAGCGATGGCGTCGCGCCTGTCGGGGCTCTCCCAGTCCGAAGTCACGGACACGGATGAGGTGGCCGGGCAGGCGCTCTCTCGCCTTCTCGATTTCCTCCGTGCCGATGGGAAGCATCAAGCGGGCGCCACTTTTGAGCTGGGTGAGCTGGTTATGTCAACGCTGCCTCCAGCATCGGGTGGACACGTCGCCGTGGCGCTTAGCTCCGGCGTACTTTCGTTACCCGATAGCGCTGCCGGGGATGCTGGTGATTCCGCCAACGAGCGGCTGGGCAATGAAGCAGAGGACGCGCCGGCACCAGCGCTTGGAGACCCTCGGGATCCGAGCCAGCGCGTCGATTCGCCGATTGAATCCACCCCCGAAATCGCCGCTGTTGCGGAACAGGCGACCATACCCAGTGCCCCGGCGCCGATCCCAGTCTCTGCTTCGTCGGCTGGCTCGAGAGATAAGTCGGGGCCAAAGGCGAAAGGGTCAGAAGATCCTGTCGATCTCGGCAAAGTTGTCGCACCAACGCATGATTCCGTGGAGGCTTCCCCCACACAGGATCGAGTCCCTGTTGAAGGTTCCACGTTGCTCGCCGCGGGCCAGCTCTCTGCTTTCCTTGCTTGGTCCACTCTCCACGAATCGCCCGAAGCTCCTGCTGAGACCCATCACCAACTAGTCAAGGCAGCACTCCTTCTCGAGGCCTCGCGTTCACCCTTTGACGACTTCGCTTACGCCGCCTCTGGTTTGCTCTCGCAGCTAGACGTTGGGGCGATCCGAGACGATCAGCTCTGGGCAGGAATCGGCGCTGTGGTCGGTGTCGCTGGATGCGCCAGCACGGGCCAACCGGGTTTCATATCCTTTGTGACGCAGCTGTCCACCCAGGGTCAAATGTGGGGCACTGATCTCCTGTCGATCATGAGGGATCTCGCGTTGGTGCCAGCGGGTGGCATCACAGTCTCCGCTGACGCCTCAGACATTGACGATCGCTCTACTGAGCGGATTGGGCCTGCCGAAACTGAGGTGGAGTGGGCGCAGGGTTTTCTTAAGACGGCACCCCGACGCAGACTGAAGTTCCAACCGGCGACTGTTGTCTGGCAAGAGCTGGCGCACGTCGAGGGTGAACACGGATGCCTGGGCGTCGCCGCCTCTGTGGTGGCAGCCAACGATCAACGGCGGGCCAGGGAGGTCGCTGACATCTGCAGCGAGCTTGCTACAAGGGCTGCCATACAGGACCGCATCGACCGCGTGGCGCGATCGACTCCGCGTCTCCACAACCACACCAACGTCGATGCCAGGGCTCGACAACGTCTGATCGAAATGATTGAGGACGCGGTCGTGCATCTTCAACGTTGGGTGGCGGCGGCCCAGCCATCGTCGTCGACACGCGGCCGCACAGGGCTCGATCAGCTGACACCGATCCATCTCAAGAAGGTTCTTGAGGCAGCGGTCACCGATCTTGCGGCAACTTCGGAACTCAAGCGAAGGCTGTGTGACCTGATTGAAATCGTCCTTTCGCATGAAGTCGTCGAGACAAGCTCGATGCCGACATCGGACGCGATCCTGGGCTGGGAAGTTGACATCGAGCCATCCATTCCTTCAGCTCCAGATGACTACGCCGATCGAGAGAAGCTGAACACGTACCTCCCTGCCCTCGCCGACCGAGACGATTCATCAGAGAAGTGCCGCGCCCTACTCGAGGCCGGCGAGCTCAAGCGCGCCACTCGCGCCATTGAAGCGCTGCGACACCTATGGCCCGGCTGGGGCAAGGATCTCGAATCAGCACACGCGGACGCCGAATCTCACCTTCGTTCCCGGCTACGCGCTTCAAGCGATCAATGCGAAGTTCTTCTGGGCCAGGCCCGGTCGGCCGATCTCATTCGTGATGAGGACGCTTCCGACATCCTCACAGATGTCGAACTGGCTCGACTCGATGACATCTCAATGCTGCAGGAGAATCTGCGAATACTGGAGAAGCGACTGACGCATCTGCGCAAGATCCTAACCGATCAGTCGGAAGAGCTTGCCGCCCGTGTCGCGGAGTTCGCAAACTCCGGCCGAGTCACAGACGAACAACGAAAGTCCCTCGGAAGCAGACTCCAAGCACTGGACCTCCGCACGGTTTCCGAGCAGCTCGCCAGGATCGAGGAAGGTAGCGACCTCGGAGTTGCATCCAGCGATTTGATCGACGTCCGCACCTTCTTCCCCATCAAGGTCGAAGCGGCAGCGCAGCTTCGATCTTCATGGGACCTGGTGACCGCTCTTGAGCAGGGCTCCCCGGAACTCGGGCCCTTCGACCTCAGATCGCTGTCCCCGGAAGACAGAACTGCCGATTGCGTCCCAGAGCGTGGTGTAGAAGCTCGTGTGTTCCTCGAAGCTGTTGGTCAGGTTCGGGGTGCTGCGGGCAAGGCTAGTTCGCCGGGTTGATCGGTGAGGTCAGCGACGCTGGCGGCGGCGATGTAGCGGCGTTCGGCGGCGATCATTTCGTCGTTGATCTCGACGAGCAGGGCACCGACGAGGCGGATGACGGAAGCCTTGTCGGGAAAGATTCCGACGACATCGGTGCGTCGCTTGAGTTCACGGTTGAGACGTTCGATCGGGTTGTTCGACCAGATCTTGGACCAGTGCGCCGGCGGGAACCCGGTGTAGGCGAGCAGGTCGGCTTCCATGGCCTCGAGGCGCTCGGCGACACCGGGCGCGTAGGGTCGCAGCTGTTCGACAACGGCACGCAGCTGGGTGGTCGCGGTGGCTGCGTCGGGTTGCACGAAGATCGTGCGGATCAACGCGGCGATCACTTGGCGGTGGCGGTGGTTCGCTGCGGAGAGCAGGTTGCGCATCGCGTGGACGCGGCAGCGTTGCCATGCGGTGCCTTGGAAGCAGCGGCGGATCGCTTTGATCAGCCCGGCGTGCGCGTCGGAGATCACCAAGCGCACACCGGCGAGCCCGCGGTCGGTGAGGCTGGTGAGGAACTCGCGCCAGAATGTTTCGTTCTCGCTGTCGCCGACATCGAGGCCGAGGACCTCGCGATGCCCGTCAGCACGCAGTCCGGTGGCGATCACGATCGCTTTCGAGACGACCTGGCGGTGCTCGCGGACATGGACGTAGGTGGCGTCGAGCCAGACGTAGACGAACGGCTGATGATCCAACCGGCGTGTCCGCAGTACATGCACGTCGGCGTCGATCTGGGTGCAGATCCGCGACACCGTCGACTTCGAGATCCCCGACTCGCAACCCAGCGCCTTGACGAGATCGTCGACCTTCCTCGTGGAGGTGCCTGTGATGTACGCGGTCATGATCACCGCCCACAACGCTTTGTCGATCCGCCGGCGCGGCTCGAGCAGCTCCGGGAAGAACGAACCTTGACGGAGCTTGGGGATCCCGATCTCGACATCACCTCCCGGTGTCGAGAGCAGCTTCGGACGATGCCCGTTGCGTTGCGTCACACGCTCGGCCGTGCGTTCACCAGGCGCGGCACCGATCGTCGCGGTGAGCTCCGCTTCGATCAACTCCTGCAACGCGACAGTGAGGATGTCGCGCAGCGACGTCGAGAGACTGGCATCGGTGCCGAGCAGACGCGCGGCAAGGTCGGATAGGGCAAACTCGTGAGTGGTCATCGTGCGGCCTTCTTGTTGGCTTGGTCGCTTACGAGAATCGCACGATGACCACCATCACCCCGACGATGGCCGCTGACTCCTACACCACGTGATGGGACTCACCC